>JAJQEO010000003.1 GCA_021201665.1 Lachnospiraceae bacterium | reverse complement strand
CAAATCGACTTTCCCGACTGCGATAAATCGGAGATTCCGACTGCGGCAAATCCGCATCACCGGCTTCCGGATTAAGGTATCCACTTACTTTGGAAAACCCGCTTCCAGAGCCACCCATTGCATATTCCTGTGAATCTCCGGCAGACATACATTCGTGCAAAAATGCATCCATAAGACTCTCTTCCGCCTTGTCCCGGAAATCTTTCTTCCGCTCTGCAATAGATTCCGTCTCCTTTGGCACACGCTCATAATCCTCGTCACTGGATTCTATCGGCTTGTACCCATCTTTTTCCGCTGGGATCTTTTTATTTTCAACACTTTCCGCCATCTCACCTTCTCTCTGCTCGGGCTGCTTCTTTTCATTCTCCGAATTTGCACCTGATTCTTCTCCACTCTTCAGTTCAGAATTTCCCGGCTGCTGCTTTGGCTTTGCGATAAAATTCTTCACATAGATCGCATCCGGTTTCCCAAATCCCTGTTTCACACGGTCAATCAGACCAATCCCCTTTTTCGTATCCAGTTCTGCGAGAATCTTCATCGCCTTATCCCGCCCGCAATTCAGGTATTCCGTCACCTGTTCAATCGTGAAAATAATGTAGACACGCCTTTCGCTGTCCACCCAGTGGTTTTTCAGAGAAAGGCACATCCGGTCCAGCATCAGCCCGTAAAGCACTTTCGCATCGCAGGACAGTTTCCTGAAATATTCATCCGTAAACAACAGCTTTGGGATACGGTAAAAGGAGAACTGTTCCGATTCATACTCATGGAAATAATCAAACTCGAATTTATTCTCCATATCACACCTCCATTTCTTTCAAGAGTCTTGTCTTGTTATCTTTGGAGTGAGCGCGGCCTGCATCTGAAATACAGGCCGCACCCAGTCAATTCGTTCTCCCTCCGCTTAGCCACAATATTCCGGATAGCGGATTTTCACTGCTTCCCAAAAGTATTTCGCATAGCCACAGCTGAACAAATCGCTCACTGAATATTCACCACACTCACGCAGCTTATCTTTCGAGTTCTTGATGCCGTACACACTCGGTGTCCCGTTACAATAGAGGTTAAAAGCCATCCGGACCGTTCGCATACTGCCGCTTGTCTGCCACCCCTCATGAAGGCATTCCGGTTTCACGTTTCCACTCCTGAAATCATAGATACGATCTATGTGTTCCCGCGTATCCCGGTCAATGCCCAGGCAGTACACCAATGCTTCGTGGTACACATCACACCATCTGCATTTTTCCAACGATTGCAGACAGAACTGTTCATGCTCCGCATCCCTGAATAAAATTTCATTGTTTTCCCTGTCATTCGCGGTATTGTAAGTTGTATAGCGCATAGCAAAATCTCCTTCCATTCTTCTGTGGTTTGCTCTGAATATTCATAGTTTTCTGTTTCATAAAGCTGTAGCCAGTGTCGAAAGCAAACGGTATCCGGCTTCTGCTCAAAGAAATTCATCACGGCAGCTTTGAAAATAGTTGTGTAAATAATTCACCGGGAATTACGTTTTTTCCGCTGCTGTTCCTGTTGTATCTGCCGCCTTTGTTTCCACTGTTCCAAAAGCTGGATAATCGTTTCCTCCATCTTTCTCGGCGTGTAATCCTTCGGAAAATACTTTCTCAGGACATCCGAGGTGAACATTACCCGGTCCTGAACCGGCTTCTTTTCCTCGGACATAATCGCAAGCATAGAATCTTCCGTTAAACGCCCATCCTGGCTAAACTGTTTCAAACGCTGTGCCTGGGAGAGTGACGGCGTTGCCTGCTCATAATCCATCGTTTCAATCAGCATTTCCTGTTCTTTGGGTTTCAAAAATGACAACTCATATGCCGGGTTAAAGGCAATCTTCTTTTCATCCACCATATCCAAGAGTGGAGGAATCAGTTCTGTAAGACGGATATATCGAAAAATCTGATTTTTACTCTGTCCAACTTCTTCTGCCAAAACATCACTGGATTTTTTCCCTTGTAACTTGTTCCCAACTTGGGAACAAGTTAAATCAACTCGCTGTCCTTGATGATTCATGGCTTCCAACTTCATCTTAAAAGCAAAGGCTCTTTCACTTGGAAGTATTGTTTCTCTTTGCAAATTGCTATCCACCATTAGCAAAACTGCTTCATCATCATCCAAATCACGCACAATCACAGGCATTGTCTCTTTTCCTGCCAATTCACAAGCTCTATGCCGGCGATGGCCTGAAACAATCTCATATCCTCCTTCCGGCGACGGCCTTGCGATAATCGGAACCAGAACGCCGTATTGCTGTACACTCTCAACTGTCTCCATCATTTTTTCATCATCTAAAACCTTAAAAGGATGATCTTTAAAGGGATGCAATTCAGAAATCGCAATCTCCTGCACGCGTTCCCTTTCATCATCCGCCCGTCCTTCGTCTGTCTTAAAAAGATCATCGACGGACGCAAGTTTTATGTTTTTCGCGCTGCTTTTCAAGATTCAACACCTCTTTCGTCAATTCCATATACGCTCCCGCCACTTTTCCTTTTGGGTCGTAAGCATAGATACTCATCCCTGCCGCAGTTGCTTCTTTTGCTTTTACGGAAAACGGAATTTCCGTTTTAAATACATTGATTTTTCTTCCGTAAGTATCCCTGATCAGTGACGCCGTTTCTCTCGCAAAGTTGGTCCGTTTATCTACCATAGTCAGAAGAATCCCGTCAATTTGTAATGTCGGGTTAATCTGCCGTCTGACCTTACCGACTGTTTGTAAAAGCTGTTCCAATCCTTTAGCTGGAAGATATTCAGCCTGAACCGGCACAATAATGCGTGTGGCTGCTGCCAGAGCATTGACAGTAAGCATTCCCAGCGATGGCTGACAATCAATCAGAATATGCGTATACTGACTTTTCACTGTATCCAGATACTGGCGTAATACCGTCTCTCGGCTGATCATATTCACCAGAGATACTTCCATACCGGATAGCTGAATATCCGCTGGCATCAGATCAACGCCTTCTGCCTGATGCAGTATTCCCTCTCCCGGATCGATTGGCTGATCCGTCAAAATTTTTCCTAAGACCGTTGATACCGTAACCGGAAACTGATCCGGACGTGGAAAACCCAGGCTGATTGTCGCGCTGGCCTGAGGATCGAGATCCACAATCAGAACCTTCTTACCCTGCCGTGCCAGATCAACACCAAGATTCACACAAGTCTGGGTTTTTCCGACTCCGCCTTTCTGGTTCCCAAGGCAGATAATCTGCGTGTTCATTCCTTTACATCTCCTTTCTCGTCATAACATCCATTACTTGTCCCACAGCTTTGCTGTGGGACGCAGGCCGAGCCATCGTGCCTTTGGCACGATTCTGCATGGTTTATCCCATCCTCTGGATGGGATGCCACCCGGCGAGGGCGAGGCTCTCCACTTCTGCGATCCTCTTCACTTGCTGCGAAGCACATACACAACGTTGCAATTCCGAAAAACCCGCCCAAACAAAAAGCAATAAAATGAGTAATCATAAAATCCTCCGTTTCCTGAATTTCATGAAATGGATACGACCGAAGCATGAGCGGAGACCTGAAGCTGCATTAGCCGCAAAATTTCTTACCAATCTCTGCGCACAAAAAAAGATGCTCAATTATGAACATCTCGTTATTCCGGCATACCCGGTCCATGATTCACTTGTTATTTTTTTCAAATAGAAAAAGCGCCCAGCAATATATTTCTACTGAGCGCTCTCTAATAAAATCATTTCCTTTTGGTCAAATTCTGTCAGATTATGACAAACTGTCTGATGGGAAAAAAGCTTTCACATGGCCGTCCTTGCAAGTCCCAAAATTGGGTCTCGATTGGTTTTTGTTTAACCCATTTTTTAACCATTTTTTCAATTTAACCCCTGAATTAACCACTAGAAAATACATCAAATTGTATCAAACTACGTCAAACTATATCAAACAAAAAAAACCCGGAAGCCTTGATTTTCCAGGGTTTTTTGAACATTTAACGCTTTGAAAACTGCGGCGCGCGACGAGCCGCCTTGAGGCCGTACTTTTCACAACCCAAATTCAATTTCCCTTGATTTTTCAAGGCTTTTTGGCTCTCCGCTTCAAAGTTGCCCCACTATTTAATCAAGAAATGGGGGCAAATCTTAGCAAAGTTACTGGCTGAATGCAGCGTTTACAACACCCACAAGCTGTTCAGGCTTATTATACTTCACCTTGGCGTAAATGTCCATCGTTGTCTTGCTGTTTTCGTGTCCGGCAAGATATTGAACCGTCTTGGGGTCAACACCGGCATAAAGCAGATTTGTAATATAAGTGTGCCGGAGCTGGTGGGGCGTCACCTCAAAATCAATGCTATACACCAGCTTGGGATTGTTCTTCTGATGACCTCCCAGCGTTGGCTTGACAGGACAGCGAATGCCCTGACCGTTTACATATTTATAATAGACTCTCTCCTTGGTAGAACGAACCACCACATACTGCCATACTCGATGGAACTGCGAATAGGATAACGGCTCCCCCTTGCTGTCAGCAATTACATAATCGGAGATGGACGATTCTTTCGCTTCCCGCAGGCAATTCACCAAGCACTTGGGGATCGGAACATCCCGTTTTGCCGCCGGGGTCTTTAGAACCGTGGAAACCACTGGCCTGTTTTTCTCCGAGCGCCATGCACGCCGCACAGAGATATACGGGGTAGGAACATCCAGAAATACGCAGTCCCATTGCAGTCCCAGAATCTCCTCCCGGCGCAGGCCAGCATACAGGCCAATCATGGTGAAAACATACGGGGGAAGCTCCCGGATCGTATCCAAAAGTATCTCCACCTGCCCATCTGTCAGAGCATCCTTAACTTTCGCGGGTTTGCCGCCCTTGGCGGAAATACCTGCGGCTGGGTTATAGTCAATCAACTGGCTGCGTTCTGCCGAGTAGAAGATACACTTCATCAGCATATTCACCGTGCTATATATACTTGCAGACATTTTCGACACCGGTATCAGCGCCAAACGAATATCATCCGCTGTCACATCTGACAGGTACATATCGCCCAGAGGCTTGACTATGTAATTATTCATGCGGGAGGTGTAGCCCTTTAGAGTCGCTGCAGAAACCTTTGCCGACTGCATCAACAGCCACTTCTCGCAATATTCCGCAACAGTCGGATGCTCCCTGCGAAAAATAGCGTCCGCCACCTGACTGCGTGCCTCCTGCTCTTTCTGATACAGTTCCTCGCAGGTTTCGGCATATAAGTCCACCCTTTTGCCGTCTGCATCCGTAATCCGCGTCCGGTAATACTGGATTCCTTTCCGTGTAACTGTCCCATACTGTGGGACACTTTTTTTCTTAGCCATAAGCTATCCTTCCTTTCCTATAATATTGGTTGATTTCTTGTCTCGCTTTCTTTTTATCAGAATAGGAGCAGTCTATCAAAGGTGCGAATATGTAAAAGCAAAGAGCGGGGGATTAACCCTCGCTTTCGCCGTTTCTTCCATATTTATAAGCTATTCATTTCCGATTCCTCAGAATTCTCCGGTGCATTGGTTGTCATGGTGCTTTCTGTCGCAGCATGAGGCTCTGAAACATCTTTTGTTTCTGTGGAATTTGTATTGCTACTGCAAGCTGCCAAGGATAGGAGCATCGCAGCCATAAGCAGCATTGCGGTGATCCGCTTCATCATGTGTCCTCCTTATTCGCTCAGACCCAGGGAAGAAAGCCAGTCACTCACATCGCTGCTGGGATTCTTAGCAGCAGAGCTTCCCAGGGAAAGGCCGTCAACAACAGTCGCGTCCGGCTCCATAGACTGGATGGTGCTGATTGTACCCGAAAATCCGCTGCCGCCGCTGGTGACAAAGGGTGCAATGGTTTTGCCGGAGAAATCGTATTCATCCAGGAATGTGTAGAGGATCATTGGCATGTCTCCCCACCAGTTGGGGTAGCCAAAGTAGATGACCTCATACTGATCGAAGTTTTCCACGGTTCCGGCGATGACTGGACGGGCATCATTTCGCTGTTCCTCCTGTGCAATATCCAGAAGGGTATCGTAGTCATCGGTATAGGCTTCCTCCGGAATAATCTCAAAAACATCCGCTCCGGTCTGGGCCTGAATTTCATTTGCCACAGACTCTGTATTGCCAGACCAAGAGAAGTAAACAATCAGGGAAGTGGAACCCGCAACTGCTTCCGGCTCCGAAGATTCTTCCGGCTGGGTGCTTTCTTCCGGCTGGGTGGTGTTTTCGGTAGGGACAGTGATTTCACTTTCTTCAGGAACAGCAGAACCTTCCGTTTGAGAGGGGATTTCAGAAGGTTCACTCTCCCCAGCACTGCTATTGCCGCAGGCTGCAAGGGTAAACACCATGGTGAGTGCCAGGATAAGAGAAAGTATTTTTTTCATATTGGTAATCTCCTTTCATTTGGCAGGCTCCTGCACATTTTGCTGATGCCCGCTTCTTTTATTTTTTCTCTTTGCCAAGGGTCATGCACTTGGCTGCGGTTTCGCCGGTTTTCAGATAGGTGTAACCGGGCATTTCGAACAGGATGGGCTTAAAGATGTCATAGTCAATCTTGCCGGCCTCGTTCAGAATGCTTTCCTCGGCGTAGGTATGGGCAATGGTGAGAATGAAGTTATCAAAGCCCTTTGTCTCGTAGATGTCCTCCACCGAGCAAACCATGGACAGCTTCGCCTCGTTAATCACAGGCGCACCGCCCTGTGCGATAGCATGGTCGAACACTTCGGACTTGTCAACTTTATTGCCGCTGAAGCAGCCCACATAGTCGGCCTTTTTCAGCCATGCTTCGTCTACAATGTTGACCGAGAGGACTTTACTCTCACGGATGCCCTGATTGATATAGTGGGGCTTTGCGAGGCTGACCATGATGTGGTCATGTCCCATGATTCCCACATGGCCCACCAGCGTCCAGTTGGGTTTCCCATTTACCATGGCTCCCACTACCACAAGAGGCGTAGGATAAAGTGCCAGCACAGAACCTAAATCTTTTTTCATTTTCGTATACATCCTTTCATTTTAGAAGTTTAAGCTCGATTCTCGTTAAAGATGATATAATCGAGCTGATCCAGAGATTTTTGCTTGGAGTGGATATTCTCCAATAGCTTCGCCCGCTGTGTGCGCAGGTAACGGAGCTTTTCCTCTTTTGAGATCTCGCTCTGCATGAGCCTGCACATAAAACCCCGAAGCGTTTCAGCCTCTGCACCAGCCTCTGTCAAAACATTGATGATTCCGATGTAATCCATCAATTCATCGGTATAATCAATGTTGCCATCTGGCTGCCTGTGACAGTCGAACAAGCCCTGCTTTTCATAGAGCCGCAATTTTTCAAGGGGAACACCAAAGCGTTCGCTTGCCCCCTCAATGGTCATGTTTCTCCCTCCTATCAATGTGTGATTTCTGTTGATATGCGTTTTGTTTTTCGGTATGTCCACATTATAACGGGCATCTTGCCATTTGTAAAATGCTTAGTTCCTCTATCGATCATGCTCTATAAGCATTTCAACTCAATGGTTCTTCCACGGTTTTTATAATCCTTGCCGGTACTCCGCCAACCACGCAATAGGGTGGGACATCCTTCGTAACCACGGCTCCCGCTGCTACAACCGACCACTCCCCAATGGTGACGCCTGGCAGGATTGTTGCGTTGGAACCAATCCAGACATGGTTTCCTATGGTAATGGGGGCATAGTGATTTCGCCGATTGTTTTTCGGATCAAGATCATGGTTGACGGTGGCAAGAACCACATTGTGTCCAATCAGAGCGCCATCTCCGATGGTAATGCCTCCCTGATCCTGAAAATGACAGCCGGAATTGATGAACACATCTTTTCCAAGTGCAATGTTTTTTCCGAAGTCGGCGTAAAAGGGTGGAAACAGGCGAAATGTGTTGTGGATCGGTTTTCCTGTCAGCTTTGCCATAATCTCCCGAATTTCTTCCGGCGTATGATACCCGCAGTTTAACTCCATACTCAAGCGGATCGTTTCCTGACAAATTGAGCGAAACTGCTCCATACACTCCGTACTTGGGGGTGCTGCACGCTCTGCACCTTGAAGTTCTTTTATAATTTCCTTCACATTCATGTGCTTCACCTTCTCTCATACTGTTGTCATAGGGCCTCTGCATACAAAAAATGTGAGTGCCCTGAAAAGCTGTTTGCTTTTCGGTACACTCACATTGTAGAAGATGATTTACTATTTGTAAAATGCTTAGTTTACTGGGGCTACTATGCTCCATAGGCATTTCGGGCCAACTCAATGAATTTCTGCACAGCCAAGCTCGCAGGCTGATATTTTTTCCAAACCAGCACAGAAGTGTTGCTGATTTCCGGAGACAGGGGACGAAACGCCAGTCCCTGACGATTCTTTGCGACAGCTTCAATCACAAAGGCATACCCCAGATGGCGCTCCACCAGCAGAGCTGCGTTATCAATCAGATCATAGGAGCAAAACACATTCAGGTGTTCTGTAGACCCACCAAACCACGCTTTGGCTTCTCGTTCTACGATTCGCCAATTAACGATTAGTGGCAACGATTGCAGATCACCGGGGGTAATGACGGACTTCTCAGCCAGCGGGTCATCCTCCGGCATAAGGATTCCCCAAACATCCTTTTGGGGCAGACGGAGAAAATCATACTTCTCCACTTCAATCGGCTCCATCAAAATACCAATATCCAATAGCCCTTTGTCCAGTTGATCCTTAATGACCGCCGCCGTACCTGTGTGAAGTTCAAAACGAACCTGGGAATGTTTCTGCGAATAGGTTTCCAGCAGCTCCGGGAGGGCTTCGGAAACCGCCGCAGTCACACCGCTGCCGATGGAGATCAGCCCGGTCAGTTCTTCACCGCCGGTTTTGAATTCCTGCTCAGTTTTGTCTGCCAAGGTCACAAGTTCTTCGGCTCGACGGCGCAGCAACATCCCGGCTTCTGTCAGAGAAATTCTCCGATTGCTTCTCTCAAACAGACGGGTGTCCAGTTCCTCCTCCAATTCCGCCATCTGACGGCTGAGGGTTGGCTGAGTGATATGTAAAATCTCTGCCGCACGGGTAATGTTTTCTTCCCGTGCAACAGTTAAATAGTAACGCAAGACACGAAGTTCCATTTGTTTTCCCACCTTTTCTGAGCGTATTGTAACAGATTTTCGTTGCCTAATCAAGCTATGTACCCAGCCGTTTTCGTGGCTGGGTTATCTTTTCCAGTTAATAGGTTGGCGTTCCATACCCTAAAATTTCATAATGCCCTACAGAATATTGTCTCTCCCGACAGGCATCACCTGAATTACCTTCCACCGTATAGACTATGCCGTTCTCAGTTCTTTGCACAATACCTACATGGTCAGATCCTCCATCCTGCGGACCTGATGAGCCCTTGTTATCCCAATCAAAAAAGATAATGTCTCCCGCCTGCGGTTCATAGCTCCTGTCCTGCCACTGACCATTGCTTCGGAACCAGCTTACGCCATCGCCACAACCGGAGAACTTCGGAATAATACCACTATCAAGATAGCCGCACTGTTCCGCACACCAGCTCACAAAGCAGGCGCACCACTCCACACGGGAGCTAAAGCCGTACCAACTCCAATAAGGTTCGCCACCCTCATTGCCCACCTGGGCCAGCGCCACCTCCACAATCGCTTCATTGCCGCCAGCGGTAAAGGCTCGTCCATAAGGATAATACCGCAACACATGGTTGGGATATTGGGTATCACCGTAGCTGCTCCAGCCCAATCTCTCTGCCTGCATTGTGGAAAACTCCACCGCATTGGCATAGGAATAGCCGCCGTAGTTGCTTAGCGCCCAGGAGATATAGCCGTTGCCGAAGTTATAGCCCTGCAAGGCCAGCTTGATACGCTCCATGTCAATGGGACTTTCCACCTGTGCCGCCTGCAGACTGTCAGCCAGCGTCTGAACACCTACTGAAATAGAATACTCCGGGTCGGTGATTGCTCCCGGCGTATGGGGATACATGGTATTATAACCGCTCTCGGAAGCCTGCATAGGATCGCTGCCGCGGCCACCGGATTCCTGCATCATTACCGCTTTAATCAGCTCCACATATTCTGAAATGCCATACTGAGCGGCATACTGGCGAATCACCGGCTCATAGGCTTCCACCTCGGCACTGACCGGCGTATAGGAATTGCTTCCGCTGCCCCCACCAAAAAGGGAGACGGCACAGCCAAGCAGCACAATAATGAGAATAATCATCACAGAAATCCAGCCGCCTGCAATCAAGGCAGAAATCAGTGCCTTTGTCCCGGCAATGATACCCTTGACAGCGGAGACGGTAGCCTTTGCGGTGGCCTTGGTCGCTTCCGCTGTTTTCTTTGCCGCTGCTCGTGCTGCCTGTGCTGTCCGGTGGGAGGCTTTTGCTGCGGCAAGGGCAGATTTTTGTGCTGCACGGCTGGTTTTGATCGTGGTGTCGGCTGCCCGCCCAGCGGTCTTAATGGAGCGTGAAGCCGTTTTAATCGTGCCTTTTCCTGCATTAACAACAGTGTTTCCGGTGGATTTTGCAGTCTGCCGAATACTTTCACCGCTTCGTACCAGGTTTTGATGACTGCCGTATCCCGGCGACGAGTTTTAATCTGCGGCATGGCCGCAGCGTCAGAGGCAGGGGGTTGAGTGGTGCGGGCAGCTTCCGCCGCCCGCTGTTTTGCCTGTTTCTCCGCCTGCTTCTGCGCTGCTCTTTTCGGCTGGTCGGCCCTGTGCTGTTCCATGCGCTCCCGGACGGTGGAGATATTGTCCTTGGTGGTCTTGACCGCTTCCCGGCCACGGTGGTCAAACTGATGGGCGGCCTCATAAGTCAGGGTGTTAGCGCTATTGGAGATACGGTCAGAGGCATATTCCTCCGGGTTGCCCTCCGCTGCCGAAACACTCTGCTCTGCTTTATCCTTGGTGCGGATATACGCCTGTTTCATCCGCTCCCCAGCCAACGCCGCCTTGTCCAGCGTCTTGATAGTGCCTTTTACTGCGTCCCGCGTCTTAATCTCCGGCATTGGTATTCACCTCCCCAGGGGAGGGCGCGATTCGCTTTGCCAAAACCACCATGCGGCCATTGTTACGGCTGTATTCACAGGTGGAGAGGGTAATCAGGCTGTCGCCATACTCGGCGCTGACCCCAGTATCATAGAGAGCCAGTTCCTTGCACTGTGCCAAAAAAGAGTCAAAATCCTCCTGGCACTCCGCGTCTACAAAATGATAATACTTAAAACCCTCCGGAGAGTAGGCCACGGTCTTGAATACTGCAACGATCTCATACTCGCCGTAGTCCTCCAATGTGTCAAACTGAATGGTGGTATGTTCCCGATAAAAATCCTCACTTTCATACTTGCACAGGTCGGCAAACATGGTGCCGTTGTTCATGTGATGCCCATAGAGAACCATGTTGTCCGAGCTGCCCACCATGCAGTTCTCCTGCACATAGGGCGTGCCGTAGTTACTGTAGGAACGGTCAAATGCGTGCTTCAGATAAAAGTCAGGATTGTCCGGCGTCTGCATCACCGGGTAGTTGATATTCGTGCCGTCAATAGAAATCCAGCCCACAAAATCATGGTTCTGTTCATAGACGGCGGCGTATTTCTCGTAAGCGGTAAGAGCCGTTTCCGATGCGGGAAGTTCTTCTCCCTCGGTGCTTTCTGTGGACGGCTCCGGCTGTTCCGGTTCGTCCTGAATCAGTGCAGCAATCTCGTCAAAGGCTTCCGCACTCCGCTTTTGGTCTGCGTGTTGAATGAACAGCATCGCGCCGGAAAACAGAAACAGGGCGGCAAATGCTGCCGCCCCGCAAAGGAAAAGGGTCATTTTCAGTTTTGGATTCATGATAATACCTCCATCTTATCGTGCTTGCGCTTCTTTGACCGGAGCCAGTTCCCGGCAATGCTCCGGGTAGCGCAGCTTGATTCCTTCCATAAAATAAGGAGCGAACTCACAGCAGAACAGGTCATAAGGGGTATATTCATCTCCCCGCCGCTCTCCGCTGTATCCGTTCCACAGGTTAAAGGCTAACTGGCACACTCGGACGGTGCCGCTGGTCTGCCAGCCGCCGTGCATCCCGTCCGGTTCAATGCAGTCCTGCTGAAAATCAAACATCTGCCGGATGTTCGCTCGTGTCTCCGGGGCAATCCCCATAACATAGAAAAATGCCTGATGATAGCAGTCCTGCCTGCGGCTCTGGGCCATCATGTCATGAAAAAAATCCCGGTGTGCCTTGGATGCAAATTGGATTCTCATTTCCGCACCTCCTGTTTTTCTCCGCCAAACACGCCTTCACCGGGGCGGGTGGTCATCAAATCATAGAGCTTGGTCTGACGGGGCCAACGATTTACGAAAGGCACCAGTGCAGAGCCATATTTGATAAGGCCGCAGCCAGCGTCAGCGTTGGTAACATAGCTCATCTGCTCTTTGGAGATGTTCAACAGCTTCGCCAGCTTCTCCCGGTCAGAGGCCGCCTGATTCAGCATGATGATAAACTCCGAGTTAGAGAGCATGGTGCTGGCCTGTACGGAATCCAGCAGGTACTCCACATTTTGCGTAATGGCTGTGGGGTAAGCATTGCGCTTTCTAAACTGCCGCCATGCGCTGTTGAAGAAATTGCCACTGTACTCATTCTCAAAGACCACATGGAACTCGTCGATAAACACATGGGTGCGCTTGCCCATCTTCCAGTTCAGCGTGACGCGGTTGAGCATAGTATCGGTAATGACCAGCAGGCCGGTGGGCTTTAGCTGCTCACCCAAATCGTGGATGTTAAACACCACTACACGCTTATCCAAATCCACATTGCTGGCATGACCGAAGATGTCCAGAGAACCGGTAGTGAACAGTTCCAGTGACAGGGCGATTTCCCTTGCAATCTCCTCCGGCTGCACCAGCAGCTTTTCACGCAGGGTGGAAAGCGTAGGCACAATGCCGGTTTCTGCTGCCTCCTGATAGATCTGCCCGGTACAGCGGTCAATGATAGACTTGTGCTGCGGGCCGACACCGTTTTTGTCAATCTGCTCCACAAGAGACATAATAAACTGAGATTTCTCCACGATGGGATTGTTCTCGCCGTAGCCCTCTACCATATACATGGCATTGAGCCTGTCCCTGCCACCGGCAGCCACATGGACAACGGTTCCGATGTCGCTGCCCATGGCCTGCACCATCGGGGCAAACTCACCCTCCGGGTCGCAGATTAGAATGTCATCCTCCGTGTTCAAAATCAGGAAAGCAATCAGCTCCTTGGCGGAGAAGGACTTGCCGGAACCAGGAACACCCAGGATAAAGGACGATTGGTTCAGCAGGTTCTCCCGGTTGCAGAGAATCAGGTTATGGGAGATGGCGTTTTCTCCAAAATAGATGCCACCCTTATCCTGAATTTCCTGCACCTTAAAGGGCATGAACACCGCCAAAGATTCGGTGGTCAGAGTACGGAAAGCATTGATGCGCCGCGTTCCGATGGGCAGTGCCGTATTCAGGCCGTCCGTCTGCTGGTACTTGAGTACCGCCATCTGGCACATCTTCTGCCGGGACAGGGACAAAATCTGTTCCGTGTCTGTGTCAAGCTGTTCCTTAGTATCGGCAGTCAGCACCATGGTCAGTACGCCCATCATCATTCGCTGGTCGCGGGCGGTCAGATCGTCCAAAAACTCCTTGCTCTCCCGGCGCTGCTGCTCCATATCGTAGGGAACCACAGCAGAAAAGTTGTTGTTTGCGTTCTGGCGGCGCTGCCAGTTGGTGATGTTGGTTTCCACACCCAACAGACGGTTTTCCACCTCCCGGACGGCTTCATCCGTTGGGATGGGGATAACATCCAGCGACAGCATCATGTTCCGATTCAGATCGGTCAGTTCGGACACAAAAGAATCCCGGATATAGTTGGCGTAGTCCTTTAGATAGAGCGTCCGGCAGAATTTGCCGCCGAGAATGAGATAATCACTGTGACGCTCAATGAAGTCCGGGCAGATGTAGTCCCGGAAATCATGGCCTTTGCGCATCATATCCCGTGCGTCAAAGTGGAAATCTACCTCCTCGCCCTGACGGTAAAAGTCATGGAGAACACGCAGTTTTTCCGAAGCATCCAGTTCCACACATTTGGAACCGAGGGCAGAGAAGTGGGCAGTCAGGTCTGCGCCCACACGGGAGAAGAAAATCCGGGCCTCCTCAATACTTTTCTTCGGGACAGATACGGTGATATATTTCTCCTGAACAATCCCGTTGCCCGCCGTGGCCTTGCTCATAATCACACTGTTGTACTCCTTACGGTAGGGGTCGCGCTTGTCCTTCCGCATAGGCATGAGGACTGTCTGCTCAAAATTCACCCGGTTAAGGGTACGATTGTTAATGGTGATCTTGGCGGTGGAACCTGCGCTCAGGCTGTTGAGAAGCTCAGAGTAATCCAGAAACATGGATTTCTTGTCCTCCTCACTGGCTACCTGATAGTTGATGTCCGAAAAACGCCAGGTGCGGCAGAACTGATTGCCGCACAGGAAAATGCCGTCCGGCCAGATGCGGCGAATGGGAATCACATCCTGCACTTTGCGTGGAACTGTATATTTTTCCTTGTCCTGCTTTAACATGCTGCTGAGAGTTTTAAGCATGGCGCTTGGCCTCCTTCCTGCGGCGTCGAACCGCTTTCTTCGTGTACCGTCCGAGGTGCTTCGGCTTTCTCCGTTTTGCCGGGATGGACAGTTCCTTTTCATGGACGGAAATGCTGTCCTTTAATGCCTCGTAATAAAAGTTGGTAGGTTTGCAATACAGGCGCTTCGGCTCTATTACTTCTGAGCGCAGCCAAGCCCACAAAAACTGCTCCGCCGTCATGCCGTGGTAGCTGACAAAGCCCAGCGCCGCAAAGGGAGCCGCGCCGAGAATACACATCCATGACACGGTTTCCGTTCCCACATGGGGCTTTAAGATAAAATACAGCCCCACGGCCACGCCGATGGCCAGCAAAGAAAAAACGAACTGCCGCAGGGACAGTCCGAAAAACATGGATTCCGTATAATTGCGGATTTCCTTATTGATCTTGACTTCCAAATGAATCCCTCCTTATAATCCCATCATTTCCCGTACTACCCGGTCTGCCATTTTCACTGTGCCTACGAGAACCAGCATATTGAACACCAGCTCGCCCACATAGCTCCATACCATCGTTACCGCTGCTGCATCCGGGTCAACCACAGGCGGCGAAGCGGCAAAGAGGGAAAAGATAATGCAAGCCAGCACAATGATGGCTCCCTCCAAACAAACGGCGGCATAGCTTTTGATAAAACTCTTACCCACATTTTGTGACGGCTCCCCGGCAAAGCTGGCCAGCGGCACCGGCGCAATGGCCGTGTAAAGGTACAGCTTAAAGAACCGGCCATAGACGGTCATAATCATAATGAATGACAGCACCGTAATGAACAGGCCGCCGATCAGCGTCACCGCCCAGAGGGGGATGCTCTCAAAAAAGCCGCAGTCCTCAATCGCTGTGACGATTTCTGTGGGCAGTACCATCTGTTGGGATGTGCCCAGACCAGCGGCGTTCATAATGGTCGAGATCACGCCCTGCACGATACGAAACAGCGCCATCATCAGCTCCAAGCCATAGGTGACTGCTCCTTTCGCCAACGCAAAGCGGATGAACAGCTTCAGCGCTGTCTCCGGCCTCTTGGTTTCGGCAAGGGAGCCACAGGTACGCATGACGCCCACAACAAAAAACAACACCAGCAGGGCAAGGCCGATAGCCTGCAATGCGCCGTGGATGCCTACAATCACATTCCAGATCGTTCCGCCCTTGAAATTTTCCGGGGATTGGGTAATGATCGTCCAAATTTCTGCCAACTTCTCGTTCCAGGTATTCAGGGCGTTTTCCAGATTTTGAACAACCCAGTTATCACTCAAAATCGTTTCCTCCTTTCAGCAGAGTGCGGCAGAAGCAAAGTTCCGCCGCGCTCTGCGAATGTTTTTGTGATTTTTCCTGTGACAATCAGCCGGTAATCAGCGTCAGGATTTCCTTGGCAAAGGTAATGACGATGCCGCCCGCCAGGGTCAGAAAACCGTTGGAACGCTGGGAGGGGTCATGGCTCTGGAGAGACAGACCCACCTGAACGATGCCCCAGCCCAGCAGGATGAGGCCAACGGCGCGAATCAGGCCAAAGATAAAGTCGGACAGGTTGTTGACCACCGCAATGGGATCGCTGGCTGCAAACGCAGGCATGGCATTAGCGAGAAAAAGGGTCATGGCCATAATAGCGGCGCAGTACCAGCGGTATCCGCGCTTCACTTTCTGTTCCAGCCGGGAATCATGCTGAACGGCCTTGGTTTCTTTTTTGGTGAGCTTGTTAATCAGATTTTTCATATTGGGTATCCTCCTAAAATTATTGATTCAAATGAAAAAGAGCCTCTATCTCCTCATCAGACAGAAGCTCATACTCGGTTTCCGGCACTTCCGGTTCAGGTACACTGACCGCAGAAACGCCTGCAAAGGTGATGGCGGCAACTGCGTTTTCCGTGCCGCCGTGAACATAGGGTTTTCCTTTCCCGTCCGTGGTGTAGGTCACATTCGGATGTTTGAGCAAATCGTACTTTTCATCCATGACGGGCCGCTCACCACGGATGAACAGCAGTGCATAGCGGTTATCCATCATGCGCACCTCATCCGGCGTCATAAGTTCCCGCCCCGTAATCTGATAATTGGTGGAGTAATTTCCGCTGCGCCCGGTGGACTTGCCATAGGTGTTGGTGTCAATCGTTGCCTTGCCAAGATAGGATTCCGAAATCAGTTTGTGCGTCCCGGTTTCATTCCCGCCCAAGTACAGCATTTCGTCACAGTTGCCCATGATACTCTCCCACTGCTTTTCAAACAGTGCTTTCAACTGGGCCACATTCTGGATGATGATAGAAACCGAAATATTCCGGGAACGCATGGTGGCCAGCAGCTTGTCAAAATCATCGGGCAGACTGACATTGGCGAACTCGTCCATCAAGAAATGAACCGGCACTGGCAACGCTCCGCCGTACTTGTGGTCGGCCAGACGGAAAAGCTGCTCAAAGGTAGAGCCATAGAGCATACTGACCAAAAAGTTAAAACTGACATCGTGATCGGGAATCAGGGCAAACAGCGCCACTTTTTTCTCACCCAGCGTGGGCAGTTCCAGTTCGTCCGTCATGGTCAGAGAGGCCACGCTGGACAGGTTGAACTTTTCCAGCCTTGCCGCCAGGGTAATCTGGATGGATTTCAGGGTCTTAGCGCTGCCGGAGTGGTAGTCCTTATAATACTTCACGGCGATATGCTCCGGGTTTTTCATCTCCAGCCGTTCAAACAGTTCGTCCAGCGGGGACTGATAGCTGTCATCGTCCTCACGGACTTCGCCCGCCCGAAGCATCTCCATGACCATCGGAAAGTTCTGCTCATCCGGCGGTGCTTCATAGCGCAGATAAAAAATCAAGGCAAGCAGCAGCATACTGGCCGCCGTGTCCCAGAACGGGTCTTGTGACTGGCTACC
This sequence comes from Lachnospiraceae bacterium, assembly GCA_021201665.1. Lineage (GTDB taxonomy): Bacteria > Bacillota > Clostridia > Lachnospirales > Lachnospiraceae > Choladousia. Next base: position 52,556 of record JAJQEO010000003.1, on the reverse strand, counting down.
CTTGGGAGTGGTGGCCTTAAAGAGATTTGTCACCAGCTTCTGCACATCGTTGTCTGTTTCCAGATAGGCGAAAGGATTGTAGCAGTGGCTTTTCTCCATATTCAGAAGATCCAGCACACGAATTTCATAGCCCTCTCTGGCTAACAGCGCCCCGGTATCCCGCAGCAGCTCGCCCTTGCAGTCCAGCACGAAAAACGAGGTGTTGGACTGAAGCAGATTGACCTTGGCATAAAAGCGGCTTTTTCCCGCGCCGCTGCCGCCGATCACAAGGGTATTGAGGTTGCGCCGGTGCTTCCTGCCGTCCAAGCCCATCCGGACGTGCTGTGTGAAAATACGGTTTGCCATCGGATTCTTGCTGTCTCGGTACTTTTTATCCACGGCCCTGGCGTCGCCCCATTTGGCCGAACCGTGTTCCTCGCCGCGCCGGTAATTGCGCCGGGAGGATAAGAATATCCCGATACCCAGACCATACGCACACAGAAAAATAAGGACAGTTTTCAGGCTGTCCTCACAAAGCACGATATGAAATGGGTCGTTCATCGCTTTCGGAAATGCTTTTATAATCTCCGGCAGACCTCCCGATATAGCCGGGGCCATAAGAAGCCCCAGCCAGACCACGGGAAAAATACCGAACAGGCACAGCGCAAAAACCGACTGGCGGTTATCTTGCTTCATCCCGGCTCCTTACCTTTTTTACAGGGGCGTCGATGGCTTTCAAGAGTACCTCATCCACAATATCCGTGGAGCGTTCCTCTCCAATCAGATCGTTGCGCATCTCATTGAGTGCATTGATGACCACGCCATGCTCATACTTATCCAGAGCGAGGATTCGTTTTTCTTCTTTTCCCATGGCTTATCGCTCCTGTTCCTTGGATTTCGGCGGCTTGCTCTGCTCCAGCACCCGGTACATCCGCCCGGAAATTTCCCCAGCGGTATCCCGAATCTCCGTCAATGCAGCCCGGATACCCTGGGCATCGCTCTCCCGGAAGTTGTCCGGCAGGTGGCTGAAATCGTAGCTGCTGGCATCAATGCCGTACTTCCGGCAAAGAAGATAGGACACGCTGTAAGCGACAAAAGCTGCATCCTGGCGGTTGTAATCACCGTTGGCAGCGGCAAGCTCTGCGTGGGCCAGTTCCTTGGAGACGCTGCGGAAAATGTCCGATGCCTCCATGCCCCGGCGCACAAAAATCACCTGCTGGTCATGGTCATAATAGGCTCCCATGTTATTCGGAAGCTCATCTGCCATCTGCATGGGCACCGGGGGACGGGAAATCAGGGCTTTCAGAAGCAGCCGGTCATCCATACTGACTGTGGGCTGCGGTTTTGCCCTTGCCGTAGTCTGGGAGATGTCATAGACCCGTTTTACATTGTAATAGGTGCCGACAGAACCATCCTCCCGCTGGTATTCATTTCCCGGCTCCAGAATGGAAATAACCTTGGGGTGGCGCTTAACAGAAACACCGGCATCTTTCCAGCCGTCATAATCCCTGATCTGAGTGGCCTGTGGCATCTGCGCCAGAACCAACAGGGCATTGGTAGCGGAATAGCGGTCAAACCGGGCCTGCACCTCCAGATACTCCCGGAATTTGCTGCCGTCTGCGCTGACAGCTTCGGCGGTAGTATCGGCCAGCTCATAGACCGATTGCCGCTCTGCCTTTTTCCTGTCCGCCCATGCGTCTTTATCAAAGGGCTGGCTGCTTTGTTCGGGCTGTCCGGTGGGGGCTGCGCCTTCAAAAATGTCATCAAAATTGTTCATGGCTTACCTCTCTTTCGATTTTTTCTTTTTACGGGGCGGCTGCTGGTGTTGAACCGTCCTGCTCTGCTGCTTCTTTGGAGATTTCTCTGCATCCTCTCGCCGGACAGGTTCCGCTTCCTGCTGCCGTCTGGCCTTGATGTCCCGCAGCTCCTGACGGACGGAGGGACGCTCCTCAGCTTTTTTAGCAGTACCCTCGGCGGTTTTGTCTGGCTTCCCGGAGGTAGGCTCGGACGGAAGGGATTTGTCCATCCTCGCCGCAGAGGGGTTTACCGGAGCCGGTTCCTCCTTTTTCACCGGCGCACCCAGCATTTCATCCAGCAGGCGATCCTCCTCGCTCCGCTCCGGCTTGACCTGCTCTGGGGCGGCAGGTTCGCTTCCGGTGCGTTCCTCCCTGGACTGCTGGATTTCGCTCTTGATGGAAGCAGCGTCCACCGTAGCCAGCTTGAAACGCTCCACAATGCGGTTGATTTTACTGGCATCCTCCGCACGAACCATCACATCCACCATACCGTCTGCGGATTTTTCCTTGCCCCGCAGGGCACAGTAAACTACGCCATACCGCTTGGCTTCGGTGGCAAACTGCTTCAGATGCTCCTCGCTGACAGTAAACACCTTTAACTCCTTGCCGCTTTTCAGCATGGCGGTCAGCCGCTGTCTGCCCCTGATTTTATTCTTATCCCGGTTTTTCAGCACGGCATAAATGGCTGCGGCAATGTTTTTGGCAGCGGAACCGGTGAGCTTTAAGGCTACCTCGGTGCCCTCAAGACTAAGCCTGACGACCTGTTCCGCTGCGTCTCCTGAACTGTTCATCGCGTTTTTGCTCCTTTCTCTGAGATTGCTCGTCCTCCCGGACGGCCTTGATTTTTTCGCGCATCACCTTGGAGCGCATGGCAATATCATCACATAACCTCACCTCCCTTCGCAGCACAGCTAACTCTTTTGAGATAGCGGAAATGTCAGACTTGACTTTCTCCAGCATAATAGTGTCCGATTTAACTGCCACGGTACGCTGTTGTTTATAGAGCGCCTTTCGTTCTGCGGTCAGAGATTCGATTTTGCCGTTCAAACCGTCCTGATACGAAAAAAGCTGCTCGTCGGTATCAATACGATGCCGTACCAGCAGTTTGGTTTCTTCGGACAGCTTATCCAGCTTGGTCAAATCCTCCCGTAGAAGGAAGTGGAGACGCTTATTGCTTTTGGGCCTGTTTTGGGGGAAGATACCCAGCAGATAGCAGTAATGGAAATACAGTGCCCGAAAGCCGGTGATTTTCCTTGTTTTCTTAATATCACCCCGAAGTGTGGCATGACGCACCTTGCGCTCCGGCTCCGATAGAGGACGCTCCGGCCTTTGCTGTGCCAGAATACGGCGGCAGATGTTCTCCCGCGTGTAGTCCTCCCCAAAGTTTCGTTTCAGGCGCACAAAGCGGGGCTTGCCCGGTGGACGCACAGAAATATCCGCACCCATTTTGACCTCATAGCCTCGCTTGCGGAGGTTCTCAAAAAACTGGCGCTCCGTCATGGACTGGCGGATCACCTCGTCAATCTCGGCACGGATCATGCCCCTCCATGTAGGACGGTTCTCCTGCTCGGCACGCCATTCGCCGTACTGTTTTGATTTTCCCGGCTCCGGCTGGTCAATGACAGACAAGCCGTATTCCCGGCACAGGGCATCCGAGGCTTCCCGCATCTGGCGGTAGTCCTGCCCGGTGCGGTGATACTTGATGCCATCCAGAAAGGACACCGTATTGACCACAAAATGATTGTGCAGATGGTTGGACTTGTCCAGATGGGTGGCAACGATCACCTGATACTTTTCACCCCAGAGCTGCTTTGCCAGCTTCACACCAATCTCATGGGCAAGCTCCGGGGTGGCCTCACCGGGGGCAAAGGACTGATAGCCGTGGTAAGCCACAGTGCCGTCCTCCTTGCCAAACCGCCGCTTCACTGCCAGCATTTCCTCGCGCGCAGTACCGGGGTGACAGTTGACACCGGAGACAAATTGCTGCATAACCTCAGCGGCTTCATCTGCCGCCTGAGTTTTCTCGCTGTTCACAGCATAGTCAATGACATCGGAAAGCCCCTGAGCCTGCTTGTCTGACATATCCTGTTTTTCATAAAAAGCGGGATTGTCCGTCTTATCCGGGTTCTCCACATAAATGACCACCTTGCCGAGCCAGCCCTTGACCCGCCAGATGGATGTGGTAGCCACGGCCTTAACGCTCCATCGGCTGAGGCAAAATGACCGCATCCGTAATTGTTTTAATAGCCGCCTCCACCTGACGCACCGCCCCATCATAGCGCTGCACATCCACCACATTCAGCACATGGGCTTTCTGTGCGATCTGATTCAGGTTATTCGCCACGCCATGCAGCTCCCGCATCATGGAATAATAGTCCGGGGGAGGGGAATCCTGCGGCACCACACCGTTAATGAGATGGCGCATATAGGCTTCACGGGACAGGCGGCTTTTCTTCACCCGCTTGTTCAGGGTTTCCGCTTCCTTCCGATTCAGGCGAACCTTAATCTCAATATTTCGTTTGCTCATGCTCCGACTCCTTTCCAATATGTTTGATCTGCAGCAGGCACATCAGGACGATACCGCCCAGACTGCCAGCCAGAAATCCGATTGTCAAAAATACTGCTTCACGCATAGGTCACATCCTTTCGTTCTGTGAGGGGTTTCAGGGGATTGCCCCTGACAAGCTGCCTTTTGTCCCCAAAAGGCGATGCTTGCTGGTATCTAACAGGTGCGTTCTCCCCGAAGGGTCGAACATCCCATTGACCCGCCGAAAACAAGCTCATTCGTCCTCATCATCGTCCGCGTCCTCTGCCATGCAGCAGCCACAGACCGGGCAGCGGTACTCGCAGTCCTGCTCCGGATGGTCACAGTCTGGCTCCAGTTCGGTGCAGTTGCCGCAGTTTTCGCAGGTGTTGGAACAGACCTCGCAGATGCCGCCGCAGACCTCCTGGCAGCCAATCTCCAGACTGTCCACATCGTCCTCGGAGAAGTTCAGCAGGTCGCTGTTCTCCAGAATGGCCTCCACCAGCATCAACGCCTCGTCGCGGGTGCCAGCCCGCAGGCGGAAAGTTTTCTCGGATACGGCGTTCAGGGTAATGTCAAATTCTTTCATGGTGATTTTCCTCCATCATCGTTCTTGATTTCGTTCTTTGGGCCTGGTAATCGCAAGCCCCAGGCAATGGCAAAGATAATCGTTGTAATCCTTACCCCAGGGCGGGAACCGGGCGGACACGGTGTAGTCCTTTGGCAGCACTGTCATCAGTGCCTTGGCCGCCATGCGCCCAGCCCGGTCATTGTCCAGCCGCAGCACAATGTACCTGATCTCCGGGTGGTCGGAAAGGTATTGGGTCAAAGCCAGCGGTATGGCGCTTTCCTCGATTTTCTCCCTTGGCTGATACACTCCCGCCAGCGACAGCAGATGGTCTTTCCTCCAATCCATGCCATTCAATTTGCGGATCGTGGCAAAGGAAAGCAGGTCAATGGCGCTCTCAAACAAATGGAGAATCTCGCTGTTTTCCGCTGGGATATTGAAAGCAAATCGCTTGTCGCTCCCATTGCACTCGCCCTTAAAGCCGGAACCTATGCCCCGCAAATTGGCGTATCGTGCCTTGCCGGAGCGGTCATGGCCAACAAAGACCACATTGTGGTATCTGCCGCCGCTCTCATACAACCGCCCAGTGGAAATACAAAAGTCAATCAGCTCACTGTCGATGCCCCGCCCTGTCAGATAGCTGACCGCATGGGTAGCGCACCAGCTAACCTGTGGGAGAAGCAGAACCTTTTCCGCTGGCTTCTTGGGCGTAGGCGCATAGACCGGCGGCTGAACCGCGGCATGGCCGACGATCCGTTCCACGGCTTCAGTGAAAGGCAGTTCCTTGACCTTGATAAGGTAGTCCAGCGCCGTCCTGCCGCCGATACCCCGTGAAAACCAGCACCATTTGCCATTGGAGATTTTCAGGGAATCATGCTCGCGGGTACAATAGGTGTCGCCGCTGAAGCGTACCAGCTCTCCCGGTTCGTAATTTTTGAGATATGTCAGCAAATCCATTTCTTTCGCCTCTGCCACTACCTCCGGTGGAATATATGGCATAAAAAACCTCCTTTCCATAGCTGTGAATTGACTGCGTAATGCGGTCCGGCTATGTAAAAAGACCGGCTGGATACCTAACCGGCCCGGAGCGTTACCGCTCTTTCTGTTCCTTTTTCTGTTGTTTTTGTGCCTCTGTCTTGGCCCGATCCTCCACGGTCTGCCAGATGTCCTCCATATAGCCCGTCTCCTTATCCTCCCAATCCTTGAATACATCCGCAAGAGGACTGGGGGATTTCAGCATGGCTCCGGCCTGCGTGTCCGGGAGATCGTGGTATTCCAGCGACATCAGAATATCCTCCCGCACCGTGTATTCGTAGGTGTGGTTCAGGATTTCCTCCGGTGTCTGGCCCAGCAGCCATTCCCGGTAGGCTTCCTGCTCGGCAAACATCTTTTCATAGAGGGCGGTGTTTAGTTGTTCATTGGTCATGGGTTTTACCTCCAATCTGCATAAAAATAGCCGGGAGATTTTCGGGGAAGAAAACCTCTCGGCTGAATTAGCTGGATAAATTATTCTGTTGGTCTGCTTGTGTTTACTGTTCCACATCATTGTATTTGGGCAGCACATCTTTAATATACGCTTTTACTGCACTGTACACATCCTCAAACGGCGGCTTATTCACACCTCCTGCAAAGCGGAACTTATCATAAGAGTGCTTCAGATCCCCTGCACGATCAAGGAAGCCGTGAAAGCTGTCTAAGGTTCTGCCGCTGTTCTCCACCGCCCCCATAATAGCGTCCTTGTCAAATTCAAAGGCTTTTGACAGATAGTACAAGTCTACAACATCCTTCACTCTGCGGAATACCTTATCCGTAGAAATTGCTGAGATCTTATCAGCTATCATCTGGGTAGGAGACACGCCACGGAAACGAAGCCCTGCAACCTCATATATTTTTGTCGGAGGAATGGGGCGGTTCACATCAATGTCCATCGAAAACAGAATTTCTCCCGTGGATTCGTCCGCCAGCTCAAAGCCTGCGGAACGCCCTTCGCCGTACATTCGGTAAAGGCTCACCTCCAAATCAATACCGCTATTTTGGATTGCTCTCTGCAAGGAGTTAGTCATTTGTTCTGCGGAAGGGGGTGTATCAGAGCTCCAGTTCGCGTCAATGTCCACGGTATGGCGTGTATCTTCGGAATACCCCGCTTCCATCAAACAGGCTTTCAACACCATAGACCCCTTAAAGCTGATGGGAATTCCACTATCATAGATTGCCTTCATCACATGATACATCAGGTTTTCTTCTGCTGTAATGTTCATCCGGAATCACCTCTCAATATTCATAATATTCGATTGCTTCATCTGCCAGCCTGTCAAACCGTTCCTGATATTCGGGGGCAACGAAAATCCCTTCAAAACTGTTCCCGTTACGGTAGTAATACTTGCTGATTGCTTCCGTAATCCCCTGCATATCCAAGATGGATTCATTCGCCAGGGCATCGGCTATCGTTCTGTTAAAATTCGTGTATCGCAGGCCATTCTTTTCCTTTACATTGTAAGCGCTTATCTGGTTTCCAAGCACGACAACGCCATTAAAGCGAGAAACAGAGTCGCTTCCATAGACCCATACAATAAACTCATCGCTGTGTCCACCAAAACTGCCCTGACACATCAGTGCTTCGTCCAAAGCAAATACAATGTTTTCTCCAATACACGCACGCACCGCCTGGAGCCAGGAGATTGCCCCCACATAGTCACACCGCTTAGGGAGGTCTCTTTTCCCCGGATTGTACTTTGGCAAGGATGCTGTCCTCCGATTGACAAGATCGGTTCGTATACGATCTTCCAACAAACTGACCATATACTCCGGAGGCTGCCGCACACCAGCCTCCCAATTTTGAACTGTGCGGAACGGAATATTATATCTTGCAGCAAATTCACTTTGCGTAACTCCCAGGTTCACTCTCATTTCATGAACATTCATCTCAATCACCTCGCTCATATAATACACCCATTGGGTGCATTTGTCAAGGATGCATCTTTTTCTGCCAGATGCAAAGACGGCATGGTATCCACAACCATGCCGCCCGGATCAAAGTGCTTTGATTTTCCTGAGATACGCTATCGCATCCGTATGTCCCCGGAAGTAGAGCTGTTCCCGTTCCATATCGTCCAGCTTTCGACGCAGCCGGAGGAATTGAACAAACGCATCGTGTTCCTTTACGCTCAAATGAACCTCACCGCTACCCTCCATGGCCTCCATGATAAGCGGGTATTGTCGCTGTAAGTCAGAAATCTGCTGCTGCAGCTCAGCATAGTCCTCACTGTTCTCCCGCAGGTCGGTCACAATGTCGCTATCGATTTCCGGGAAGGCATCCTCTAAACGGGAAGCCAAATCAAAATATGTGTCGTCCATGGTTATCAGCCTTTCGTTTTTTTCTTAGTGTACCCATCTATCCGGGTAATATCAAATGTGCAATCAGATTCCCCAATGGTTCAAACTCCACATTTATTTTCAGGTTCTTGCTTTGTTTCCGTAGTATACGGTTTTAGAATATTATAATATCCTCTCTCCAAGGTTACAATACCTGTAAGAAAAAAGTTTGGAGGGAGGGAAGCCCATGGAGCTGGATTACAAGGCCATCGGAAAGCGCATCAAAATTGCACGCATCAAAGCCGATATGACGCAGGAGCGTCTGGCAGAGGCTGTGGAGCTTTCACCTACCCATCTGAGCAATATAGAAACCGGTACCACTCGCGTCAGTCTAAATGCCATTGTCAGTCTGGCCAATGCACTTTCCGTCACGGTAGATGATCTTCTCTGTGACAGCGTGGTACGGGCAAAGCCGCAGTTTGAACAGGATATAGCGGCGCTTTTGGAGGACTGCGACGAATACGAAATCCGCATGGTAAAGGACATGGCGCAGGCCCTGAAAGAAACGCTCCGCAGGGACGCCCACCTTCGCAAACAATGATACTGGAAATTGAGGACAGGAACAAGTCTGTAAAGACCTGCTCCTGTCTTTTCGTTTACCGCTCCAACGCTTTTGAACGGGGTCGCTCCGGGGCATCCTCCTCCAATCCGTCATCCATCAGCGTCTTATCCTTTTCATCCATATTCAGAAGTATGTTCAGTTCCTTTAATCTGTCTGTCTTTTCAGCCAGTTCCGCTTCTCTGGCAAAGGGTGCCGCCAATTCTGTGCGGGCATTTTCAAGCTGAGTTTTTGTTTCAGCAAGTTCTGAACGAACACCCTCCAGCTTGGCAGCGAGGCCGTCAAGCACATTGTCCATACGGGTCAGATTGCCGAACACATCCGCGCCCAACACCGCCGTGTGGGAGAGCGTGCCCTTCATGGTCATGCGGTACTCGTTGCTGGTTCCATCATAGGATAGGGTAAGAGAAAAGCCCCGGTACTGTCCTAAGAAAACAGCGTCGGAGCCTGTCATTTTGGTACATACATCAAGGATTGCCTTGCCAGCCGCCTCCTTGTCGGCATAGGCTTTATCCAAAATTGTGATCCCGGCAAAACCATCTGCCAGTTTGGGATGGTTGGAGACAAGCTGCACATCCTGCTCATAGCCTGCGATTCGTTCCGTCAGCCGGGTGATAGCCTCCGGGTATTTCCGCAGCACCATCTCCTCCAGTGCGTATTTCTGGCTCAAATAGCTGGCTTTCAGCATATTCAGCTTGCCCACCTCCATATCCAGATTGCACTTTTCGATGATGAGCGGATTACCGGTGGCCAGCGCCTTGATCTCGGAATAGCTCAGCGCGGTTTCGTCCACATCGTCTGCGATACGCACAGGCGCTTTGCTGGTCATAATCTGGGCGATGAATTTTTGCTTGTTCTCCACCAACTGATAGAGGTAAGCGTCAAAGGTTCCCTCGGTGACATATCGGTAGATCTCCACCTCCGGGTTTGCATTACCCTGGCGAACAATACGGCCAAGGCGCTGCTGCAGATCGGAAGGTCGCCATGGGCAATCAAGGTCATGGAGCGCAATCAGCCGGTCTTGGACATTAGTGCCTGCCCCCATCTTTTGCGTGCTGCCCAGCAGGATACGCACCTGACCGGTGCGAACTCTGGCAAACAGAGCCTTTTTCTTCGTTTCGCTGTCCGCATCATGGATAAAAGCGATTTCCTCCTCCGGGATACCGGCTTCCATCAGCTTCTTTTTCAGCTCGTTATAAACACTGAATGTGCCGTCCTCCTTTGGGGTAGACAGGTCGCAAAACACGAGCTGGGTGCTGCGCTGCTCCATGGTCTGCTCCCAGATACGAATCACATTCCGGGTGCAGGTAGCCAGCTTGCCGTTAGGGTCATCCGGTGCCAGAGGCTGAATCAGCCGCATATCCAGCGCCAGCTTACGGCCATCGTTGGTGATACGGAGCATATTGTCAATTTTGGGGTCAACACCCCCTGCGCGTATCTTCTCGGCGCGCTCCGCCAGCCCCCGGATCATCTCCTGTTGAAATTCGGAGGGCTTGATAACCTCAGTGTGGAAGTTGGCTTTTGGTACCGGCAAATGCAGCATATCCGCCGTCTGGATGTCGGCCACCTGCTTAAAGGTAGCCATCAGCTCCGGCAGATTGAAGAATTTCGCAAAGCGGGTCTTGGCACGATAGCCGCTGCCCTCCGGGGACAATTCTATGGCTGTGATGGTTTCACCGAAATCGCTGGCCCAATCGTCAAAGTGGATCAGCCCCATCTCCTGCAAGGCGTTGTACTGCAAATACCGCTGGATGGTATAAAGCTCGACCATCGAGTTCGAGATCGGGGTACCGGTGGCAAATATCACGCCCCGGCCCCCGGTGATCTCATCCAAATACCGGCACTTCATAAAGAGGTCTGAGGATTTTTGAGCCTCGGTTTGGGCGATGCCACCCACGTTCCTCATTTTGGTTGCCAGGAAAAGGTTCTTAAAATAATGGCTTTCGTCTACAAAAATGCGGTCAACACCCAATTCCTCGAAAGTAACGAGATCGTCTTTCCGGCTTTGGTCGTTGAGTCGTTCCAAGCGAGTTTCCAGCGATTTCCGGGTTTTCTCCAACTGCTTGACCGTGTACCGCTCCGCCTTGGCTGCCTTTGCTTCTTCAATGCCAAACATGATCTCGTTGATTTGCTGCTGCAAAATCGCTGCCTGCCGCTGGGCTGACATGGGTATCTTTTCAAATTGCGAATGTCCGATGATGATGGCGTCATAATCGCCAGTGGCGATGCGGGCACAGAATTTCTTGCGGTTCCGTGTTTCAAAGTCTTTCCGGGTGGCCACCAAAATATTGGCAGACGGGTAAAGCTGGAGCCATTCCGCCGCCCATTGCTCGGTGATGTGATTGGGTACTACAATCAGCGACTTGGTACAAAGCCCCAGCCGCTTCATTTCCATTGCTGCAGCTACCATTTCAAAAGTTTTGCCTGCCCCTACTTCGTGGGCAAGCAGCGTGTTGCCGCCGTAGAGAACATGAGCAATTGCGTTGACCTGATGGGGGCGCAGGGTAATCTCCGGGTTCATACCGCTGAAACGGATGTGACTTCCGTCATATTCGCGGGGACGGATAGCATTAAAGGTTTCATTGTAGATGGCGCATAAGCGTTCACGGCGGTCAATGTCTTTCCAAATCCATTCGGAGAATTTCTGTTTAATTAACTCCTGCCGGTCTTGGGCAATGGCAGTTTCCTTCTTGTTGAGAACCGGCTTTTTGTTGCCGTTTTCGTCCTCCACATAGTCAAACACCCGCACATCTCGCTGGTTTAAGGTCTGCTCCAGAATCTGATAGGCGTTCATCCGCTTAGTACCGTAGGTGGTCAGACTTTTGATGTTGCCCCGGTCTGCGTTCTTCTCCGTGACAGCCCACTGCCCGGTAGCGCCGGAGCGCAGGATTTTAATGCGGCTGCGAGCATAGTAGCTGGTGCCGAAAGTTTCCTCCATAAACTGCTGATAGATCTCCGTTGGCACCCAGTTTGCCCCGATACGCACGCCAATCTCAGCGGCAGTCAGGTCAACCGGCTGTACCGCCTCCAATGCCTCAATGTTTTTCGCAATCAACAATTTTTGTTCAGCCGGTAACACTTCATGAAGCGCCCTTGCCATTCTGAGCTTGCGGCGCACATTGCCGGAGAGATATTCGTCAGCAGCCACAAAGGGGAACCGCTCCAACTGCACAAAGGCTTTGGGAATGGCGGATGCTTCCTCGGCACACTGAATATCCCGGAAGATAACGCCGGTCAGGTCGGCAGCCAGTCCCTCCGGGCTTTTGCCGGACAGCTCTGCCATATACTCCATGTCTACCCGTGCTTTTTCGGCAATGGAGACAGCCAGAGCTTCGCTGGCGGTATCCACGCTGGTAACGGCTTCATGGGGACGGATAGTACGCCTATAAAACATATCCGCCTTGCGTTTTAGGTTGCCCTCCTCGTCCAGCACCTCAAGGGAACACAGCAGATAGTAGCTGGAATCCTCGCCAAAGGCAAGATTGTTGCCCCGACTGGAAATCAAGCCGTACTTCTTGGTGTAATCGTCATAGAGTTGGTTCAACTCAGCCTGCTCTTTTTGAATGTCCTCGTCCGGGTAGCCCTCGGTCTGATATTCAATCAGCCTGCGGACACACTCTCGAATGGCGATCATACCCCGGATGCGGTTTTCTGCCGTGACAGACACAGCTACCGGGTGCATCCGAGAATTTTCCCGATAGTAAATCTGTCCCTCAATAAGACAATAGCTGAAATTGCGCACCGCAGGGTCGGCGGGGATAGAATGATCTTCCTCTTCCAGTTCCTCAACTTCATAGTCAGTGATTTGGGCATGAAGATTCTGAACGGCTTCGGATAACAGCTCAGACAGGTCGGCATCCTCATAGGGCTTGCAGGTACTGTCCATGCCGAACCGGGTGGATTCCATAACCATCTCGCCCAGCACCATCTCCGGGTGCTGCACAAAGTAGGCGTTCTGTCGGATACCGTTTTCATCGGTGTCCAGATGCACCCAATCCGGCTCTATGTCGGTCATGCGGTCACGCTTCTGTAAAAACAGAATATCACTGGTGACTTCCGTACCGGCGTTGGCCTTAAACGCATTATTGGGCAGACGTATAGCTCCGATCAGGTCGGCCCGCTGTGCCAGATATTTACGGACAGCGGAGCTTTCTTTGTCCATCGTACCTTTGCTGGTAATAAACGCGATCACGCCGCCCGGCCTGACCTTATCCAACGTCTTTCCAAAGAAATAGTCATGGATGAGCCAGTGGTTCTTGTCATACTTCCGGTCACGCACCTTAAAATCTCCAAAGGGAACATTGCCGATAGCCACATCGAAGAAGCTGTCCGGCATCTGCACCCGTTCAAAGCCGTTCACGGCAATACTGCTGTTCTGATAAAGCTGTCCGGCAATGCGCCCGGAGACGGAATCCAGCTCCACGCCATAGACCTTGCTCCCGATCATGCTGTCTGGGAGCATACCGATAAAGTTGCCCACACCACAGGATGGCTCCAAAATATTACCTTGCTGAAATCCCATCTGCGCAAGCGCCTGATACATGGCTCCAATGATAACAGGGGAAGTATAAAAAGCGGTGAGACTGCTGGCTCTGGCGGCGGCATATTCGTCCTCGTCCAGCAGCGATTTTAATTCCAGATATTTGCCGTGGCGCTCGTCAAAGCAATCCGCCAGTCCACCCCAGCCTACATACCGGGAGAGGACTTCCTGTTCCTCCTGCGTGGCCAACCGTTCCTCGGCTTCAATCTGCTTCAAAGTGCGGATAGCGGCCACATTGGCAGCATATTTCTCACTGCGTGTGCCTGCGCCCAGCTCGGCGTCGGTAATGCGGAAGTTACTGCGCTGATTAGCGGGAATCTCCGGGTGCAGGGTAGTAAACACCACACGCTCCCGCTTGGGCTTCGGCGGTGCCAGTGTTGAGGTGGTTTCTTTTTCAGCGGGTTCTTCCGGCTCTGGCGTATCCTCCGCCAACTCACCCCGATGTTGATATTGCTTCTCCGCATGGGCAACCATCTCGTCAAAATCCAGATTCGCCAGGTATCCATTCAGTTCAGACAAAGTATTACAGGCAACCTCATGGACTGCCTCGCCGTCCACCTGATACACCAGCCGGAAAGAAATAAGGTCAGCGAAAATCTCCACCGGATGCTCACTGTCCGTAGTGGTGCTGAATACTAAATCAACATGGCTGAGGTCGGAATAGTCTGCCTCCTGCTCAAACTCCTCCATGCAGTAAGCATTGATGAGTTCTTTTGCTTCTTCCAGCGCAGTTTCGGGGTCATACAAATCATCACTGAGCAATTCGCGCTCAATAAAGTCTGCAATATCCTGACTGTCGCCTCTGCCACCATGGGCAGCATACTCGGAAAGTCCCACATCCAGCGTTTCCTCGGACACCGCATATCCGGCTTCCTCCAGATACCCGGCAATTTCTTCCCGGCGAAGCTGCTCAGGTGATTTTTCCTCCGGCAAATCCCGAAGCTGCTCCATGAACAGCTCCAAATCAACTGCCAGGGACTCCTCCGGGTCGATGTGATCCAAAAAGGATTGCAGGTCAGACAAAACCGCTTTCCTCTGGATTGTATCACGCAGTCGCTTCTCCAGCTCGGCAATTATTTCCGCATCGGTATTGCCCATACCAATCAGTTCCCGGCTACCCTCAAACTCCTGATAGAATCGAAGGGCCTGCACTGCAAGTTCGTTATAAGGAGTAGCTGTTTTTGTTTCAACGGGTATCGCTGGCAGTTCTGTCTGCTCCTGCACCGATTCTTCAACTGCTACCAGTGGTCTGAGCGTTTGTCCGGTTCCGAACACAGAATATGTGCCATTTCGATAGGCTTCCATGTCCTCCAAACCGGCCTTGCGATAGGAATAATAGCGGTCATCCTGCGCTGTGCCCTCCCACAGAGGCAGCATCATCTGATAAATCTCTTCCACACGAGCCGGGTCGGTGAGCTGCTCCGCAACCTCCTGCACACTCTCCCAATAATCGGAAACAGAATTGGATCGGTGAGGACGCGGATATAATTCCGGCGCACCAGAAAAGAAGTTGTAAACACTTCTGGCAAGCTGCTGGATTTCATAACCGGCCATGGCCTCCCGATCTTCCTCTGATAAAAATCTGTCCTGAGAAATGAGAACGCCAATGCGCTTGGCAATTTTACCCCAGTTTAACTCCACCTTGGCATAGGGTTCAGTAATGCTGCCGTGGCTGAAGGATAAGCCTTTGCCGGTATAGGTGCGATTGTCATTCCCGCCGTGGTAGCCGCTGTATTCCCCATGATAGGATTTCAGGTATTTCTCCCGTTCCTTGGCATCGGAATGGGTGGCATAAAAAGAATACACCGAAAGACGGTAATCCTGATATCCACGCAGCACCCTGTTGATCTCGTCCGTGGAGATAAAGAAACGCCGCTGTGGATCATAGTCCTCGGCGGCGGTGAAGATAACAGGCTCCCGCTGCAAATCCTGAAGCTGCCGCAGCAGCTCCGATGCGCGGTTGCGCCCAAAGCGGATCAAGTCCCCGTTCTCTGCAAGAGCTGTGACAAACACACCCCACTCGTCTGTGATTTTTTGCAGCATCTCCGGATCGGCAAGCAGAGCGTCGATATGCTCTGTAATTTCCGGAAAGACTCTCTTTTCGGACAGTGCCAGTTGAAGAATAGGCGCAAAGCCTGCTTCTCTGGCTTCCGTGGACATATCTCTGGCGGTCAAAGCCAGCCGGTCAGCCAGGGTGTACCGCTCAAAATCCACAACCCGGTCAAGCTCGCTTTTCGGCAGATAGCGCCCCATATCCAGTAGTTCCCGGATGCGCTTTGCTGCCTGCTCCCATGTGACCAAGGTAACATTCCGGCCCTGGGCACTGTCACCACTGGATACCCGGATACCCTCGGCATTGTACCAAATGGCATACTGCCGGTCATTCACATAGAATCCTGCGCCGTTCTCGCCATAATGGTGGGCAAGAAATCTGGCATTATCCTCCAGTGGATGATCCTTCATAAAGTAAGCACAGATAATCAAGCGGGTATGTTCATCATTTGCCCCGATGCACAAAGCCTCATCGATGATCTGCTGGGGAAGCTGATGTCGGGGCATAAAGGTAAGCTGCCCAGTTTCCTCCTGCGCTGGCGCATTGAAATCAGTAAAATCAAAGAGAGATAGCTGCTGGCCGTCCTGAGATTTCGGCGGCGTAATCCGGGCGTTAATAAAGTATTCCTTTTTGTCGATCAGCCCCGCCGTCCACTCAGTCACGATTGCCCATGAAAAAACGGACTCGCTGGTGCGGGAAAGGTATGCGCCCTCCCACATCAGAAGTCCGTTCTCCTGGGGCTTATATCCAACGCGAACACCATCTACAATGATCTCCGTGTATCTGTCTTGATAGGCGGATTTCAGATATTCCGCCCGTTCTGCCTCATCAGAATGCACAGAGAAATACAGCTCAATCTGCTGCTTCTTATATTTCAGGTCATCGTCCTTATTGGCAATGACGGCCATAATCAGCTTCTCATCCAAAAAAGCGGGCAGTTCTGCACTGTCCGCTTCATCGGTGACTGTTTCTTCTGCTGTCAGTTGTAAATCAGCTCGTTCAAGATCGTCTCCTCCGCTGAGTGCCGGATGCTGTTCATCAGCCCCGTCCACTTCATCGGGTCGCGGGCTTTCAGTTCCTCCGTCACGCCCTCGGCTTTCACCATCTGCGCCGTGATCTGCTCCATCCGGGACAAAGCCGTCTGTTCGATCTCCATCAGGTGCTGGTTCAGCTTCCCGGAGGTCAGCAGGTTGGTGTAGGCCACTCTGCGCTTCTGCTTCAGGTAAGTCCTGCGAAGCAATGCGTATTTCCCAAGGGGAACCTCCGGCTCCTGGGGCGGCAGAAGGTTCGGCAGACGATAGCCGTTCTGCATCGTGTATGTCAGTTCGTTCATCAAAATCGCTCCTTTCAGGCGGTGAGGTTTTCTTCTCAACCTCAGAATACTGGATATTGGGGTCAGGTGCAAATGTGCCATTTTGCCTTTCTGCCTGCCTTTGCAGGGCAAGGGCTGTCCGGGAGATTACGGAAAGGCACATCTGCCCAATATCTCCGGTTGCTGTGCCCAGGGCGTTCAGGGTTTCCGGGGTATTGAAATCCACAATATCCCGAAAATCATCATCGGTAAAATGCTCTGCCGGGTCAATTCCGCAGCGGGTCAGAAGCATAAAGCCAATACTGTTTTCCAATGCCCTGCGGTATTCCACCTCAATGTTCAGATCGTCCAGTTCCTCCAGAAAGCTGTCCTCTTTATAATGATGCAGCTCTGAGAGATAGTCCTCCATGTTGTCCTCCACGGCGTTTTTCGCCGCAGAAAGCAGTGCATTTGCCAAATCAAATTTATCGGCCAGTTCCCCAAAGTTACTTTCCAGTGTTTCAATCATGGCCGGTTCAAATTCCGGACGCATGGTCCATAGCGGCACAGGCCGGGAAAAGCGGCTTTCATGGGTGTCGGAAATATCAAAGTAGTATTTCAGTCGGGAGCGTCCGTTGGATTCTCCGTCAAAGACGGCAATGCCTGTTGCACCCCGGTTCACCCAACGCCCGAACCGCTGATTCCAGCCGCTTGCTCCTTCAATCGTCAGGACAGCGGTGGCGTCCGGGCGCTGGGCATAGACAAGCACCTGCTCGTCAAAGGGCAGCCGGAAGTTGCGACAGGCCGTGGTCAGGAAACCCTGCCATGCTTGGGGAGCCGATAAGCCAGCCACAGTGCGCTGGTATAATTCTGTGATGATTTCATATTTTCTCGCCATCCGATACACCTCCAGTCATGGCAAGGGATTGTAGTTTTAATGGGAACCGGGTTGAAGCTGATAGTGATACGCCGTTACCGGCATATCCGCGTCCGCTGCGGCAAACAAAAGCTGCCAGAGCATCTCCACGGCTTCCTGTTCATAGAGGAAGCTGTCCACATACGCTCTGCCACTCAGATCGGTGCAGAGCCGGGAAAACCGAAGCCGCTTGTCTAATAGGTCATGGGCATCGTTGGCCAGCTCCGGCAACTCCCTGATTTCAGTGTTGTGCGCCAGAATAGATAAGAGCAAATCGAAGTTTTCGGGATTCAGCTTGATATGAACCGGGGGTAACTGTGCCATTTTTTCCTACCTTTCCACGGCTGCCGCCTGCCGCTGACGGGGAATAGAAAACCCGTAGACTTTAGCGATTTCATCTCCAAGTCTACGGGTGATTCGGGTAATGTCAGCGCGGGTCGCTGTGCCGTAATACAGTTTTTCTTTCAGATTGTCGATTTGAGACTGCCGCACACCGTCCTTGTAGGTGCGGTAGAGATAATGGTTGGTGCCGTCGTGGTGGATAGCGTCACAGCGCAGATCGCCCAACTTATCCACATACCAGGTGGAGTAATCGGTATCGGCATAAAGGCAGTCGCAGATTTTACCGCTGTGGATTTCCTTATAGCCCATGCGCCGCCCGTTCCATAGGCCCAGATCACCAATCACAAGAATGGGCTGGCTGAGCTGCACATCCAGATTCGTGCGCTCATCATCCAGATAATCACCGTTGATCTCATACATGAGCATAATGCGTTCCTGTTCAGATAAATCCGGATAATCAGCTTCCAGATCGTCTTTCCAATCCTCATAGTCCAGATCGTAATTGCTCCAGATAATGTGCCGTTCCTCTGTCATCGGGCATCACCCCGATTCCGTTCCTTTTTCGGTGGGTGCTTCTCCATATATTCCTGCAAGGTGGAATCCACGCCCTCATAATTCCAGTCCTTTTCCGGCTCAATTTCCCGATAGGCATTGCTGGAGGCGGCGTTTTTCTTCAATGCAATCGGCTGATTGGAGATCAGCGTTCCCCAATGATTGACCATGACCCAGTTGGCAATTTCACAGGGATCGCCCCGACCCTCGTCATCATGGCGTACCTCATAGCAGTACATCCCTTTGGGTACGGTAGCCCGGTCAACCCGCAGACAGGTAAACAGCATAGGCTTATCCAGAACGGTAACTTCTTCGTAGTCAATTTCCTTTGCATTGCTGCGGTACAAAGCACTCATCGCTCCCACCCCCGATCTGGTTCTTTGCGAACAGCCTCGGTTTCAATGCTGCTGTCTTTCCAAAAGACATTGCCGTCATAATATGCCTGTTCCGCTTTCTGGATAGCTTCCTCTTTGCTTTTTGCCTCCACAACAACGCTGCCGTAACTGACTTCCTTCATGGAAACACAATATTTCATCTGGCATCACCTCTGTCTTTCTGCTTTGGACGGGCGGGCTGACCTTGCTCGTCATAATGCTTCGGGTCAGCGGCGGGCACCTGCCAGCCGAACATGGAACCGGCCAGCATAGCGGCAGCCTGCGCCTTGCTGACGCCCAGCTTGCCGTTATAATCCTCTGCCAGCAAGCGATTTTCCTCTTTGCTGCCCATGTCAATATCGGTCCGATAATACCCGGATTCGCCTTTCTTGACGATTACCAGTTCTCCGGTGCTGGGCAGAACGCCGTAGCACTGTTCCGGCAGGGAGGAGCGCAATGGGATGACCGTGCTGCCGTTTCGCTCCATCATCTCGGCAAACTGGCAGATGTGGTAAAGGCTGTCCCAGTTGGGATTGCCCACCTCCAAATGGCACTCGTCGATATACCAGCAAGCACGGTCAACCTTTTCCCCGTCCGCATAGGTGATTCGGATTTTATCGCCGTCCGGAATGCGGAACAGTTCCTTATAGTGCGGGTCTATGAAACGGATGCCTTTTTCCGCCTGCTTCAAATGACGGTCAAGCCATTTAGCTTCAAAGCACCAACAGTAAAAGTTATAATCTCCCTTGACCGGAATACAGCGCAGAAGATAGGCAAAGTTCCCGGTGTCAACGCGGAAGCCGTACTCCGTGGCGTAATTCCCCTCAAAGCCGCTATCCGGCTGGCTCCTGCCGTATTTCTGCATAGCAGAGCGTCCGGCCAGTACACCACCGTACCGTTCATCAAACCTAAGAGCGTTGATAACTTCATCAAACTCCGCCTTAAATTCAGCGGTCTTGCGGCTTTCCACCTCGTCAAACCAGGTGGTATGAAATCCGGTGCCGCTGCTGTCAAAATCGCCCCGCAGATAGCCAATGGCTCCGGTCTGCATGGTGAGCTGCTGGCTCTGGGCGTAGGTGTATTTTCGTTCTTCAGCCCGTAACGGGCGGATGGTCATATCCATTATCGTTCACGCTCCTTCTTTTTTGGCGGTTTCTGTTGCTCCTGCGACTGTCGTTTTGCATCCAAATACTGCACTTCTTCCTGTGCCCGCGCTACAAGGTCTTTCTGTGCAGCAAAATGGTCATCAAAATAATGGCCCCAATAATAATCCGTGCCATTGGAACATCTCCATGTCACATACATGGTGCCGTACTTGGTTTCATTCTGGCCAATCACAAATTCCGCACTGCCAACATGGACAGAATCGGTAATCACATAGCCCTCGTTGATTCTCTGCTCCATCACCGTGCCCCCTTATCTACAGCCTGTTTCTGCTTCTCTGTCTGCCGGAGTACCAACAAAAAATGCTGCACCCACTTGGGTTGATTCTCCGGCTCCAACACGCCGAGAATGTCCTGCCGCTCAAATCGGGCTTGCCGTCCCGAATAAACCTCGGTGCAATAAACCGCTGTACCACGGCTATGGGGAGAAGCACCAAAGCCACCGGTACACAGCTTGACCTGAGAGGTAGCCCTGCGGTATTCCGGGCGCAGTACCTCCGGCTTGATGACAATGACCTTTCCATTCAGATCATCGTCATAGCTGATAGGTGTGCAGCCCTCAGCGGTAATGGGCGCGTTGTCAATGCCTTGGATTTTCGGAGTTGATAGCTCGGCGCGGGTTTTCTGGCTCTGCTCCATAATCCGCTGACCATACAGTTCCATGATCTCCAGAAAATCGTCACTGCCAATCACATCGTAGTACCGCCCCAGAATAGCGTTACTCTCGTAATAGCCCACCATGTAGGGCAGACCATTTTCATCGGCCTCGTTCTGGCCGATCACGATTTCTCTGTCGCCAATATGCACCGCCTGGATGATTTCATAGTCACCAGCCATATGCTTTTCATCGTTCATAATCATTCCTCCGTCCTCTCTGCGGCGTTTCCATGTATTCCTGAAGATCATGCTCACAGGGCAGGTAAAGCCGCCCATTCTCTACACAACGGAACAGGTCACACTCCTTGTCTGGGGAAGCAGCATAGAAGGCGTCATGTGAATATGGGTATTTACTCTCATAGGCATAACCCGGCTCACAAATTCCTATCTCCCGGTCTATCCTTTGACGGCGGGAAATCCTGTAAAAATCATTTTCCGCAGCGGAGAATTGGCGTTCTGGGATAAAATGATACCCACCATATTCAAAGACCTCTTTACCCATCATGGACTATCCCCTCTCTTTCCTGTGCCGCTTTCATCAGTTCAGCCACCAATCGTCCCTTACGGACATTGTTCTGATCTGCCAGCACTCTGTTCTGAACACACAGCACCGCCCGAATCTCCGGAACCGTCACGCCAGGTATCTCCACCATCTCCTCCGGTGTCACTGTCAGGATGCGGATGGGCGAATATCCGGCATGGGAAAACACACGAAACAGCCGTTGTTCAAATCGTTCTTTCATACCTGTCAAATGCCTCCTTTCTTGAGGTATGTAAACGGGGCAGCTCGAAAGCCGCCCCAAGGTGTATTACTTTTTTCGATTACGGATGTTCAGAAATACAAGTGCGCCAGCGATCAAGGCGACCAGCGCAATACCAATGATGGTTTTCGGTTCCATGATTACTTCTCCTCCTTCTTCTTTTTCTTATTTTTCACTGCGAATACACCGCAGGCGGCAGCACCCACGGCAGCCACGCCCATCAGAGCCAGCCAGAGAGTGGGATTGCTGCTGTCGCCAGTTTTCGGAGTATCCCGCAGTTCATTGTGCATGGTAACGGTAGCGGTCTTTTCCGCAGAGATAGTCACAGTAGCAGCGGCGGGCAGCACATAGTTCTGAGATGCGCTGTCGGAGACTTCGCTGACGGTGTACTCGCCAATACGCAGGCCCTCAATCAGAATCTCGCCTTTCTTGTCGGTGGTGAACACCTGCTCATAGCCGCCCTCTCCGGTGACGCGGAAGGAGAAGCCCTCCACCTTGCCGTCCGAGGAGGTTTTGACGATTCTCAAGGCACCTTTCTGTGCCTGATTGATGAAGCATCCCTTGCCAGCCTCGTTTTCTACGGTCACGGCCTTACCATGCTCGGTGATAGAGAAATAGTAGGCGTTTTCGTCCAAATAGAAGCCCTCCGGGGCCTTGGTTTCCCTCACAAAATAGCCGCCGTAGGTCAGCTCGCTCATTTCATAGACGCCGGTACTGACCTCAGTGAGCGTACCCAGCCGCTCATCCGCGCCGTCCAGTTTCTCATCACCGTTGGTATCCCGGTAAATTTCAAACTCTGCGCCGGTCAGTTTGTTGTCCGGGTAGTCCGCGTCCACCTTGATAAGCTGCACAGTGCCGCGAATCAGGGTGTTCTCAATCTCTACCTCAACCACAGCGTCGTCTGCGTCAATGGTCACAGGGTAGGCATCCTCAGACAGCACATAACCAGTAGGCGCTTTGATCTCCCGCACCAGCCAGTTGCCGTAAGGCACCTGGGCAAAAGAAAAACTGCCGTCCTCGGCAGAGGTGGCAGTTACCAGCGCATTTTCTGTTGTAAATTCGGTGCAGTCGGTGTGGAATAGGCCAATCAGCGCACCATCCAGCGGATTGCCGCTGTCATCCTTTTTCAGCCCGTGAATTTCACCGTAAATCAGGTCGTTGCCAATGTCCTCGCCATCGTTTGCGATGATCTGCACCAGCGCGGTATCCTGTCCGGCATAGTCAAAGACCACCGGGTACTTGGTATCGGAGAGAATATAGTGGCTGTCGGTGGACAGCTCCTGCAAATAGTAGCTGCCCATAGGCAGGTCAGTACCGCAGTAACCGAAGCCGTCCATATCCACGGAGATGATCTCAATCAGACCGTCAGCCGGGATCACAGAACCGTCAGCGGCGGTCAGTTCCTCAGCGGCATACAGTCCGAAGGTCACAGCGGTGATTTCACCGTTCATGCCAATCTGGAAGTCCTCGTCCTGTTCCAGCGCCTTATTCAGAGAAACGGCCACCTTCTGGCGCTCATTATAGAAGCTGGCGGAAGTCTCGGTGATCTCCACCTCCTGACCGGCATAAACCAGCTCCACAGTACGAACCTCGGTATTCAGCATCATGCCGTAAGGTGCTTCCGTTTCTCGAATTTCATATTTGCCCAGGTACAGTGCCTTGCTTTCGGCCATACCGCTGTCATCGGTGGTGATTGTATCCACCACTTCACCGGCAGAGGCCCGGAGCGTACCATCCAGCGTATAGATGTCCTCGGCGGCGGTAATCTCATAAACAGCGCCGGGTAACCCCTGCACTTCATAAATAGGCTGGTAAGTGCCCTTATCCGTAACGGAAGCAAATACCTCGCCGGTCTTGCTGATTTTGACAATACCCTTCTGTGCCATGTTTTCCTTAATGACTTCCACCACGGTCACGGCGCTTTCTTCGGTGGCATCGTCTGCAGTCACATCAAAATACACCGGCTCTGTGTTCAGCACATAACCATAGGGGGCGGACACCTCCACCAGCGAATAACCGGAACCATATTCCAGAGTCTCCGGGGTAATCAGATAGCCCTCGTCATTGGTGTAGAAAGTGTCGATGGTGGTCACTTCCGGGTAGGTGAAAGTCATTTCCACCTTACTTCCATCCGGGCGATAAAGCTGGAAGCCTGCTCCCGCATAGGGAATTGTCTTGCCGGTTTCCGAATCCACCTTGATGATCTTGATATAGCTTTCAAAGTTTGCGTTGTTGGCAAGGTAGCGGTAAATCTGCCCGTCTTTTGCAATATACACATCAAAGTCGGCCAGCAGTTCCCGACCCTCCCAGCCAGACACCTGATGGACGGTGTAGATTCCATAAGGCAGGTCTTTGGTCTGAGCAAATCCGTTTTCATCACAGATGAGATAATCGCGCTCGCTGTCCCTGGCAGCATCGTAGCTGCCGGAAGATTTCAGATACACGGAAAACTCCGCACCTACCTCCGGGGTTTCAAGCTGGGTATCCCCATCGTCCGTGTGCTTAATGAGGGCGATTTTTCCCTTGATGACCTGCTCGGTCACATCATTGGAGGTATGATTGTACTCAACGGTATAAAGCTCCGGCTCCGCTCCCACATGGTGGGATGTGCCATCCAGCAGATAGCCCTCGGAAGGACTGATTTCCCGGATGCTCCAATCATCGCCACAGACATAGAAGCCTGTGGTAAACTGACCGTTTTCATCGGTGGTGTAGCTGTCTATAAGCTGGTCGCCTTTGTAAACGCCATAGACGGCTCCGGCAAGAGAAGCATCCCCCTGGGCAGAACCGGTTTCCACATCACTCTTGGTAACGGTAGCCTGCCACTTTTTCAGAATGTTCGTGAAGCTCTTATTGGTGACAGTATTCCACTCAATCGCCGCGGTCTGACTGTCGGGAATCACATAACGAACCGGCGTGTCCACTTCCTCCAGCGTATAGCCGGTGCCAATCAACACATCGTTAAAATAGGCTTTACCCTCGCTGTCGGTTACGGCATATTCGTCCACAGCAAGACCTGAAAGAGAAGTGCCGTACAGGTGGAACTTCATACCCTCTACCAAACCGTCCTCGCTGGTCTTTGTTACAACAAGATCGCCGCGCTTTAGTACATTGTTGAAGGTAACAGTGCTGGTCTGGCCGCCAATGATGGTCACACGCTGGGTATTCTGCGGCTCATAGCGGTCGTACCCCTGCTCGGTGACAGTATAAACACCGGGAGCCAGCCCCTCCAGATTGATGGTGCCGTCGCTGCCTGTGGTAACGGTTTTGTTGATGCCGTTGCCCTCGATGGTGAAACGGATACCGGACACCACACCGTCCTCAGAGGTCTTTTTCAGGGACAGATTGCCGGTAGGCGTTTCGACATTCAGAGATGCTGTCACATGGTCTGCGTTTTCTACGCCAATAACTACATCCTGCAAGCTGTCATCACCATAGGCGATCAGCCGGGCGCTTTCACTGACCGTGGGGATATTGCTGCGGGTGGCGGTAATGCGAACAGAACCATCCAGCGCTTCGGAGGAAGTCAGCGTCAGAGTATTGCCGGACTTGGAGATACGCACCCGGCTGTCTGAGCTGGTGAAGCTGTATTCAGACAGAACGCCGTTGCTGTCCGTCAGAGTCAGGGTGTAGGCTCCGTCCTTATATTCCAACTCTCTGGAACCGCCGTTCATAAAGCTGGGCACTGTGGTGTGCCGGTTCAACAGGGACACGATCTGGTCATAGGCTGCCGCCGCGCCGCTGTTGGGATAGCTGGAACCAAAGTGCAGCGAATAAACCGTGGTGTTGGTCTGCGTAAAAGAGCCGGTGGAATTGCGGCATCCCGTCACAAACTCCCACACGAGGGTCTGGGTTGCCATCCAGATTTCATCGTCACTGCCGCTCAGATTACCCCGGTTGCCCTGATAACCATACAGCAGAGCCAGTCCAACAGCCTTTTTCTGACTGGCTGAAAGAGCATTCCAGGTTTCGGAAGAACTCTCTCTCAGCGTATCTCCGGTCTTCAAGGGAACACCAGGCTGGATGCAGAAGGCGGTGTTGCCGTCCACATACATCCGATACTTAATAGTTCCAGTTCCTCCGGCATGATAGCCGTTGATGTCTGCTCCGGAATTGTAGTACATGATATTGCCACCCGCATCGTAGGTGCGGGTAAAGGTGATGGTTCCCACATCGCCTGTTGCCGCAAAAGCGTTCATTGGCAACAGGGACAAAACTGTGACCGCAGCCATGACCATAGCTGCGGCCTTCTTGAAAATCTGTTTGAGTTTCATGTGTCCAAATCCTTTCTTGAATTTTTATCGGCTGAAAGACAAATCCCAGCCGTGGTGAACTTCCCCAGCTATCCATGAAGTACCGCCGATAGATACTCTCTTTTTCGGCTGGTACAGCAGGTTTAGAGGGGGTGAGGTGTGGAGAGGGGGAGATTACCGGAAAAGTTTTACATCCAAATGGCAGACCTTCCCCCTGGTGGACAATCATCGTTCCATGTCCCGCTGGCGTTTACGGTACAGCTCCAGTGCCTTTACAATGGTGTCCTCAATCTTCTGCGCGGGCGTCCCCGGCGCAAAATACTTGCTGATCCGCTCCTTGGGCATACGGAATTGCTCTTTTTGGTTGCCCTTTTCCTCCTGCATGATGGAAAGCAGCACATTTTCATCCAGCTTGCCATTTTGGGAAAACTGCCGCATTTTGATAGCCTGGGCATGGGAGGGGGTGCAATCCTCGCTCTGCATGATTTCCAGCAGGCTTTGCTGCTCTGTTTCAGTCAGGTAGGAAAGCTCCACCGCTGGCCGCATTGCCACTTGCAAGGTGTCTTTTTCCCGGAGAACGGAGTTGTCCACCAGTTCCAGAATACCGGGGATAAGGTGGGTTAGGCGGATATAGCGTTGAATCTGAGAGTCGCTGTCGGGAGATTTCTGTGCTAATGCTTCTCGTGATGTGATACCGAAATTCTGCCCCACTGGGGCAGGATTTCCTTTGCTCGGTCTGCCAGCCTGTCGCTTCATCGCATCCAGCTTCATCTTATAGGCAAACGCCTTTTCTGACGGCAGTATCTGTTCCCGCTGGAGATTGGAGTCCACCATGATAATAACGGCTTCCTCATCCGACAGTTCTCGAACGATACATGGTACAACAGTCTTGCCTGCCAGCTCACTGGCTGCCTTGCGCCTGTGACCAGCTACCATTTCATAACCGCCCTCTGACCTTGGACGAACCAGCGCGGGGACAAGTACGCCGTACTGCTTCACGCTGTCTGCCATCTCTGTCATGCTTTCATCCATGCGGACATGAAAAGGGTGATTGGGAAAGTCGCTGATTTCTGTCAGCGGAATCTCCTGCACACGCTCCCGCTTCGCGTCCTCGCGCTCAGCCTCGGTGGTAAACAGGCTATCTACATTCAGCAGATCGGCCACGCTGTTTTTCGCCAATCTCCATCACCTCCTTCACAAGCCCACGATACGCATCCGCCGCACGCCCTCTGGGTTCATGCAAAAAGATGCTCTTGTCTGCCGTGCTGATTTCCGCCAGCCTTACCGTTGCAGGAATAACGGCGTTCAGGACGGGCAAATGTTTCCCGTAGCTCTCCCGAACCGATTTGACCACATCCTTGCGGAAGTTGGTCTCATTGGCCATAGTCAGAAATACGCCGCCCACCTTCAGGGTGGGGCGAATCTGACGCTTGATGCTCTGTACCGTGCCGATCAACTCCGTCATGTCCTCAGCGGCCAGATAGTCTGCCTGCACCGGAATCAGCACATGATCCGAAGCAGCCAGCGCGTTGATAACCAGCATACCGAGAGAGGGACGGCAATCCAGCAGTACATAGTCATAGTCCTGCTTCACGCTGTCCACATACTGCCGCAGTACCGTTTCCCGGCTCATAACATTCACCAGCCCGGTTTCCACGGCGGTCAGGGAGCGATTCCCCGGCACAAAGTCAAAGCCCTCCCGATGATGCTGGATTTCCGGGTGTCCATCAGGCGGGATGCCGCTGATTACATCGTTCATGACATTGCCCAGCGTTTGGGGTAGCTCATGAGGCTTACGAAGGCCCAGCATCTTGGTCAGATCGCCCTGGGGGTCTACATCCAACAGCAGGACTTTCTTGCCCTCCATAGCCAGCCCAGCGCCGATACAGTACACACTGGTACTTTTTCCAACGCCGCCTTTTTGGTTTGCCACGGAAATCACCTTTGTTTTCGCCATAACAGGTTCCTCCTTTACATAGATTTAGCCGCCTGCGTCACAGGGCTCCCAAAAAGTCGCAAGACTTTTTGGGAAAAGGAACCGCAGCGGAGTAAATGAGCTTTCGTGTTTATACGGAAGCGAATGCTGCGGAGCTTGCGGTGACGCGACGGCTATGTACGGAAATGAAAAAAGGCCGTCTACTCTTTTTACAGAATAAACGGCCAGCTTCAGTTGGGGTTATGTAATTTTGAATTTCTTTATGGGCGCTTCCGTGACTTTCACAATCAGCTCATCCACGCAGTCGGTATAGCGGCCTTCACGGATGAGGGCATTTTTCAGGCGGATCAGGCTCTGCAGCACCACGCTGGTTTCTTCGGCGTTCAGATATAAATAGCGTTTCTGTTTTCTCATCATAGCGTTCAGACCTCCTTGTGTCTCCATCATATAAAGGAAGCAGGGGAGACGCAAATGTGAGAACACTAAAGTCCAAGGGTAAACCATATAAACTCGATTTGAAAATATCAGATTTGGTCAAATCCAGCGAAACCCTATCAACCGTACCCGCCGCATTTTTCATGTCATCTTCGCAGAACAGCAGGACGAAAATTGAGGCTCAAAATCGGGTCGATCAGCCCTCTTGGTTGCCCCATTTTTTAATCAAAACGGGTTCAAAAAGGCCGGTTGCCCCATTTTTAATCAGGAAAAACCGGGTTAAAGAGGGTCAAATTTCGTCAAAATCAGCGAAACCGAATCAAAGAAAATCATATAAGAAAAACCCCGGAAATGGCGTATTTCCGGGGTTTTTGAGCATTTTCGATTGTAAAAATCCAGCCGATTAACGCTTGCTGAACTGCGGCGCGCGACGGGCTGCCTTGAGGCCGTACTTCTTACGCTCTTTCATTCTCGGGTCACGGGTGAGGTAACCTGCGGACTTCAGAGTCGGGCGGTAGTCATTGTCTGCCTGAAGCAGTGCTCTGGAGATGCCGTGGCGGATCGCGCCTGCCTGACCGGTCGTACCGCCGCCATATACGTTCACCTGTACGTCGAACTTGCCGAGGGTCTCGGTCGCGACGAGCGGCTGGCGAACAATCACCTTCAGGGTCTCAAGTCCGAAGTAGTCGTCAATGTCTCTTTTATTGATCGTGATCTTGCCGGTGCCCGGGATCAGATATACTCTGGCAACTGATTTTTTTCTTCTTCCTGTTCCGTAGAATTTTTCCTTAGCCAATGTTCTTTACCTCCCTCTTAGAATGTCAGCTCTTCCGGCTTCTGTGCCTGCTGCTTGTGATCCGGTCCCGCATATACATAAAGCTTTCTGTACATCTCTCTGCCAAGCGGTCCTTTCGGAAGCATACCTTTTACTGCCATCTCAATCACGCGCTCCGGCTTGGTAGCAAGCATTTTGCGAAGGGTAGTCTCCTTCATGCCTCCTACGTAATCAGAATGATGATAATAAATCTTCTGATCCAGCTTCTTACCGGTCACCTTGACTTTGCTCGCGTTTATAACGATGACATAATCACCCAGATCCAGGTGCGGGGTAAAGATCGGTTTTTTCTTTCCTCTTAATATGCTGGCAACCTCGGATGCCAGACGGCCAAGGGTCTTATCCGTAGCATCCACTACATACCATTTTCTCTCTATCGTGGCTGGATTAACCATCTCTGTCTTCATTAGGGTTCCTCCTTACTCATCGGCTGTCATTCTTTATAGAAAGCTGACAACACAGCCGCCGCTCTCTTTTGCGTTCGCGGTGGCTTTCCAGTTAGTTACCGGGCAAACAGAGGCTTATTTCCGTCCTCCCGACCGTCCCACTGACGTCTCTTTTCTGGAACATTCCCGATTTTTCAGAATGTCCTCTGAAATATTTCAGAAAATTCTCCAGATATTTTTTCAGAAACACTACATGGGCTTTTATGAAGAAAATGCTCTACCGGGGCTTTGGCTCGAACATTTATCTATCTGAATCATTTTCCGCTGCTTCTTTAACGGTGCTGCTAATGCCGCAAACACCTCTGTCAGCTGCCTGTCATAATGTCATACAGCCTTAAAGCAACGAAAACATAAAGTCTCCCGCACACCAAAATACAGTGTGTTTGGGCGACACACTGGTATATTATAGTAAGAATCCGTTTTTGTGTCAATCACTTTTTTCGGATTTTGCAGCAGGCTTATGGCACACATTGTCCTGAAATCCCTGTCCAAACATCTCTCTTATTTATCTCTCCAGATAATTCTCCCCTTTGTAAGATCGTAAGGAGATAACTCGATCGTTACTTTATCGCCTGGAAGGATCCGAATAAAATTCATGCGGAGCTTGCCGCTGATATGCGCAAGCACGACATGCTTATTTTCCAGCTCCACCCGAAACATCGCGTTCGGAAGCTTCTCAATTACTTTGCCTTCTACTTCTATGACATCTGCCTTAGACATACATACCTCCATGACTTTTATCATGCTATATAAAACAACCGTGGAGCTTTTAAAGCTTCTATTGGGCGTTTAAACTCCTGCGCACTCATGATTACACTGCTTCACTTATGGTTTTGCTGCTTCACACGTGGTTTTACTGCTTCACTTGTGATAAGGCTGCTTCGCTCGTGGTTTTACTGCTTCACTTGTAATTTGACTGCTTCGATCATAATTCCGCTGCTATCCTTTGCGTCCTGCTGGCGCACACTTGCGGAATAATTTTTCAGTATTTTACGGACATGCGCGTCCAGTGTGATTTCCTGCATCCGCGCCAGTACCGTGTCCGGCAGATGCGTGATCAGCTGCACGTGCTTTGCGTTTTTTCTTTTGGGATGGCTCAGCGTACGATGCTTGCCGTCTGAAAGTAAATAGCTGTCGGTGCCGTCGGTGCCAGACTTTTCTTCCAGCACCACATACAGGCTGCCCTTATCGTGACCTGCCAAAGACATAGCGAGCATTTTCGATGTCCAGACATTCATGTTCTTCGTACCTTCCCTGTCGTTGTATACCTGCGTCATACGAATGACCTGTTGCGAAACAACTTAATGCTATCACTCCGCAAGCGAAAGAATCTCAGGCTCTCCATCTGTAACCAGAATCGTATTCTCATAGTGCGCCGCTAGGCTGCCATCCTCGGTCACCACGGTCCAGTTGTCATCCAGCCATTCTACATCGGCCCGGCCGGCTGTGATCATTGGCTCGACTGCCAGGGTCATGCCCTTCACCAGGCGGATGCCTCTGCTTTTCTGCCGGAAATTCGGGATCTGAGGATCCTCATGGAGTGCATGGCCGATCCCGTGTCCGACGAGGTCACGCACCACTCCGTATCCAAACTGATCTACATAATCGTTCACGGCCGCGGAGATCTCGTGCAGCCTGTGTCCGTCCCTGGCCATCGCAATTCCGCGGAAGAAGGATTCCCTGGTCACATCAATCAGCTGCTGTGCTTCCGGCGAAATACGCCCCACTCCATAGGTGCGGGCCGCGTCTGAATGCATTCCCTTATAAATCAGGCCGGCGTCGACGCTCACGATGTCGCCCTCCTTCAGAATTCTCTTTTTGCTGGGGATCCCGTGAACCACTTCTTCATTTATGGAAATGCAGAAGGAAGCGGGAAAGCCGTTATAATTGAGAAAATTGGGCGTGCAGCCAAAGCTGCGGATCACATCTGCGCCGATTTTGTCCAGCTCCCAGGTCGATACTCCCGGGCGGATTGCCGCCGCCAGCTCCTTATGAACAATATTCAGAAGTCTTCCGGCTTCTCTCATCAATTCTATTTCATGCGCGGATTTCACTGATACGGCCATTTTACGCCTCCAGAATTTTGACGATTGCGGCAAACACATCGTTCATATCCTGTGTGCCGTCAACGGTCTTCAAAATGCCCTGGCTGGTGTAATAGTCGATCAGCGGCTGTGTCTGGTCATGGTAAACGGACAGTCTTTTCTGCACGGTTTCCGGTTTATCATCATCGCGCAGAACCAGGCTTTCGCCGCAAACCTCGCAGATATCTCCCTTTTTCGAAGGATTATAAATGATGTGGTATGTGGCTCCGCACCCTAGGCAGGCTCTTCTTCCTGACATCCTCGTGACAATATTTTCATCTGGTACATCTACATTGATTGCAAAATCAAGAGTCGCTTTTGTTCCGTTCTCCAGCCCGGAAGCACTCTTCTTCAGTGCTGCGTCCAGAGCCTCCGCCTGCGGAATCGTGCGTGGGAATCCATCAAGAATATAACCATTTTTACAATCATCCCAGGAAACACGGTCAATCACCAGATCCACCGTCAGCTCATCCGGAACCAGAAGTCCCTGGTCAATGTATTCTTTCGCCTTTTTTCCAAGCTCCGTGCCGTTTTTTATATTCGTCCGGAAAATATCTCCGGATGAAATGTGTGGAACCTGATATTTCGCAGCGATCATCTTCGCCTGAGTCCCTTTTCCGGCCCCCGGCGCACCAAGCATGACAATCTTCATAGATGATACTCCTTCCTATAACCCATTATAGTGTACTCTCATTTTCAAGCGTCTGGTTTGCCACCGAGGTATACTCGACACTCGATAAAGCAGGACACTGTGAAGCAGCTTCCCCATACTCATCATATGTCATAAGGGGAACCGGCTTGCCGGTGGATTCCATACGACTATAATTGTCAGGCCTGCTGCCTCATGAAAATGAAAGTACACTCTTATGATCTGGAAAACTGCAAGAAGCAGTTTCCCAGAATTTCTCTTAAGTACCGCCGCCCTGTGGTGGGATATCCGCCAATATGTGGGTGGGGCTTTTCTCCCCACCGCAGCAGTTGTGCGGCAATCTCCTGCTGCTTACTCCATCAGGAATCCCTTGTAGTTGCGGACAACCATCTGCGATTCGATCTGCTTGAGGGTCTCCAGAATGACGCCAACGATAATGATGATCGAAGTGCCGCCAAAGGATACGGACGCACCAAATACACCGTTGAAGAAGATCGGCACAAGCACGACAATGATCAGACCCACAGCGCCGATAAACACGAGGTTGCCAAGCACCTTGTCCAGATATTCCGTGGTCGGCTTTCCCGGACGAATGCCGGGGATGAATCCGCCCTGCTTTTTGATATTATCCGCTACCTCTATCGGGTTAAAGGTGATAGAGGTGTAGAAATATGCAAAGAACACGATCAGCACGATATACAGAATCAGACCAATCGAATACTCTGGATGGCTTAAGTTAAACCAGTTGTTCTGGCTGAGCATGCTGATAATGGTCGCGCCGATCCCGGATGTGCTGATGCCGGCAAAGCTTACTACCATGGATGGGATGGACATCAGCGAAGACGCAAAGATAACTGGGATAACGCCTGCGGTATTGACCTTCAGCGGAATGTTCGTAGACTGGCCGCCTACCATCTTTCTTCCCTGCATTTTCTTCGCGTACTGCACGGGGATTCTTCTCTCGCCGCCATTCAGGAAGATAACCAGAATCACGGTCAGAAGGACAACCGCCAGAATAATCAGGCCTGCAAGAACGCCTCTCGCAATCGTCTTTCCTTCAATAAACAGGCCGTAGAGGCTGACAAAATCAGACGGAACGCTCGAAAGGATGTTGACCATCAGGACGATGGAAATACCGTTCCCGACGCCTTTCTCTGTAATGCGTTCGCCGATCCACATCAACATCGTGCTGCCGGCCACAAGAGCTACGATTACGGTGATCACATTGATCGCGTTAAACTCTTCAAGCAGACCGCTTCTTCCGAAGCCGATCGTCATCGCGATACTCTCGATCAGAGCCAGTCCGACTGTTGTATATCTCGTGATCTGCGTAATCTTCTTTCTGCCATCTTCTCCATCTCTGTGCATCTCCTCGAGTGCCGGAATGGCAATCGTGAGCAGCTGAATGATAATGGATGAAGTAATATACGGAGTGATGCTCAAAGCGAAAATCGACATATTTTCGAAGGAGCCTCCCGTAAATGCCGAGAAGAAGTTGAACGCGTCATTCGAATAGGACGAAAACCACGACGCAAAATAATCTCTGTCCACGCCAGGCACCGGTAACTGTGATCCAAAACGGATCACAATTATCATCAGGAAGGTGTAGAACAGCTTTTTCCGGATTTCTTTGATCCGGAACATGTTTGTGAGTGTCTCTAACATCAGATCACCTCTGCTTTTCCACCGAGCTCCTCGATCTTAGCCTTCGCGCCCTCGCTGAACGCATTCACCTGAACTGTCAGCTTCTTTGTGAGCGTACCGTTTCCAAGTACCTTTACGCCGTCCTTCGGGCTCTTTATGATGCCGTTCTCCATCAGCATATCAATGGTAACTACAGTATCATCATCAAATCTCTCCAGCTCACTGATATTGATTGCCTCGATGTCAAGCGAATTTCTGTTTTTAAAGCCTCTCTTCGGAAGGCGGCGATACAATGGCATCTGTCCGCCTTCAAAACCGATTCTCGGAGCTCCGGAACGAGCCTTCTGACCCTTGTGCCCCTTGCCGGCTGTCTTGCCGTTTCCAGATCCATGACCGCGGCCGCGTCTGAAGTTATTGCTGTGAACACTGCCCGCAGCCGGACTTAAATTAGATAATTCCATAATGCTCTCCTTTACCTGTCCCTGATCCTCAGAACCAGGGACGTTCCGATTCACTTATTAGCTTCCCTGCAGTTGTGCATTACTCTCACAGTT
Source organism: Lachnospiraceae bacterium (assembly GCA_021201665.1). Classification (GTDB taxonomy): domain Bacteria; phylum Bacillota; class Clostridia; order Lachnospirales; family Lachnospiraceae; genus Choladousia. Next base: position 18,273 of record JAJQEO010000003.1, on the reverse strand, counting down.
ACGCCTCTTCTACCTTTACCAGGTAAGAAACCTGCTTCACCATGCCGAGTGTGGCATTGTTATTCGGAAGCTCCACAGTCTTGTGCATCTTCGTAAGGCCAAGCGCCTTTACCGTCGCGCGGTGCTTCGGGATCGCGCCGATTGGCGACTTTACCAGTGTTACCTTTAATTTGTCTGCCATGATTGCTCTCTCCTTATCCCAGAATCTCTTCCACAGATTTTCCGCGGAGTCTCGCCACTTCTTCCGGAGACTTCATCTGCTTCAGTGCTTCAAGTGTGGCCAGGACAACGTTCTGTTTGTTGTTTGAACCAAGTGACTTTGTACGGATATTCTTGACTCCGGCAATCTCCAGCACGCTTCGCACCGGACCGCCGGCGATGATACCGGTACCTTCCGGAGCCCTCTTAAGCAGCACACTCGCGCCGCCGAACTTTCCGATCATGTCATACGGTACGCTTGCCTCCGGGCTGAGCGGAACCGTCATCATCTTTTTCATGGCATCCTCTTTGCCCTTGCGGATTGCCTCCGGAATTTCAATTGCTTTGCCAAGGCCCGCGCCTACGTGGCCATTGCCGTCGCCTACGACTACAAGAGCGGTAAAACGCATGGTACGTCCACCCTTTACTGTCTTGGATACACGCTTAATCGCCACAACCTTGTCAGTCAGCTCCTCGCCGAACTGTTTCGGGTCAATGATCTCATGTCTCATGTGTTTTTCCTCCTCTTAGAATTCCAGCCCGGCTTCTCTGGCAGCCTCGGCCAGTGCCTTTACTTTGCCCTGATAGATAAATCCGCCTCTGTCGAACACGACCTCCTTGATGCCCTTTTCAAGTGCTCTCTCGGCAATCACCTTGCCAAGATAAGCTGCCGCATCCACGTTATCGGTCTGCTCGAGCTCGGAACTGATCTCCTTCTGGAGAGTACTCGCGGAAACAAGGGTGTGGCCGACCGTGTCGTCAATAATCTGCACATACATGTGCTTGTTGCTGCGGAACACGGCAAGACGAGGTCTCTCGGCTGTACCGCTGAAGCGGTTGCGAATCCTCTTATGTTTATTCAAACGAACTTCTGTCCTTGATTTCTTATTGATCATCTTCGCACTCTCCTCACTTATTTCTTACCGGTCTTGCCAACCTTGCGTCTGATCACCTCATCCGCGTACTTGATACCCTTGCCCTTATACGGCTCCGGTTTTCTCTTTTCACGGATTTCAGCAGCATACTGGCCGACCTTTTCCTTGCTGATACCTGACACGATGATTTTGTTGCCGTCTACCTTCGTCTCAATCCCCTCCGGGTCTGTCATTTCCACCGGATGTGAATAACCAAGCGTCAGAGTCAGCTTGCTGCCGGACTTCTGTGCTCTGTAGCCGACACCGTTGATCTCAAGTGTCTTGGAATAGCCCTCGCTCACGCCAACTACCATATTGTGAATGAGCGTTCTGGTAAGTCCGTGAAGAGACTTCATTTTCTTCAGGTCGTTCGGCCGTGAAACAACCACCTGGCCGGCTTCCTCTTTGATCTCCATCTCTTTCGGAAGCACTCGTACAAGAGTGCCTTTCGGTCCTTTTACTGTAACCTCGTTTCCTTCTGCAATCGTGACACTAACTCCTGCCGGGATTGCCACTGGCATTCTTCCTATACGTGACATGCCAACTATCCTCCTTACTTAGATTCTCGGAAGAGGCTTATCCTCCGCCTCCTCTGTTTTCAGTAAATTTGATTCTCGAACTACTAAGGTCCGAGAAGATTCCCGTCTCATTCGCGAAGCGAATTTACTACATCACCACACAAAAGCCAGCACTTCGCCGCCCACCTGGAGCTTTCTCGCCTGCTTGTCTGTGATCACGCCCTGGTTTGTGGAAAGAATTGCGATGCCAAGTCCGCCAAGGACTCTCGGCAGCTCATCCTTTCCGGCATAAACACGCAGACCCGGCTTCGAAATTCTTTTCAGTCCGGTGATGACCTTTTCATTTTTGTCTGCGCCATACTTTAATGTGATATGGATGGTCTTGAATACTCCATCCTCAATCAGATCATATTTCTTGATATATCCCTCGTCCAGAAGAATGTTCGCGATCGCGATTTTCATCTTGGATGCGGGTACGTCCACAGTATCATGCTTTGCAGTATTTGCATTGCGGATTCTTGTAAGCATATCCGCGATCGGATCTGTAACCGTCATGTAAGTTTCCTCCTCGTCCTCAGACTTTACATGTTTTTAATCCCTTAATTTTTACCAGCTTGCCTTCTTCACGCCCGGGATCTGGCCCTTGTAAGCCAGCTCACGGAAGCAGACACGGCAGATGCCGTATTTTTTCAGAACCGAATGCGGGCGTCCGCAGATTCTGCAGCGCGTATACGCTCTTGTTGAGAATTTCGGTTTGCGCTGCTGTTTTACTTTCATTGAAGTCTTTGCCATAAAGCTTCCCTCCTACTTCATAAACGGCATATTGAACAGTCTCAGCAGCTCTCTCGCTTCCTCGTCTGTCTTCGCTGTTGTGACGAAAATCACATCCATGCCGCGCACCTTGTCTACCTTGTCATACTCGATTTCCGGGAAGATCAGCTGCTCTTTGATGCCGAGCGCATAGTTTCCTCTGCCGTCAAACGCGTTCGGGTTTACACCGCGGAAGTCACGCACACGCGGAAGCGCCAGGTTGATCAGGCGGTCTACGAAGTCGTACATCTTCTCTCCGCGAAGAGTCGTCTTGCATCCGATCAGCATGCCCTCTCTGATCTTGAAGTTTGCCACGGAATTTTTTGCCTTTGTCTTTACAGCCTTCTGTCCGGTGATCGTCTCCATATCCTGGATAGCGGAGTCAAGGAGCTTTGCGTTTTCTTTTGCCTCGCCAACACCCATGTTGACAACAACCTTCTCGAGCTTCGGCACTTCCATGATGTTTTTGTATCCGAATTTTTTGATCATAGCGTCTACGATCTCATTTTTATACTGTTCTTTCAGTCTGCTCAACGTTGTACCCTCCTCTCCTGATTAGTCGATCACTTCGCCCGTCGACTTTGCCACGCGGACCTTCTTGTCGCCGTCGATCTTAAAGCCAATCCTGGTCGGGGTGTTCTTGTGATAATACATGACGTTTGAAGCATCAAGAAACGCTTCTTTCTCGATAATGCCGCCGTTCTGATCCATCGCTGACGGCTTCGTATGCTTCTTTACCTTATTCACGCCCTCAACAAGGACCTTGCCGTCCTTTACAGCCAGAACCTTGCCGCTCTTGCCTTTTTCTCTGCCGGCGATCACGATCACCATATCGTCTTTTTTAATCTTGTTCATGTCCTGGATCCTCCTTATAATACTTCCGGAGCCAGAGATACGATCTTCATGAACTTCTTGTCACGAAGCTCACGAGCTACCGGCCCAAAAATACGGGTTCCACGCGGGGTGAGGTCATCCTTGATGATGACAGCCGCATTCTCGTCAAATCTGATATAGGAACCGTCCTTGCGTCGGATGGACTTTACCGTCCGCACTACGACAGCCTTTACCACTTCGCCTTTTTTAACAACACCGCCTGGCGTCGCATCCTTGACCGTAGCAATAATCACATCGCCGACAGTCGCATATCTTCTGGTAGAACCGCCTGTAACACGGATGCACAGAATCTCTTTCGCACCAGTATTATCAGCGACTCTGAGTCTGGATTCCTGCTGAATCATGCCGATAACCTCCTATTTATTTAACCTTTTCAACGATCTCGACAAGTCTCCATCTCTTATCCTTAGAGAGCGGCCTTGTCTCCATTACCTTTACTGTATCGCCGATATTGCACTCGTTCTTCTCATCGTGTGCCTTCAGCTTGTAGGTCTTTTTAACGATCTTATTGTAAAGCGGGTGTCTTACATGGTCTTCCACGGCTACGACAATCGTCTTGTCCATCCTGTCGCTGACAACCTTGCCCGTACGGGTTTTTCTAAGATTTCTTTCCACGGGAATTCTCCTTTCTTCTCCTCTGATCCGGATGATTACGCGTTCGCCTTTTCTGTGATAACAGTCTGAATTCTTGCGATGTTCTTGCGAACCTCTTTGATCCGGCCTGTGTTATCCAGCTGGTTTGTCGCGTTCTGGAATCTCAGATTGAAAAGCTCTTTTTTGGCGGCTACCAGTTCTTCCTGTAATTCTGCCGCGGTTTTGGTCTGTAAACTATCTACATACTTCTTACTCTTCACTGTTATCACCGCCTTCTAAGTCTGCACGAGAAACGATTTTACACTTGCAGGGTAATTTGTGCATAGCGAGACGCAGAGCCTCATGAGCAACATCCTCCGGAACACCGGCAAGCTCAAAAAGCACACGGCCCGGCTTTACAACCGCAACCCAATACTCCGTGGTACCTTTACCAGAACCCATTCGGGTTTCAGCCGGCTTGGTTGTCACTGGCTTATCCGGGAAAATCTTGATCCATACTTTACCGCCACGCTTGATATAACGGGTCATCGCGACACGGGCAGCCTCGATCTGGTTGGATTTGATCCAGCACGGCTCAATCGCGACAAGACCATATTCGCCGTTCGAAATCGTGTTTCCTCTGAGGGCCTTACCCGCCATGGAGCCACGGAACTGCTTGCGGTGTTTTGTTCTTTTCGGCATTAACATTATTTATCGCTCCCTTCTTTTTTAGATGGAAGTATTTCGCCCTTGTAGATCCAAACCTTTACTCCAACTTTGCCATATGTGGTGTTTGCCTCGGCGAATCCATAGTCAATATTGGCTCTTAACGTCTGAAGCGGGATCGTGCCCTCGCTGTAGAACTCTGAACGCGCCATATCCGCGCCGCCCAGACGGCCTGCAGCCGCGGTCTTGATGCCGAGAGCGCCGGACTTCATGGTCCTGCTCATCGCAGACTTCATCGCGCGGCGGAAGGATACACGATTTTCCAGCTGCGCGGCGATGTTCTCCGCTACAAGCTGAGCGTCCTTATCCGGTCTCTTGATCTCTTTTACATCCACGATCAGCTTCTTCGAAATCATCTTCTGAAGCTCAGCTCTGAGCTTTTCGATCTCAGCGCCGCCCTTGCCGATCACAACACCCGGCTTCGCTGTGTGGACTGTCACCTTCACTCTGTCAGAAGCGCGCTCAATCTCGATTTTAGAAACGCCCGCGCTGTAAAGCTTTTTCTTCAGAAATTTGCGGATATCATAATCCTCTTTCAGGCAATCAGCGAAATCACCCTCTGCGTACCATTTGGAATCCCAGTCTTCAATAATACCTACTCTAAGACCATGCGGATTAACTTTCTGTCCCATGCCAGTCCTCCTTACTTCTCATTCAGCACGATTGTGATGTGGCTCATACGCTTCTCAATGCGGTAAGCCCTGCCCTGTGCCCTCGGTCTGATTCTCTTCATTGTCGGACCCTTGTTCGCGTAGCACTCTTCGATATAAAGATTCTCCGCCTTCATGCCGTTGTTATTCTCAGCGTTCGCAATCGCGGATTTCAGAAGCTTTAAAATCACCTCAGATGCGTATCTCGGATTGTATGTCAGAATACCGACAGCCGTATTTGCATCTTTTCCCCGGATGGCATCCAAAACGTAACAAGCCTTGCGGACAGAAACCCGTGCGTATGATAACTTCGCTGACGGTCTGGTATCCTTCTCGGCATTTCTCTCTCTCTTAATCTGGGATCTATGTCCTTTTGCCATTGGATTGTTCTCCTTTCTAACTGTTCAAAAGCGGCGGTACACCGCCTGCTGCCGCGTTTGCAATGTTCAGCGTCCCCATCGCAAAACGTTCGTATCCCGGGGCGCGCTTCCACTCTCCCGCAGCCATGCGCGAAAACTAACGCGCGCGGGACTTTTTCTCGTCCTTGCCATGTCCTCTGTAGGTCCGTGTCGCCACAAACTCACCGAGCTTATGTCCAACCATGTCCTCCGTGATATACACCGGGACATGCTTTCTTCCGTCATGTACCGCGATGGTGTGTCCGACCATCTGCGGGAAAATTGTGGAACGGCGGGACCAGGTCTTAATGACCTGCTTGCTGCCCGACGCGTTCAACGCATCTATTTTTTTCAGCAGACTCTCATCAGCAAACGGTCCTTTTTTTAATGAACGAGCCATTACTTACCTCCTTATATGATAAACATCAGTTGATTGCTTTGCCGTCTCTTCTTCTTACGATCAGCTTGTTGGATGCTTTCTTTTTCTTTCTGGTCTTAAGACCCAGTGCAGGCTTGCCCCACGGAGTGCTCGGACCCGGACGTCCTACCGGTGCTCTGCCCTCGCCGCCGCCGTGCGGATGGTCATTCGGGTTCATAACAGAACCGCGGACGGTCGGGCGGATGCCCATGTGGCGCTTTCTTCCTGCTTTACCGATGTTGATCAGGTTGTGGTCGCCATTGCCGACTGTACCGACTGTAGCGCGGCATTCCATCGGAACCATTCTCATCTCGCCGGACGGAAGCCTTAAGGTCGCGTACTTTCCTTCCTTCGCCATCAGCTGTGCGCCGTTGCCCGCGGAGCGTACCATCTGTCCGCCGTGTCCCGGGTAAAGCTCAATGTTGTGAACAATGGTACCTACCGGAATCTGAGAGAGCGGCAGGCAGTTGCCGACACGCACCTCGGCTTCCGGACCGTTCATGACTGTCCAGCCGACCTCCATGCCCGCCGGTGCGAGGATGTAGGATTTCTGACCGTCCGCATAGCAGATCAACGCGATGTTTGCGGAGCGGTTCGGATCATATTCAATACCAAGTACCTTTGCCGGTACTCCGTCTTTATTTCTCTTAAAATCTACCAGTCTGTATTTTCTTCTGTTGCCGCCGCCCTGATGTCTTACTGTAATCTTGCCCTGGTTATTTCGTCCGGAATTTTTCTTAAGAGACACGGTCAGAGACTTCTCCGGAGTCGTCTTCGTAATCTCTGAAAAATCAGAACCGGTCATATGCCTTCTGGAGGGCGTATATGGGTTGTAGGTTTTGATTCCCATGATTGTTTCTCCTTTTCTTTATTATCCTGTCTCATGGACAGATAGTCTGAAGCTTTGACAACACATCGGTGTGTGTCATCTTATGCGCAGCGATCCCCCACTTTCTACACGTCTGCACGTTGGGTGGGAGTCCGGCCGCCGCATTCCTATGCCGACCATTGCCGGCCGCTTTGTCCGTGTGCCGGTAATTTCATCTACCGGAGCGCCGTCCATCACGAAACAGGCTTCCGATGACGGGGCGCTTCCACTTTAAGTCGTTTTTACAGGCCCTCGAAGATCTCGATGTCCTTGCTGTCAGCAGTCAGCTGCACGATGGCCTTCTTGCTCTTCGCCGTCTTGCCGGAGGTCATGCCGCGGCGGCGCATCTTGCCTTCCAGGTTCATCGTGTTGACCTGAGCCACCTTCGCTCCGTCAAACATCTTCTCAACAGCCTCTTTCACCTGAGACTTTGTCGCGTCCGGATGCACTAGGAAGGTGTATTTTTTGTCTGCCATAGCATTCATGCTCTTCTCAGTGATCACCGGTTTTAAGATCACATCATAATACTTGATATCTGCCATTATGCGTACACCTCCTCGATCGCCTCCACAGCAGCTTTGGTGGCCACCACTGTGCCGTATTTCAGAATGTCATATACGTTGATAGTATTTGTCAGCGCGGTCTTTACATTCGCAATGTTTCTAGCGGATAAAACAACCTTCTGGTCATTCTCGTCCAGAATAATCAGCGCCCTGTCTACCTTGAGTGCGTCCAGAACCGCCTTCATGTTTTTGGTCTTGATCTCGGACATCTTGAGCTCATCGAGCACGATCAGCTTGTTCTCCTGTACTCTGCTCGTCAGCGCGGACTTCAGAGCCAGGCGTCTTTCCTTCTTGTTCATCTTGACGGTATATTCTCTCGGAACCGGCGCAAACACGACTCCGCCGCCCTTCCACTGCGGTGCGCGGATCGAACCCTGTCTCGCGTGGCCGGTGCCCTTCTGTCTCCACGGCTTTTTGCCGCCGCCGGAAACCTCAGAACGTGTCTTTGCCTTCTGCGTACCCTGACGCCCTCCGGCCAGCAGGCTCACAACCGCGAGGTGTACGAGATGTTCATTCACTTCAACGCCAAACACAGCGTCATTCAGCTCCATCTGGCCGACTTCGCTGCCTTCCATATTATAAACAGATACGTTTGCCATCTGTCTTCTCCTCCTTTCCTGCTCCAGGCTTACTTACCGGTCTTAACGGTATTCTTCAATGTAACGAGTGCCTTCTTCGGTCCCGGAACAGCGCCCTTTACCAGGATCAGGTTGTTCTCAGCGTCCACACGGACAATCTCAAGATTCTGAACGGTAACCTGCACGCCTCCCATACGTCCGGCCATGTGTTTTCCCTTGAAAACTCTGCTCGGATCGGAAGAGGAACCATTGGAGCCCGCGTGACGATGATACTTGGAACCATGCGCCATCGGTCCTCTGTGCTGGCCGTGTCTCTTGATAACACCCGCGAAGCCTTTGCCCTTGGAGATAGCCGTCGCGTCAACCTTCTCGCCTGCCGCGAAAATATCTGCCTTGATCTCCTGCTTTACCTCATAGCTCTCAGCGTCGTCGAGACGAAGCTCTCTTACATATCTCTTGTAAGAAACGCCAGCCTTGTCAAACGCGCCCTTCTGCGGCTTCTTCACAAGCTTTTCCCGCTTGTCAACAAAGCCCACCTGAACCGCGCTGTACCCGTCCTTCGCAACAGTCTTGACCTGCGTCACTATGCACGGCCCGGCCTGAAGAACCGTTACCGGGATCAGTAAACCGTTTTCGTCGAAAATCTGTGTCATTCCGACCTTTGTTGCCAACAATGCTTTCTTCATTGTCTTTCCTCCTGTCTTTCTACAGCGGATCATGTTCTGCATCTGCGCAGCGAATGCGCGGCGAAATAGATTCGAAGTATGCTCTGATCCGCAAAGTGAATCGAGAATTCCGACCGCGAAGCGGCGGCTTCCTTTCCGCATGCTGCAAACTGCTGCAAGCTGCATTTCCATGATCATCCTAGTCAACAGTTATCTGAACCTGAATAGGATTTGCCTCAAATTGAACTACCCTGTTTTACTTCTGCTTCATCTTGATATCGATGTACACGCCTGCCGGCATCTCCAGTCTGGAGAGCGCGTCGACCGTCTTCTGGGTCGGGCTGATGATATCAATGAGCCTTTTGTGCGTCCTCTGCTCGAACTGCTCTCTGGAGTCCTTGTACTTGTGTACCGCGCGAAGGATAGTCACTACCTCCTTCTTCGTCGGGAGCGGCACCGGACCGCTTACCTGTGCTCCATTTTTCTTGACCGTGTCAATGATTTTCTTCGCGGATGCGTCCACGAGCTGATGGTCATATGCCTTCAGTGTGATTCTCATTACCTGAGTTGCCATAAAAAAAGTCGCCTCCTTATTCGCACTTTTTTAAAGAACCGCGCCCTCTGTGATTACGCTGCTGCGCAGGACGTGGTCTAATGCCCCGTGTCCATCAAAGGACATCCGGCATTTAGTACGACAAGCGGTGACTGTACACTCACCCGTGCGTGTCATGCGCCCGCACGGTGTCCGACTGTCTTGTCCGTCGGAACCATTAAAATTTGTACAGTGACTTGTCGCCAGCTTTCATAACCTGACATTCGCTCCACGGAAAACCTGCGGCGCACACCGCAGCAACCTCACGCTTCTACGCTATCAAGGCCACAACATCAGCCATTATAAACGACTTTTCCGGGTATTGCAAGGAGTTTTTTCCGGATAATTTATTTTTCGTGAAAAAAAGAATGTATTTTTTTTAGTACATTCTGTCTGATGCCTGTCAAAGCATTAGCAGCGAGACACAGGGCAGAAATTTCATAAGCCTCACTTTCAAGAGCTTCTGCTTTCTTGAACTTCAGAAAATATTTTGCTTTCTCTGTCTTCCTATTTATAAAGAAATGTATTATACTGGCTTCTGGAAACATTTTTCCAACACCAATTCACAAAAAGGAGAAAAATCAGGGAGGAAGGATTATGAAGAGGAAAATGTATGCAGCACTGCCGCTGCTGGCCGTGATGCTTCTGGTGCTGTGCCTGTCAGTACCCGGTACTGCGGCATCGGACACCGGCAGCGAATCGGCAGGAGAAAATGAAACCGAAATAGTAACCGAAACCGAAGCTGAAACTGAAGCCGAATCCGAGGCACTATTGGACGGTCTTGTGACAGTCAATGGGCAAGAGCTTTATTATAAAAACGGGCAGGTGTACACGGGCATAGTGAAGATAGACGGCAGCTCGTATTATTTTGTAAATGGTGTCATGCAAAAATCCAAATGGTATACCTCCGAAAGCGGAGCGAAGTACTATTTCCGCAAGAGCGGAATCATGGCTGCCGGGGTCAGACTGAAAATCAATGGTTCCTACTACTATTTTGCTTCCAGCGGCAAGATGGTCACCAGCAAAAGAGTCAAAATCAACGACTATTATTACTATTTTAATTCCAAAGGCAAAATGGTCACCAGCAAACGTGTCAAGGTCAATGACTATTATTACTATTTTAACTCCAGCGGTAAGATGGTCACCAGCAAACGCGTCAAAATCAATGACTATTATTACTATTTTAATTCCAGCGGTAAGATGGTCACCAGCAAACGCGTCAAAATCAATGACTATTATTACTATTTTAATTCCAGCGGTAAGATGGTCACCAGCAAACGCGTCAAGGTTAACGACTATTATTACTATTTTAACTCCAAGGGAAAGATGGTCACTTCCAAGCGGGTAAAAATCAATGGAAGCTACTATTATTTTGGTTCAGGCGGAAAAATGGTCACCAGTAAAAAGGTCCAGATTGGAGACTATTATTATTATTTCGGTTCCAATGGCAAAATGGCCACCGGCCTGAAAAATATCAATGGTTCTTATTACTATTTCGGTTCAAACGGCAGGATGGTCACCGGTCTGAAGGAAATCGACGGCAGCTACTATTATTTTAAGTCAGACGGAAAACGGCTCACAGGCTGGCTGAAGGATGATAGTGGAAATCAATATTATTTTGATGAAGAAACAGGCAAGCGTGTGACCGGCAAGCAGATTATTTCGCATTACATCCGCTATTTCGATGAAAAGGGTGTGCTGTACCGATCCGTGGATATGAATGGGAAAATGGTCGCCCTTACTTATGATGACGGGCCGTCCAAGAATACTACTACGATCCTGAATACATTGAAAAAATATAACAGCGTGGCAACATTTTTTGTGGTAGGAAACCGTGTCTCTACCTACAAGTCCACCCTCAAGGCAGCTTTTGACATGGGATGCGAAATCGGGAACCATACATGGGATCACTCTACCCTGACCAGGCTTTCCGCCTCTTCTGTCAAAAGCCAGCTCACCCGGACGAACAAAGCTGTCAAAGCCATCACTGGTGTTTCACCCGTGATCATGCGCGCTCCGGGAGGCAGCTCCAACAGCACTGTGAGCAGTGTCGCAGGTATGCCGATTATTTACTGGTCCATCGATACCCGGGACTGGGCGACGCACAGCTCTTCCCAGACAATCAATGCGGTCCTAAATCATGTCCAGGATGGCGACATCGTCCTGATGCATGACCTCTACAGCTGGACAGCCTCCGCCTCCAAAACCATCATTCCTGCTCTGGTCAAACGAGGGTATCAGCTCGTGACCGTCAGCGAGCTCGCCGAGTGCCGCGGCGGCATGACCAACGGAACCGTATACAAAAGCTTTCGCAAGTAAATTATAAGGAAGAAATGCAATGAATCCGATTCCATATTCGATTATCCGCTCAAAGCGGAAAACGGCCTCCATCCAGGTCAAAAGCGACGGGCAGGTGATCGTCCGGGCGCCGCTCTATATGCCGTCCAGACAGATTGATGAATTTGTCCGCTCACACGAGGTCTGGATTATGCATACAAAAGAAAGGCTGGCAGCTGCCAGCGCAAACAGGCACGTTATCACGCCCGAAGAGCGTGAGCAGGGCGTACAGGCCGCGGTCAGCCAGATTCCCCAGCGCGTGGCCTGGTACGCTGCCCGCATGGGCGTGACCTATGGGCGAATCACGATCCGTGAGCAGAAAACGCGATGGGGCAGCTGCAGCGCGGCGGGCAATCTGAATTTCAACTGGAAGCTGATGCTTCTGCCGCCTGAGCTTCTGGACTATGTCGTGGTACACGAGCTCGCGCATCGGAAAGAGATGAACCACTCGCCGCAGTTCTGGGCTATTGTGGAAAAGGAGCTGCCGGATTACCGGGAGAGGCGGCGGCAGCTGAAAGAAGTGAATCTGTAGCGCCAGGCAAGCGAGGCGCGTTTTCAATCAGATAAGGGGGAGTACTTCTCGTTCCTGTGAATAAAAAGACTAAGGGGGACGCCTGGCGGCTCCCCTTTATTTGATTCTGATTGCTTCTTCTGAAAACTATCTGAAATACTGCGGTCCGGATTTAGCCTCAGCATAGATTTTGTCATACTGTCTTAATGGCAGTTTCTCTGCTCCCATCTCCCGGATGCCCCGCACGGTAAAATCAGGCCGCTCTCCTTCACCGGCAGACCGATCTCGCTCGCTTCCGTATGGCCGCCATACTTTTTCAGCTCCGTAGCAATCAGATAAGTCAGCACGGATGGAGCCAGTCCGGTCGTATAGGAATTGACCAGGAAAAACAGCGGTTCCTCTGAAAGCAGCGCCGCGCACGCATGGATCAGCGGGTGAATGGAATCTTCAATTTTCCAGATCTCGCCCTTCGGACCGCGGCCGTAGGAGGGCGGATCCATAATAATTCCGTCGTAGTGATTGCCGCGGCGAATCTCGCGCTCGACAAACTTCATGCAGTCATCGACCAGCCAGCGGATCGGCGCGTCGCCAAGGCCGGATGCGGCAGCGTTTTCCTTCGCCCATCCAACCATCCCCTTTGAGGCATCCACATGAGTGACGCTCGCCCCGGCCGCTGCGGCAGCAAGCGTCGCGCCGCCGGTGTACGCAAACAGATTCAGTACCCTGACCGGGCAGGTGGTGTCGGAAATTTTTGCGCCTTGAATTTTTGCACTACGGATTTTTGCAGAAACCCAATCCCAGTTCACCGCCTGCTCCGGGAAAAGGCCGGTGTGCTTGAAGGCAAATGGTTTCAAAGCAAAGTTCAGAGTGCCATAGTGGATGCTCCACTGCTGCGGGAGGGAGAAGAATTCCCACTCTCCGCCGCCCCTGCTGCTGCGATGATAATGGCCGTCCGGATGCTTCCATCCGCGATGGCTGCGCGGCGTATCCCAGATCACCTGCGGATCCGGACGCACGAGCAGATAATCTCCCCATCTCTCCAGTTTTTCTCCTTTTGAGGCGTCAAGCACCTCGAAATCCGTCCATTGATCTGCAATCCACATGCTGTCCTTCCTCTTCTACCTCAATCAATTCATGCTGTTGTCCTTTTCCGGCCTCCAGCTGCTTAATTCCTCTGTCAATCTTATAAAAATGCTTAGCATTTCTTATCATCTTCATCATTTAATTATATTTATCCAAACTACCCAGGGACACAAATATTCCTCCTGTCTGATTCATTTATGCTCCCAGCCGGCGAATCACTTCCATACACATCCGTCCATTATGATAAGGGCATTTCCACGGCTGCACGATCGGCAGCTCCATCGGTGTGTGGTCCTCATTGACATTCTCAAACCACTCCGAGCCTTCGCGGGGGTCTACAAAATAAGATTTTATGTATTGCCAGATATCCATCGCGGCGGTGAGATATTTCTCTGCGTCCGCTCCGGCAGCCTGGCTTTGTCCGCCTGCCTCCTGATTCTTCGAAGCCTGCGCGCCCGCATTTTGATCTGCATTCTGATCTGCATTCTGGTCAGCGTTTTGAGCCACTGTCTTCGCCCCGCCTGACTTTTTCTCCCACGCATTCAGAAATCCCACGATCGCCTCGGCCTGAATCCACCAGACGCGTTTCGTGTCATCTACGCCGTTCTCTGCCTCATTCATCACGGAATGGTCCCTATACGCGCGCTCATAAATATTTTCCGCGATTTCTTCCGTGATCGGCGCAAGCTGCTCCGTATAAAAGGGATTGTCCAGCACCGCAAGCCCCCGGTCGATCAGCCACGAGGTCTCAATGTCATGCCCATAGGAATACAGATCAATCAGAGTATTCCAGGTCCGGTCAAAGAATACTTCCTGCCTCCCTCTCTCGGGGTTGTACACCTTCTGCGCGAAAAGCTCCAGCATGAATTCCAGCCGCTCGGCCGTATAACTGTTGTGTGTGACACGGTACAGCTCTGTATAAGCCTCAAACACGTGCAGCAGCGTGTTCATGGTCTTTTCCGCCATCACGCCGTTTTCAGAAAGCTTCTCATTGGATACCGGGCGGAAATAGCGGTCAAATGCCTCCAGATAGCCATATTCATCGGTACATTTCTCCTCAATCGCTTCCTGCAGGCCGAAGGCAATCTGCAGTGCCTCCTGATCTCCCGAGGCATCATAATAAGAAGAAAGTGCGTAAATCGCAAACGCCTGGTTGTAGGTATGCTTAGTCTCATCCTTCGGCTTCCCATCATAGGTTACAGACCAGTACACGCCGCCCTGCTCCCGATCCAGGCAATGATCCCGCAGGAAAAGGTATGCATGCTTCGCATTTTCCAGCAGAGCCTCGTCCCTCAATGTCTGGTACGCATTGGAGAAAAACCACAAAATCCGGCTGTTCAGAATACAGCCCTTCTCATATTGCGGATCCAGCTGCAGATCATACCCCATGTAGCCGTAAAATCCGCCGTACTTCTCATCCTTCAGCCCTGACCAGAACGGAATCATCCGATTCTGCAGATGATCCTTTACCTCCGCTGCAAATGTTTTTCTGTCCATCACATGCCCCATCCTTTCCGTTCATTCCAGATTTGTCTCAGTATACACTGCCCCATCCTAAAAAACAATATCTTTTTCTGTAACCTCCCGCTGCAATCTTCGGCACACTAACTGTTCAGAATCTTCAAAGTTACGAATATTTCAGTGATTCCGATATCCAGACAATCTATCACTATGGGATCGCGTTTCACCAAAAGAAATGCAAAGTGGTTGATGCCGGGTAAAAGAGAAGGGCAGAGGCGGGCGGTTTTTCATAATGCAAGCCGCCCGATCGCTTCAATCAGCACCCGGATTAGCGGGAGTGTTTCTTTTTCTCCCTTTTTGCCGGAACGGACTCTGGTATAGATAAAATATGGTGAAGTGTTCGCCCCCCTTTTTTCGCGGTCGGGCGCTTTCCTGGCTTTCCCGGCATCGTAGACAAATTTCAGGCTCCCCTTGTACTCACGGATCAGGGCGTTAATCTTAGACGCGTCAATCTGTGCCTTCTCATACATCACGAACCGGATTTCCGTTCCCTTCTGGGAAATTTCGCGGATCCAGGCGTCATGTGAGAGGGCGCGCAGCCGGGCGATCGCAAGCAGATTCTGCACAGGACGCGGCGGCTCGCCGAAGCGGTCGATCAGCTCCTCGAGCATGTCGTCATACTCTTCCTCTGTGCGGATGGCCGCAATGCGCTTGTAAAGATCGAACTTCTGTGTCTCATTGCGGATGTAGCGATCCGGAATGAACGCGTCGACATCCAGATCGATGGTCGTCTCGAAGCTGTCATGAGGCCGTTCCTCTCCTTTGGCCTCCTGCACAGCTTCATTTAAAAGCTTGCAGTAGAGGTCGTAGCCGACAGAGAGCATCTGGCCGTGCTGCTCACTGCCGAGCAGGTTGCCCGCGCCGCGGATCTCCAGGTCGCGCATCGCGATGCGGATGCCGCTGCCAAGCTCTGTGAAATCGCGAATGGCAGAAAGACGCTTTTCTGCTTCTTCCCTGAGCATTTTGTTTCGGCGGTACATCAGAAACGCGTAGGCGGTGCGGTTCGAGCGGCCCACTCTGCCGCGCAGCTGGTAAAGCTGGGCGAGCCCCATCGTGTCCGCGTCGTGAACGATCATCGTGTTGACATTGGGGATGTCAAGTCCCGTCTCTATGATCGTCGTTGTCACCAGGACGTCGATGTCGCCGTTGATAAAGTCGTACATAATGCGCTCAAGCTCATGCTCCTTCATCTGACCGTGGGCGAAGGCGACCTGCGCCTGGGGCACAAGCGAGGCGACATTGTTGGTAAATTCAACAATGGTGTTGACGCGGTTGTAAACATAATATACCTGCCCGCCGCGGGAGAGCTCGCGGCTGATCGCCTCGCGCACCATTTCCTCATTGTATTCCATGACATAGGTCTGGATCGGCAGGCGCTCCTGCGGCGCTTCCTCCAGGACGCTCATATCCCGGATCCCGACCAGGCTCATGTGCAGTGTGCGGGGGATCGGCGTCGCGGTCAGCGTCATAACGTCAATATCCGTCTTAAGCTGCTTGATTTTTTCCTTATGGGTCACGCCAAAGCGCTGCTCCTCATCAATGATGAGCAGGCCAAGGTCCTTGTAGGCTACATCCTTTGAGAGCAGACGGTGCGTGCCGATCACGATGTCCACCAGCCCCTTTTTCAGATCCTCGATCGTCTTTTTCTGCTCGGCAGGTGTGCGGAAACGACACAGCAAATCTACACGCACAGGAAAATCCTTCATGCGCTGCAAAAAGGTATTATAATGCTGCTGCGCCAGAATCGTCGTCGGCACGAGATAGGCCACCTGCTTGCCATCCTGCACGGCCTTGAACGCCGCGCGGATTGCAATCTCCGTCTTACCGAAACCGACGTCGCCACAGATCAGGCGATCCATGATCTTGCTGCTCTGCATATCATGCTTGACATCCTCAATCGCCGTAAGCTGATCCTCCGTCTCTTCATACGGAAACATTTCTTCAAATTCTCTCTGCCAGACGGTGTCCTCGCTGTAGGTAAAGCCATTCTGGCGCTGCCGCTGGGCGTAAAGCTTCACCAGATCCTGCGCGATCCCGCGGACGGAATTGCGTACCTTCGACTTCGTGCGGCTCCAGTCCTGCGAGCCGAGCCGGTTCAGCTTCGGTGGCTTCGCGCCAGAGTCCGCGTATTTCTGAATGACATCGAGCTGCGTCGCCGGTACATAGAGACTGCTGCCGGCATCGTACTCAATCTTCATGTAGTCCTTCGTGACATGGTCGACTTCAATCTTCTCAATCCCGCGGTAAATCCCAAGGCCATGATTTTCATGCACGACAAAATCGCCGACGGACAGCTCCGCAAAGCTGCCGATCTGCTTACCCTCAAAGCGCTTCTGTTTTTTCCTCTTTTTCTTCTCCTGCCCGAAAATATCACTTTCCGTGATCACGACAAACTTGATCAGCGGATATTCATAGCCTCTCTTCGCGTTTCCGTAGGTAATCAGGATTTCTCCCGGCTGCACCTCGCGCTGGGGATCCTCTGTATAAAAGGCCGCAAGCCCTTCATCCGTCAGATCTCCTGCCAGACGCTGCCCCCTCAGGCGCGAGGCTGCCAGCAGAATCACGCGGAAGCCGTTTTTCTTCCAGCTCTGAAGATCCTTGACCAGGTACTCAAAGCTGTTGTTATAAGGATTGATCGAGCGAACCGTCAGACTGTATTTCCTGGTGACCACCCACGGCGCCTTTGCGTTCTCCATCGTACACAGTCCTACCGCGTCCCGCTCACAGATCGCTCCGGCCGTCTCCTGCGCGGAAAAAAGAAGCTTCGTCTGTCCGGGCAGCACATAGCCCTTCTCCAGACGATTTTTCATACTCTCGGAAAACTCCAGTTCTACGGCCTCCGCGGCCTCCGTCAGCCGGTTCGGCTCATCGAGAAAAATCAGCATCCGGCTTTCGTCAAAATAGTCCAGGAAGCTGACGCGCTCCGGCACGAAATAATCGATAAAGCCCTCCATCGAGAGCGGTTCACCAAACTCCGTTAAAGCGTCCCGGCAGTCCTGGCACAACTGGCGAATCCGATTTTCGGCTTCCCGCGCGTTTTTTCTCTCTGACATGGGGTCGGTATCCAGGACAGATGATTCTGCCGCAGTGCCTCTTTCCGCCGCACCAGAGTATACATTACTCACGGCATCGCCGCCATTACCAAAGCGATTCTTCCATTGCGGCGCGTCCTGCACGGCCTCTGCCTGCGCACAGAATCTCGCCCCGGCCTCCTTCGCCTCCTTCTCGATCCGCGCAAGCGCCTTTTTTCTGGCAGCCGCGTCCGGCATCAGCTCCGCAGCCGGATAAATCCGCACAGAATCCAGGTTCTCAATGGACCGCTGGCTTTCCACATCAAAGCTGCGGATGGAATCCACTTCCTCACCCCAGAGCTCGATGCGGACCGGATTTTCCTCAGTCAAAGGAAAAATATCGATGATCCCGCCCCGGATGGCAAACTGCCCCGGCCCCTCGACC
>JAJQEO010000088.1 GCA_021201665.1 Lachnospiraceae bacterium | reverse complement strand
GTGACAGAGTTCTGCAACGCACTGAAAAATGGAGATACTGCCGATGTCGAGCGTGCCTTTACGAAGGGGATGAGAAAGACAATCAGCATCCGCGATACAGCGGTAAGAAAAGAGTTTAAGGAAAACTTCTATCACGGCCTGATTCTCGGAATCATGTTTTTTAAGAGCGATTGGGGCGTGACATCAAACAGAGAGTCAGGGGATGGTTACTATGATCTCCAGATTGAGATTGAAGAAGAAGAAATCGGCATTGTCATCGAAGTGAAGTATGCAGAAGGCGGGGATCTTGACGCGGCATGTGCGGAAGCCCTGGATCAGATCAATAAAAATAATTATACCGCCGAATTGAAAGAAGATGATATGCACAAAATCCTCAAATACGGGATTGCCTGCTACAAAAAGCAGTGCAAGGTCGTATTAGAGCGTGAATCATTTTGAGTACCTGTAAACATAGTGCAGTGAGCCTTAAATTGTAAAAACCGGGCAGGGGAACTCCCTGCCCGGCCGTAAATTACTCTGATTATTCGTGATACACCAGCACTGTCAATACTCCGGCTCTATCAACCCATATGTGCCGCCCTTTCTTTTGTAAACCACGTTCACTTCCTCGGTCTGGGCATTGCGGAATACAAAAAAGTTGTGTCCGAGAAGCTCCATCTGCACACAGGCGTCTTCCGGGTACATGGGCTTCATGCCGAAATGCTTGGTGCGGATAATCTGTACCTCGTCAAGCGGCTCTGACTCCTTTTCGATAAACTCCTGACGGAAATTGCCCCCGCCCTGGTGACGGTCGATGATTTTCTCTTTATATTTGCGAAGCTGCCGCTCTATGACCTCCTCCACCAGGTCGATTGATACGTACATGTCATTGCTTACCTGCTCGGAGCGGATAATATTGCCGCGCACCGGAATGGTCACTTCTATTTTCTGTCTTTCTTTTTCTACGCTCAATGTAACGATAATTTCTGTATCAGAAGTAAAATATCGCTCCAGCTTTCCAAGCTTGTCCTGGATGGCCATCCTCAATCCATCGGATACCTCGATGTTTTTTCCACTTATTCTGAATCTCATACCGTCCATCTCCTTTACTCGATATAGTGTTCGCTGCCCGCAGCATGAACTTCTACTATTATAGCACATTGTCTGCTTTTTTCAACAAAAATTTAAAATATTTCCAAAATTTCAAATTATTTTAAGTTCTTTTTTGCTATTTTCCACAAAAATCGGATGTTAAGCCGGCGTAGATTCTTCTTTCTTATTCAGGGACATATGCGCAGAATGTCCTTTCTTTCTCATTCAGGGATTTGTGCGCAAGATATTCTTTCTTTCTCGTTCAGGAGCATACACGCAGGACGTCCTGATAGCGCAGTGTTCCGCCGAACAGGTCGAGAGCGCTGCCGACAGTTACGTCCACCGCATCCTTCCCCTCCTTTTTCAAGGTCAGCAAATCCTCAATAGTTCCCACACCTCCGGCGTAAGTCATAGGAATCTGTCCCCAACTGCCAAGCAGCTTCACGACTTCCGGCTCGATTCCGGAGGCCTTCCCCTCGACATCGGCCGCGTGAATCAGAAATTCATCGCAGTATGAGGCAAGTTCATCCAGGGTCTGCTCTGTCAGGCATACCTGCGTAAAATTCTGCCAGCGGTCTGTCACGATATAATATTGCCCGTCTTTTTTCCGGCAGCTGAGATCCAGGACCAGATGCTCCCTCCCAATTTCCCGAACCAGCGCTTCCAGGTGATCATAGCGGATTGTCCCACCCTGGAACACGTAGGAGGTCACGATCACGTGAGAAGCGCCCGCTTCCAGAAAGGAAGCCGCGTTTTGTGCTGTAATTCCCCCGCCGACCTGCAGCCCGCCAGGATAAGCCGAGAGAGCCATCAGAGCCTGTCTCCTGGTCTCTTCATAATAAGGCGAAGAGGCTGGGTTCAGCATGATCACATGTCCGCCGACAAGGCCATCCTGCCGGTATTTTTCCGCATAATAATCAGCGTCGCGCATGGATACGAAATTTTCCTGCGCATAGTCCTGCTCGTCCCGCAGGCTTCCTCCGATGATTTGTTTTACTTTTCCATTATGTATATCAATGCATGGTCGGAACCGCATATTTTTTTCTATCCTCCTGATATTTCATGTCTGGCAGATCGTAAGGCAGATTCCTGTATTTCTGCCTGGGGACTCGTTCCTGAATTCTATCATGAACAGTTGATAAATGAACAGCTGATAAGCAACGGCTGGCGAATGGTTATTTGTTAATGGTTATTTGTGAATGGTTATTTGTGAATGATTATTGATAAATTTCTTTTGTTGTATTATTATTGGCAAATAGGTGGTCAAAAAAATCATGGAGACAGCTCTATTGGCTTTAGAGAATGAACAACCATCATCAGCTTCGAACAGCCAGCCCCCGTCCCCACAGAGGACTGACTATTCGGCATAATCTGTTTTTAGCGAACGATAAAATTATCTTGTCGTCTCATTTAATTACCCGTTTCGTTTCCGGTGAGATCGTCTGCGGCACCTTCTACGCCATCGATGACATCCTTTCCGGCATCTCCGACACCGTCTACAATCTCGTCTCCCGCGTCGCCAATGTCGTCCGCGAGGTTATCGCCTGCGTCACCGTCATCTCCTGTGAGGTTATCGCCGGTACTCCCGCCGTCTCCTGTGAGATTATCGTCGGAATTTCCTCCGTCAGCCGCATCATCTGAAAGTCCATCGCCAGTGTCCCCGGCATCGTCCGTGCCTGAATTCTCAGTGTTGCCGTCAGAACCTTTATCCGTAGCGTCATTGACAAGACTGTCACTTTCTGAGGTTTCCGTCGTGTCTCGGTCCTCGTCAGAATCGTTTTCATTGAGATCTGTACTTTCCTGATTCGTCTCATTCACAGAATCATCCGCATCCCTGCCGCAGCCGGCCAGCCAGATCACAGTGCATGCGCAGGCGATGCAAAGTACGTATTTTCTCCAGTGTTTCATATTCGTATTCCCCTTTCATACATAATACCTGCAGGTCTCCGGGTCATAAATACGAATGTAAGCTTGCGATAACTATTCGGGACAGTACCTCGCGCACTTGCCGCCAACATTCAATTTATAACCGATTGTCCCTTGTATCATAGCATGCACATCCGGGAAATTTTTATTCATAAATCATTGCGAACATTCTATGAAAAATCGCCGTGAAAATCATCTTCGCCGCTGTCATTTGCTCAGTCAGGAATAAAGATCATCGATGCCGCTGTCATTTGCTCAATCAGGAAGAAGATTATCGATGCCGCTGTTGTTTGCTCAATCAGGAATGAAGATTATCGCCGCCCTTTTCGTTTGTCAAATCAGGAAGAAGATGTTTTCTTCTCATAAACAAGAGTATATCCGGAATATACTTAAGCAAACACGTTCTGCGGGGGATTCCCATGGGTTCGAATCCTAAAATTATGGTAATACGGTTTCGTGAAATCGTCTACACGTTAATTCTGGCATTTCTTGTCTTTTTTCTGATTTTTTGCCTGGTGCTGATGTTTACGAGAAGCTCAGCAGGCAATACTCATACAGAAAGTCTGGCAGGCACGTCATCAGGCCAGGATAACGCGGAAAATATGAGAGCGGCCGAAGAGCCTCAAACAGATGCTGCCGAAAAGCAAAAAAAATCTTCCACAGAAACCACTTATACAGCCGGTGTTTATTCCTCCTCCATCTCGATTGGAGATTCATCCGCCGAGGTACAGGTCACGGTCAGCAGCAACAGCATCCAGTCCATTGATCTTGTGAGCTTAAGTGAGGAGGTCGCGGTCTCCTACCCCCTTTTGTCGTCCTCTCTGGAAAATCTGGCATCACAGATTCTTGAAAAGCAAAAGCTGGAAGGCATTACCTGTCCGGCAACAAACCGATATACCTCTCAGCTTTTGTTCCATGCAATATCTGCGGCGCTCTCCAAAGCATCCGGTACGGATATGTAAATGTACAATACGTAAATATTCCGCGTTCAACTGGCTATGCGGTGCTGTAAATAATGCAGCCTACACGGTCAATCTGCCCACAGTCAGTCAGCCATTTGAACTTTTCGTTTGTCCAAAACACCTAATAAAAAAAATCTGCCGACACGCGCGGGCCGTCGTTTAGACATCTCTCAGGCCTCCTTCGCTTTTCCGAAGCATTCAAATACCGGAATCAGAAGGAATGCGACGATGCCGCAGGTGAACCCGCCGTTATACAGGCAGAATCCGCCGTGCAGCAGGGGGACGCTCATGACCAGCGTCGCGTGCAGCGCACCGGCGATGACGCCGCCCCAGAAGCCGAATTTTCCGGAAACGGGCGCGAGTCCGCTTGCGAAGCACATCCCTACGAGAATCGCCTGTGTGGTGAGCGTCCAGTTCTGCGCGTCTGTCACGCCGCCCACATACATAAAGAACGGGAGCAGGGAGGCAATCGCGTATCCGACCATGATCGGGAATACGGTCCGTGGCTGTGCGCCCTGTGCGCAGAAGGCGTACATGCACATAATCGCGCCCATGGTCGCGCCGGTAAATTTGGCGCCGGTAAATACCAGCTGTCCGTCAGTCATGGTCATGCCCTGCACGACATTATAGTAAAGCAGAA
The DNA here is from genome assembly GCA_021201665.1 of Lachnospiraceae bacterium. Classification (GTDB taxonomy): domain Bacteria; phylum Bacillota; class Clostridia; order Lachnospirales; family Lachnospiraceae; genus Choladousia. The sequence continues at coordinate 6,846 of JAJQEO010000088.1, read as the reverse complement.
TGAATACTCCATAGAAAGCCATATTCACCAGAGTCGCCGGCATGCCGAACGTGGCTGTGTAATCGGTCTTATAGCCATCGCTTGCCCAGAGCTTTTTGTAGGACTTCAGGCAGTCCTTATCCATAAGCCAGGCCGCCAGGAAGCAAAGGGCAAATACGATCAGGAAGAATAAATTGACAAACAGTCTGTGTCCGTCTCCAAGCTCCGTGTTTGACGGAACCTCCACGCCCGGCGAGCGGTACATGATACAGTACACAAGGAATGCCAGAAATCCGGCCGCCGGCCCGGCGCTGTACAGATCATATCCCTTATGGAACGCCGGAGCGTGTGCGCACAGGGATGGCATCGCACATCCGACCACGACGCCCAGCAAGATCGCCAGAAGTACGCCGCCCACGCTGAATCCTCTGGTTTCCAGATTCGGATAGCGGACCATCAGTTCCATGGCGAAGGGAGCCAGTGCGGTAGAAAACATCGCGATATTCGCGACGCTCCCGAACGATACCTTCTTGATCCTGGAGTATACCCACACACCGAAGAAAAAGGGCCAGAGGCTGACAAATGTCATGCCGAACGTGGCGAACCCTACGTTCAGCCAGAACGCGGCGACAGTAAGTCCGGTGCATTTTGCCTTCGTAAAATAAAGAAGGCCGCAGCAGGCCAGTCCGACCATTCCCGTGTTGAGGAATGCGCTGCCGAGTCCGCCAAGGACAAAATAGTCCATCGTAAACTGAGACGGGCTGCTGTTAATGGTAAGGAACCCCGGGATCAGGTTCTGGATATCACCGGCAAATAAGGAACCGATGATAAACGCGACAGAAAAGCCAAGCAGCGTCTTAAAAATCAGAGCGCTGTTGTCCTGCTCTTTAATTTTCATTTTTGACCACTCCTAACATAATGAAACAGTCAGGCCGCGCCATGCACGTTCGCACGGCGCGGCCCGCCCAGTGGATCTATTTTTCTTTCGCTCCTGAAAATCAGAACAGTCCTGAAATCTTTCCGGTCTCGTCTACGTCGATACGCTCCGCAGCCGGTACCTTCGGCAGACCAGGCATGGTCATGATGTCGCCGGTAAGGGCTACGATGAAGCCCGCGCCCGCAGAAATCTTGAGGTTCCGAACGGTTACTTCGAAATCAGTCGGCGCACCGAGCTTGTTCGGGTCGTCGGTCAGGGAGTACTGCGTCTTCGCCACGCAGATCGGGCAGTTGCCATAGCCCATATCCTCGAGCTGCTTCGCCTGCTTCTTCGCTTCCGCTGTCAGAACGGCACACTTGCCGCCGTAGATTCTCTGGACGATGGTGTTCAGCTTATCCTCAATGCTGCCTTCCAGCTCATAGCTGAAGGAGAAGTCATTCGGCTCTTCTACCAGGCGGATCACTTCCTCAGCCAGCTTGATGCCGCCTTCGCCGCCCTTTGCCCATACCTCGGACAGAGCGACATTTACGCCCAGCTCACGGCACTTGTTCTCAACGAGGTCCAGCTCCGCCTTGGTATCGGTCGGGAACGCGTTGATCGCAACCACGCACGGAAGCTTGTACACATTCTTGATGTTGCTGACATGCTTCAGCAGGTTCGGAAGGCCCTTCTCGAGTGCTTCCAGGTTCTCCTGGTTCAGATCTGCCTTCGGCACGCCGCCGTTGTACTTCAGAGCACGGACAGTCGCTACGATGACTACCGCATTCGGATGCAGGCCTGCCATACGGCACTTGATGTCGAGGAACTTCTCAGCGCCAAGATCCGCGCCAAAGCCTGCCTCTGTGATCGTGTAATCCGCGAGCTTCAGGGCGATCTTGGTCGCGGTCACGGAGTTGCAGCCGTGCGCGATGTTCGCGAACGGTCCGCCGTGAACGATCGCCGGTACATGCTCCAGCGTCTGTACAAGATTCGGCTTCAGGGCATCCTTCAGAAGTGCTGCCATTGCGCCCTGTGCGTGAAGGTCTCCGGCGGTCACCGGCTTCTGCTCAGAAACCTTGCCATAGGTGTAACCAACGATAATTCTGGAGAGGCGTTCTTTCAGGTCTGTGATATCGCTTGCCAGACAAAGCACTGCCATGATCTCGGACGCTACCGTGATGTCATAGCCATCCTCCCTCGGCACACCGTTCGTCTTTCCGCCAAGGCCGTCTACAACAAAGCGAAGCTGACGGTCGTTCATATCCACGCAGCGTCTCCATGTGATCTTGCGCGGGTCGATGTTCAGCGCGTTGCCCTGATAAATATGATTGTCCAGCATAGCCGCGAGCAGGTTGTTCGCAGCGCCGATCGCATGGAAATCGCCTGTGAAGTGAAGGTTAATATCCTCCATCGGCACTACCTGCGCATATCCGCCGCCGGCTGCTCCGCCCTTTACGCCAAAGACCGGTCCAAGGGACGGCTCGCGCAGCGCTACCATTACATTCTTGCCAAGCTTCTGAAGACCGTCAGCCAGGCCGACCGTCGTCGTGGTCTTGCCCTCGCCTGCCGGAGTCGGGTTGATCGCGGTCACGAGAACCAGCTTGCCGTCCTTCTTGTCGGTCTCTCGAAGCAGATTGTAATCAATTTTTGCCTTATATTTTCCATACTGCTCCAGGTATTTCTCGTCAATCCCTGCCTTTGCCGCAATCTCCGTAATCGGGGACATCGGTGTTTCCTGTGCGATTTCAATGTCTGATTTGAATCCCATGGTTAAAAATCTCCTCTCCTTTTTATGCCGTATAGCACAGTTTGATAAATGTTAGAGCCGTCCGCAGCCCATCCCGGGCAAATGACCATGCAGAAACAGTCAGCCAAAGCGGCTCTGTAAAACGGAGTGCGCCGGTCTTGTCTGCTATTCAGTCTTTTCAGCCAGCTGTTCAAATCAGCTATTCTATTCGCTATTCGGATGGAGGATTAGGATTAGTTTTCCATGGCAGAATTCAGAATGGTTCCCGTCCGGCATGTCAGACACGTTCGATCTATATCAGCAAAAGCTACATACAGGAATACAATAAAGGTCTTTGTATGGCAGCTGCGATAAAATCGTCCTGTCATTTTCCTTACAGGCACAAAAACTGCGCAGGAAACAAATGCCGTCATATCCATCTTAAACTGATACAGAAACGGGCATCCGTCTTAACGCAGTAGCGGAAGCGATACTGTAACGCGGAATTCTTCCTTCGTTCACAACAAAGACCTTCCCATCATGTGACACTTAACGTACAGCATCTACTCTACAGATCATAATGAAATTGTGGTCAGCAGTCTTCTTCTCTCTGACCGCTGACCATTATAGCAAATCCTTTTTTATTCGTCAAGAATTTATCAAAATTTCTCTGTACAAATCTCAGTACAATTTGTCACAGCCACATTTCTCTGTACAAATCTCTCCGCGACTGGTTTCTCAGCCACATTTCTCTGCACAAGTTTTTCAGTGCCAGTTTTTTCAGCCAAATTTTTTCTGCACAAATTTAGTTTCTCCGCCCAGGTTTTCCACAAAAAGCTGAGGATATTAGAAAATTACGCAAAACACGATATAAGCCGGAATATCAATGAGAAACCATCATTACCAGCAACGCGCAGATTTCCCGCAGTATATTATGAGGCTGCATCCCCGGAACAGAGTCTGCCGGAATACCTGAGACGTTAGTATAACCGGCCTTCTGAGCCAGCAGAAGCGCCCGGTAAATATGAAAATCATTGGAAAGAACGCCCACCGATGCGGTCACTGAACTTCCGGTATTTGGCATTCCGTTTCTCTCTGCTTCTTCTTTGTCTGTGTCCCCACCCAGACCGCGAATGTCTTCTTCGTCCGTGCCCCCGTCCAGACCGCGAAGGTCTTCTTCGTCTGTGTCTCCACCCAGACCACGAATGTCCTCTCCGTCCATGTCCCCTGCCAGACTGTGAATGATTTCCGCAGAAAAAAGCAGGTTTTCCTGTGTGCTGGTAGAGGCATCCTCCCTGATCAACCGATCCTCCGACACCCCTGCCCCGGTCAGATAGCGGTACATACATTCCGCCTCCGAGATGCCTTCGTCAGGCCCCTGCCCGCCCGAGAGGATCAAAATCGTATCCGGGTTCTCTTCGGCATACTCTGCCGCGCGTTCCAGGCGTTTTAAAAGAGCCCGGGACGGATTGGTTCCGCGTACCTGCGCCCCGAGCACGATCACGTAGTCCAGATCCTGCTGTGGAACCGCGCGCATCGCGCCGATGATCCTGCCGCCGATGAGCAGTATCATCAGAAGTGCGGCCAGGATCAGGGCAAATGCCGCACCTGTAAGAACGCGCAGCCAGAGACTGGGGTGCAGCTTCTGGTACCAGAGGGCAATCCGAAGCAAAATCAGCGCAGTGCCGCCCGTCGGCCAGATCCAGGCAAAGCTGGTCGTGATACCCGAGTATATCACAATCCCGATGTAATATAAAAGACAAAGGATGCCTATACTTAAGCATCCCATCTCCAGACAATGTCTCATATATCCCCCGATCAATCGTTTTCTCGCTCAGATTTGCATTTTAGTTTTATCTTCCGCAGCAGTATTTATATTTCTTGCCGCTGCCGCATGGGCAGGGATCATTGCGGCCGACCTTTTTCCCCTTTACAATGGTGTTCATTCTCTTTGCTTCCAGATACAGCTCGTGTAATTTTTCCTCATCGAAAATCTCTTTCCACGCGGGCAGATTGTAAAGCCAGTCCGCCCTGGCGTCCACCATATTCTTGTAGAGCTTTTCCTTGTCAAAGCCGAGAGAAACGACAGTGTCCTCTTCCATCTCCTCGATCGGATTCGGCGTGACCAGACTATCGTTAATACCGTCCAGAAATCCGGTCATCTCCATCACAGAGACCTGAAAGCGCTCCGCCAGCTCCTTCACCGTACCTGTCACGACTGTGTCCGGATCCGCTAAAAGCTTCTCATAGATCCCTTTTTCCACAAGAAAGTACGCCGACCAGAAATTCGTAAGTGTCTTTTTATCTGCCTCTTTAGAATAAGCGGTATCCCGCCAGGTTTTCAGCAATCCCATTTCATTCGCCTTCCTTTTCCTTTTATGTAAATCAGTTTCTCCGGCTATGTCGTAAACAGAGCAGACCTGCCGGTGGATTCCTTATGACTACGGCCGCAGGATCCGTGTGTCATCACACCTGACCCTGATAAACCGAAACCGAGATTTTGCCATTTTGCGCAGGAAATCGTTTTTAAATGCCAGAATATTTCACTGCATGTCGTCACACCGATCATTCTCTCGAATAGATAATGATCGGGTACCCGGCCGTGATGGTATTGTAGATCGTCGCAGCGGCCGTCAGCGGCAGATTGATGCACCCATGACTGCCATTGGTAATATACCTGGTGCCGCCAAAAGAGCTCCGCCATGTCGCGTCATGCAGCCCCTGGCCGTTTGCAAAAGGCATCCAGTATGTAACATCTGTCTCATAGCCGTAGTATTCACTGCTCAGGGTATATGGGCTGGCCTTGTAAGCAATGGAAAAGGCTCCCTGCAGAGTCTCCCGCTCCTCCTCCGGCTTCCCGCTGACAATATCCGTCTCCGTGACCAGCGCATAATCCTTATACAGCCAGAGATGCTGCTTGTCAAGACTCACTTCGATATAGCTGCCGGCCAGGTCGTCCGTGCCCTCCCTGCCAAGTCCCTCTTCACTGTAAACCGGCTCGCGCTCCACCTGTGTGCCGCTTTCAAGGTCTTCACACAGCTGCACGTATTCCGCATCCTTGTCAATCCAGTACCCATATTCGTTATTAGAGACTGTTACGGTATCACCCGCCGTTGTGGTGAAATACCGTGTGTTATATTTTGTATTATATTTTTCGGACAATTCATCAATGTAGGTCCATATCAGGGAGGTATCTATCTCCACACCATCGTCTGTTATCTCCAGCCAGGAGCAGATCGTATCCGAATCCAACACCTCCGTCTCCGAGCCGAAAACATATACAATGGAAGTATTTTTATAATTCGTAAGGCTTTGATTCAGCTGTTCCAGCTTGTCATTGAGCTCCTCGGAGTTCTCCGTTACGGATACGGTCTGATAGGATTTCACATCAATTCTGACTGTGACGGCATCCTGAAAAAGACCTCCCTTCAGAGTCTCACTCAATGTCTCCTCCACGACACCCTGAAGGTTCTCTTCATCGATCACATTTCCCTGCCAGCTGGAGACTATCACAAACTCTCCCGCCTCACTGTCGTACTCCATATAAGCATCTGACGACTCGGTCCGCTCCAGTTCAACCGTAAAATGTTCCGCCGAAAGAGCTTCGGAAAGCAGCTCCTCATCCGTCACCACAGTATATTCAATCTCTATATTCTTCTTTTTTTCAATCAATCCCCGCTCAGAAAGCATGGAAGACTGCACGGACTGAAGCTCCTCCCGGAACGCGTCGCCATCCAGCGAAAAACCGGCCTCCTGAAACGTAGTCCGGTAAAGCTCCTCTCCATTTTCCACAAAGACCAGCTCTGTCTCTCCAAAAGTCTGCTCCAGCCTCTGCGCGGCATTTTCCACAGTCATGCCGGAAACCTTCACACCGTATATCGAAAGCCTGTGCGCCATCCTGGTCTGATCCAGCAGATAATCGCCCAGAATCAGACAGACGACCAGAAGGACGATCACCAGTGCGGCCGCCTGCCTGGTGAGTGTTTTTCTCCGCTTAGCTGCTATCTCTGATTTCCTTTTTAAATATTCACGTTCTTTTTGGTATTCTCTTCTGTATTGCGAATTCCGATCCTGATCCATTTCCGATACTCCTGATGGTTCCATGCACCATATAACAAGCCAGAGGAGAGTATAGCAGAAAAAAATGAAAAAAGGGAACGTTATATATTAATCTTTAGTTCCCGCCCCCATTTATTAGCACAAACGAGGGCGGAGAAACCAAGAG
>JAJQEO010000121.1 GCA_021201665.1 Lachnospiraceae bacterium | reverse complement strand
CCTCGATAAAATCTACGTTTTTCCAATTTTAAAATTTCTTCATGAAACAACCCTGTTTTTCCTGTCTTTTTCAGTGTGACGGTTCGTTACACGTCGTGCCTGCGCCACGCACCTGCTGCGGGACCTGCATGCCAGTGGCACGCGTTTTATGTCCCGTTTTTCGCAGAAAATCGAGGGCACAAGCCCTCGCCAGGATGGCATCCTCGTCCTACGGAAGGGATAAACCCCATCACGAAGCAATTTAATTGGCTGCAGAACCTTACCCTCCCTGCAGGCCTTGCGAATAGCGGAGTACCCAGTATGGATTGATACTTAGCTCTTCCACATTCTTTGTCCGAATATAAATACCGATATGCAGATGGACGTCAAACTGTCCCCGGGTTCCTTCCTCTCCATATCCTGAATCTCCCATCATGCCGAGCTGCTCACCGGCGTAAACTTCATCTCCGACCTCAAAATCACGCGCGTAGGAATCCAGATGGGCATAGTAAAAATAGCCGCCGTTTACGCCGCGGATTCCGATCCGGTATCCGCCCTTCTCAAGCCAGCCGATTTTTTCCACGATACCATCTGTCATGCTCACAACCGGATAGATTCCTGCCAGATTATCAGGGGGTATGATATCCGTGCCCTCATGCCCGCGTATTCCGCCATAGCTGCGCTCGTACATCCAGGTGTTTTCAAAATAAAAGCTGCCGCCTTCAGCGGGAAAACACCGAATGTCATCCCAGATGGCAGTAAGCGCGTCTGAAACGGACTGATATCCGTCGCGATTTCTGTCAAGAAAGCTTTTTCTGAGCAGGCCGAGTCCGGACGCATCCACTGCAGAGGAAAGCGAGCGATATCCATCCGGATAAAACGGATACAGGGCAGTCAGAACCGTTCCGGGCGTCATACCGTCCGCGGTTACTATCTCAAGAAGCTCCGACAGAGCTTCTTCAGTCAGGCTCATCCGGCGGAAGGAATCCGTCTCCACGGTCTGTTCAGAAAACATTTCCGCGGCAGAGTCCAGATACAGTCTGGAAGAAAACCAGGCGGACACGATCAGCAGAAATGTCAGAAAAGCCAGATACCCCGGCATTCGTTTTCGAAGACAGTCATCCCGATGCCTCATGATTCCATGTACAGCCCCTGTAAAGCAGTCATTTATAGTATATTCCATAAAACGGAGGCTTATGACAAAAATGCAGATGCATTCGTGCATATACTATAATCTCAGTATCATCCCTGAATATCAGAGATGCTTTCCTCAGGGCATACACAAAATAGTTTTCACATAAAATGGTATAACAATCCGGCAGAATAAGCGGGAGAAAGCATATGACTAAAAAAATAATTGTTCTGATTCTTCCAGCCTTTGGATATCTTCTGCTGTTTCCGCAGGAGGCTGTCCTTTCGGCACAGGATGGACTCCTGCTGTGGTACCATCAGGTGCTTCCCGTTATTTTCCCCTTTATGTTCCTTAGTACCCTGGCCGTGCGTACGATGAAAGCATCCGATCTTCCCCGATGGATGACAAAACCTTTGATGAGGGTCTTTCACTGTTCAGAATACGGGGCGTTTGTGATCCTTTCCGGTTTTCTATGTGGCTTTCCAATGGGCGCATTTCTTACGTCAGAGCTTTATCAAAATAGTAAAATCAGTCTCCGGGAATCCCGCCTGCTGCTGGGGTTTGCCAATAACATAAGTCCCGGCTTTATTCTCTCTTATCTGTCCATCCGGCAAATGCAGCTTCCCCATGAGGCCGGCTGGTTTCTTTTTCAGATACTGGGAGCCGCATTGCTGAACGGCTGGATAGACGCAAGAAGACAAAGGAAACAAACAACCGTCGCAGCCGAAACAGACATAAAAAGCAGCGTATCCGTTGCGAATACAAATATATTCTCCCTGATTGACAGCTGTATTTATGACGCGATGAGCAATGCTCTGCGTCTGGGAGCTTATATCATGCTTTTCGCTATCCTTACTGGAGCGGTAAAAAAAATCATGCCTGCCTCCAGTCCGGCTATGCTGTTGCTCACATCCGGCATTGAGGTGACTGCCGGAATACACATGATCGCTGAATCTGGTTTATCCGCCTCTGCGAAATATGTTGCCGTGTCCGCACTTGGGGCTTTCGGAGGCCTGTCCGCACTGGCTCAGAGCGCCGGTATCGCCGGAATGGACCAGAACACGCTTTTTCATTACATAAAAAGCAGGGTGAAAATCACCCTGCTTGCTATTGAACTATCCTGTACGGTACTATGGGCGCGCTCATGGATTTCACTGCTCATGAACTAATAATTTAACCATTATCAGCGCAGCCAGTCAGCAGCACTACTACTCTTCCTCGTCCGACAGTTCAGAAGAAGTATCCGACTCATCAGGCCGCGTATAACCGGACGGTTCCATTGACGGCGAGAGTTCGGAACGATTCTTACTTACAATATCATAGCAGGACTGGATTGAGTTAATAAAATTGCTGTATTTTGTCCCGGCGGTGTCGATCGTGTGGCTCATGATTTTTTCAAGATTCCCCAGCATGTCATCCGTATAGCGCATCGCGCTCATGCGAATGTTATTCGAGTCCTCTGTCGCGCGGTCCATGATATCCTGCGCCTGCTTATTAGTCTCCTCAATCAGCTGCTGGGACTGCTCTACGGCAATCCGCATAACCTCGCTCTCGCTGACAATCTTTTCTGCCTGGGTCTTCGCATCTGCAATAATCGCGTCAGCCTTGGACTGTGCGTCCTCAAGGATTGCGTCTTTATTGCTGATAATTTTCTGATAACGCTTGATTTCATCCGGGGTCTTCATACGAAGCTCCCGAAGAAGCTCTTCCAGTTCTTCCTTATTAACTACAATCTTCGTGGAAGACAGGGGCTGGAATTTACAGCTGTCTATAAATTCCTCAATTTCTTCAATAATCTGCTCGATTCTGCTGCTTGCCATGATACTCCTCTCCTTAATGAACCTTTATAAAATAATGTACATTCTCAGATCCTTTTCTGTGCTTCACGAAAAGAATCAATTTTCGCGTAAACGCGTTCCTTTATCTGCGGCGGTACAAATTCGGAAATATCACCGCCATAAAATGCGACCTCTTTTACGATCGTAGAGCTGATATAAGCATAGTTCAGCGCGGTCGTTAAAAACAGGGTATCCACATCCCGGTCGAGACTTCGGTTGGTCTGAGCCATCTGAAGCTCGTATTCAAAGTCAGTCACGGCACGAAGGCCTCTTACAAGGAACGAAGCGTCACACTTTTTACAAAACTCAACAGAAAGTCCGGAAAACGCTTCTACCCTTACGTTCGGGATATGTGTGGTCACATCAACTAACATCTTAACACGTTCTTCGACAGAAAACAACGGTGTTTTTTCATTATTATTCAAAACACCCACTATCAGCTCGTCCGCGAGATTCGCGGCACGTTCTATAATGTCCAGGTGGCCCCTGGTCACCGGGTCAAAGCTCCCGGGATATACAGCACGTTTCATATCTGCTCCTTTTCCGGCGGTCTCAATGTGAGAAAAACATGCTTATTAGTCTTATATTCTTTTACACGGTACAGCCGGTATCCCAGACAGGTCAGATCAGAAATATCCGCGCGAAGCGTAGTTTCCACAATAAACAGAGTCTGCTGATCGACAAAGGATGGCCTGTGAGATATAACATACTCCAATACAAGATGCTCCAGTCTCTTTTCATAGGGTGGATCCATGAATATAACCTGAAAAGGAGAGCCTCCCTCCAGCCGCGAAAGTCCCGTGATCACATCAGCCGGAATCACCTCTGCCTGGCTGTCCAGATGCGTGAAGGAGAGGTTCTTTCGGATACAGCTTATGGCAGAACGGTCATTATCAATGAAGCAGCCAAAAGCCGCCCCCCGGCTCAGAGCCTCTATCCCGATACCTCCGCTCCCTGCAAACAAATCCAGAAAGCGAATCCCATACAGGTCATTTTGCAAAATATTAAAAAGAGTTTCCTTAATCCGATCGGTCGTCGGCCGGGTATGATCCCCCTTGACTGTAACAAGCGGTAATCCCCGTGCCCTGCCAGCAATCACTCTCATCTGTTTGTTATCCGTTCCCGTTTTTTAAAAAAGGCTTTTTACACGCTGACTATTATAATTTTTTCACGGCAGACTGTCAATACAAAACACATATTCGATTGATGAGCTGATTGACGGCGATTGATGGCGTTAATGGCCTGAAATTTTCAGATTACAACACACATCCGCAGATCGGAAAGCATTGGAGATTTGAGCACGGTGTGACTTGCAACAATTTCCAGTTTAGTTCCTGTCTGGCCGGATATACTACAAATGCAGCCAACAGCTGCGGATATTACTCAATCAGATAAAAGAGATTATAAACAAAGGAGGCGTATTGTTATGTCTAATCGTTCAGGCAACACGACAGCTGTACCGGAGGCAAAAAGTGCAATGGATCGTTTTAAATTCGAGGTAGCCAGCGAGCTTGGTGTTCCGCTCAGCGATGGCTACAACGGAAACCTGACTTCCAAGCAGAACGGTTCCGTCGGCGGCTATATGGTGAAAAAGATGATCGAATCACAGGAACGCCAGATGTCCGGCAGCACAGGAACAGGAACAGGAACAGGCTCCACTACTGGCACAACAATGTAAACAGGCCAGGCATTTTTCCTGCCGCGCCCCACTTCGCTTAAGCCGCGGGGCGCGGCGCCTTCCGCGTCAGTCATTTTTGCTGTTCAAATCAATCCATGAATTCCGAAAATCATCGATCTTCCCATATCATTTAGCTTTTTTATTAATTTTCGCTAAAAATATTCAAAAAAATCCTTGTAATTTCAGAAATAGTTGCTATAATGGATTGCGTAGATATGATATAAGGGAGTATTGTTGAGCTCAGAAAGGTGGATGCCCAGATGAACATTGGATTTATAGCGCATAACAACAAGAAGACACTCATCGAAAATTTTTGCCTTGCATATAAATACATTCTGTCCAGACACAATCTGTACGCTACAGGAGGTACAGGAAGACGAATCGAAGAAGTCACCAATCTCAAGGTATACAAGTTCCTTCCGGGAAGCGTTGGCGGAGACAAACAGTTCATGGATATGATCGAGCGTAACAGTATGGATATGGTGATTTTTTTCTACAACCCGATCACTGCCAGCCCCAATGATCCGGATATTTTTGCAATTTCCAGATGCTGCGACGAGTATAACATTCCGATTGCTACAAATATCGCCACGGCGGAATCCCTGGTTCTGGGGCTTGCGCGGGGCGATCTGGACTGGAGATTAAATATTCGCTCAGGTGACCTGTAGATTATTACATGATGTTCTGTTCATAGATCTCTCATCAGACATCTGTGTGGTGTCTGATGCGTACGCGGATAGATTCCGCCCGGGAATCATTTAATCCTTGTGAGCCGGGATAACACGTATAGAAAAAGGCAGTCCTGGTAAAAATACGAGAACTGCCTTTTCTTTTGCTGCTTTTTAATCAATTTTACAGGTCGATGCTGCCGGACACTTCTCCGTTAATCACATAGTAAGCTTTATTATCTTCCGGCTTCAGATACACGGTAATCGTAACGATATCGCCGACTTTATTGTTCAGCTCCTTCGTCCAGACTTCCTTGATCTGTTTGATCAGCGCGTCTTTGCTGATCTCCTTTCCTGAATACTGCAGGTAAATCTCTTCTTTCAACGGCTTTTTGGTAGCCTTGGCGACTGCCTTCTTTGCCTCAGCTGTCATCGTGTCCGCTTTTTTTGCGGCTTCTTTTGCAGCTGTCTCTGCTTTTGCGGTCGTCTTTTTAGTAGCTTTTCTTGCTGACTCAATCACTTCTCCCACAAGCTCTTCTGCACTCTTTTTTCCTGCTGCCATTTTTTTCCTCCAATTTCAATCTGAATTTCATTTTTTACTTTCATTTCTGAGCCTTATGCCCGCCGCATTTTTGCTGCAGGCAGGTATTTTCACTCGCCATGCGTCCCATATAAATGTGGAAAAGCTCCGCAAATGACGGCGCGTGAAACAGTTACGATATTTATAACTCATTTAACGAGGTCATGATATAACAAATCCAAAAGCAATACAAGTCGAAAAATTGACAAAATTATTCTTCAAACAGCTTATTTTCCAGATAAATCAACGACATACGCAACCAAAGCCTTGAGGGATAATGGGCAAAATGGGGCAACATGGACTGCTTTTTCTGTTTAAAGCCCCAGACTCACGGCAGATCGATCGGAACGCTGCTCCAGACGGTCAACCTGCATTTTAAGTTCTGCGTGGTCTCCTTCAGATAAAGACGGATCCCCGTCCAGAATACGCTCTGCCGCCTCATTGGCCTGCTGCAGGATGTCCGCGTCCTGGTAAATGTCAGCCAGCTGAAAATTCATCAGGCCGCTCTGGCGGATCCCGAAAATATCACCTGGTCCGCGCAGCTTCAAATCCTGAGAGGCAATTTCAAAGCCATCGTTGGAGTGATTCAGAATCTCCAGACGCTTCTGATTGGTTTCACTTTTGTCCGTCTGCATAAAAATACAGTAGGATTGTGCATTCCCGCGTCCTACACGTCCGCGAAGCTGATGGAGCTGTGCCAGTCCAAAGCGCTGTGCATTTTCAATCATCATAACTGTCGCATTCGGCACGTTTACACCAACCTCAATGACGGTAGTGGAGACAAGCACCTGGATTTCATTGCGCAGGAACCGCTCCATAACAGCATTTTTTTCATCTGATTTCATCCTGCCATGCATGCACTCGACACAGATGCCTTCCGCTAATTTTTCTTTGAGTGTTTCAGTGTAATCCGTGACATTTTCAACATCTGCCGTATCGCTGCCCTCCACCATCGGGCAGATCACATAGGCCTGATGTCCTTTTTTTACTTCAGACTCAATAAAAGCGTACGCCTTCGGGCGATAGCCGGTATGAACAACGCAGTTTTTGACCGGAAGCCTCTCCGCCGGCATTTCGTTGAGAACAGAAATATCCAGATCCCCATAGAGTATGACTGCCAGTGTACGCGGAATCGGAGTGGCGCTCATAACAAGCGTGTGCGGCATACGCCCCTTTTCCCCCAGAGTCTCTCTTTGCCGCACGCCAAACCGATGCTGCTCATCAGTAATAACCAGTGCCAGGTTGTGATAAATCGCTTTTTCCTGGATCAATGCGTGCGTTCCCACTATAATCGACGCTTCCCCGGATTCCATTTTTGCATAAGCGAGGCGTTTTTCAGACGTGCTCATAGAGCCTGTCAGGCAGAGTACTTCGTATGGAAAATGGTTTTTCTCAAACAGTGCCTGCATTGTCTGATAATGCTGTCTTGCGAGAACCTCGGTCGGAGCCATCAGAGCAGCCTGATAACCATTTTCCGCCACCTCAAGCAGGGAGAGTACGGCAAGAATTGTTTTTCCGGATCCGACATCTCCCTGGATCAGCCTGGACATGATTTCATTAGTCTGCAGCTCCTGCTCAATATCCGCCCATACCCGGCGCTGAGCGGATGTTAATTCATAGGGAAGCGACGCGATCAGCTTTTCGGCCGACCCTCTGGCGCGAATGTGGAAGTCATTACTGGCTTCCTGCCGATGCTCCTTCAGCATCCGCAGGCGCAGCAGGAAAAACAGAAACTCATCAAATACCAGCCTCCGCCGCGCCTCAATCAGCTTCTCCCGATTCTGTGGAAAATGCATCTGGTTGATTGCGTCTGTCCAACTGCAGAGACGGAAGCGTGCCCTCTCGCATTCCGGAAGATAATCCGTATCCGCCGGTAAATTTCGAAGGACTTCCCTGACGGCCTTCTGAATGGTTTTTTCAGTAAGACCCTTTGTAAGAGAATAGACCGGCTGCCAGGAAGCGGTACGGGCCTGATATTGCTCCTTTTGGAAAACGGTGGCCTGCTCAATCAGCAGCCGCGAACCTTTTTTCTTGATTCTGCCCCGAAACACCATGGGCATCCCAGGCTTCAGCGAAGATTTCAGATAGGGCATGTTGTACCAGGTCAGGCTGATCACATTGCTTCCATCAGAACAGGACGCCGTGGAAACACAGCGTCCTTTGTAATATTGATTCGAGACTGGTGATATCAGAATTCCTTCCACAGCGGCGATTTCTCCCTCTGTCAGCTCAGTAATGGGCACCGGTGCCTGATATTGATCATACGACCGCGGAAAATACTGAAGAAGATCTCCTGTGGTCTCAATTCCCAGCTTTAAAAACAGTTGCTTTGTCTTGGGTCCGATTCCTTTAATGGAATCAATCGGCGAATCAAGATTCATGCAATCCTCCTGACCTTGTGTCCCTTGTATCATCATATCATTCGAACGACAAAAGGAGATGATACTACGGATTGCTCCGTGCTTCGCACTCCCGCAATCCTAACAACATTCGGAATCCGCTCATTTTGGCTAATAAATAGCCAAAATGGCTACTTCCTCATGTTGTTGCGGTCCCCAAAGCCAGGAATAGGAACGCGAGCGTTCCATTCCTGACCTTGTGTCCCTTGTATCATCATATCATTCTACAGATATTATATAATAATAAATCGGCTGTCCGCCATAATTCAGCTCGACATCGCAGTCCGGATAAAGCTCCGCCAGGCGGCTGCAGAACTCTTCTGCTTCCTCCCTGTGCATGTCCTCTCCATAATAGATACTGATGAGCTCCGCTTCATCGGTCATCATCGCCTGAACCGTTTCTTCCGCGACAGGCTCAATTTCCTTTCCCACTGCAAGAATCGAGTGGTCTCCCACGCCCATGATATCACCCGCGCAAATCACCTTATCCTCGATATGGGTGTCACGCACGGCATAAGTCAGCTGACCAGTGCGGACATTTTCAATCTCCTGCTCCATAATTCTGGCATTTTCTTCCGGCGCTTTCTCCGGAACGTAATTGATCAATGCTGTGATGCCCTGCGGCACGGTCTTCGTCGGAATGACAAAAATATGTTTGTCCTTTGTCAGAGACTGCGCCTGATTTGCGGCAAGGATGATGTTTTTATTGTTCGGAAGAATAAATATATTTTTTGCGGGAACCTGCGAAATCGCGTTCAGCATATCTTCGGTGCTGGGATTCATCGTCTGCCCGCCTTCAATCAGGCAGTCCACGCCGAGGCTGCGGAAAATATCCGCAATACCCTCGCCGATGGATACCGAAATAAATCCGGCCTCCTTCCATTCCCGACAATCGTCGGTGGACACAGATTTCTCTTCAGAAGAATCCGCCGCGTCATTAACCGCCGGGGTTTCCTTTACAGTTTCCTTTGCAAGGATCTGCTCCTGGCTGTTTTGGCTGGCTGTGGAACGCTCCTGATGCTCGATCCGCATGTTGTCAATCTTTATCTTCGTCAGGGAGCCTAGCTTCAGCGCGCGCTGCAGTGCCAGGCCGGGATCATTTGTATGAACATGCACCTTGACCAGTCCGTCGTCTGACACAAGCACCAGAGAATCCCCGATGGATTCCAGAAAGGTTTTCAGGTCCTGCTCTGTGGCTGAAGTATATTCTGTTTCCAGAAGGATAATAAATTCTGTACAATACCCAAACCGGATTTCTGTGTCTGCGGCTGATTTCGTTGCGGAGGAACCGGTTTTGGCCGTTCCTGAATCCGGGGAATCAGATACACCGGTTCCGGTGTCTTCAGAATCCAGAATACCGTCTTTTGCCGACTTTGAATCCGAAGTACCTGCTTTTGCCGTCCCGGATTCCTTCTGCACGGAGACATCCTGTGACGCGGAAGGAATTTCAATCCCATTAAAAGCGTCGAATGCGCCCTTAAGCACCTGTACAAGGCCCTGGCCGCCGGAATCGACGACGCCGGCTTCCTTCAGCACAGGAAGCAGATCGGGAGTTTTTTCCAGAACCTCCTCGGAACGCTCCAGGACCTGTTTCATCAGTTCATAGAGCGTGATATCCGGGTTCTCCTCCAATAGCTCAGCAGCACGCTCCGCTCCGCCTCTGGCCACGGTCAGGATGGTACCCTCTTTGGGCTTCATTACCGCCTTGTATGCCGTCTCTACCGCCTTTTGAAATGCGGCGGTCAGAACAACCGGTGTGATAAGCTCTTCCGTGCGGATTACTTTTGTAAAGCCGCGAAGGAGCTGAGAAAGGATAACACCGGAATTTCCTCTCGCGCCACGCAGAGAGCCGGACGAAATTGCCCTTGATAAAGATTCCATTGTCAGCGGATCGAGTGCCTGCACTTCCTTTACCGCAGACATAATGGTAAGCGTCATATTGGTGCCGGTATCTCCGTCCGGAACCGGAAAAACATTCAGTTCATTGATCCATTCTTTTTTCGTTTCAAGATTCCTGGCTCCGGCCAGAAACATTTTTGCACAGAGAGACGCGTCAATAGCTGAAATATTCGTCTCTGGACATTTCCCGCAATTGTCAGCCTGACCGGCCTTCGGGGGTGTTTGTACATTCGCCTTCGTATCCATGATCAGAATCCTCCATCAGTCAATTACTCGTACGCCTTCTACGTACATGTTGATTTTTTCAACCTCCATACCGGTGAATTCTTCCACTCGATACTTCACGCTGCTAAACAGATTGTCCGCAACTGCTGAAATACTTACGCCATAGGAAACGATTACATGAAAATCTATCGTGATCCGGTTATCTTCAATCCTCACGCTTAAGCCCCGCTCGAGACTGTCCTTTTTCAGCAGTCTTACCAGCCCGTCCTTCATATTTACAATCGCCATTCCGACGATGCCGAAGCATTCGACTGCCACACTGCCCGCGTAGGTGGCTATTACATTCGTGTCGATTACAATAGAGCCTAGCTCATTATTCATGCGTCCCTTCATAGCCGGGAACCTCCTTCAGATATTCTTTGCCCATTATTTTACCAGAAACACAGCTATTTGCAAATAACTTTTTACGTGAATTTTGTAATTTCTGCTTGCAAATTGGTCTCCCTTCTGGTAGAATACAGTTTGTTGTGAGTCTTTATGCGGTGTTACACCGCCTATTATAAGAAAGGCTGAATTTATATCAAGGAGGTGCAGTCATGGCAAAATGTGCTATTTGTGATAAATCCGTACATTTCGGCAATCAGGTGAGCCATTCCCACAGAAGAAGCAACAAGATCTGGAAGTCCAACATCCAGAAGGTCAAGGTGAAAACCGGCCCGACTTCTGCCAGGAAGATTTATGTATGTACAAACTGCCTGAGATCTGGCAGAGTAGAAAGAGCCTGAAAGCTATTTCCCGCGGAAGCACCATCCGGAAGCAAGGACAATTCATATTGTACCAATGGTGATGTTTATCAGATGGAAGAACATTCCTTTGTATTGTTATCGCATTAAAAATGTCAGGAGATTACCTCCTGGCATTTTTCCATATTTTTTAATTCATAAAAAGATTATACCCAATCAGAAGCAACAGCAAAATGATCAGGACGCACAGCAGGGCACTCTTAACAAACAATCCCACCGCCATTCCGATGGCAATCCAGAAAATCGTATAACCAATCAGCCTCTGCATGCCTGCGAAAACCTTAGCATCTTTTGTATATTATATGCCGGACGCCCTTCCCGAATGACTGCCTGAATGACTGACTGTCGATCAGAATGTGGTCTCGTCCTCAGACGCGGCATGGATCGCCTCGTCCACCTTAGAGTCCGGCTGGTCCTTATCCTTTCCGCCCGGTATAAAGCGGTTGACCAGATCGGGTACCATATCCAGTACCTTTGTAACTGCATCCTGGTTTTTCACATTTACCAGCTTTGTACTGCCGTTTGAGATCACCAGTACAGCGCTCGGCGAGATTTTGCCGCCCATCCCTCCGCCGCCGGAATTTTTCTTGTCCTCCGATTTAGCGGAAGCCGCTACGCCAAAAGTCACATCTACCAGCGGGAGGATGATGGTATCTCCTACCGTAACAGGATCTCCTACTACTGTTTTGGTAGTGATAAAATTATCCATTCCCTTAAACAAAGAAGCAACTGTATTCTGAAAATTCTCTGCCATATCCTTCTCCTCTTTTATATTGCTGTGATTCGGGTGATAAATGCTATATTTATGCAAAAACAAATAAAACAACGTTTTAAAGCGCTTTAAACAAATGATCACCGAGAAAACAAGTTGAACAATCCCTGCTCATTTAACTTCAGGCCCGCAGATCTCGAATGAGTCCCCGGAGTTTTTTGCTGCGGAAGACTTTCCAGCCTGCTCTTACCAGATGAATCAGCCTTACATGTCCCTGGATCTGGATATCCAGCCTTAATACCTGCTCTGTGAACTGAGGCTGTATCTGTATATCGCCGCACGAAACAGGCAGGAACAGGTAAATCAGACCTGTGATCTCTCCTGTTGCAGAAGCGTCTCCAGTGCCAAATTGCAGATATCCAGAGCCGCGCCTTACCCGAAAGTGTTTCAGAAGATTCTTTAATGTGTCCGATAGTTCGCTGCACAGCGCGGAGAATTCATTCTTTTCAGCGATCTGCCGAAGGTTTTCTAATTTATTCAGAAGCTCTGTCGGCTTTTTCAGGAGTTGCCGGAGCTGCCGGAACAGTTGTTTTGCCTTAGCCGGAATCTGCTTTACCCTGTTCCAAAATGTCAACAGCTTCTGCCTGATTTGAAACCATCGTCTGCCGCTCCCCTGGCGTCTGTCCGTATTTGGCTCTGATCCAGAAGAAGGCTTCTTCTGTTTGCCATTCATTTTAGCGCGCACCAGATCAGCTCCGACTTCGGTATCCCGCGCTCCAGATGAATGTTTGTCTGATCCTTGTGCCGTATCAGCGCCGGCACCGGATTTTTGGGCAGATTTCTGTGCGTCTTTTTGGTCGCCTTTCTGCACATCCTTTTGCACGTCTTTTTGCGTATCTTTTTGACTTTCTTTGACGCTCCGCGCAGGTTTTTCGGCTTTTCTTTTTTGCTTACTATTCTGCTTATCTTTCTGCTTTTTATTCTGCCTGCTTTTCTGATTTCTATTTTGATTTCTATTTTGTTTTTTGTTTTGTTTTTTGCTTTGCTTTCTTTGCTGAAAAAAACGCTTTACATCCGCCAGAGAAATTCCCAGCACACGAAGCTGCATGTCCGGCTGGTTATCTTTCATATCAAAACGTATGCGCACAGAAACCAGATGCAGCAGCCAGGTCAGGCGCACCTCGCCAGAAGACTCCTCTTCCGTCCTTGTCAGCCTGGCAGAATATCGCAGCGGGACAAATAGAGTCACAAATAAAAGCAGCAGTACCAGGAAAAGAAGTG
The DNA here is from genome assembly GCA_021201665.1 of Lachnospiraceae bacterium. GTDB lineage: Bacteria > Bacillota > Clostridia > Lachnospirales > Lachnospiraceae > Choladousia. The sequence continues at coordinate 57,569 of JAJQEO010000121.1, read as the reverse complement.
CAAGAAGAACGAAGCCTATTATTTTAAGAATTGTCAGAATAATAGAAATCATGTCTGTTTGCAAACCTCGCTTTGCAGCCACTGCCCCATATTAAGATGTGAACTGCGTCTCATCCCCCATCTGCCGCGACAAAATATAGTCCCGCAATAGGACTCCGCCAGTTGCGTGATACACTTCATCCGTCATTTCAATTAAAAGATCCCTTGCCTCCGACATTCCGGAGGCTGCGCCCACTACAAGCACGGAATCCGTATCGGGCAAAATCTTATAAAGGAAGGGCTGTTCCATGATTTCCAGCTGGTTGTGTTCCTGATCCTCACGCAGAAGGATCAGATACAGATCCTTGAGAGGCTTCCCACTCCGGACACAGCGCATGATCCTTTTCTTTTTCCCTTCAAAAGTCTTTCCAATATACAGATTTCGATACCATTTCATCGGACGCAAAGCTCCTTATCCGCCCCCGTGCATCAAAAATATTTCCGGCTGCCCCATAGATTGTTCTTTTTTAAGTTCAGATACTCGCTGTACGCCTTTTCCAGAATCATTTTTTCATTGGAAAACTTCAGCAAGTGGTAGGCTTCGTGATATTTATAGTATCCGGAATCAACAAAATATTCTTCTCTCTGTGGTTTGCTGTAATAGCTGTCTGCCATCATCAGATACCAGTGGACGTCCTTGGACACAACATCATCCGGTACGTTAAACGTGTACTGGCTTTTTCCGATATATTTAATAATGGCAGCTTTGACTCCTGTCTCCTCGAGGACCTCGCGGGAAGCCGTCTCTTTAAAATCCTCGCCTTCCTCAACCGTCCCCTTTGGCAGAACCCAGCCTTCATACTTATTCCGATAACTCTTGTATAAAACAAGTACCTTTCCCCTGAATATCACCACACCGCCACAGCTTGTTGCTTCAATCATTGCAATCCCTCCTGTAGCTTTGCCTGTTCGATAGACTGGAGACAGTATAACTCTTTTCAGGAAAACATTCAACCAAAATTCCAGGAAAAATCCAGACAATTTCAGCGACAATTTCAGAACAAAGCTCAAATATGCGTTTCAAACGCAAATACCAGAGTCAATTTTCATGATTGAATTTCATGGTATGATGCCATTTATAACAGTTATTCTGCTACATAATTGTAGTAGGCCTGGAAAACCTGGGACGCGATGGGCACCGCAGTATCACTTCCGGCGCCGCCGTCCTCCGCAATCACAACAACGACAAGATCCGCCTCCCCGCTGCTGCCTGAGGAATATCCGACAAACCAGGAATGCGTACCGCCGCTCTCCTCGGAACCATATTCTGCCGATCCCGTTTTCCCGGCAACGGTAAAGTCATACCAGCTCAAAGAGGTCGCCGTGCCGCTGATGACGGTTTCTTCCATGAATTCCTGCAGGATACTGGCTTCCTCTGTAGTCATAAGACGTTTATATTTGGATGGACTGTTGGAGGATACAGACGTTCCATCGCTTGCCTCGACATAGTCCACCAGGTAAGGGCGCATCATCACGCCGTCGTTCGCCACGGTCGCGGTAATCATAGCCATGTGAAGAGGAGTCACTTCGGTATTTCCCTGGCCGATCGCTGTCTGCATGATTTCACCGTAGGAAGCATCACTGCTCAAATCAAATTTTGAAGCACTGTGTACAAGCGAGGTCGGAAGAGTCAGACTGTCGCCCAGAAGGAATTCTTCACAGACAGAGGCCAGACTGTTTTTTTCGAGGTTCAATCCGATACTTGCGTAAGTCGTATTGCAGGATTTTGCGAACGCAGTTTTCAGATCTACCGTACCATGAACCTTGTAATTGTAGCAATGTATAGACGCTCCACTCTGTTCCAGTGTTCCCTCACAGTCAAAGGAAAAGTCTGAGTAAGTCGTCGGATTCTCACGTATATAAGCAAGTGTCGTTAATATTTTAAACGTTGATCCAGGAGGATACAGGCCCTGTGTTGCCCGGTTCAGAAGTACGGAGCTGGTACTGTCATTGATAACCTGCTCCCAGATCTCAGAAATTGAGTTTGGGTCAAAGTCCGGTTTGGAAACCATCGCCAGAATTTTGCCGGTATCAGGCTCCATCGCGATCACGGCGCCATTGTAGCTTCCGAGCGCGCTGTAGGCAGTCTGCTGCAGCGTCGTGTTCAGAGTCGTATATACAGAATCTCCCAGCTGTTTCTCATCAGATTCTTCGCGAAGCTGTGTTAAAACAGAGGTATGGGAAGTCATCAGGTCAGAATTGCTGGTGGATTCCAGACCGGATTTCCCAACTGTTGAATAACCGACGACATGGGAAAATACATTGCCATACGGATATACCCGTGTTTCTGTTCCATCCTCCGCCACACTTGTATAAGCAAGCACCTGGCCATCCGAGGAGTAGATAGAACCCCGGACATACTTATCCTCGTTCGCATCCTGCTTCGTATTATAAGAGCTGGAATTCAGAGAGTCTGCTTTCCAGACATTCAGATAGACAAGATATCCGATCATGGCGATAAACAAAAGAACAAAGGCATAGGTTATGATTCCAAGCTCCGTATTGCGGCCCTTCGCGTCAATCGGCTCGGATTCCTGTTCTAAATGAACTTCCCTGACAGGAGGTTTTTTATCGTTAGCCGGTTCCTTTTTTCCTTTTTTCCGGAAAAGCTTCATTGCCATATTGTCATCCTCTCGCCAATACTTTTACTATTCATCTTCATTCCTGCGTTTCCTTCTGCGTTTGTGAACTTTATCAGAAGAAGTCTCAATTCGACCTGAAGCACCAGTGGATTGTGAACCCATCGGGTAACCGTTTCCTGCGGGCGGCGGATATACGCTTCTGTCATAGGAGCCGGAAGACTGCGCCCCCCTTGGATAGCCATTTCCCGCGGGCGGACTGGCGTTTCCGCGCCGGGAACCGGAAGAGGGCGGTCCCCCCGGGTAGCCATTTCCTGCGGGCGGATAGGTGCTTCCTCTTTGAGAGCCGGAAAACTGTGGTTCTCTCTGGCGGCCGTTTTGTCTGGGCGGATACACACTGCCGCCGTAAGAATCCGGACCCTGCGGCTCACCCGGGCGGGGAACTCGCCCATAAGGAATACTTTGCGCCTGTATGCGCGCTGTTTCTTTCTTTTCTCTTTGAATCTCCTCATCACTGCGAAGCATATACAGTCCCTGCACGATTGCAAACATGATGAGCGTGCTAAGTACGGAACTTCCGCCGTAGCTTACCAGAGGCAGAGTGACGCCGGTGAGCGGAATCAGCTTAATAGTACCTCCGATTGTCAGAAAAACCTGCACTCCATAGGTGGTACCCAGCCCGACTGCTACAAGGCGGTAATATTTATTTGTCAGCTGCATGCCGATGTTGATGAACATAATAAAACAGCTCATGCAGACCAGGATCAGGCAGATACCGAAAATCGTCCCCAGCTCTTCCGCGATGGCAGCAAACATCATGTCCTGTTCGACGACCGGGATGGCTGTCGGGGACCCCTGATATAATCCCGTGCCAAACCAGCCTCCGGCCGCAATGGAAAACAGGGCCTGCGCCGCCTGATAACCAGTAAGCTGGTAATCTGCAAACGGATCAAGCCAGGCCTGTACACGCACACGGACATGAGAAAACAGGAAATATGAGCCAACACCCCCGGCACCGCCCGCCAGAATTCCGGCAAGCGTATAAAAAGGATTTTTTGTGGCAATAAAAATCATGACCAGATATGTAACAAAGAAAATCACTGCGCTGCCCAGATCCTTTGACACGACCAGAATCAGTACATGGGCAGCCGCAAGGCCGGTCGCGATGACAACCCTGCGAAAATCCTTCGCCTGGTTCAGAAGTCCGGCGATGGCAAATACATAAACAATCTTCACAAACTCGGAAGGCTGGAAGGTAAAGCCCCCTATTGAAATAGAAAGCTTCGCTCCGTAGGTCGTGCGTGCTGCAATTGCTACAAGACCGAGCATTCCGATTCCGAGAAGCGTGTATGCGTAATACATTTTTGTGATAAAGCGCAGCTTTCGTATGATAACCGGAATCAATAGCGCAAGCACAGTGGCTGCTACCGCAATTACAAACTGCTTCAGACATTCATCATAATCCAGCCGTGCGATCATGATAAAGCCAATGCAAAGCAGCATGCACATATTGTTGATCAGCAGTCGGGACGCCATTGGATAGAGAAGCCTGAATAAAATCAGGGTCAGCAGTAAATACAGCACCTGTGCGCCATAAAACAACAGCACCTCCGTTTCCTGCAGCTCCAGATAAATCAATGCATATCCTGTAAAATGCAAAAAAAACATCAGCATATTCTGGCGCAAAAACAGATACTGTCTCGATTCCTCGTCCTTTTTGCGAAAGACAGTATAGCATTGCAGGGTATAAAATGCCATTAAAACGAGCATCAGATATTTTGAGATCTCGTAGAGCAAGCTCATCATACGCTACTTTACTCCCCTTTTAAAATGACCCTTTGTCGTTTGAAGGTCTCCGACATTCAGGCCGGATGCATCTTTCCCAGATGAAACCATGTCAAAAAGCTTTCCATAAATATGCAGTACATGCCGGGTTTCCTCTCTCGTCTCAACCGTAAAAGAAATACGGACAGACGATGGAGCAATTTTCATAATGTCGTCAAGGCATCCCGCCAGGTGCAGCGGAACAGAATTATAAATGGTATTTGTACAAAACAGACAGCGCGTAAGCACCGGAAAGAAAATCCTCTTCCGGTCCCGGATGTATAAAATTCCTCCTTCTTTGCATGAGGCATTGTTCCTTCTAAGGCATTGGGCAGACTGCATCAGAGGCTCCCGGCCATAGATGACAAGCTCACTGTCGCTGCCTCCTCCCAGATGCATAAGCTCCTGGGCATTCAGCTCGGCAGGGAATGTGAAGCGTGAAACCCCATCCTTCAGAAGCTCCCCGCGGGCAGCCAGGTTAAACGTGTACAGGCTGCTGTCAGAAATAATTACTCCTCCAAACGCTTGTTTCTTCAACCAGGAAAGCTCATCAATCGTCTGCACCAGAAAACCGTCCATGGTTCCCAGCAGGTCACATACGGCCGGGTTCTCCAGAACAGCACATCCTGACTCTCTCAGAATAGGAGGAAGGCAGAACATGCACCGGAGTCCCAGCTTCCTGGCTGTATCCATCTGCTCTTTCAATCTGGCACAGGATCTGGCAATCTGTCCTTTATTGCCAAGAAGGAAGGAATCCAGATAGACGGTGTCAAGCATACCCGAGCGGCCTGTATCCGCAGACTCGCTCCTGAAACGGAGTACCGCGTCCAGCTGCTCTGACGTCGTAACAAGGATATTGAAAAAAGGAACTGCCCTTTTTCTATACGGAATCGTTTTTTCAATTCCTGGAGAAATATTGTTTCCGGACGAAATCATTTTATCAGATTCAGAAGGAAGATTATGCTGAAATGCGTCCATGCCAGTCCGGGCATCAGCAGCCGTGCCCATACACGCGCTGTGTTCCAGACGCTGCCTTATGCAGCCTCGTTCGCTGAGTATCTGTTCCTTCAGCTGGTCCAGAGCTTTCCTGCGCAGCTCATTCAGCATCCGCACCGGCAGAAAAAGCCCGTCCGCCAGATCAACCGTCAAGTGGGCAAATTCAAATGGGGTACCACCTGTTTTACAGATCTGGCGCGACACGTCATCGGAGGTGGCGGCATTTGTTCTCGCCACATCCGGCACGCCGCCGCTGACCTCCACTTTAAAAGCTTCCTTCTGTCCTGCTTCAGCAGTCCATAGCCTCAGTATAACAGGCTGATCCGGATAAATCCTTAAGTCCCCATTAATTTTTACTGTAGATTTTTCTTGCAAAAACTGCTGATTGCGTTCGTTTCTGTGCCAGGCAACATCTGCACTTTTTTCCGCCGCCGGTTTTCCCATAATCATTGAAGGATCATTTTTCATCTGATAGTATCCGCCGGAGAATTCTCCGCGGTCAAATAATTCCAGCAAAGCCCGGCGATCCTTTTCCTTTACATGATATCCGTCCCGCCCCTCTTTCGCATACAGATCCATGTATCTGCGATATACAGCTGTGACCCCGGCTGTATACTGAGGCGGTTTCATCCTGCCCTCAATCTTAAAAGAGGAAATCCCGGAATCCATCAGATCCGGCAGAATATCCAGCGTACACATATCCTTCATGCCGAGCAGACAGCTTTTGGAATCCTGTGGGTGCCTTTTGCTGCCCTCATCAGAGCTTCCGATGTACTCGTAAGGAAGGCGGCAGGGCTGCGCGCATCGGCCGCGGTTTCCGCTCCTTCCGCCGAGGATGCTGCTGAACAGGCAGCGGCCGGAGTAGCTGTAGCACATGGCTCCATGGACAAAGGTTTCCACCTCCACTCCGATGCGCACGATTGAACGTACCTCTTCAAGAGAAAGCTCTCTGGCCGGCACCACGCGGCAGACTCCGCGACGCGTCAGCCATATAGCTCCGGCGGGCGTCGTAATACTCATCTGTGTACTTGCGTGCAGACCCAGATCCGGAAAAGTCTCGCGCAAAACGCGAATCACACCCAGATCCTGCACGATCACAGCGTCAAGCCCATGATAATATAATGGGGCGAGCCAGGGAATCAGCTGATCCCTGAGCTCGCGTTCTTTTAAAAGGGTATTCACTGTAAGATATAGTTTCCTGCCGCGCAGGTGACAATACTCGATACCTTCCATCAGACCATTTTCATCAGGATTGTCCGCGAACGCTCTGGCGCCAAACATCTGACCGCCAATATAAACCGCATCTGCTCCTGCGTCCACGGCCTGACGCAATGCCTCTAAAGAGCCTGCCGGCGCAAGCAATTCCGTCATAGTGTCTCCCCCTTGAATGGCCGCTCAATGACCGGTCTTCAGCTGAGTCTCCAGCTGTATGACCTCCTTTTGAAGCTCTGCATTGCGGTCCTCAAGCGTCTGTATCTGTTTCTGCGTGTTTTCCAGTCGAATCTGAGAAGTGATGATCTCATGGCGAAGCTCATAGATATCCCGGTCTCTTTCAGAAAGGATCTGCTCAAGCTCGTCCACTTTATTTTTCATTTTAAAGTAATCGTCGGCAGTATTCAGGTTCAGAAGGATCGATTTCATATCCGGGGAAAGCCTCTGATATCCGTCCAGATTCCGAAGCTCTGAAATTTTGCCGTTCAGATAGGCAGCGACACGCTGCAGATATTCTTCGCTTTCATATCCGCTCAATGTGTATATTTTCCCGGCTATAATCACCTGGGTACTGTTTTTGGCTGACATATAATTCTCCCCAAATGCATCAGGCTTTCATAAGGCCCCTGCGGCGAGTATGAAAACCTGTTCCGAATAGTTACGCGAATGTCTGAAAATCCCTGTGCGAATCATTATAAACGCAGATTCATGAAATTACAACCGTTTCTTTTATTTCCTCACGGTCAGTTTCTTTTATTTCCCTGCCGGTAAAATATGCTCTCTGGCGAGAGATGTTACTACCCGCCCCTTTGGTGTGCGGTTAATAAAGCCGTTTTTGATCAGATATGGCTCATAGACATCCTCAATCGTTCCCGGATCTTCCCCGATCGCTGCCGCAAGTGTATCAAGACCTACCGGACCTCCGTCAAATTTTTCAATCATGAGGGTCAGGATGGAACGGTCTACTGAGTCCAGGCCGAAACGGTCCACCTCAAGAAGATCCAGTGCTTCTGAGGCAATGGCGGCGGTGATCCTTCCGTCGTAGCGCACCTGCGCATAATCTCTGACTCGCTTGAGCATGCGGTTGGAGAGCCTTGGGGTTCCCCTGGAACGGCGCGCGATTTCCAGAGCGCCGCGATTGTCAATTTCTACCTGCAGTACGGCTGCCGAACGCTGAACAATCGTCTGCAATTCTTTTTCTGAATAATAGTCCAGATGATTTACAACTCCGAAGCGATCCCTGAGCGGTGCGCTGAGCATTCCGGCTCTGGTCGTAGCCCCGATCAATGTATAATGCGGCAGATCCAGCCGCACAGAACGCGCGGCCGAGCCCTTTCCAATTACAATATCGATGGCGAAATCCTCCATTGCCGGATAAAGAACCTCCTCAACCTGGCGATTCAGGCGGTGGATTTCGTCGACAAAAAGCACATCCCCCTCCTGGAGATTATTCAGAATAGCGGCCATTTCTCCCGGTTTCTCGATCGCGGGTCCGGAGGTGATTTTGATATTTACATCCATTTCATTCGCGATAATGCAGGCCAGCGTTGTCTTGCCAAGGCCGGGAGGACCATAAAAGAGAACATGATCCAGAGCGTCCCCTCTGGCTTTTGCAGCCTCTATGTATATTTTTAATGTACTTTTGACTTTTTCCTGCCCAATATAGTCCTGTAAAAGACGCGGACGCAGACCGGCATCCAGCCGGATGTCTTCTTCTGTCGCGTCAGTAGCGATCACTCGTTTTGCCATGCATTCCTCCCTGCCAGTTCCTGTGGCGAATCATGAAGCCCCGCGTCACTTCCTGGATGCTCTCACGTTCATGTGCAGCTGATATTTACCGATACACCTCAAATCTGCTTCAACGCCAGCTTTAAAATCGTTTCGGTATCCATGTCTTCTGTAATGGTACATTTTCTGACTGCGCGCAGTGCTTCGCTGGCAGAATATCCGAGTGCCGCAAGTGCCTGCACGGCCTCATCCTCCGCGTTCGTATGACCGGCCGCCCCGGCTGAAGCCGACTCTGTGGAGGCAAGCTTATGCTCAAAAGCGTCTTCCAGGCTCAGCTTGTCCTTTAATTCAAGAATAATTTTTTTTGCGCTTTTAGCGCCGATACCTGGAGCCCGCGTAATCGTCTTTGCGTCGTCCGAGAGAACAGCAAAACGCAGATCGTCCGCTGTCAGCGCAGACAGGATTCCCAGAGCCGCCTTAGGACCGACACCGCTCACATTGATCAACAGCTTAAATAAATCCAGATCCTCCTCTTTTAAAAAGCCATAAAGACGAATCGCGTCCTGGCTGACACTCATCCATATAAAAACCTTTGCCTCCTGCCCTCGAGCAGGCATTTCCTGCGCGTCGCGAGAAGAAATAAAAACCCGGTACCCCACCTGATTCACATCCAGAATCAGAACCGTTTCCGATACAGCATCTACTGTTCCTTTTAAATAAGCAATCATTTTCTCTTATCCTCCTGCAAGCCGTTGCTCGTCCACAGTCGATCCATGTCAAAAGCAAATCTTTCATTAGCATATCGTTTCAGCTGCAATTCATTTTTTCAGATAACGTTCTCTGTTTATTTTAAGAGATTCCCGGGCAGACGTTTCAATATCTCTACGGAAATGATACCGACAATCAGCCCCGTCACCAGACCAGACAAAAGCAGTATGGGGAAATAATAAAACAGCTTCAGATTTTCCACCAGTAAGATTGCGATAAGGAGCTGCCCGATATTATGCGAGATACCGCCCAGTATGCTGATGCCGACTACGGAAAATAATCCGCTTTTTTTTGCGATCGCCATCACAGTCAGGCTGAGCAGGGCGCCAGCCATACTATAAGCAATGGAAAAAAGGCTTCCAAAAAGGAATCCTGACAAAATCACGCGGAGCAGGGAAACACAAAAGGCTCCCGGGACTCCGATCAGTATAAGGATCACAAGCGACATGCTGTTCGCCAGTCCGAGCTTTACGCCCGGTATTCCGTAAAAAGATGGGAAAAGAGACTCCACATAGCTAAGTATCATTGCAAGTGCAGTGAACATTCCCAGATAAGCTGTTTTGTATTTCATAAATAAGCCTCAAAAATAAAGACTGCCGCGTACAAGAACACAAGTCACAAGGATTCTTTTTATCCTGTTACTGCGTCCAGACCATCATCATCCTCTTCTTCGTCATCCGCCACATAGACCACTACACGGTTCGGCAGACAGACGATCATCTCGCCTGTGTTGGATATGTGCCCCTGGCTGATGCACAGACCGTCCGGACAGCTTGCTTCCGACATATATGCCTCACCGTCTTTTATGATCAGTACATTCGTGTCATTAATCTCGATCGTCTGGTTTCGCGAGAGAGAATAGGTTCCCCAGGTCGTCCCGTCGACTTCCACGACTATCCTTTTACCGGTATCCTGCGTAAAACTCCGGTATATAAAAAAAACGGCGCACAGGATGCATACTGCCAAAATCAATTTAATATCCGCTTTTTTCATCTGAATCTCCCATAATCGGACAATGCTCTGCCAACGGACGTTCAAAAAAATCTACGGCGAACGGCCAACAATGCTTACTATAGCATAAAAAAAGGACAAAATCAATCGTATGTTCGATTTCATCCTTATTTGTCCGGGAACCTGCGTTACTGTGCTCTCTGCGTCCCGCAGCAGATGCGTGGCGCGGATGTGACATGTAACGAAGCCTTCCGTTTCCTTTTCTTAATACTGTTACTTATACTACATTTCCTTCTGCTGAGGAAATCCTATTTCCATGTTTTAAAGAATACGTGGTCGCCTATTGTCAGATACGAAGCGGTCAGCCCCAGCTTTTTATATGCGGCGGGTGTCATAAAAAACAGGTAAGTAAATTTCACTGTTTTTCCATTCACAGTCAAGGTCGGTGTTTTCCCGGTCTTATACTTTTCATTCAGAGTCAGGAGCTTTTTTGCTGCTTTTTGGCAGCTGGAGGTCACGGTTGTCGTACCGGCGAGTGCTTTCGTCAGGCTTCCGTTCCGGGCGGATGCAAATTGACTGGTCGAATAAATCACTTCCCGCAAGGTAGAAGCCGCAAACAAATCACTGTTTACCCGGTTGAGAACCACGAGGCCGACAGCCAACTGTCCGGTGTAGGACTGATTTCCTGCCTCACAGTATATGATTGCCGCAAGAAGAGTCTCATCATCCACAACCTCATCCGTATAGTAAGTGTCTTCTACAGAGACAGCAGCAACATCTATCCCATTTATCTGGGTAAGCGTACCGACCCCCGTGCTGTCAAAGACATATGTATACTGACCGACAGTTACGGTTTTATTCGTGACCTTTTTATAGGTTTTTGTATTGAAATAATAGTATTCACCATCAATTTCCTGAAGACCAGATACACATTTGCCATCACTGCCCAGGTACCTGCTGCCCTTCCACTGACTGGTCAGGCGGACACCTTTTGAGTTCACATAATATCTGCCGACCCATGAACTCTTTACCATCGCCCCGTCGCTGCCGAAGTAATAGTATTTTTTACTGATGCTGACCCATTTTTCCGTCACCATCTTCCCGGTAGATTTGGAAAAATAGTAGGTTTTTCCACTTATCGTTTTCTTTCCTGTGGTGCGAACCCCTTTCGCGTTAAAATAATAGTAATATCCGCCGATTTTTTTCCGGCAGCTGGTGTAGAGCGCGCCGCTGCTTTTCCGGGCATAATAATAGTTCGAACCGGACCTGATCCAGGTACCGGTGACTAATTCTCCGGTTGTTTTATTAAAATAATAGTATTTTCCATCAATCTTCTGCAAACCGGTCACACGGATGCCGTCAGCGTCCACATAATATTTACTGCTAATCCACTTGCTCCGGGCAAGCACACCACTGCTGCTGTACCAGGAATAGCTCCCGTCGGTATTCTGCTCCCAGGCCGCATCTGCCTTCACGTGAATGCATAAAAACATCAGGATAAAAAAGAATGCCGCTGCAATCAGCTTTTTCCAGCACGTGCTTTGAATTGCCATGTACACTTCCTCGCGAATATCCGCAAATCCGTTGGTCTGCGGTTTTTCAGTTAACAACAGAAAGTCTTGTTGAAGGCCTTCTGGTCAAAAGTTTTTGAAGTCTTGTTTAATAATTTGTAATATTTTATTCACATTATATGCTACTTTATTTAAAATGTCAATCATTAATTTAAATAATTATAAATATTAAATTCCCTAGTGAATCGTTTACAATTCTTAGCATGGCATTCTGAAGCTTTTTCCGGCAATCCTCATTCACGGAAGACAATTTTGCATGAATTCCTTCTTCGACAAGCTGGTCAATGGATTTTCCGAAAATCAGCGTGTTCCACATTTCCTCGCCCTTGTTTTCACCATCTCCTATATAGGCAACCAGATCCTTTGCCTGATCCTCGCTTCCTACGATTGGAGACACCTCAGCAGTCACATCCGCACGAATCAGATGAATCGATGGTGCTTCAGCCGCAATTTTAACACCATAGCGATTGCCCTGCCGGATAATCACGGGTTCTCTCATCGTAATCTCATCTCTGGCGGGCGCAATTGTTCCGTAACCGGTAGCACGTACAGAAGCAAGGGCCTGCGCAACGGTATCATATTCCCTTTTTTTCATAGACATCTCTCTGATCAGGGAAATCAGCTGGTATTCGCTGCTGATATCTGCGCCCGTCATTTCACTGAGAATCTCATAATATAGAGAACCAGGAAGGGATAGCAGCACCTGCGTACTACCATCATTTAGATTTACCTGGTCTACACGAGCCTGCGTAATGTATTTGCTTTCAATGGGAAATACACTCTCCATTTCTGTAATATCGCGCATGGTGCGAAGTGATTTCGTTGCCTTTTTTACAGACTCCAAAAGGGACTGCTTCAGCCAGTGCCCCTCATCCAGCGTTTCCACCCATTTGGGGATTTGGAAAAATACTCGTGTAAGCGGGAACTCCAGAAGGAACTGTTCCAGAACCATGCGAAGCTCTGCCGCGCCCATCTGTTCACAGTCCAGAATCATTGTGTGTACGCCATGACTCTGGGCAATCTGTTTAGAAACAGCTTCAGCTTCCCTGGAATATGGTCTGGACGAATTTACAATCACAAGAAACGGTTTTCCCATCTTTCTCAATAGTTCAATCGTCTCTTTTTCTGCCTCGTAAAAGCTCTCTCTGGGCAAATCCCCGAAGCTTCCATCCGTTGTGACTACAAGACCGACTGTAGCATGGTCTGTGATGACTTTTTTTGTACCAATCCGGGCAGCTTCTTCAAAAGGGACCGGGTTGGGATCCCATGGAGTTTTTACCATCCGGTCCTTGCCACCCTCTGAGGCGCCTTCCGCTCCCGGTACGAGGAAGCCCACACAGTCCACCAGCCGGATTTTCATCGCGGACCCATCTCCGATCTCAACCGGAAATGCTTTTTTCGGAACAAATTTAGGTTCTACTGTGGTAACGGTTTTGCCTGATGCACTTGCAGGCAATTCATCTCTGAGCGGTTTCCCTTCTGCCTCATCAATGGAAGGCAAAACCATCTGCTCCATGAACTTCCTCACGAAGGTTGACTTTCCAGTCCGCACAGGGCCTACAACTCCTATGTAGATCTCACCGTTCGTCCGCGTGCGGATGTCTGTGTATAAATCGAATTTTTCCATAAAAAGACCCCCTGCATATACTGCCCACATCGTGGGTGTCACTGCTTCAATATATGCGGGAGGGTTGGAAAATATTATAAATTTTCATTTGCACCGGTCTCAGTCACTTTAGCGACATAATCCTAACGCGGCCGTATGCATAAGAAAGGCACAATCCCGGAAGCATTGCGGACTGCTTCCTGAGATTGTGCCTTGCGTACAGATCAGCTTGCGGAACGTCATCTGTACGTGTCTCAAAAGGATCCCGATGGTTGCGGAGTATCGGAAATCCCTCTGACACAAGGAGGTATTTGTGTATTGCCCATTGCCTCGAGACAACATTCCTTTATATTTTCATGTGCCCGTTTCCCCATCACAGGCGACAACAGCCAATTGTAAAATGTTCGGCTGTGCGGAGTGTTCAGCTTTACTCGGAAGCTCTTCTCTCACACCAAGCAGGTTTCCTGGCTCACAGATCTGTGCTCGATCTCTCCTTCTCGCGCTGTCAGTTCGGGTACGCAATGGAATAAACGAGATCTCACTCCCTGTATACAGTGACCGGATCGCTCAGGCCTCTCACCTGATTCCCTCTTCAGCCCTATAGGGCTGCACTTGACGTGGCAATTTTGAATTACACGCTAAGACTATAGCATAATCGCCTGAATGCGTCAACCGTTTTTTTGATATCCGCTTTCCGGTCTGTTGTCTGTAATCTTCAGATTCCTGCTTTTTTAGCAGCCGCTTCCACGACATGGCTCACCAGAACAGAGGTCGTCACGCTGCCGACACCGCCCGGCACCGGAGTGATCGCGTCTACGATCGGCTCTACCGCCGCGTAATCCACATCTCCGCAAAGCTTGCCCTCTGCGTTGACATTGATGCCGACATCAATGATGACCTGACCTGGCTTCACATATTCCGCGCCGACCACGCCCGCGCGTCCTGCGGCCACAACGATAATATCTGCTTCCCGGGCTACCGACGGCATATCGACCGTTCTGGTGTGGCAGATGGTGACGGTCGCATTTTTCTTAATCAGCATCATAGCTGCAGGCTTGCCTACGACCAGGCTTCTGCCGATGACGACTGCCTTCTTGCCGGTGCAGTCAATGCCATAATGATCCAGAATTTCCATGCAGGCCTGCGGCGTACACGGCGGATAGCCGATCGCCTTGCCGGTGAACACGCCCGACATGGATCCATCTGTCATGCAGTCCACGTCCTTCGCTGGGTCAAGCGCGTTCTCGATCACGCTCTGATCCAGATGCTTCGGCAGCGGGCGGAACAGAAGAACGCCGTGAATCGCGTCATTTTTATTGACTTCGTCAATTACCCTCAGGAACTCATCCTGTGAGACGTCCGCCGGAAGCAGGATTTTCTCGCAGGCTACACCGAGTGTTTCGCAGCGCTTTGTTGCGCCTCTTTCGTAGGAAAGATCGCTCTCATTCTCTCCCACGCGGATGATTCCAAGTGTCGGTTTGATTCCCTTTTCCATCAGTACGGCCACCTTTGCCTTGATACGCTCATTCAGTGCCGCCGTGACTTCTTTGCCCAGAAGCTGTTTTGCCATGATGATACCTCCGTAAAATTAATTTATCTCTTTTGCCGTTTGGCGAAATTCTTCTGCAGTGTTGTACCATCGTTATAGTTTACACCACATAAATCCCGCTTTTTAGACACCGTTCTATTTTCAGTTTCTATATTTATTTCGGCCTTTTTACAGCTTTTTATTAGTGCCTGTCTATTCCTTTACAGCTGTTTGCTACAGCCTTTCGAATACACATTTGCCTCTGTTTTACGAATCAGCCCTTCAGTCTCGCCAGTACGCTCTCATAAATCTCATCCGCCATCGCCGGGTATTTCGCGAGCATCGCGTCTGCCTTAGCGTTCAGCTCTTCCGCGTACTCCCGGTTTTTCATGGATTTTGTGTTGATGTAAACGTTCAGGCTCGCGCCCTGCAGAGCCGCCTTGCAAAACACTGCGCCCACGCCCGCATCGCTGATGGCCAGGGCGGATCCTTTCGCGGCGAACTCTTTAATCAGCTCGATTGCCTCGCAGCATTTTTCCATGATCTCCATCGGAACCGAGCACGCGTCTTTTAATACGATTTCCATGACGCGCGCCTTCTCTGCTTTCTCCTCTTCGGTCGCACGCGGCATGCCATAGGCTTTTGAGAGCGGCTCAAACACTTCAGCGTCTTTTTCCACGAGTGTAAGAAGCTCCGCCTGAAGCTTGTCACATTTTTTCTTCAGCTCCCACATCTCATCCTCGACGTCGGCATATTTTTTCTTCCCTACGGTCAGGCTGCCGACCATGTTGCCAAGAGCGGTGCCGACTGCTCCGACAAGCGCGGACGCGCCGCCGCCGCCCGGTACCGGCGCTTTGGATGCAAGCACTTCTACAAATTCATTGCAAGGTACGGTTGAAAATCCCATTTTTTCCTCCTTTTATACTCCGATCCGGGCATATGATGTTATGTCCTTTTTATGATTAAAAACCAATCGTAGAATCATAAGCCATTATGAGAAGCGATTTTCCTCATAATTTGTAATCGGAGTATGTATTATTTAGTTTTTTACAGGCATGCCATTGTGCGGGACACAATTTCCACAGGCGCTGTTTTCTTGATTACATCAGCAAAATTATAAGCTGACCCCTGAGGCTTGTCAAGGAAAATGTCTGTTAAAAGCCGCTTAAAAACAGCCTTTAAAGCACCCTTTAAAGCACCCCCCATATAGGTTCCAGCCCACCGTTCCGGGGCGATGTAATTACGAACGCCGTAACTCAATTTTTATAGTAAACGACGTAAGCCGTTTTACTTTACGGTCTTCATAGCACTGATGATGACATCACAGGCCACCACCAGATCCTCAGCATGGAAAGCCGCCGCGAAGTTGTCGCTGAACAGGATCTGTGAGGATGGCGGAAATTCCTCGTCACCGCCCCAGAGCTGGAAGCGAATGAAATAACCATCAAATACCTCTATCTCATATCCGGCGTCTCCGGCTTTAATGGAATGTGCCCCCAGTTTTTCCATAGCAGAACAAAACGCGTCCAGACGGTTCCCGTACGAATACGCCAGCCGCATCATACATCTGCCATTGAACTGGCGATAATACACCTCGCCCCACGGTACCTCACGGTAGGTCAGATATCTGCCTGTTCCCTCAGAGAAGCATCCCTCAAGCAAATAGCGAATGACAAGCGTTCGGGCCGCGCTTATTGACAGCAATGGAGCATCCTGTCCATCTTCCGCCACCGGAGTTATGGAAAAATCCGGATATCCTATGTGGTACACTTTGCCTAGAAATCTCAGGCAGAAGTAATCCCCTTCCTTGTTGTACTGAATTTCCGTACGTGCACAAATCTCCTGCGGGTCTGCATTTTTATATTCAGCAAGGTAATGTTCAAAAGGAACACGTTCTTTATTATCCTTGTTATAGGCAACTCCCATAATAACTCCTTTTCTTCCTGTCAGTTGGATAGCTCCAGCCCATTTAAAAAAACAAACTGGATTCCCTGTATGCAGCATCATCTTGAATCCATGAATTCTCCTCTAAAAAAGGGAACGAAGACGTTCCCTTTTTAACAATATCTTCAGCTTTTTTAGACAGGTACATCTGACGAACCCCTCACAATTTTTTCAGCTTTTATTAAACCCAACTCTTAACAAATCCCGGCCTGCTCCAGCAGCGCAGGAACCTTGGATTCCCAGCCCAATGCCATGATGTGGACACCCTGGCAGTACGGGCGGCACTCTTTGATGATGCGCGCCGCAATCTCTACGCCAGTAATCCCGGCTTTGGTCTTTTCTTTATCCGCGCGGAGCTCATCGAGCATCTCCTGAGGCACATGGATACCGGCCACGTTGTCGTTCATGTACTTCGCCATGCCAGCTGATTTCGGGATGACAATGCCCAGCTGGACCGGCTTGCCGAACTGCTTCGCCTTCTCCATGAATTTGATGAATTTCTCCGGCTCGTAGACCGCCTGTGTCTGGAAATAGTCCGCACCGGCGGCTACCTTGCGTTCCATCTTGGCGAGCTGTGCGTCCACCGAGTCGCTGCAGGGAGATACTACCGCGCCCTTGGCAAATTTCGGCGGCTCGCCGACCAGCTTGTTGCCGCCAAGATCTACGCCCTCTTCCAGCAGCTTCGCGGTGTGAAGCAGCGAAACGGAATCCAGGTCAAAGACCGGCTTTGCCTGCGGATGGTCGCCCATCTTCGTGTGGTCGCCGGTCAGCAGCAGTACGTTCTCAATTCCGAGCATGGCCGCGCTTAAAAGATCTGACTGCAGCGCAATCCGGTTGCGGTCGCGGCAGGTGATCTGGAAGATCGGGTTCAGGCCTTCATCCTTCAGAGCTTTGCAGGTGGCCAGGGAGCCAAGACGCATAACAGACGACTGATTGTCCGTCACATTGACCGCTGAGATGCCGCTCAAATAGGTCTTTGCCTCTTCCAGCAGGTTTTCTATGTGACACCCCTTGGGCGGTCCGACTTCCGCCGTGACTACAAACTCACCCTGTTCAAATAATTCTGTGATTTTCATGATCGTCACTCCTGTTTTTGTATGATAGAGATCCTTGTCTGTGCATATCCCCTGCCTGCAAGATTGTCTACAATATTGCAGGGAATATCAGGTTTTACTGTGCCTTGTTTCAATAAAGCAGAAATAAAGCAAACGAAAAATATTATGCTGAAATGTCCTGCGGACAGCCATATATGAAAAGCACCAGGTCATTTCCCATCCAATATGCACAGTGCGGGATGTCATTTTGATATAGCATCATCAGTAGCATAATTGCGGATCTGGGTCGGACATTTCAGCGCGTCCAGCCGGCCGATCGCCTCCAGCCGCCGGTAAATGCGCTCCCAGCCGCATTCCATATCGGGATCGACCTCGCATTTGCCTTTTTTCGCCCCGCCGCACTGGCCATTTAAAAGGCTCTTGGAACAGGCCGTGATCGGGCAGATGCCGCCGGTCAGATTCAGATAACACTCCCCGCACTGTCCGCAGTCGTATTCCAGAGGCGTGACGCCCTGGAAGCCCGGCAGACGGCTGGTATCGCAGCACGCACAGACCGTTTTCTCTTCCAGATAAGACGCGATGGTCTGTACCCCGACGCCGCAGGAAAAGACAAGCAACACATCGGCCGCGTCTACCTCCGCCTTATGGCCGTCGAGCCTTACTTTTAAATTTTCAGGATTGCAAATATAATCCGTCGTCAGTATCCCGGTCACGTTGCCGGAGGCGGAAAGCTCTTCCTGGAGCTGTGCTGCCTCCTCCAGCGGGAAATAGACCTCCCGGCACCCGAAGCAGTTGATAATAAAAATTTTTTTGCCATCAGCGAGGGAGTGAATGGTTTCTTTTGATTTTAATCCGGTAATCAGCATATCACTTCATCCCCCTTACTGCCGTCTTTCCGGCCTTGATTTTGATCACCAGCGGAATCTTCGAGGAGCAGATGTACTCGCAGCAGCGGCATTCCAGGCAGTCCATGACATGCATGTCCTTCATGCCCTGCCAGTTTTCCTCATCCGCATATTTCGCGAAGTACAGTGGTGAAAGCTCCATCGGACAGACATCCATGCAGCGCCCGCACTTGATGCAGGGCTGTTCCACTGTATGGTCTGTATCCACGCAGATAATGCCGTTGGATCCCTTCATAATCGGCACGTTCAGATCCTTGAGGATGAATCCCATCATCGGACCGCCGGCCTTATAAGTGATCTCGTCTTTTCCGGTTACGCCTCCGCAATAATCGATCAGATCCTTTGTATTAGTACCGATCTTTACCATATAATTGCCCGGATTCTTCAGGCGCTCGCCAGTCACGGTGACCGCGCGCTCGATGAGCGGCATGCCCTTCTGGATCGCGTCAGAGATCGCCTTGGTGGTGCTGATGTTGCTGACCACGCACCCGACATCAGCAGGCAGGCCGCCGCTCGGCACCTGACGTTTGAGGACGCGCTTGATCAGCATTTTCTCCGCGCCCTGCGGGTATTTCGTTCTGGCGACAACCACATCGAGATTGTCATAATCCGCCACCTTGGCCTTCATCAGCTCGACCGCGTCCGGTTTATTGTCCTCGATCACAATCAGGCCCTTCTCAGCGCCGACTGTCTTAACGATCGCACGCAGGCCAAACACGATGTCATCCGCGTATTCAAGCATGACACGATGGTCTGCCGTCAGGTAAGGCTCGCACTCGCAGCCGTTCAGAAGGATCGTATCGACCGGTTTGGCAGGCTTGAGCTTTACTGATGTCGGGAATCCCGCGCCGCCCATGCCGACGATACCGGCTTCCTTGACAATCGTGATAATCTCGTCCGGCGTCAGCTCCTCCAGAGACTTCTGCGGACGGACGGATTCATCCAGCGTATTTTTCCCATCCGACCGGATCACGACTGCCGGGCAGGTACCTCTGGTCGCATGGCCGCGCTCTTCGATCGCGATCACGGTACCGCTGACGCTTGAATGCACCGGACTGCTGATAAACCCTGCCGACTCGCCGATCTTCTGTCCGACCTTCACGGTGTCTCCCACAGCCACAACCGGCGTCGCGGGAGCGCCCGCGTGCATGGAAAGCGGAATCGCCACGATCTCCGGCTCCGGGAATTTCTGAAGCGGGAGATTCTCTGTAAACTCCTTATGCTCCAGAGGATGCACACCGCCATAATAGCCGTCCAGGCTCTTCTCCCGGATCGATGTCACATAATTATGTACAAATTTGTAATCGGTCTTTGAATAGTCCCGCAGCTGCACCGGCTGCTTTAAAAACTCTTCCAGGCGCCCCTGCTTTTTCAGCCTCTGGTAGATTTTTTCCCAGGCACAGTCCTTATTCGGGTCTACCTCGCATTTGCCGTTTTTCGCGCCGCCGCACTGCCCATTGACCAGACTCTTGGAGCAGTCCACGATCGGACAGATCCCTCCGGTAATATTCAGATAACACTGGGCACAGGCATCGCATCGCTTTTCCGTCAGCGCCATGCCGTGATGTCCTGTATAGTTCAGAGAATCCGCAGCCGCATATACGGAAACCGGCCCCGATTCACGCTGCAGCATCAGATCCGCGACTGTCTGGACGCCGAGCCCGCAGGAAACCACAAAGACATTCTCCGTGCCATCAGGAATCAGGTCCGAGAGTTTTTTCGCCGTCTGCGTCTTGTTACACAAAAAATCGACCCTCGCGCTTCCCGTGATGGTCTTTCCTTCCCCGGCAGCAATTTTTTCAAACTCAGCCAGCTCCGGCTCTTCAATGTTTTGAAACTCCCTGAAGCATTTATTACAGGCAATGACAAAGATCTGGTCAGTCCCCGACAGAACCGACGAGAGTTCTTCGCTGCTTTTCAGCCTGTATTTGGTGTAGTCTTCCAAATGCTCACCTCCTTGTTAGTTTAGTGCGCAGCGGCTTATCGTTTGCAGCTGCGCAGATTCATTCAGAAGAGATTTCTGAAATTCGCCCTTATTGTATCCCTTTAAGCGCTGTTTTTCAAGGAAATTCTTGTCTGCTTTCTAATTTTGTTACAAGTTACGTTACAGGTCACGCCCTGACAAATTTACGATATTTCTGCCTCTACAGGTGTGACCTTTAACGGCATCCGACTATTTAAAATCGTTTCGCGATGGCTTATCCCGTCCGGATGACGAGGATGCCTTCCCGGCGAGGGGCCGGATGCCCGAATGCTTTAGGTTCTACATAAAACCTTTTACGAAAAATATCGTATTTATTTCATCGTGACCGACGGAAACAGTCCCGCGTCTGTGTGCGGCAAAAAGCAGCTGGCGACAAATTCATCCATGTAGGTGGGTTCGTTGCTGAGTTCGAGGTAGGTCATGTTATGTGCCACCTCAGAGACCTTTGCCTCCGCTTCGGCAGAGAGCAGGATCGCGTACGCGCCGGACAAAGAGGAATTGCCGATGTAGGTAAATTTCTCCATCTCGATGTCCGGGAACATGCCAATAGACACTGCATTGCGCATGTTGATGCCGCTGCCAATGCCTCCAGCCACATAGACGTGGTCGATCATGGACACATCGAAATCCAGCGACTGCAGCATGACGCGGATGGCGGAAAAGATCGCGCCCTTCGCGCGGATGAAGCTGTCGATGTCGACCTCGGTGATCTCGATGTCCTTTATAGACGCTGCGTCCTCTTTATAGGTCAGGACATAGCTTCCCATGCCATACTGGTCATGACGGACACGCGAACCTTCCCGGATAAATTTTCCCTTCGGGCTGATGATCCCACAGCGGAACAGCTCGCTGATCACGTCGATGATGCCGGAGCCGCACAAGCCCACTGGTTTCTGACCTTCATCACCGACGATGGTAAAGGTCGGCTCCATGGTCTCTTTATCGATGACACAGGCTTCGATCGCGCCATCTGTGGCTCGCATGCCGCAGCTGATGTCGCCGCCTTCAAAAGCGGGCCCGGCAGAGCATGCACAGCTCATCATAAAGTCCGAATTGCCAAATACAAGCTCGCCGTTGGTACCCAGGTCAATGAATAAAGACATTTCTTCCTTATTCCAGATCGTGCTGGCGAGCGTACCGGCGGTGATATCGCCGCCCACATAGCTTCCGATATTCGGGGAAATGATGACCCGGGCGTGTTCATAGAGTTCCAGTCCGAGATCATGCGCGTAGACCGAATTTGTCTCAAAAAAGGTCGGGATAAACGGCTCCATGCGAACCGGATCCGCGTCAACGCCTAACAGCAGATGGTTCATGGTGGTGTTGCCCGCGATGCATGCGCGGTAAATCTGTCCCGGCTTTATCCCGATAGAGCCGCACATCTGGCTGATCATCGGATTGAGCGTCTCTTTGATGATCGCGTCCTGCAGCTTTTTGCGTCCGCCCTCTTTCTGCTGCTCAATGATGCGGTTGATCACATCCGCTCCATAGCGGATCTGACCGTTGCCTGAAGAGCCTTTCGCAAGGATCTCACCGGTAAGCATGTCGATAATCAACGCAGATACCGTCGTCGTGCCGATATCGACTGCCAGGCCGCAGATCTTTGGCTCTTCTGTGGCCGGGAAAATATCCAGCACTTCTACTTTTTTGGGAGAAGAACCCGACGAATAATCGCCCGCTTTCGAGCCGTCTGAGCTGCTGCCGTCTGCAGCACCGCCGCCTGCAGAATGATCTGATCCCCTCCGAATCAGGCATTTTAGCTGGAAGCCACTCCTGCGCAGAGTCTCGGAGAGCTTCTGAAGCACGACAAATGGCAGCTTTACCTTTTCCACGCCGCAGGCGGATTCCACCGCCCTGGTAAGACGCTCGTTATCCGGCATCGTATCATCCAGAGACGGCTCTTCCATCGTCACGGTGATGACATCCAGGTCATTTCCAAAACCGATTCCGGCCCCCGCCATGTCTGTCTTCGTTTTCTCAAAAATCTGTATTTCTTCTGCCGAACTTAAGTCCGCAACTTTCATCCGGCTGCGATACGCAGAGGCAATGTCCGGTACCATTACCTGCACATCCGCGTTAATTTTGCTCACGCAGGCTAACCTCCATCCCTGCGCAAACTCCTCCCCGGAGATATGGCTGGTCTTTTTCGTATCCAGTTCTCCCCCGACAAGCTTTACCTTACATTTTCCGCAAGCTGCATTTCCATTACAGGGCGCATCAATGGCCACGTTCATTTTCTTTGCGACATCCAGAAGGCTCTCTCCTTCCAGAGCATAACCCACTGTCTCATTGCCGTTTTCGAATGTAAAAGTCACTTTAAACATAGTTTTCTCTTCTCTCCGTAAATATCATCCTATATCCGACAAAAAGCAGATAT
Organism: Lachnospiraceae bacterium; assembly: GCA_021201665.1. Lineage (GTDB taxonomy): Bacteria > Bacillota > Clostridia > Lachnospirales > Lachnospiraceae > Choladousia. The sequence continues at coordinate 34,502 of JAJQEO010000121.1, read as the reverse complement.
ATAAATGAAAATGCAGTTTCCTTATTCTTTAAAATATCCGTACAAGCTAAGCCATAAGGGGAACCGGCACATGTCCCATATCTTCGAAGAGGATATGGGACGCAGGCAATGTTCCGATTTTCGAAGAAAATCGAGAACGGTACCAGGCCCATCGCGCAGCGATTTTAAATGGCCTGGCTTTCCATTTTGCCGGTGGATACCTTATGATATGTCATAAGGTGTCGGCAAAGCCGACGGATCCCTTATGACTCCTCTGGCTACTTGGCTCGTTGCCTCGCAGGAATAAATGGATACCCGGAGCGGTATACAGGCACGTCCATGACAATTGACGGTCGTATACTCCCCGGGTATATGAATAAAATTCATTATCTTATCCGTCACGACGGATTACCAAGTTTTCAGCGGATGATTTCGAAAATCAGATCTCCAGATAGGAATCCGCATACAGGGTATTGCCCTTGAATACGTCGCAAGACTTGATGGTCTCCATCAGGCGCAGGTCGTTCGGGTTCACGATTGCGGAGGTCAGACCCTGCATCATGCACATCGCTACCAGCGCGGAATCCATGATCGGACGGATGGTCTTCGGCATGCCGTTAGAGTTATTGGAAAGTCCGCCGGTGGAATTTAAGCCCATGTCAGAGAGCATCTTGATGAACTCCAGGATCTCCATCTGCTTGTCCTGCATGCCCTTTACTACCAGGAACAGCGGGTCAAACCACATATCGGTCGCTTCCATGCCCTGCTCCATGCCTCTCTCGAGCAGCAGCTGGCAGTATTCCATGCGCTCATCGTTGTCCTTCGCAATTCCTTCGCCGTTGCAAAGCGCGATGACGATCGCATCATTTGCAGCCGCGAGGTCGATGTTCTCAATTCTGCCGGATGCGTCCGCAGAGTTTACGATCGGCTTTCCTTTTGAACGGTTATAAACGGAAATACCAGCCTCGATCGCTTTCTTATTGGAAGTATCCAGGGCAAGCGGGACATTGTCAAAGTTGCTCTGAAGGAGCTGTACTGCCCACTTCATCAGATCCTCGCCATAGCCTTCCGCCGGTCCGATATTTACATCAAGGTAAACCGCGCCTGCATCCAGCTGCTGCTTTGCTCTTTTGAGAATCGGCTCCGGATCTCTTTCCATGAATGCCTTGTTGACAGCCGGAGCAGTGGTGGAAAGTCTCTCTCCAATTGTTACAAATTTTGCCATGATGGTTGTTCTCCTTTATGGTAGATTGTTTGTCATGCTCCAAACCGGAAGGCTGTCCCTTTCTCCCAGAAGCAGCTATTCCGATTTGAAGAACAGACAAATTACAACAGTTACATATTGAGTTCAAATATTCCGTTCAAATATTCAGCCATTGATATCAGGCGTTCTTGTTCACAACATCTGTCTGATTCATCTGATCACACAGCTGCCATTAAAGCTCTTTCATAAACTTTACAAGCTGTACAGCCTCTCTCGGAGCGATTATGATCTCCCATCCCGGAAGCTTTGCCTCCAGCTCGCCCTTCAGTACGGCTACCTTGCCCGGGATGACCAGCTTTCTGGATTTCACCTTGCTCTCGATCTGCTGCTCCTCAAAGAACTTCGCAATCGTACCGGCTGAGAACTTGCCTGCTGCCCAGCTGGTCAGTACGGAAAGACCGCCTGCATCGTTGATGATGAGGTTACAAGGTACGCCGGAGCGCTCCAGCTCGCCGGATACCAGGAAGTAGGTCAGAGCGAAGTCTACCGTGGTCAGGCAGACAGAATTCTCGTCCGCGCCGTTGAGCGGATAGATGCCCGGCTCTACCTTCATGGGCTTCTGCGGGTCGGTGAAAAGGTTCTGTCTGAGGCCATAGACCGGGTTTGCTTCCGCATAGGTCATCTGGTCGAGAACGATGATGGAACCATACTTCATAGTGAACAGGGAAAGCAGAGCTGCCTGCAGATGCTTGTCTCCGCCGCTTAAACGGTCCAGACGGACGATGGACGGATAACCGCAGGTACGGTTGCTGTCCTTGATAGCCGCCTTACGGAACTGCACCGCGATCTGATAAGCTTCCTTTACGGAATTGACGCCGCAGTCAAAGACAAGGTTCTTGTTGCCAAGCTTTTCAAGGGCTGCCAGGGTGTCATACAGCTCGTTAATGTCGGAGCCGGATACGCCGAGGGTCACCTTCGCGTCGGTTGCTACTTTATTCATCGCCTCATAGTTGGACGCGTTCGCGCCGTTCAGGATCGGCTTGCCATCCTTTACAAGTGCCAGGGCTTCCGCTGCCACATCCGGATCATCGCAGCCAAGAACCAGCACACGGTCAAGAGCCGCAGCCTTCTTTACCAGCTCCAGATATTTTTCTTTTCCGGCTGCCGCCGCGTAGTTTACATAAATCATTTCTGTAAACATGCGCTCACCGATACGCTCATAATCTACGCTCTTGATTTCCTCAAGCTTCGCATCAATCGCCGCATCATCCATGCAGCTGCATACCGTTACGGCATAACGTGTTCTGCTGACAAAGGTTTTCTCGTGGCGGAACAGGACGGTCTCGCCGCCGAGTGCGTATTCATGATCTCCGGTACCGACCTTGATGGTCTTCATGGGCGGCGCAGTTGCCTCATTCAGAGAGGCCTTAGCGTCCTCGGAAAAATAAGGACATTTGTCAATAGAAACCGCGCCCTGCGCCACTTTCATAGAGAAAGCCATACAGGTCGGGCTGCCGCACTCTTTACAGTTTTTCTTCGGTGATAATTTAAAGATATCCAAGCCTTTTAATGCCATTTTATGAATCCTCCTTCGCTTCTTATAGCAGTCAAATAACGCAGTCAAATATCAGTTAATGATGATCAATCATTAAATCAGTTCTGTGATCATGGCCTTGACGGTTCTGACAGATTCCGGATGTTTCAGAATCACTGCATCCGAACCGGCAGCGAGAACTGCAGCGGCAGTTTCCACTTCCATATCAATCCCGCGCTCTTCGAGATTGCCCCATGCAGGCATATCCTCTTCCGTAGCGGTGGATTCCTTCACAGTCCATGCCTCAGAAGCGACCGGAGTAATAATCGGCATCTGCAGCGTAGCGTCGCCCTGGGAGAGGGCGGCTGCCTTCACACGATCCAGAGTCGAAATCACATAGTCAAATCCATATCCGACTGCCGCGGTACCGGCATTCATAACAATGGTCTTGCTGTCAACACCAAGCTGGGTCAGCAGTACATTCAGCTGCTTCGCAAGGTTGATATCCACGGCTGACTCGGCGCCGACTACCTGCTTGTAAGCCAGGCCAGCAGACGCACCTACGGTCTTATAGTTCTCTTCTTTTGCCGCCAGAATCATGGCATTTTTGCCTTCCAGCGCAGCGGCAGCCTTATCAAGAAGCTCAGAATCTTTCTCAACATTTTTGCATCCACAGACAACCAGGGGCACATCCACAGCGTCAGCGACTTCCTTGACGATCTGGACAAGCTCTTCTGTCGGTCTGTTCTTTCCGTTCGGATCTCCGCCCTCCAAACGAATGCTCAAAAAGTCAACACCCTCAAATGTAACGGCTTTTTTCGCCATGTCAACAACCGTTGTGCAGCCCTCGTAAAGCTTCTGCACACATTCCGGCTCGCTTTCCATGCCACCGTCCGTGATTTCGATACCGACCTTCGGCGCGTTCTCAATCGCGTCGTCAAAGGTGTAGAATGGGAACACATTCTCTCCGCCGAGTGTGATCGCCTTGTCACCGGTACCGACTGCTACGGTGTTGATTTTTGCGTTAAATTTTCCTGATTTCGCAGTAAACGGCATTTCTTTTAATCCTCCTTGTGGTGGTACTTCATTGTAAAAAAAGGGTGGTTTACATCGTAGACTCAGAATCATGCTTTCATTTAAGTGTTTTAAAGCTATCAGATGAGTCTCACTACTCGGCCTACATCGTAGACTCAGAAAAATGCCTTCGGCATTTTCTCTCGTTAAAAAAGCCATGATTCTCTCGCAGGAAATTCTCGCAAGCGAATGAATCCCTCTGCTTGGTCTACATCATAGACTCGAAAAAAATGCTTCGCATTTTTTCTCGTTAAAAAACTCAAAATCGCCATGCAAGAAATCTCGCAAGCGAGCGAATCCCTCTGCTTGGCCTACATCATAGACTCGAGAAAATGCCTCCGGCACATGTCCCGATTTTCGAAGAAAATCGAGGACGCAGGCCGCGCCCATCGCGTGAAACGCGATTTCTAATGGCGCGGCTTTCCGCATTTTCTCTCGTTAAAAAAGCCATGATTCTCTCGCAGGAAATTCTCGCAAGCGAATGAATCCCTCTGCTTGGTCTACATCATAGACTCGAAAAAAATGCTTCGCATTTTTTTCTCGTTAAAAAACTCAAAATCGCCATGCAAGAAATCTCGCAAGCGAGATTTCTTTGCAAGTCGATTTTACGGGAGATTCGCAGGCGAATCTCCCTAAGAATGCAGCTTCGCTGCATTCTTGAGTTTTTTACATCATTGGTTCCATCTCCAGAGCGGGATGGCCTTTTTCGGTCAGGAATTCGAGCAGTGCTTCGGGGTCTTCGGTAACTACGGTCTCATCCGCAATCATATCGACGAAGTTATCGATTCCGTAAAGCTCTTTTGCTGTCTCGTTCAGGCGATCCGCCACCTGGTCTTTAAGATCCTTCGGCATCCATACGATACGTGCGATGCCGCCTTCTGCCTTCATGAACTTCTTGGAAGAGATGAAGTGCTTGCCGTGACCCATGAAGCCCGGTGTCTGTACACCGCCGCCGGTCATGGATGCAAGCTCGGAGAAGGTCATGCCGATCGGGGTCATGCCTGCGTACTCACGGTTCGCGATGCAGACGCCGTTAGAGAGCGGCTCAATCCCGCAGATGCACTCGAAGCAGCCGCAGCTTGTCATCGGCTTCTCAATAATGGAATACAGAGATACATCCTCCAGTGCGCCCTGGGAGAACTTCCGGACAGCATCGTTGACATCCTCATACTCGCCGATACGCTCGTCGATAACTTTCTCCTTGGTGATTACCTGGCAGGGTCCCTGCGGATCCAGCTCGTTGGTCGCCTTTGCGTCCAGCCAAGAAACAGCGCCGCACAGGCCCAGACGCTCCGGAGTAACCACACAGACATGGCTCGGGGAAAATGCCTGGCACATAATGCAGCTATAGTAAACATCCACGCCCTCATCCGTCAGAGTCGTCAGACGTTCATCACGCTTGTCAAACATCGGGATTGCAAGCTCATGGCGGAGCTTTGTACACATTTCAGGATCGGTGATTACCTTCACCTGACACTTGTCCACAACTGCCGCAAACTCGCTCTTTACCTTCGCGTAAAGGACTTCGCCAAGGTGCTTCGCGCGGAAGCCCGCGTTGAAGGTATCCTTGCTGATACGGATTCGGATCATGTCACGCTGACCAGTATGCATCAGACCCTCGATACAGTTCAGATAAGAATGGAATTTACGCTCAAATACCGGCTCGAAGTCCGCCTGCATGCTCTTGCCGGCAACCTCTACTATGTAGCCGATCGAATGCTTGCTGCCCACCTCAAACTCGTCAATGTCCGGTCCGATGACTTCGATCTTGTGATCCTCTACCTCAGAAGCATCCTTGTTGTGTACCAGCTCGAAGCAGTCCACTCTGGAGCCGTCGAACTCGACCTGCATGTCGCCGCGGCGGATAATCTCGCCCTCAAATGCTGATGCGAATGCTACCGGGATATCGATGTTTGTAATCTTAAGCTTAATATCACGAGCCTCCAGAGAGGTCGCGTTAAACTTGGAGACATCCTCCTGATAAATCAGGCTCTTCGGAACTCTGTAGCGGTCTTCATTGGTAATAACCGGGAAGCCCAGCGCGATCGCGCCGCCGCCGTACGCAAAGATCTCGTCCGTCAGCGGACCGTAAGCATTTACAAACGCGAACACACGATCCATCGTGTATTTCTCCAGTCCTGGAAGATCGCCTGGAGTGATATTGCCGAAAATCAGGGCAGCACGGACAGCCACGGATACAACATGAATCACGGACTGCATCTCATCGCCGAGCGGGATCACACGAATGTTAAAACCAGTCTTCAAACCGAGAGATTCACACTGGTCGATCACGCCGCCGGTCAGTGTTACCAGGATGCCCTGCGCCTGATAACTCTTTACCAGATCAACTGCGTCCTGCGCGTTCGGAGCTGTACCGATGATCGCCGCCACACCCGGGATATCTCCGGTAACAAGCGGTACACCCAGCTCACGGATCATGGCATCAGAGAGATGTCCATAGCGCGGAAGCTCGTAGGGAGCCGCGCCGTCAAGATACTTCAAGACCTCCAGAAACTCCGCGCAGAGTGCAGACGCGATGCCGGAATTGAACACATCGTTCAGTCTCGGCTTTCTGCCCATCAGAGTTTCTTTCACATTGGCAAGCGCTGCCTTCAGCTCACCGAGATTGCCCACCTTTTGGCCGGTCACACCATAGTAGCAGGGAAGGCTGTAGGCAGTGTCCGGAAAGGCCACTGCTTTGTCCTCGCCGTACTGAGCGATCGCGTCACTGATCGCCTTGTCCGCGCGGGCAAATAATTCATCATTTCCGCTGTAAATAATATCAAATAAAGTCACTTTACTATCCTCCTAGTATAAAGTTAGATAATACTATAGATTTTTACGCACTTCATAATCTTGAAGCTGCGTTTTGCTTCGGTCAGTGCCATGATACAAGGAATCCTTGTATCATCAGATGGCTATCGCCGCACGCTTTTTCTCGATATCCGCGATCAGGGCGTCGGCAAGCTCATCCAGATCCGCAGAAATCGTCTGTGTGGCATCCGGGCCGTTTTTCAGTCCGCTCGCCGCAAATACTTCTTCAAGAGAACCCTCGTACGGCATAATGCCGATGAACGTATCTACGCCAAGTCCCGCAAAGGTGTTGCCAAGCTCGACCGCCTGCGCTGTCACACCGGCCGCGTCACAGCCCACTACCGGCAGCTGCGGTACCGTAAGACCGGAATCATTACACAAGGCAGTTGCGATCGTCACGACATTGCCCACGTTCTCCAGCCCGCCAAGCGGCAGTACCGGAGGAATCGAAGCCAGTTCACAGACACGTTTTAATCCCGCTCCGCACAGATCCTTTGCCTCTGCGGCAATCAGTCCCGCGTCCAGGGCCACCTGTACTGGATAGCCGATCGCCAGCACCACGATGTCATTCGCGATCAGCTTTTTGATCAGGGCGACATATTCATCCGTGTCTCTGACCTCAGAGCCATCTGTCCCAAGCAGAACAGCCGCGCCGCGCAGTACGCCGGAAACCACGCACTCAAGGAGCGGCTTTGTTGAACCGGTCGTATCGACCTTTGAATTGCAGACCCCGTCCAGTGCCTGGATGATGTCCGCGACTTCGAGTTTCGGTAATGCAGAATCACTCATTTCATTCGCCTCTCTTCTTTGTTTATTTCTACTCTCTGTTATACCAAGATCCTGCCATTTTTGCAACAAAAATCACAATAAAATGATGACACCAAGTGCCAAATGTTCAGGAATGTAACGTAATCATTCCCTCGCCTGATTTTAAAACAGTCAAAGCATCATCAGGCAGCTGTCCCGGCAAGCAGAGATTTTTTCGTACAGGGAGCGAATTTCCTGTATATCAGCTATAACGTACCGGCATGATCCAGTTTATCCTTAATGGATCGGATCTCACACACTGCGGCCGGACTATAATCATAAGGAGAAGAGCCGTTGCGGTCTGCGTCAATCACTTCCGCATTGTAGTGAATCACGCCAAGAAGGTCTTCCGCAGGAATCTTTGCACGAATAAATTCCTCGTCCTTTTCATCCCGCACCTTGTTAGCCACCACATAGACCTGCTTTACGCCCAGATCATCCGCCAGACGCTTTACATTGCGGTAGGTCTGCACACTTCTGGCGCCCGGCTCAATCACCACAATAAACGCGTCCATGCCGCTTGTCGTGCCGCGGCCTAAATGCTCCAGCCCCGCCTCCATGTCAAGAATCACCACATCATTGGAGCGAAGCATCAGGTGATTGATAATCCTTTTAAGCATGACATGCTCCGGGCAGACGCAGCCGCTCCCGCCGGTTTCAACCGTACCGAGCACGAGAAGCTTCACTCCATTGCACTTTTTCGCGTATTTATCCGGGATGTCATCGACCTTCGGGTTCAGCTTGAAAATCTTATTAAACTCGTCTGCTCCGGTCCGCTCCTCAATCAGCTTCCGCATTTTTGTGATCGGAATGATCTCATCCAGAGACTCCTCGTCAAAGCCAAGGGCTAACCCCAGGTTGGCGTCCGGATCCGCGTCCGCGGCCAGCACCGGCCGCCCCTCGTCCGCGTAAAGCCGTGCCAGAGTTGCCGCAAACGTTGTCTTTCCCACGCCGCCCTTTCCGGTAATTGCTATTTTCATGAATTCTGCCTCTTAGTATCAAGTGGAAAGCCTCGCCCTCGCCATTTAAAGTCGCGCTAAAGCACGAGGGCTCGGTACCGTTCTCGATTTTCTCCGAAAATCGGAACATTGCCTGCGTCCCGCATCAAAAACCGATGCGGGACATGTATCAGATCCCCAGAGCAGCTCTCTTTTCTTCGATCCGGTCGATCATCTTGTCTACGAGCTTGTCGATATCGGTCTCTACGGTATAGCAGGCCTCTACCCAGTCGCGGATGCCGCCCTGCAGCAGTCCTTCCACCTCTGAGGAGCCGCTCGCGTACGGGTCAACACCGAGGAAGGTATCCAGACCGGTAGCTACTACATAGTTTCCGATCGAAACTGCTTTCTCAGACATCCACTCCGGTGCACAGCCGACTACCGGAAGCTCGGAAATGTTCCAGCCGGAATCCTTGGAAAGCTCTGCTACCAGCACCATCATACGGCTGATATCCACGCAGGAGCCCATATGAAGTACCGGAGGGATGTCCGCCAGCTGACATACTCTCTTTAAGCCTGCGCCGCAGAGATCTCTGGCACGCTTGTCCATCAGACCCGCCTTTGCCGCCGCCTGTGCGGAGCAGCCGGATGCTACGATGATGATATCGTTTTCAATCAGCTTCTTCATCAGCGCAATATGCGCGGTATCCGGGCGTACCTTCGGGTTGTTGCAGCCGACCATCGCAACCGCGCCGCGGATGACGCCGGACTTCACGCACTCGATGAGCGGCTTCGTCGTACCGGTCACATCTACCTGAGAGTTTGTCACGGTATCCAGGGTCTTTACAATCGCCTCAAAGGAATAGCCGACTGTCGCCTTCTGCTTCATCTGCGGGATATGTACCAGCTCCGGCTTGCGGTTCTTGAAGTTTTCAATCGCCATCTTCACGATCGCCTTTGCATTCTCGCCCGCGTTCTCCGGTGAGAAACGGATGTAATCGCTCTCCGGCATCTGCGCGATCGCGGATGTCGTGACGAATTTGGTATGAAAGCATTTTGCCAGAGGTCCGATTGCCGGGAAAATACACTGCACATCTACAACGATTGCCTCGCAGGCTCCGGTCAGGATGACATTCTCCTGCTGAAGGAAGTTGCCCGCCATCGGAATTCCGCGGCGCATTGCCACTTCGTTGGAGGTGCAGCAGACGCCAGATACTGTGATACCCTTTGCGCCCATCTCTTTTGCATAGGCAATCATTTCCGGATCATCCGCGTACTCGCAGATCATTTCTGAAAGGGAAGGGTCATGTCCGTGTACCACGATGTTGACATTCTCTTCCACCATAACGCCAAGGTTCGCCTCGGTATCGATTGGCTTCGGCGTGCCAAAGAGGACATCCGAAAACTCCGTACCGGCCATGGAACCGCCCCAGCCGTCAGACAGACCCGCACGCAGCGACTGACGGATCAGTGCCTCCGGCTTTGAAGAGCATCCCATATGTGTCATGTGCAGAGAGCAGGAAACCTCGCGGTCAATCGCGCGCGGCTGAATCTCTTCTCTCTCCCAGATCTCCTGCGTATGCTTCGGAGCTCTTTTCAGGAAATTCTGGAAACCAAACACCTTACCGTACTCGCCGAGAGCAAGGACAGCCATCTCGTGTGCCAGATCGTAGATATCCTTTCCTTCCGTCTCCACACCCCACTCATGCGCGATACGGATCAGCTTCTCCGGATCCTTTACCTTGTAATTTCCATCCGGAGCCGTGCAGTAAAGCGTATGACAGATCTCACGGCCATGATCCGAGTGCGTGGCCGCGCCGCCTGCCGTGAATCTTAAGAAGTTACGTCCTACGATGCCATGCGCGTCGCAGCCGCAGATGCCTCTCGGTGCCTTCGGCGTAATGCGGCACGGACCCATCGTGCAGATACGGCAGCAGACACCCTGCTCGCCGAACTTACAGTGCGGCGTCTGATTCTTTACGCGGAACTGGTAGGCGTCCGCTCCTACCTTTGCTCCTGTCTCGAGGAGCCGGTTCGTGGCCGCTTCAAACTCCTCAACCGTAGTCAACTTAAATTCTCCCATAAGTACCTCCAAGGTCAAATGTTTTTTTATCATTACACACTTTGGCAGCAGCCGGACGCTGTGTTTTGTGTGCTCAGATCGTAATGGATTGCTTTATTTTGCTTTATGTTGAATTACACTGTGCTGCGTGTTATACGCCCATCGGATTTCAGGCTGTCAGATTTATCTTTTTCATGATCTCCTGCAGGGCAAGACGAACCGGGGAATCCTCCGGCAGGGAAGACGTCGGTCTGCCCTCGCAGTCATACTCATAAACCTGCTCATCCTGCGGCACCACTCCAAGGAGCGTCAGTCCGCTTTTTTCAATTTCCTCTTTCGTGCCGTCATTGAGCTGCCCGTTCGGTGCCCGGTTGATAATCAGGCCGATCATTTTGGGATTCATGTGGCATTCTTCGATCAGCTCAGAAATCCGCTCTGCCGCCTGCACACCCCTTCTGGAGCAGTCGCTGACGAGCAGCATGATATCCACCTTTGGCAGGATTCCGCGGCTGATGTGTTCCATGCCGGCCTCATTGTCTACCACGACATATTTATAATTCGGGATCAGCTTCGCCAGCTGCGCCTGAAGAAGGCCGTTTACATAGCAATAGCACCCCTGTCCCTGAGAACGGCCCATCACCAGCAGGTCAAAATCATCATCCTCAGCCAGGCAGCGCTGCAGCATCATTTCTGTATAATCCGCCTTGGTCATTCCGGACGGAATCTTCTGTCCGAGCTTTTCGGCGTCATGAAGTACTGTTTCACGGACATCGCCGAGCGTCATCTCCACCTCAACGCCAAGTACCTCATTCAGATTCGAATTTGCGTCCGCATCCACCGCTAGAATCGGTCGGCGCCCTTCGGCACACATGGTCTGAATCAGCAGGCCGCCCAAAGTAGTCTTACCTACGCCACCTTTTCCGGCAATCGCAATCACGTTCGCCATTGAAGCACCTCCATCGTAAATCTTCAGGCTGCAATTATCACTGCGCCATCACTTATAAAAGCTGGCTGCATTATGCTTCACCTTTACTTTTCATCGAGAAACATGTGTCGTGCAGTTTCAAAACACAAAACGTTCCTGCAACCAATCAGGCAATCAGTTTACGCAGCATCCGTGCAATTGATCTCCACCTTGCCGCCGGTCAGGTCCGCCATCGCGAGGGTTCCCTCTACCGTTTTTGTGTCGCCCATGACATCTGTCAGAGTGATCAGATTCCCTTCGACTTCAATCTTGCTGACATATTCCAGGATGACACTGTATTCCTTTTTACTGTACACAGTCGCCAGACACATAGTATCACCTCTCTTCTTAAAAATCGTTATAAGTCTTAAGCTTCCTTCACCATAGAAAGCGCGAGCTTCAGATACAGGTTTCCCTTCTGGAATTCATCGACCGCTTTTTTGATCTGCTCCGCAGCCGCTGCCTTGCCGTCGGCGCGGAAGGACTCCGCCACCTGATCCAGCTCTGCGGCGTGATGCTCATTGTGCTTTAACATATAGTCAAGCAGAGCGACCATTTTGTCTCCCTGCGGCGCATCCTGCGCATGCTCGTCACAGCTGCCGCAATGCGAGTGGTCATGTGTGTGACATTCTTCTGCGCCATGCGCGTGGCAGTGTTCTTCCTCATGCTCATGTGTATGATGGTGATCCTCCTCATGTCCATGCTCGTGAGTATGCGGGTGTGAATGCTCATACGTATGCGTGTGTGTATGGGTGTGCTCATGCTCATGCGGAACCGGATTGCCATTCTCATCCTCAATCAGATGCATAAAGATACTCCTTTCTTAAAGCTATCACTGATATATTAAGAGTGATTATATTACTAATTGTTAATTTTTTGACGTTCGAGGACATATTACAAGATATCCCCCACCTCGGATAACCGTCTGTATACTAACACAAAAGCTCGGAAAATACAACGTTTTCCCGAGCTTTTTCTTAATAAGTATTAAAAAAAATACACAAAAATCTTACCACGGCGTCAGCGAATTTTCCACACCCATATCGCGCAGCATCAGCGCGGATACCGCCTCCTTCGGGTCTTTTCCTTCAAACAGAACCTTATTCACCTGCTCGATAATGGGGAGCTCCACCTGATATTTTTCTGCCAGGGCAACCGCGGATTTTGTGGAGTAGACGCCCTCTACAACCATGTTGACTTCCTTCATGGCTTCCTCCATGGTATATCCCTGTCCGAGCAGAATCCCCGCCCGGCGATTGCGGCTGTGCATACTCGCGCAGGTGACAATCAGGTCGCCGATACCGGTCAGGCCGCTGAAAGTTTCCATTCGGCCGCCCATCTTTGTGCCAAGCCGCGCGATCTCTACAATACCGCGCGTGATCAGGGCTGCTTTTGCGTTATCGCCGTAACCCATCCCGTCGGCAATGCCGGCCGCAAGGGCGATCACGTTTTTCAGAGAGCCGCCCAGCTCAATGCCTACCATGTCCGAGCTGATATAGACGCGGAAGACCGGACTCATAAACAGCTTCTGCAGCATACGCGCCGTCGTCTCATCTTTGGCACCGATCACGATCGCCGTCGGCATGCCGCGCCCGACCTCCTCCGCGTGGCTTGGTCCGGAAATCACTGCCGCATTTGCCTGCGGGATTTCCTCCTCAATGATATCAGTCATCGTCATCAGAGAGCCTTCTTCAATGCCCTTTGCCGCATTGACAATCACAGTGCCATCTGCCACCAGCGGACGCATCTTTTTTGCCGTCTCGCGCACAACCGCGGACGGGCTGACCATCACCAGAACATCCTGTCCCGGCACCACCGCCGCCAGATCAGACGATACCTGAATCTGCTCCGGAAGCTTTACTCCCGGAAGCTTTGATGGCAGCTCGCGAGTCGTGCGGATCAGTTCCGTGTCTGATTCCAGAAACGACCAGATCGCCACCTCATGTCCGTTTTCACATAAAAGCTTTGACAACGCCAACCCCCAGCTGCCCGCGCCGATCACGCCGATTTTCGCCATATCCCGTACCTCCTTTGCATTACCTTCTGGAAGGTATATCATGCCTGCTCAAAGATTCCTGTGCCGAATTCTTCCCAAAAAACCTGCCCGATTATATTTGATTTTACATGGCTTTATTTGGTTTTATTTGGTTTTATTCGGTTTTGTTTGGTTTTGTTTGGTTTTATTTGGTTTCATTGTGTTTTATTGTGTTTTATTGTGTTTTATTGGGTTTTATTGGGTTTTATTGGGTTTTCTTAGATTTATCCAGAAAACCTGCTTTTCTCTCTTCTCCTTTTCGGAGCCGGTCGATATTTCCGCGATGCCTGTAAAAATCAAGTCCGGCAATGACAGCCACAACCACATAGAGTTCATTCAGATATCTTTGTGTCATCCCCAGAATCCCAAGCTGACCGAAGATCACGGATTCCACCAGAAATCCGCCAGCCACAATCAGGGAGCCGACAGACACATACCCTGTCAGGAAAAATCCAAGGCAGAATCCTATAATAGCCAGAAGGCAGAGCGCAGGATGCAGCGCCAGCGTCGTCCCGCCGGTCGTCGCAATTCCTTTTCCACCGCGAAATCCAAGGTAAAAGGGAAAGCTGTGGCCGAGTACCGCGCCCAGCCCCGTGTATACACATAATAAGGGCCAGATATCCGCATACGTTTTCCTGAAAATCAGCCAGGCTAAGAGAGCGGCAAAGACAGGTTTGAGGCCATCGCCTATGAAGGTAAGCGCGCCCCAGCCCTTGCCAAGCGTACGGAACATATTCGTGGTGCCGGCGTTCCCACTGCCATAATCACGGATATCAATCCCATGCAGCCGGCCGATAATATAACTGGTTTCAAACAGTCCGAAGACATAACCAATCGCAAGACATGCCAGACGTTCCATTTAATTCTCTTTGTCCTTTCGTTCACGAATGATAAATTTCAGCGGGGTACCACGGAACCCAAACGCGTCCCGGATACGGTTTTCCAGATATCTTAGATAAGAAAAATGCATCAGATCCTTGTCGTTGACAAAAATCACAAAGGTGGGCGGCTTGACCCGCGCTTCCGTGATATAGTACAGCCGCAGCCGTTTTCCCTTATCCGTCGGCGGCTGTTTGAGCGCGACGGCTTCTGCCATGATTTCATTAAGAACGCCGGTCTTGACTCGCATCGACTGATTCTGAAGCACCATGTCGATCGTCTCAAACAGCTTCGGCAGACGCTGCCCGGTTTCGGCAGAAATAAAAATAATCTCCGCGTATGGCATATAGGAAAGCACCTGACGAATCTTCTCCGTATACCGGTAAATGGTCTTGTCATCCTTCTCGATGGCGTCCCATTTATTGACCGCGATCACAATGCCCTTGCCCCGCTCGTGCGCGATCCCGGCAATGTGCGCGTCCTGCTCCGTCACGCCTTCCGTCGCGTCAATCATCAGAACCACTACGTCCGCACGTTCCACAGCGGAAACCGTGCGGATAATGCTGTAACGCTCAAGCTCTTCTTTGATCCTGCTCTTTCTGCGCAGTCCGGCCGTGTCAATAAAGACATACTCTCTGTCCTGCCAGCGCACTGCCGCGTCCACCGCGTCGCGGGTCGTGCCCGCAATATCAGTCACGATCAGGCGATTCTCCCCGAGCAGCTTATTAATCAGAGAGGATTTGCCGACATTTGGCTTGCCGACAATCGCGATGCGCGGGCGCTCGTCCTCCTCGAAAGATATCTTTTCCGGGTCAAAATAAGAAGTGACGACATCAAGCATGTCGCCGATCCCCTGCCGGTTTGCAGAAGAAACCGGTACCGGATCGCCAATCCCCAGGTTGTAAAATTCATAGACGTCGGCCTGGTATTTCTGAAAGCTGTCTACCTTGTTTACCACCAGCACGACCGGCTTGTGAGAGCGCCGAAGCATGTCCGCCACCTTCGCGTCCGAATCAACCAGCCCCTGCTGACAGTCCACCATAAAAATAATAACATCCGCTGTATCAATCGCGATCTGCGCCTGCTCACGCATCTGAGAGAGCATGATATCCTTGCTCTCCGGCTCAATCCCGCCGGTATCAATCAGGGTAAAATTCAGATTCAACCATTCAACATCCGCGTAAATACGGTCTCTGGTGACTCCCGGCGTATCCTTTACAATCGAAATGTTAGAACCGGCCAGCGCGTTGAACAGGGTAGATTTTCCTACGTTCGGCCTGCCGACAATCGCGACAATCGGTTTACTCATAATATGTCCTCACTCTCTTCGAGAGTGGGGACGCAGGCCGCGCCATCGGCTTCGCCGATTTTCAATGCGCGGCTTCTATGTCCTCACTCTTCTATATTTCCAGTTACAGCATGGACGAAATCGCTTCCTTCTGATTTTACAATGCGGATCGGTGCCTGCAGCACTCCTTCCAGCTCGTCCACACGAACATCATCTAAAAACACATTTTCACCGCTGCGCAGCATTGTGCAGGGAAGCAGCAGCTCGTCTCCGAGATCCTTCCCCATAAGCTGTGCCTTTAAGTCCGTGCCTGTGATCAGCCCGGACACCGTAATCTCTTCTCCAAAAAAATCGTTTCGAATCTCATAGACACTGCAAACCACATTTGGATACAGCTCGCAAATGCTATCGCACAGCCTGCGCAGGAACGGTCCGGCCAGACGGCCGGTAGCAATTGACACCTTCCTTTGAACGAAATCCGATCTGTCATCCACAGCGTCAGCTGAACAATCTGCCTTGCCATCCGCAACAGCAGCTAAATCCTCTGCTTTGCCATCCGCAACGGCAGCTGAATCCTCAGCTTTGCCATCCGCAGCGGCAGCTGAATCCTCTGCTTTGTCATCTGTATTGGCAGAAATATAAGTGGTACGATCCTTACCGACAGATCCAGAGTCAGTGAAACCTGTACGGATATTTTCCCCGGTATCGTCCGGATTCCAATCACACACTGTCCTTTCGCTCCGTATATCGTCCAGAGTCTCCACCACTTCATCGTGCAGCAGCCGCATCATGCCGACGCCGTTCTCCAGCTGCAGATATCCATCATAGCGCCCGGCCTCGGGGAAATCCCGTCCGGCCAGGATATACCATTCATCCGAAGCGTGTATAAAATGCAGCCCATATTCGGCGTATAGCTCTTTCTGCCAGTGCTCAATACAGTCAATCACCCGGCAGGCGTCTGTGGGTGTGAAAGCCTTAAGCGGATACAGTCCCTCCCGGAATTTTGTCAGGCCGACCGGCACGACCGATACGCTGCGCAGCTGCGGCAGGTACCTTACCAGCTCCTGAATCGAATACTCCAGCTCTTCCCCGTCGTTGATCCCCCGGCAAAGGACAATCTGCCCGTTCATCTCAATCCCTGCGTCCGCCAGGCGCCGGACCTTCGGAAAGATATCTCCGGCAAAGCGGTTGCGCAGCATCTCACGCCGCAGCGCTGGATTCATCGTATGAAAGGAAATATTAATCGGCTCCATATGATATTGAATAATCCGGTCAATATCATGATCACTCATATTCGTCAGGGTCACATAATTCCCCTGCAGAAAAGACAGCCTGGAATCATCGTCTTTAAAATAGAGAGTATCGCGCATGCCCTTTGGCATCTGGTCGATAAAGCAGAAAATACAATGGTTCCTGCAGGAGCGGTACTCATCCATCAGCGAGCTTTCAAAGGTAATGCCAAGATCGTCCTCGAATTCCTTTTCAATCTCCAGCTCCCACTCTTCCCCATCGGTCTTTCGCACCTGCAATGTCAGATATTCTTCATTGATCAGATACTGATAGTCGAAAATATCCTCAATCGGCTGGTCATTTACTGAAAGTACCACATCGCCCGGCACAAGCTCCAGCTCCCAGGCGATACTGTCCGGTGCCACTTCTTTTATAATGTGTTCTGTGCGTTTCTTTCCCATATCTTATTATGAAACAAGTCATCTGTCGATTCAACCAGGAAAAAGCTTCCATCTCCCGCAGCAGGTAGGAGAATACCCTCACCGCCATAGAATCTGCCCGCTGCCAAAGGCAGCAAAGACCAGCAAAGACTCAGATATCCCATCTATATATGAACGGATCCCCTGCAAAATGTATTTACGCATTTCCTCAAGCGGAGGCGCCGCCCCGGATTTTCAGCAGCAGCTCGTGAATCTTCGCAGTAGGACTCTCGATATTGCTCAGCGTCGAGTCATGGTTCAGTGCTTCAATGATCGTGGCCGTAAACTTCGTCATATCGGCTTCCGCATACCAGGGCTTCGTCAGCAGCTGGGGATTCCGATAATGAAGGTTCGTCGTCACGACCTTTGTAATAAAGCCTTTTTCATAATATTCATCAAACTTTTTCAGGCCATCCGTAAACAGGCCGAATGTCGTGCATACAAACACACGCTTCGCGCCGCGCTCCTTCACCTGCTTAGCCACGTCCAGCATGCTCTCTCCGGAGGAAATCATGTCATCAACAACAATGACATCCTTGCCTTCGACGGAATCTCCGAGAAATTCATGAGCGACAATCGGATTCTTGCCATTTACGATGACGGAATAATCACGTCTCTTATAGAACATGCCCATGTCCACACCAAGGATACCGGAAAAATAAACCGCGCGGCTCATTGCCCCTTCGTCCGGGCTGATGATCATCAGATGGTCGTTGTCAATCTGAAAATCTTCGACATTGTCCACCAGTGCCTTCAGGAACTGGTAGGTCGGCATGAACGAGTCAAACCCGCTTAAAGGAATCGCATTCTGTACGCGAGGATCGTGCGCGTCAAAAGTGATAATATTGGTGACGCCCATAGCCTCCAGCTCCTGCAGAGCCAGGGAACAGTCCAGAGACTCCCTTTTGGAGCGCTTGTGCTGTCTTCCCTCGTATAAGAATGGCATCACGACATTGATCCGCTTTGCCTTGCCATTCGCTGCGGCAATGATGCGCTTTAAATCCTGAAAATGATTATCCGGGGACATGTGGTTTTCATGTCCGCAGACGGTATAGGTAAGACTGTAATTGCATACATCGACCAGAATATACAGGTCTGTCCCCCTGACCGAATCATTGATCTGGCCTTTGCCCTCGCCTGTACCAAAACGCGGACAGCAGCAGTCCAGCAGATAGGTATCGGCGATGTATCCCGGCTGGGAGATGACGCTGCTGTTTTCCGGCTTTAGATGGCTGTTTTTTCTGGACTCTACCAGATACCGATCTACTGCCGACCCGAAGTCCCGGCAGCCCTCAAGAGCCGCGATCTTCAGCGGACCTACCGGCAAAATCTGATCCAGCGTTTCATTTTCTAATTCAGACATAGATACCCTCTCTTTCGTGGATGCAGCTGTAAAACGACTTACGGCGTTTACTATAATTATGTACGAGAGACTGATTTTTGAGGACAGTATAGCATCTTGAATTCCGTGCGTCAAGAAAACGTTTATGTTTCATTTTCTGCCTGGGAATCGTTTACGTTTCGTTTCCTGCCTGGGAATCGTTTTCGTTTCGTTCCCTGCCTGGGAATCGTTTACGTTTCGTTTCCTGCTGTCTCCTGCCAGTCACGAATGGCCAGAAAAGCAGCCAGATTTCCACGCTTTCCATGCGAAGCCCGGTGGGAAAAGAGGACTTCCGGATTACAGCAGGTGCAAAGGTCTGTCACAAAGATATGCTCGCGAATGAGTCCGGCGTTTTGCAGATTGTATCTGCAGGCCTCCCAGAGATTCAGCTGATATTTTCCCCGACTGTTCTGTCTAAGCAAAAGCGGCCGGACAGATTCCGGATAATGCGCGCGAAACTGCGAAGCCACATCCTCTCCCACCTCGTAGCAGTCCTGGCAGATGGATGGCCCGATGGCCGCGAACAGGCTGGCCGGATCTGTTCCATAAGTGCTCTGCATCTTTTCTACCGTGACACGGGCAATATTATGAACCGTGCCCTTCCAGCCGGAATGCGCCAGACCGATTGCCCGATGTATTGGATCTACAAAGTAAAGCGGCACACAATCCGCGTAGAAGGTTGTCAGCACTACGCCCGGATCGTTGGTGACCAGACCGTCTACCTCCTGATAATCCCGCTCCAACAGATAACCCTTGCCGCAGTCTTTCCTGGTTACTTCCCGCACATTAGTCGTATGTGTCTGGTGTGAAAATACCATGCGGTCATAAGGAAACCCTATCGCGTCAGCGATCCGCCTGAAATTTTCTTCAACACGCTCCGAAAGATCGCCGCGTGTGTAACTCAGATTCATTTCACCAAGTTCCTTTTCACTGACCCCGCCCAGGCGGCTGCTGAATCCGTGAGTAAGAAAAGAAAACTGTTCAAAAAGAGGAAATGTAAAATACAGGACCCCCTGACTCCAGTTTTCACGCACAGGTGCTGAAGATTCTTTTCGCAATAACTGCTCCATTATTTTCACCGTTTTTCATTGACGATCTAAGCTTATTTCAATTTTCTTATGTCCAGAACGCGTCCTTTATGACACGTGCTTCCTCTCCATCAAATGCCACCACATCAAAGCGCACCGGTGTTTCCTCCGAAAGATGCCGTTCCATCAGATACCATCTGGCTGCGCGGATGATCCGTTTCTGCTTTTTTGCGTCCACAGCCTCCGTCGCGCTGCCGTTGCTTTCATCAGAGCGATATTTTACCTCTATAAATACCAGATAGCTTTCCTGGGAGGCAACCAGATCAATCTCTCCCGCCTTGCAGCGGTAATTGTGACAGAGAATCCGATAACCGAGTTTTTTCAGGTAAGCGGCTGCAAGATCCTCGTATCGGGTGCCGACTGCGCGTTTATTCATACGTGATCCTCTTTATCAAATGATTCGGGCGGCAAAGGAACATAATGCTACGGATTGCTCCGCATCTACGCTATCGCTCTGGAAACGCTTTTCATACGTTCTAATTAATAAAAGAAGCGCCGATTAATCTACAAAATGCCCGATAAACGTTTTCCTGTGGATGGGCGATGGTCCATATTTTTTCAGAGCCTCAATATGAGCCGCCGAGCCATAGCCTTTGTGGGAGGCAAAGCCATATTCTGGCATCTGTGCGTCATATTCCACCATCAGACGGTCCCTGGTCACCTTGGCAAGCACGCTGGCTGCAGCGATCGACAGACTTTTCCCATCGCCGCCGATGATCGGCACCTGCCGGTAAGGGATCTCCGGGATCGTAACCGCGTCATTTAAAAGAACCTGCGGCTGTGGAGAAAGCTGACGGACGGCCTCACGCATCGCTTCATAGGTCGCCTGCAAAATATTGATTTCGTCAATCCGCTCCGGGGAGGCCATGCCGATCCCAAAGGATATCGCTTTTTCTTTGATCTCCTCATACAGCTCCTCGCGCCTTTTGGCACTGAGCTTTTTGGAATCATTGAGATACAGGATTTCACAGTCACGCGGCAAAATCACCGCGCCGGCCACAACAGGACCGGCCAGAGGGCCTCTTCCGGCCTCGTCAATTCCGCAGATCAGTCCCAGATCCTCGTATTTGTGTTCATAAATACGCATAGCCTCCAGCCGCTGACGTTCTTTTACAAGCAGATTCCTCTTTTTCTCAGCCTGCCCGATCAGGCGAAGGACTCCGCTGCGGCCATCGTCCCTGTACTCTTCTATGAGCATCGGGATCCTGGATTCTTCCGCAGCTTCAAACTCCTCTTTAATTTCCCTGACAGATTTCACAGAATCCCTCCTGTCCGCTCTGTTCTCATGTATGTTTATAAACCCCTAACCCGGATAAACCGGAATAAAAATTTTGTCATTTTGCGCAAAAAATCGTTTGTAAGTGCCTAACCCGGATAAACCGGAACCGAAATTTTGCCATTTTTCGTAAAAAATCGTTTTTAAGTGCCTAATCTGTAAAATCTTACTGCAAAGCATGAAAAATTATAACACTTCAGAATCTGATAATTCTGTCATATATCACGAAATAAATCCAAATGATTTAAGCGGCCAGATCCGAAGCCATGCCCTGCCGATAATTTTGTCCCGTGTAATATTTCCGACACTTGGTTCTCTGCTGTCCGTGCTGTCATTGCGATTATCGCCCAGCACAAAATATTCCTGCTCTCCAAGCGTAATTTCTGTGGAGGCCAATCCCGGATTTTTAATTTCCTCGTATCCGTAGGACTCTTCCAGAACCTCTCCGTTGATGTAAATAATACCGTCCTCAATCTTCACAGTCTCGCCGGGAAGGCCGATGATCCGTTTGATATAGTAGGTATCCTCCTGGTACTGAAAAGGAAACACGACCACGTCGAATCGCTTTGGATCTGTAAACTGGTAGGATATCAGGTCTACAATCAGCTGATCGCCGTCATTTAATGCCGGATACATGGATTCCCCACGAACCTCTGTACGCTCGCCGACATAATTTACAACTACATACGCCACGCAGCAGATCAGCAGGACATAAAAGATCCATTCGATCGCTTCGCGGATAATACTCCTTTTCTTTTTTTCACCCTTCTTCAATGATTTATCCCCTGTCGCAGCCAATCTGCACCCAATGCCTGTCCCCTGTCGAAACACGGATCAGAGGGCAATTCTCCCCTGTATTTACTGATGTGTCAGAAAGCCGATACTGCCAAGAGGCCAGATCCGCACCCATGCCTTTCCGACAATGGAATCGCGGCTCACATTCCCGACCTTCTCTGTACGGCTGTCCGTGCTGTTATTTCTATTATCTCCCAGCACAAAGTATTCATCCTCCCCAAGCGTGATTTCCTCTCTCGCGCGTCCGGGATTTTCAATCGTCGCTTTCCCGTAATCCTCCTCGAGAAGCTCGCCGTTAATGTAGATATTCCCATCATCGTCAATGCGCACCGTCTCACCTGGCAGCCCGATGATGCGTTTGATATAGTATTCGTTGGAATCCTCGTAGGGGCGAAAAACAATAATATCAAAGCGCTGCGGGTCGCCAAACCGGTAGGAAAGCTTTTCCACGATCAGGTTATCGCCATTCTGAAGCGTATCATTCATAGAAGAACCATCCACCACCGTCCTCTGGCCGACAAAATGCAAAATCAGCCAGGTCGCCAGCACAACAAACGCAATGTAAAAGATCCAGCTTAAAATTTCTTTTTTCGGATCCACAGTTTTTTCCTCTTCTGCAGGATCGCCCTGCCTGTTTTCTTTACTCATAGGTCATTTCTCTTCTTTCTACATACAATTATATATGGTTAAAAAGCCTGCGGCCAGTAAGAATCTATTATGCATTTGCAATATTAAACAAAATATATGCATTGTCTGCAAGTAAGAAAGCGCGATCCCCTTTGGTTAGCGCGCAGGTACACTTTATGGCCGTTCAAGCGTGATCCGCCCAATCCGTCCGCTTCTGAAATCATCCAGTAAAATGGCTGCTGCCCGCTCATAATCAGGCTCTCCCCCCTTTTTGAGGCAGCCGCGCACCCTGGCGATATCCGCAAGAAGCTTTACGGAATCCTGCGCCTCCTCTATCTGATAGCGTCCGGATAAAAAGCCAGGATATTCTTTTACCAGAAAGTCCAGTATCCAAAGGGAAAGCTCCTCCGTCTGCAGAATCTCATCCCGGATGGAACCAAGCGCGGCAAGTCTCGTTCCGACCTGGGCGTCATCAATTTTAGGCCACAGGATCCCCGGCGTGTCAAGCAGCTCGATCCCTTTCTTTGGCCGAATCCACTGCTTCCCCTTTGTAACCCCTGGCTTATTGCCCGTTTTCGCACTGGCTTTCCCGGCAAAGGAATTGATGAAGGTAGACTTTCCCACATTGGGAATACCGACAATCATGGCCCGTACCGGACGGTTCTGAATACCTCTTTTCCGGTCACGCTCCACCTTTTCCTGGCTTGCTTCCATAATGATCTGCCAGATCTGTTTCATGTCAGCAGAGGATCTTGAATTGACCGCGGCCACTTTAAATCCGGATTTTCGAAAATAATCCTCCCAGCAGCGGGTCACGCGTTCATCAGCCATGTCTGCCTTGTTCAGCAAAATCACGCGGGATTTATTTTTTGCCAGCTCGTCAATATCCGGATTTCTCCCCGATAAAGGAGCGCGGGCGTCCGTCAGCTCGATGACCAGGTCAATCAGCTTCATATCCTCCTGCATCATCCGTCTGGCCTTTGTCATATGCCCCGGATACCATTGAACATCCATGAATCATCCCCCATTTGAAAGAATGCGGTCGCAATCCCATTGTCTTCAGGCAATGGGCAGCTCACGGTCAGCGGACAAATCCCCGGTGGGAGGACGGTGAAATCACGAACCAGACCTTTCCTTCTATATAGTCGCTCGACACCACGCCCACATCTG
The DNA here is from genome assembly GCA_021201665.1 of Lachnospiraceae bacterium. Classification (GTDB taxonomy): domain Bacteria; phylum Bacillota; class Clostridia; order Lachnospirales; family Lachnospiraceae; genus Choladousia. The sequence goes on along the minus strand of JAJQEO010000121.1, from coordinate 10,878 downwards.
CGAAGCGGCTGTCTTCACTGTTGTTGCGGTTATCTCCCAGCACGAAATACTCTCTGTCTCCAAGAGTAATCCCATCCTCCGCCATCCCTCCGTTCGTCATGGCCGGATAATTCTGATCCTCAATATACACTTCCCCGTCAATATAAATCATGCCGTCTTTGATCTGAATGGTTTCTCCGGGGAGGCCAATCACACGCTTAATACTTGTATACGCCGTAGTACTCCCGTTCGGCTTAAACGCAATGATGTCACCGCGCTGCGGAGTCCCGAACTGATAGACAAACGTATTAAGAAGAACCGTATCGCCTCCGGAAAGAGTCGTATCCATCGACTGGCCGATATTCGTCCGGGTCTGTCCGAAAAAATAGACGACCACGTAGGCAAACAGAATGACAACCAGTATCTCAAAGGCCCACAAAAGGATGTTGCGGAATATGGAATGCTTTTTCGTAGTCAATCGCGGGCACCTCCTCCTGCCTGGCCGGTTGCGGATAAATCCGCATCGTCTGCCTTTCTGCTTTGCTGCCTGCGCTAGGAGTCCCAAACAGCAGGCCACAAACCGCCTGCTTCGCAGGCTATATGCCGCTTACGCGTCATATGTTTGAGGCTGTATGGGCGTCCCGCCCATCCCAAAGCAGAAATTCAGCCGATTGCGGATAAATCCGCATCGTCTGCCTTTCTGCTTTGCTGCTGTTTGGGACTTGTGTGCAAAAAGGGAGAGTACAATAATGTAATTGTAATCTCCCTGATCCGATCCTTATTTCACAAGCTCTTTTACTTTTGCTTTCTTGCCTACGCGTCCTCTCAGGTAAGTCAGCTTCGCGCGTCTTACTTTACCATGGCGAACCACTTCCACCTTTTCTACGCTTGGGGAATGCAGCGGCCAGGTCTTCTCTACGCCGACACCATTTGAAGTCTTACGAACTGTGAAGGTCTCACGGACGCCGCCGCCCTGCCTCTTCATGACAATGCCTTCAAATACCTGGATTCTCTCGCGGTTGCCCTCTTTGATCTTTCCGTACACTCTCACCGTGTCGCCTACGGAAAACTGCGGTACCTCAGTCTTAAGCTGGGCAGCCTCGATCTGTTTGATAATATCGCTCATTTTGGATCTCCTTCCTGTAATCGATGTTCTTAATACTCCCGCGCCTGACCAGAAATTTGTGAAAAACGGCATATAATCTCTCATCGTTTTTCATCTTCACGCTCCTGGTCCGCGGGTACTGTAACAGAGGACCATCTTTCTCGCAACGCAAATGAGTGTAGCATGATTCCCGATAAAATGCAAGAAAATATTCTCTGTTTTTCCAACTTTTCGTCACTGACGTTTCTTCAGGCTCTTCCTGTTGAACCGCAGCCATTTCCCGCAGCCATCTGCGTGTTAAATCAGCGATCAGCCGGCGGTAAGACTATATAAGTATTTTCTGCAGGCACACAGCCTGTTCCTCACTCAGAGGAATGCCTGCTTCTCCATTTAGCAATTGCAGTAAAAATTTCCTGTCACCCTTATCCAGAGCAATCCCGTCAAGGAGCTCCGGCCGGATCAGCAAGGTGCGAAGCAGGGACTGATCTCGCCGCCATCGGTCCACATTGCCATGATGTCCGGATAAAAGGACAGGCGGAACCGCCCGTTCATGCCAGATTTCCGGGCGGCTGTATTGAGGATATTCCAGCAGACCGTCTGAAAAGCTTTCCGACTCTCCCGACTGTTCGTTGCTCAGCACTCCGGGAACCATCCGGGCAATTGCGTCCATCATGACCATGGCCGGAAGCTCGCCTCCGGTCAAAACGTAATCGCCGATCGACACCTGATCGGTAACGATCTCGTCGAGCACCCGCTCATCCACGCCCTCATAATGTCCGCAGAGGAAGATCAGACTCTCCTCTTCCGCAAGCTCCCGGGCCATAGCCTGATGAAAGACCTGCCCCTGCGGAGTGAGATAAATAACGCGGGGGGTCCTGCCATCCTGCGTCCGTCCGGGTTCTCCACTGTCTTGCTTCAGCCCGGGTGCTCCGCTGTCTTGCGTCAGCCCAGGTCCCCCTTCTCCCTGTATCTGTACAGGCTCGCCGCCGATAGAATCATAATTCTTTAAATCCTGATTCTTTGAATCCTGAATGTTCAAATTCTGAATTTTCGAATCTTGAATTTTCTCAAGCAACTCCTTAAAGGCGCGGTAAATCGGTTCTGCCTGCATGACCATGCCCGCTCCGCCTCCGTAAGGATAATCGTCAATTCTTCCATTCCCAGAAACGGAATAATCACGAATATTCACGGTTTCGAGAGAAAGCAGTCCTTTCGCGATCGCACGTCCGGTAATACTGGTATTCATTCCCTGCTCAATCATTTCCGGGAACAAGGTCATTACATAAAAGTTCATTCCAGCAGTCCCTCCAGCAGATGCACGAGCATGGTGCCCTGTTCCAGGTCAACATTTAATATACACTGTCGAATCGCTGGAATCAGTACTTCTCGTCCGTCTGGCAGCTTTACTTCATAGACATCATTTGCTCCGGTCTGCAGCACATCTGTCAGTTCTCCAAGGAAGTATCTCTGTTCTGAATTCTTTTCCGGTTTTTCAATCGATTCAGATGATTTTTCACCCTTGTCCGCATGCATGGACTGTCCAGAGGCTGCATTGGGTAAAACATTTCCCGTCTGGCTGTCTTCATCAAAAGGTTTGTCCGCATAGACAGACAACCCTATCAGATCCGCGATAAAGTACTCCCCTTCCTTTAGAGCAACTGCATTCTCGCGGGTGACATAGAGAGCGTGTCCGCGCAGCCATTCTACATCCTCGATTCGATCCAGGCCGCAAAATTTCAAAATGACGAGGTTTTTGAAGAAACGGACATGTTCGATAGTCAGTTCCCGCAGATCGTCTTCAGATAATTTCGGTGCGCCATTTTGTTTGATTCCCGGAGTTTTTTTGTCTGAAGAGTTATGTTTTTGCCTGTTATTTGTCCCTTCCGTCAGGTTTCGGGCTGATGCTCCTGCCCTCTCAACCAAAACGGTCTTTAAATCTTTGTATCTCATCGGATCATCAGTCGTAGGAAAGACTTTTACGTCACCTGCCAGGCCATGCGTGGATGTCACAGCACCCACCTGCAAAATATCCAGCATACAGTTCTCCTTGAATTTTTTAGTATAAATCAGGCAGGGGACATATCCTCCCTGTCCGCCTGCGCAAAGCCGCATCCAGTGTAGGCTGGAAAATTCCCGACACAGCCCGTGTACATCAAATATAGAAAAGAAGGAGCTGTCAACCTTCATTAACAGCTCCTCACAGCAGCATTATCTTTTTAATATACACGGCTGTCCAGGCGGGATGCCATCCCACAGCCTTACTGCAGGATGTCCACTACAACCTTGCGGTCATCCCGGGTCGCAGCAGCTTTCACTACGGAACGGATCGCTTTCGCGATTCTGCCCTGCTTTCCGATCACCTTGCCCATATCCGTGGGAGCAACCTTCAGCTCCAGTACAAGCGTTTTGCCGCTTTCTCTTTCTGTAACCTCTACCTCGTCGGGATGTTCAACCAGAGATTTCGCAATCACTTCCAATAATTCCTTCATATCTGCTCACCTCTTTTTACTTCTCGATGCCAGCCAGCTTGAAAAGCTTCCCGACGGTCTCGGTCGGCTGTGCGCCGGCCGCAAGCCATTTCTTAGCAAGCTCTTCGTCAATCTTGAACTCGCTCGGATCGGTGTTCGGATTGTAGGAACCGATCTCCTCGATGCATCTGCCGTCTCTCGGTGATCTGCCGTCCGCGACAACGATTCTATAGAAAGGATCTTTCTTTTTTCCCATTCTTCTTAATCTGATCTTTACCGCCATTTTTTTCACCTCCTGTACTAAATCTTTTTGTAACGGATCTTGTAACTGCTATTCTATAATGCACAGGGGCGCGAAAGGAATCTGGCAGCTTTGCTGCCCGCGCTCCACGCCATGCGGATAGGGGAAAAGTGTTACCTTATCCGATTTAAATTGCAGTTACACATTTCTATATTTGAGGGCTCTGTAAAATCACACACCCTCGTCCACGGCCTCATAAAAGGCCGGAACTGACACAACTTTTCAGTCCTTTTTTCAAAGCACTATTTTTAGCATTTTTGGCAGAACTTCTATTACAGGACTTTTTTTCAACATTTCTTTTGGCGAACCGTGCATCAGCTGTGTATCAGCCAGTGTGCATCATCAGCCGGCGCACATCAGTCAGTTAAAATGGGAGCCGGAACCGTCCCATTTTTCCGCCCTTTTGTCCTTTCCCGCCAAACATTCCGGAGTATTGCTTCATCATCTTGCGGCTCTGTTCGAACTGCTTTACCAGACGGTTTACCTCGCTGATATCCACTCCGGCTCCCGCCGCAATTCTGCGCTTTCTGGAAAGATTGAGGATATCCGGATTCGCGCGCTCCTTCGGGGTCATGGAGAGGATCATCGCCTCGATGCGGGCCATCTGCTTCTCATCCACCGAATCTTCGATCTGTTTCATCTGGGCGCCGCCCATCCCCGGCATCATACTCAGAATACTGGAAATACCGCCCATATTCTTCATCTGGTTCATACTCTCCAGATAGTCGTCAAACCCAAACTGCGCCTTGCGGAAACGCTGCTCCATGGAGCGGGCTTTTTCCTCATCAATCGTATCCTGCGCTTTTTCAATCAGAGAAAGAACGTCTCCCATACCGAGGATTCTCGAAGCCATGCGGTCCGGGTAGAACTGCTCCAGATCAGAAAGCTTCTCGCCCATACCGGCATAGAGAATCGGCTTGCCGCAGGTCGCCTTAATGGAAAGTGCCGCGCCGCCTCTCGTATCGCCGTCCAGCTTTGTCAAGATTACGCCGTCGATGCCGATTTTCTCTTCAAACATGGATGCGACATTGACCGCATCCTGGCCGGTCATCGCGTCCACAACCAGGATCGTCTGGTCTACCGAAACGATATCCTTGATCTTCTGCAGCTCCTGCATCATATCCTCATCGATATGAAGCCGTCCCGCTGTATCCAGAAAAACCAGATTCAGGCTGTGCTCCTTCGCGTAACGGACCGCTTCACTGGCAATCCGTACCGGGTCTTCTTTATCGCCGAGGGAAAAAACCTCTACCCCCTGTTTCTCTCCATTAATCTGCAGCTGTTTGATCGCCGCCGGGCGGTAGACATCGCAAGCGACCAGCAGCGGCCTGCGCCCCTTAGACTTAAACTTGCCCGCCAGCTTCGCGGCGGTAGTAGTCTTGCCCGCGCCCTGCAGTCCGGCCATCATTATAACCGTGACCTCATTAGGCGGACGCAGCGCCAGCTCCGTCGTCTCAGAACCCATCAGGGCGACCAGCTCATCATTGACAATCTTGATCACCATCTGTCCTGGGTTCAGGCCATTCATGACATCCTGGCCGATTGCCTTCGTCTCGACAGCCTTGATAAACTGTTTTACTACCTTGAAGCTGACGTCCGCTTCCAGAAGAGCCATCTTAACTTCTTTGAGCGCGGTCTTTACATCCGCCTCCGTCAGACGCCCCTTGCTCCGCAGATTTTTAAAAACATTCTGCAGCTTCTCCGATAAGCTTTCAAAAGCCATTCCGTTTCTCCTATATCCTGACCCGGATAAACCGGAATAGAAATTTTGCCATTTTGCGCAAGAAATCGTAAAATGACTTACGTCGTTTACTATAAGCGCCTGACAGGTCATAGTCATAGTTCTTCCAGGATTCGGCTGGATAGCTCTGAAACCTGTCTGGCTAAATTCTCTTTCTCTATCGTTTCACAGTGAGAGGATAGATACTGAATCTGCTGCACATTCTCCCGGATCTTCAGGAAACGCTCAACCAGATGCAGCTTTGACTCATATTCCTCCAGAATCTTCACACTGCGTTTCACCAGCTCATGGACTCCCTGCCGACTGATGCCGAACATCTCAGCTGCCTCTGAGTATGAAAGGTCATTCTGTACAACCGTCTCATACACATCCTGCTGGTGCTTCGTGAGCAATTCCCCATAAAAATCATACAGAAGCGTCTGCCGCAATACTTCGTCCATGCCAATCACCGTTGCCTATCATACACACAAAACAAAGGTCTGTCAAGTATTTTTTCTTTACAAAAAATCCTCGAAAAATCTTATAATCTCATGCCTTATAATCTCATTGCATAATCCAGACTGATCCACCCGTTCCGTCCGCTCTGGTACGCCTTCAGCAGCCCCCATCCGGCAGCAGATCCCGCTCCTTCAGAAGTCTCCACAATCGTGAACACACCCTTTCCGGTATACTTTCCGGTCTTCGCGAACTCTGTCCCGGGACCAGTGCGGATATTCAGGTTGTCGATGCTCACCTTTACCTGAAAGCTTTCCTTCTTCGTGCTGTCAGAATCATTTTTCGTACTGTCAGAGTCATTCTCCGTACTGTCAGAGTTATTTTTTACCCCGGATGAAATCGCTGCGCAAAATGCCCTCCACTGGCTTTCATCCCCGGAATCCGCATTCCATCCGATGATCCCCGGACAGGGTTTTCCGGTCACATCGTAATGACGGATCACATGTTCAGCGGCTATAGAATATTTCTCCATCAGGTACCGCGTCAGTTCCACTACTCTCGCCACAACCGCTTCCGTAAACTTCCACGATTTATCATTCGCGGGCAGGACTTTTCCGGTACTGTTCGTAGAGCAAATCTCAATCCCGATGGAATTGGCATTTTTCGCCACTCCATGCAGGGAACCGCCCTTTTCTGAAGCTACGCTGCCGCCAGAGTGCCAGCAGTACCGGTTTTCCAGATCCGGATTGTACTGCACAATGGTCTTATCATCTACAATAAAGTCTGCAGATGCCTGGGTCTTTGTTGTCGCAAAATACTCTGCCGTGTTCGCAGCCATCCCCTTCGCAGAAGAAACCCCTGCCGTATAATGGATCACGATATATTCGATCGCCCTCCCGGCGGATGCTGTCGTATTATGTGTGCTCGTCTTTTTCGTAATCTTCAGAGCCATCGTAAACTTCTCCTGATTTTTAAAATAATCCCGGTATCATCATATGCATTCGGACTGATTAGTGTCCCCGCAGATGATGTCCGGAACGGCGAAGGCCACCTGCAGCAGAAGTCTGTCAAAAGATGAACAGGCGTCCTGTAAATGAAACTTACAGAACGCCCGATTCTATCAGTATGCCCTATTTTGTCTGTATTCTATTGAAAATTGCTTTTCATAAAACACGCTTGAATATAAACGACTGATACCTGAAAGCATGCCATTATGCATTGAGCCGGGCATGGAACTATTGCGGCAAAAGCCGCACTGGGCTCGCGCAGACGGATAGGGGAAAAAGGTGTTCCCATATCCGATATTAATAATTAACGATCTTACCGAATTCTTCCTTGAGGGAAGCGCCGCCTACCAGTCCGCCGTCGATGTCCGCCTGTGCGAACAGGTCCGGAGCGGTCTTTGCGTTTACAGAGCCGCCGTACTGGATGCGGATAGCGGCTGCAGTAGCATCGTCATAAATCTCAGCGATGCATGCACGGATCCCTGCGCATACCTCCTGTGCCTGCTCGGTGGTAGCGGTCTTTCCGGTACCGATAGCCCAGATCGGCTCATAGGCGATGACAGCTGTCTTCGCCTGCTCTGCGGTCACGTTGAGGAAGCCTACCTTTACCTGCTGACGGATCCAGTCCATCGTGATGCCCTGCTCTCTCTGGGTAAGAGATTCACCGCAGCACATGATCGGCGTGATGCCGTGTTCAAATGCCTTGAGCATCTTTTTATTCACACTTTCGCTGGTTTCCGCGAAATACTCTCTTCTCTCAGAGTGGCCGAGTACAACGTATTTTGCGCCGGCGTCTACCAGCATGTTCGGGGAAATTTCTCCGGTGTAAGCACCCTTCTCCTCGAAGTACATATTCTCAGCGCCAACCTGGATGTTGGAGCCCTTCGCGGCTTCCACTACCGGAATGATGTCGATTGCGGGTACGCAGAATACGACGTCCACTTCGTCATTCACTACAAGCGGTTTCAGCGTCTCTACCAGCTTTACTGCCTCGCTCGGCGTCATGTTCATTTTCCAGTTGCCGGCGATGATTTTCTTCCTTGCCATATTTTTTGTCTCCTTTATGATATATTATTCTCGGCACGGACTCTATAATTCGTGTAATGAGCCGTCCCTCGATTCCGCGCCCTACGGCGCTCCATCTCATGCACGGGCATTCGCCCTATCGAGAGTAGAAAATCTGCTCTCTATGAGCAAGCTCATTTGAGCCGCCTATTCTACTCTCGGCACGGCTCATTGCTTTCGCATCATTTGTCGTCTGCCGCAACAACGCCCGGAAGATCCTTGCCCTCAAGGAACTCAAGGGATGCGCCGCCGCCTGTGGAGATGTGGGACATCTTGTCGCCAAAGCCAAGCTGGTTGACTGCTGCCGCGGAGTCTCCGCCGCCGATGATGGTGGTCGCATCGGTCTCAGCCAGAGATTTCGCTACCGCGATGGTGCCGGCTGCCAGAGTCGGGTTCTCAAATACGCCCATCGGTCCGTTCCATACTACGGTCTTTGCAGACTTAACAGCCTCTGCGTAAAGAGCCTGGGTCTTCGGTCCGATATCCATGCCCATCTTATCCGACGGAATCTCTGTGGATGCATAGACTTCTGTTGCAATCTCAGCATCGATCGGGTTCGGGAACGCAGCTGTCACCACGGTGTCAACCGGAAGAAGGAGCTTCTTGCCCAGCTGCTCTGCCTTGGCCATCATCTCTTTGCAATAATCCAGCTTGGTATCATCACAAAGGGAGGTGCCGATCTCATAGCCCTGAGCCTTCAGGAAGGTGTAGGCCATGCCGCCGCCGATAATCAAAGTATCACATTTCTCAAGCAGATTGGAGATAACGTTCAGCTTGTCCGCTACCTTCGCGCCGCCAAGGATGGCTACGAACGGGCGAACAGGGTTGTTGACCGCGTTGCCAAGGAAATCAATTTCCTTCTGCATCAGATAGCCAACCGCGCAGTTGCCGCCCTTCGCACGTACAACTTCCGTAACGCCTGCCACGGACGCATGCGCTCTGTGAGAGGAACCAAACGCGTCGCATACATAATCATCGCAGAGATCAGCCAGCTCTTTGCTGAACGCTTCGCCGTTCTTGGTCTCTTCCGCGCCGCGGAAGCGGGTATTCTGCAGAAGGATGACGTCTCCAGGCTGCATGGCCTCTACGGCTGCTGTCGCGTCCGCGCCGGTCACATTATAATCAGAAACAAATTTTACTTCCTTGCCAAGCTTCTCGCTCAGTCTCTTTGCTACCGGAGCAAGAGACTCTCCCTCGTTCGGGCCATTTTTTACTTTGCCAAGATGGGAGCAAAGAATGACCTTGCCGCCATCTGCGATCAGCTTTTTGATGGTCGGCAGCGCCGCCACGATTCGGGTCTCGTCCGTGATCTCGCCAGCCTTGAGCGGTACGTTAAAGTCACAGCGAACCAGAACTCTTCTGCCACTTGCGTTGAAATCATCAACTGTCTTTTTGTTAAGCATTGAAAAATCCTCCTGAAATATCTTTTTCATGTCCTGCGGTCCTGCTGAAATAAATCGAATCCTCTGGAGAGCATCCTGAACAGCCTATCAATTTCCGGCTGTAATCCGGTAAAATCAATGAAATCTCAGCTGGTTTCTGCTAATATTTTGCAAAAGCCATTCTGCGAGGGCCGCATAGACGGAAAAGAGATCCGGCCCTATCAGACCGGACCTCTTCTGGGTCTTCTTATAATTATAGGAAACGATGGATTACACCAGCTCAGCGAAATACTTGATCGTGCGAACCATCTGGCTTACATAGGAGTTCTCATTGTCGTACCATGAAACAACCTGTACCTGAGAGGTGCCGTTGCCAAGATTTACAACCATCGTCTGGGTAGCGTCGAACAGAGAACCAAATCTCATACCGATCACGTCAGAGGATACGATCTCATCAGTGTTGTAGCCGAAGGACTCTGTAGCCTGAGCCTTCATTGCCTCGTTAATACCCTCAACCGTAGCTTCGCCCTTTACAACCGCGTTCAGGATCGTAGTAGAACCTGTCGGGGTCGGAACACGCTGTGCAGCGCCGATGAGCTTGCCCTTCAGCTCCGGAATAACCAGGCCGATTGCCTTTGCAGCGCCTGTGGAGTTCGGAACGATATTGCATGCGCCTGCGCGGGATCTTCTCAGATCGCCTTTTCTCTGCGGTCCGTCAAGGATCATCTGGTCGCCGGTGTACGCATGGATCGTGCACATAATACCGGACTCGATCGGCATATAGTCATTAAGAGCCTTCGCCATCGGAGCCAGGCAGTTCGTCGTACAGGAAGCTGCGGAGATAACGGTATCTTCCGGTGTCAGAGTGTTATGGTTTACATTGTAAACGATAGTCGGAAGATCATTTCCGGCCGGTGCGGAGATAACAACCTTCTTTGCGCCAGCGTTGATATGAGCCATGGATTTTTCCTTGGAGGTATAGAATCCGGTGCACTCCAGAACAACATCTACGCCCAGCTCGCCCCACGGAAGCTTGGAAGCGTCTGCCTCTTTGTAGATCGTGATGGTATGTCCATCAACTACGATCGCGTCGTCCGTATAGGAAACCTTGTCAGCCTTCTCATACTTACCCTGAGAAGAGTCATACTTCAGAAGGTGAGCCAGCATCTTCGGGCTGGTCAGATCGTTGATCGCTACTACATCGTAGCCCTCTGCCTGGAACATCTGTCTGAATGCCAGACGGCCGATACGTCCAAATCCATTGATCGCAACTTTTACTGCCATGATAATAATTCCTCCTATATGTGATTTTTACAGGTAAGTATCAGGGATCCACATATTTGTTAAAAAATCCCCAACCTTTTGCTATTCTACCTAATTTTTCCCAGAATTTCAAGT
>JAJQEO010000117.1 GCA_021201665.1 Lachnospiraceae bacterium | reverse complement strand
GGCAGCAGGAAACAACAGAATAGGACATGAAAACAGAGACAGGAATTCTTTATAAGAATTTTTAACGGAGGGATCATAAGATGCAGCAGAACACATCCGATAAGAAGAAAATCATTCCACTATCCGAATCAAAGGAAAGAAAAAAACAAAAAAGCAGTTTGGGCAGAGCCTGTATGAATTGAGCTGTACCGGGAGTGGCTGCAATTAAATTGCTTTCCTTCAAACCCGCATGGATGGTTTGACGACAAGTAAGCGCACTTCCAATAATTCAAGCATGGCGCCAAGCTTCAGCACGCCGTTTTCCGTACGGACGGTATATTTTGTCAGAGAAGGCGACGAGAGTCTTTCCAGATAAGGCATCTCGTATGGTTCGAACTCCATCGCTCCCATGGAAACCCACTGGTCGAATGCGCTGCCCTGCTTTCGGCTGACAGACTGTTCACATATGATATAATCCCCATCCGAAATATCTGAGAGGGTAATATCTGCCTCCATAAATTGTTCAGGAGAAAAAGGAGTATATCGGTCAGTGAAGGTCATATCAAAGCGTTCTCCCAGTGCGTAGAGGTGGGAGAAATGCCTGTAATTATAGAGCAGGATCTGATATTCACCGCCGTTTCCGGCAATGTACCAGCCATCCCCATGGCCGAGGCAGGTATTACCCAGGCGGGAAAGAAGCGTCAGGGCGCAATAGGAGGCTTTGGGGATTCCATTCCGGGTGAAGAGACCCAGCCCTCCGGAGAACAGCTCTGCCGCGACTGGCGCTTCCCCCATCATGTCGGTGAGCGACCAGCAGCAAAAGCTCTCCAGGGCGTCCATATTTTCCAGAATCCCTTTGGTAAAGTAGCAGGATTTGAAACAGGTATCATTTAACAGATCCTGCTGGCTGGGTGTATTATTCCATTCTGTCAGGTAAACCGGGTAGTTTCGTCTGTTATCACGGTTCACCTGGCGGATAAAAGCAGTGAGTCCGTCGGGAGCTTCTCCAAGAGTCATGGAATCGGCAAAGCCAAACAGGTCCATGGCGGAGGGGCTGCTTTTCTGCACAGTGTCATAATAATGAAAGTTCAGGAAATCGGGCGCACAGCCGTTGTCCTCGCACCAACGCAGGAAAGGAAGATACCAGCGATCCTCCCGGTTAACGTAATAGACGGACGGAGCCCCGAATTTCAGACTTTTTTCACAGCTTTTTACAGTCTGCCATGTCTGGCGGTAAAATTCATAAAATGCTTCATCAGAAGAAAAACCGAATAACCGGAACGGCGTGTCAGGAAGACTCCATGGGGTAAAGAGCCAGGTACGCACAGTGGCGTTACCATAGCGTCCCATAATATGGAGAATAAATGTCCGTATCAGTTCACACCATTCGGTTACAGAACGCGGCTCGCTGGTACAGTAGTTGATAAACTTCTTTTGCGGCGATTTTGCCATTGCCTCCGGCATAAAGCTGAATTCAATGACCGGTTTCAGACCCGCATCTCGGATAAAATCCAGAACCTTGTCCACGTAGAGAAAACTGAATGACAGACTCCCGTCCGTCTGGCGGCTTGCGAGCCGCATTTCATCGGACAGAATTCCATGGAAGCGGATATATTCAAAACCAATATCCCGCTGCATCCTTCTTACCATGTCCTGTATTTCCGAGAAAAGAAGATCCCTGGCGCTTCCTCCGGGCATCATCCTCCGCCAGGTATGCGAAACCGGGAGACCGGGCTGTGCCGCGCTGCATTGAACCCGGCAGGGATAGACCAGCTCCGGCTGCTTTATAACGGCAGGGGGATCCAGATATTTTTTCAGCCCGGCGATATAATCGTGCTGTACAGGCTCAGAAGCGGCAGCTTCGGGGGCCTTTTGGCTGCGCTGTCTGCGCCGCCAGGCACTCGGGAGCATATCGTATCTTTTTTTGAAGGCCTGTGCGAACGCGTGGCTGTTTGGGAAACCGCTGTTTGCGGATACCAGCTCAATCGTATGGTCGGTCTGGGTCAGCTCCGTGACGGCATGGTTCAGGCGGATTTCTGTGAGATAGCCAAGAAATGTCATGCCGTAATGCTGCTCGAAAAATTTAGAGAGGTAGGGAGCGGAGAGGTGTACTTCCCCTGCGAGCCGTGCCAGGGTGAAATTTTCCATATAATGCTCACTGATGATATGGTTAATTTCCGACATCCGTTCCGCATAGCGCTGAAGTCTTTTGTTTTGTGCGGTTGATTCATCAAGGCGAAAATGGTTGTACAGTACGTCCATGAGGTCATAGATGATGGCCCAGTTCCGCAGCTCATAGCCGGACTGTCCGTCAGCATTGTTTTTTACGAGCCTTGCAATCAGGCGCCGGATTGCGTCAAAAGCAGGAAGCTGCCCCTGCTGCGCGGAATTGCAGAAGAAGCTGGGGCGGAAGGGATGCGGCAGTGAGTTCTCAAACAGCACCTGGTCAAACTGTACACTGATGAGTACGCATTCAGAACCGCGGAATGAGTGCGGCGTGTGACAGTTAAAGGCGACCACATCATCTGCTTTCAGAATGGTCATCTGCTGTGCTATCGTCACGGTGCAGGAACCGCTTAAAATCATCACAACCTCAAAGAAATCATGAATGTGCGGTTCAATTTCCCCAATCTTTTGCAGAGAGCATCGCATTGGCGCATCATCGGTAAAGTTAATAATTTCATATTTTTGCCGCATCTGAATTCCTCCTGATCTGACCGGGCGGTCTGAAGCGAGGGCTGTATATAGAGAATCCCACGCGCCCGGATGACCATATATTTATAGTAAATCTCCTTACATCGTTTACTATAAGATTATAATCATACAAAATAAAAATTCAAGAATATTTAAATGAAATCACTCAAAAAAAGATTAAAAATCAAAGGTTTTGAAAGCATAAAAAAGAAAATTTTATTCTTAATCCGTTCGCTCTGCTTCGATTTAAAAAGTCAAAAATCGGGAAAAAATCGTTTTTTGCCGGGAAAATGCACAAAAAGACGGCTGCCATTTTTGCCGATTTGTACAAAACGTTATTTTTTTGCTTTGAATTGGCGGAAAGACTCCCCAAAATAGACTTTTTGATGAAAATTTTCCGGGATTCAGCAAAAATGAAAGGAAAACTGAATAAATTGTGGCCTTTGAGGAATGCGTTTCTTTTATTATAGTACAGGAAAGCAAACGTTTTGCAATCAGGATGAAGCGTCAGAAAAACAGTATTTTGATGAGGTGGGGATATGAAACAACCGATACTCGAAATGAAACAGATCACAAAGTACTTTGGCACGACGGTAGCGCTGAAGAATGTGGATTTCACCGTTTATCCGGGAGAGGTTCGGGGGCTGATCGGAGAAAATGGCTCTGGGAAGTCGACTATTTCTTCCATTGCGGCCGGAATGCAGAAGGCCAGTGCCGGGGAGATGTTTTTTCACGGCAAGCCCTGGAATCCGGAGTCAATGATAGATGCGCTCAGCCGCGGAATCGGAATGATTGTGCAGGAAAGCGGCACGATCCAGGGGATCACGGTGGCGGAGAACCTGTTCCTCGGTGAGACGAAGCAGTTCCAGGGCCGTTTTGGGCTGGTGGACCGTAAGAAGATGAACGCGGCTGCGGATGAGGCATTGGACTTTGTCGGAATCTCGAATGTGCGGGGAGCCATGCCGATGGCTTCCATCGATTTCCAGACACGGAAGCTGGTCGAGATCGCGAAGGTCGTGATGAAGAAGCCGGATATCCTGGTTGTGGACGAGACGACTACGGCGCTGTCGCAGGACGGACGGAAAATTTTGTATGATGTCGTAAAACAGTTTCAGGAAAATGGGAAATCGGTCATTTTTATTTCACATGACCTGGATGAGGTCATGGAGGTCTGCAGCGAACTGACGGTCCTGAGGGACGGCGTGATGGTTGCAACGCTCTCCAAAAAGGATTTCGATGCGGACGTAGTGAAGCAGTTTATGGTAGGGCGTGAGCTGCAGGGTGATTATTACCGCACGGATTTTGGGACACCGGTCTCAGAAGATGTGGCATTGGAGCTGAAGGACGGATGTGCGGCGGATCTGGATCATTTGAACGTGACGCTTCATAAGGGTGAAATCCTCGGCGTTGGCGGGCTGTCACACTGCGGAATGCATACTCTTGGGAAAGTACTCTTCGGCGCCCAGCCGCTCAGTCAGGGACAGGTGATGGCCAATGGCGTGCAGGTGAGCAGCGAGAGTACCGCCATGAGCCTGGGGATTGGCTATGTGAGCAAGGATCGTGACACAGAGTCGCTCAATCTGAACGCTTCGATCGGCGACAATATCGCGATTGCGGGACTGGACAGGTTCGCGGTCGGCCGGTTCCTGATTCTGAGCGGAAAAGAGAGGGAGTATGTCAATAAACAGATCGAGGATCTTTCCATTAAATGCTTTGACGGAATGCAGGAGGTAAATCAGCTTTCAGGCGGGAACAAGCAGAAGGTCGTGTTTGGCAAGTGGGTCGGCCGCGACAGCGATATCCTGATCCTCGACTGCCCGACCCGTGGTGTGGATATCGGCGTCAAGCAGTTCATGTATCAGATGATGTACCGGATGCGCATGGAAGGGAAATCCATTCTGCTGATTTCCGAGGAGCTTTCCGAGCTGATCGGTATGAGTGACCGCATCATCATTATGAAGGATGGAGCGATATCCGGCGAATTCGAGAGGAGCCGCGGCCTGACAGACAGCATGGTGATTGATTATATGATCTGACATCAGAACCGGGCTGCGTTGAGGATTTTATCGCTTGCGATTCGCGTATTAGGCGGTGCAAGATGCATAAGTTATTTCGTAACAGATCCTTAGAATGTTTTCACATGGAGGAGATAGCAATGAAACAGGAAAAAGAGATAAAGGCGCCCTCCCGCGCGAAGGTACTTATGGAACGAAGAATCCTGAACCTTGTTCCGATTATCGGTCTGCTGGTTCTTGTCGTGGTGTATCTGTTTGTCGGATATCAGGAGGACATCCGCTTTGACAAGGGATTTCAGGCAATTCTGAATTCCAGCGTGGTATGTGCGGTCGTGGCAACCGGAGCGATTTTTATTTACACACTGGGTTCGTTTGACATCAGTCTGGGAGCGGCGACGCTGGTCAGCGCCATGATTGGGGCGATGGCATATAACGCCACAGAATCCATTGTGGTGATGATGCTGGTATGTGTGCTGGTTGCCATTGGGATCGAGCTTGTCAGTTCTCTTCTGGCTGCGTTCCTTGACCTGCCGGTGTTTATCACGACGGTCGCCATGATGTCCATTCTCAATGCGTTTGCACTGGTGCTTATCCAGATCAATAATACCGGTGATTCCATCAGCGTTCCGTCGGAGGCGGTGGATCCCTTTGACAACATGGCGTTCAAGCTGGCGGTACTTATTTTATATCTGATTTTTGCAGCCTTTATGTTTAATTTCACAAAGATCGGGCGATCTCAGAAATTTCTGGGCGGCAATCCGTTGTGTGCGAAGCTGACCGGTATCTCAATGAAAAAAATGGCGGTTATCGCCTTTGTGCTCTGCGGCGTTGGGATCGGCCTGGGCGCCATACTGACTGTCACATACGCGCCGACCGTATCCAGAAATACAGCCTCCGGCGTCGGGATGAATGTCATCCTCGCGATTGTTTTTGGCGGCATGCCGGTTTCCGGCGGCGCGAAATCGAAAATCAGCGCGGCCGTGGTCGGGGCCATTTCCATTTCTGTGCTTGACCAGATTATGTCAATCCTGCAGCTTGGCTCTGGATTCGGACAGATGGTAAAAGCAGCCATTTTCCTGGCAGTGGTTGTACTTACATCCCTCGGATACCGCGGAAAAATGCTGGCAAGGTAAAACCCAAACAGATTTCTCAGGCAGTGATGCCGTGAAATAAAAATAGTAACTATTCAGAACAGCAGGCCACAGACCGCCTTCTTCGAAGGCTATATGCCGCTTGCGCGTCATATGTCTGAGGCTTGATGGGCGTTCCGCCCATCCCGAAATGAAAATACAGCCTTTAGCAGGTAAACCTGCACAGTCTGTCTTTTCATTTCGATGCTGTTCTGAACTGTTACTCAAAGTAAAAAAGAAAAGGAGAAAGGAACATGAAAAAATTCAAAAAAATTACAGCACTGATTTTATCACTGGTAATGGTATTTTCACTCGCGCCCTGTGTGAGCGCGAAAGGATCGACGAAGATCGGCGTGCTGGTCTCGGATACGACATCCGGCGAGGCGCTCGGATTCCGCTCTTACTACGAGGATTACATCGAGGAGCAGTATGATGTGACATTCATCTATTCGGACGAGCTCAGTGACGCAGCAGGTGAAAAGGATGCTATTGATACGATGGTGGCACAGAACTGCAAGGCGATCATTTCATTCTCTTCCTTTGACCGTGCGGCTCAGATCGAGCAGTGCGAGGAGGAGGGCGTCTATTATGCGGTGGCGACCGGCACCCTGACGGACGAGGAATACGAGACCTATAAGGAGTACGAGTATTATGTTGGCGCGATCGGCCCGGACAACCAGACGGAGTATGAAGCCGGTTATAATATGGCGAAATATTATCTGGATCAGGGTATGACAAACTTCGGTATTTTCACCGGAGCGGTTCCGTATTACACAGAGATGCACATTTACCGCGTGGCAGGCATGCTCGCGGCAATGGTTGAAGCAGGCGGCGACGACGCAAGCTATAACGGCGCGACAGATGAAGCGTCCATTATTGCCCAGATTTATGCGGACGGCTGCTCGATTTCAACCGGTTCTATCGGAACCATTAACCTGTTGAGTGTGGTAGAAGGCTACACGATGGACGATGCATGGTATGCGTCCTGCGAATCAGCGGTAAACGTGGACGGGCTGGAAGCATTTCTGGCTGTAGGCAACGGTGCGGACTTCTTTGCGGCCTCCAAGCCTGACAGTGTGAAAATTGCTACGATTGATTCTTATGTAGACTCCCTTGGCGAGGCGATGAGCGCAGGCTCCGTAGATTACCTTGCGGGCAAATTCAACTCCTGTATCGGACCAATCTTTATCGCGACGATGCGTGCAATTGACGGCGACGCGCTCCGCACAGATGACGGGTATGCGCTTGCGCTTGGCCAGGGCTACTGGGTAGCGACCAGCTATGAAGAATTCGAGACATACCAGAGCGGCGACAGCGTGGAATCACCCGCTTATACAAAGGATATTCTGGATCAGTATCTTGATGCGGACTATTCGGCCTTCGCGGATTTCGTGGCAGCATATACTTATGAGGATATCGCTGCAATGGGATAATGCGGTACAGACAGGAAGCAAAATTACGAAGACATTCGATAATACAGAAACATCCCCCTGCCGGAAGGAAAAGCCGGCAGGGGGATGCAGGAAAAATGGCGGGTGATTGGATATGAAAAATAATTTAAAACGTGTTGCAGGTACGATTGCAATTCCTGTAATTGCCTTTGTGATATGCCAGATTCTGTGCACAGCCGGAGGGGTGTCTTATTTTGCAAACGCATTCTGCTGGAAGGTATTTGTGAGAGCCTCTGCATCGGTGATGCTTACAACATTTGCATTAAGTATGAACCTGAATTCCGGAAGGTTCGACTTCTCCCTCGGGGCGATCAGCCTTCTCTCATCCGTCATCAGCGCACAGATCTGTATATCGGCGGGACTGCCGGTGTGGGCAATGCTGGCGGTATCCATTGCGGCCGGGTTTGTCCTGGGGGCAGTGTCCGGGGCGGTATATGTGGCTTTGCGGCTGCCTGCGATCATCGTTTCTCTTGGAGTTACCCTGTTTTATGAAGGACTTGCCTATGTCGTTACCGGAGGCTATGGGGTGTCCTTTGTGACGAACACGGAATATACCTCTGTCGGCACGATTCCGTTTTATCTGGCGGTCATTGTCGTGGGTCTGGTCTTTGTGTATGTCGTTTTTGATCTCAGCAGGTTTGGCTATGATCACAAGGCTTTGATGTATGGCCAGAAGATCTCCGTGAATACCGGTATCAAGGAAATCCCGAATGCGATTATTACCTATGGGATTGCGGGAATGCTCATGGGCGTGGTTGGCTTTATCTCCGCTACGAACAACGGCACCATCCAGATGTCGCTGAATTTTGGATCAATTTCCGTGATGTTTACTGCGTTTTTCCCGATGTTTGTGGGCGGATTTATCGGCCGGTTTTCAAATGACAAGCTGGGATATCTGCTCGGAGCTGTGACATCCGCATTTGTAAGCCTGCTGTACAGCCGTCTGAGTGTAGACTCCTCGATTCAGCAGATCGTCACAGCATTGATCCTGGTAGGATTTGTCATCTTCCTGAGTAATGAGTACAAGATTACAACATTCTTTACAGGAAGAAGAGCGGAGCGTGCCGGTGCGTAAGGGTTAAAATGGCAGGAAGACGGAATTCCGGTGTATGCCAGGAAAGGATATGGAACATGGTTGATTTGAGAAAAAAGCCGTTTTTGCTGGAAGAATCGGATATTGCGTGGGTGGAGGAAACGCTCTCACATATGACGCTTGAGGAGAAAGCGGGACAGGTGTTCTGCCCAATGGGTTTTACGGGAGATGAAAATGTGCTGCGCCATCTGGTGCAGGACGTCGGGATCGGCGGACTGATGTACCGGGCAGATTCGGCGCCGAACATTCGAAGGACGCATGAGACGATTCAGAGGCTGGCAAAGATTCCGCTTTTGCTTGCGGCGAACACCGAGTCCGGCGGCGATGGTCTGGCTTTTGAAGGGACATCCTTCGGACAGCCGATGGCGGTTGCGGCGACGGACGACCCGGAAAACGCATACCATATGGGGTATGTGGCGGCGAAAGAAGGCGCAGCCCTTGGCCTTAACTGGAGCTTTGCGCCAATCGTGGATATTGACATGGAATTTCATAATCCGATTACAAATGTGCGGACATTCGGCAGTGATCCGGATCGTGTCATTTTGTATGCATCCCGCTATATGGAAGGTGCGAAGGAAAATGGCGTTGCGGTTTCGATTAAACATTTTCCGGGTGATGGCGTGGATGAGCGGGATCAGCATATTCTTACCAGTGTAAATTCCCTGTCTGTGGACGAATGGGACAGAACGTTCGGGAAGGTTTACGCATCCCTGATCGCGGAAGGAGCGCAGACCGTTATGGCCGGTCACATCGCGCAGCCTGCTTACGTTTCGGCGCTCAAACCGGACGCGACGGCTGAGGAAAAACTGCTTCCGGCAAGTCTGAATCCGGTTCTGCTGAACGGGCTGCTCCGGGAGAAGCTTGGCTTTAACGGGCTGATCTGTACAGATTCGACCCCGATGGTCGGATTTACGGCCGCGATGCCGAGGGAAAAGGCAATCCCGTCAGCAATCGCTGCGGGCGCGGATATGATTCTTTTTAACAAAGACCTGTCGGAGGATTTCGGATTCCTGATGACCGGGCTTGAAAATGGCATTCTGACCGGGGAGAGGCTGGATGAGGCGGTTACACGGATTCTGGCGACCAAAGCGGCCCTCGGCCTGCATAGAAAGAAAGCAGAAGGAACGCTTGTACCGGGAGAAGAAAGACTTTCCGATGTCGGCTGCGCACGGCACAGGACATGGGCGAAGGAAGCCGCGGAAAGATCAATCACACTTGTGCGGGATACCCAGAACCTCCTGCCGATTTCCCCGTCCAGCTTCCGGCGCGTATATCTGAACGTGATTCAGCGCGATATGGATCCGAATCATCCGCTTGTTACGCGATGGAAAGAATTATTTGAAAAGGAAGGCTTTGAAGTCACGGTGCGGGACCGCCGCGTCGGTATTTGTGTGGAGGACTATATGACGGACCAGCTTTCGCCTGAAAAAGCGGCTCTGATGCACGAAATGTATCGGAGTGTGGGCGAGGCAAGAGCGGCATATGATCTGTATGTTTATGTATGCAACATGGAAAACGCATCCAACAATACGACACTCCGCCTGAACTGGAACGTTGCGTTCGGGCTTGGCGATGACGCCCCCTGGCTGGTACAGGAGGTGCCGGTGATGATGATCAGCACGGCATATCCTTATCACCTGTTTGATGCCCCAATGGTAAAGACCTATATTAACACTTACAGCTCGAAACCAGATTTTTGCAATGCGGCTATGGAGCGGATCATGGGGCGGGCAGGATTTACGGGAGTAAGTCCAGTTGATCCATTCTGTGGGAAGGATTACCTGGAGTGAGAAATGGAATGAGAAATGAGGTGCACTTTGGAAAACAACAGCTGCGTACAACATCATGATTTATTCATAAAAAAAGCAAAATCTCTGTTTCCAAAGCTTCTGGAAACAAACGTGTTTCCCCAAAATGATCAGGGTGATGCATTAAATACGGAAATTTTCGCAAAAACGCGTCCCGGAGACCCGATGGGAAGCGGCGAAAGCCTTCTTCTGGACTTTGGCAACCATCAGGTCGGTTATCTGACATTGAAGATGGGGTATACCGGCAGCCATCCGGATGCGCCGGTGTGGCTGCGTGTCCGCTTTGCCGAGAGACTGCAGGAGCTGAAAGAAGATGTGAATCTATATCACGGATGGATTTCAAAGGGATGGATCCAGTCGGAGGAGCTGCACATTGATGTCCTGCCGGCCGAGGTAACGATGCCCAGGCGGTATGCCTTCCGTTATGTATTGATAGAGGTTCTTGATGTCAGTTCCAGGTTCCGCCTGAAAGTGGAAGAGGCATCATGCAGGGCGGTATCCAGCGCGGATGACAGCCGGCTGAAACCGTTTATCGGCTCCGCGGAGGATCAAAAACTGGATCAGATAGCCTGCCGTACTCTGCATGAATGTATGCAGACCGTGTTTGAGGATGGCCCCAAACGAGACCGGAGGCTGTGGATTGGAGATCTGCGCCTGCAGGCTCTGGTAAATTATGAGACATACCGGCAGAATGACATGGTTCGTGCCTGCCTTTATCTGTTTGCAGGCTCCACGCTGCCGGATGGAAGAGTGAGCGCGTGTATTTTTCTGGAACCGGAGATTGAGGCGGACGATACGGCGATGTTTGACTATTCCCTGTTTTTTATTGCGGCTCTTCGCGATTACTACAACGCGACCGGTGATCTTGAGACGGTGTGTGACCTCTATCCGACGGCACAAAAGCAGTGGATGCTGGCACAGGGATATTTTGACGAAACGGGTGTTATCCGCGATTCGGATGAAGTGGGCTGGTGTTTTGTTGACTGGGATCTTGGTTTAAATAAACAGGCGTCCGCACAGGGAATCTATCTTTACTGTACACGTGCGCTCATGGAACTGACAAAAGCGCTTGATGAAGACATGGGGCAGGAAAAAGAGCCGGTGAGAGCGCGGATGGATTCTCTGTCTGGTGCAAAGGTTCCTGAATATGATCTCAGGCGCGAGGCAGAGAAGCTGGAGCAGGATCTCGTGCGGAAGATGAGAGCGGCAAAAATATGTTTTTATGATAAAAAACGCGATGTCTTTGTGAGCGGCGCTTCCCGTCAGATTTCCTATGCAAGCCAGGCATGGATGGTACTTGGCGGAGCGGCGGATGGATCGGTGCTTTCTGCGGTGGAGCGGATTCCCGAAGCGCACATGATGGTTACCCCATATATGTACCACCATTTTATAGAGGCTCTGATGCAGGTCGGAGAGAAAGAAAAGGCATTGAACGTGATGCGAAAGTACTGGGGAGGCATGGCGTCGGAGGGGGCGGATACGTTCTGGGAACTCTATAACCCGGAGAATCCGCAGGAATCCCCTTATGGCGGAAGCATCGTGAACAGCTACTGTCATGCATGGAGCTGCGGACCAGCGTATTTTCTAAGAAAATATACCGGCACAAAAGGAAACGGCTGAGG
>JAJQEO010000084.1:52685-71267 GCA_021201665.1 Lachnospiraceae bacterium | reverse complement strand
CGTTATTTAGCATATTTAGCATTTTAATTAAAAAAATGAATGAGACGCTACACTAATCCGCCGCATTACACCTGGGGCAACGATAGCAATAAACTCTTCGGGAAACATCTGACCTGGATAAACCGGGACTGAAATTTTGCCATCTTGCGCAAAAATCGTTTTTATGTGCCTAAAATGAGATATCAGATAAGACCCTGGTTGCAGTATAAATCTGAAGTATTTGCACGGAACCACCTGACACTACGGGTACATTTCACGACCTGGGATGATTACGCGGTTATGCCGATGGTGGAAAGCCAGGATCTGACTGTGAAGACTACGATGGGCAGAATTACAAGAATGAATGGGGATTTGCGTTATATATGCACTTGCAAAAATGGGGATTCGTGTTATTATGCCTTCTGAGAGGGTGCAGACAGATAAGACCAAAACTGTTTTCAGAAGAAAGGAATGGTAGTTTAGAATGTATGAACTGGTACAGGCGGCGGGAAACAGTTATTATATTCAAAGCCCGGCGAAAATCGGACTTGTGAGATTAGATGAAAAGAATGTTTGTCTGATAGACAGCGGGAATGACAAGAACGCGGGGCGGAAGGTGCGGCAGATTCTGGATGCCAACAGCTGGAAGCTGGGCGCGATTTACAATACGCATTCCCATGCCGATCATATCGGAGGCAATCAGTATCTGCAAAATCAGACCGGGTGCCGGATATTTGCTCCGGGGATTGAGCGCGATTTTACGTGCCACCCGGAACTGGAGCCATCCGTTCTCTTTGGCGGCTTCCCGCCGAAAGAGCTGCGGCATAAATTTCTTATGGCGCAGGAAAGCAGGGCGGAGGAAATGACGCCGGACTGCCTGCCGGATGGCATCGAGATGATCAGACTTCCCGGTCACAGTTTTGATATGGTTGGGTTTCGGACGGCGGATGATGTAATTTATCTTGCCGATTGCCTTTCCGGCAAGGCAACTCTTGAAAAATACCAGATTGGCTATATCTATAATGTCGCTGCTTACCTGGAGACACTTGAGATGGTGAAAACCTTAAAGGCAGCGTTATTCATCCCTGCCCATACCGAGCCGCTTAATGATATTGTTCCGCTTGCGGAAGTAAATATTGCGAAGACTCTGGAGATCGGAGACCGTATCGTTGAAATATGCGGAGCCGGTCTTTGCTTTGAGAATATTTTACAAAAGCTTTTCAGTCAATATGGCCTGCAGATGAATTTTGAGCAGTATGCTCTGGTTGGGAGTACGGTGCGTTCTTATCTGGCGTGGCTGAAGGATAATGGCAGGGTGAGCGTGGAATTCGATCAGGATATGTTAATTTGGAGGAAAACTGGAGGGGAACATTGACATTGGATTGACATTGGATAAAAAGAAATGGAAGCGTTTTCGAGGAATGGTGGCTGCGGAATCATCCAGAGTATTTATTTGAAGAAAGCAGGTTTGATAAGGAAACGATTGGAGAGTTTGAAGTTGGAAACTGGAAAAAAACCTTTCTGAAAGTAAGACCACGTATGAAAAAGGCACTGAGCCAGGCTGTGGTTCCTGACGGGGTCAGACGAATTGCTACGAGGGCATTTGCGTACTGCATTCATCTGGAAAACGTAGAACTGCCGGCCTCTCTTGAATCCATAGAGAGAAGGGCGTTTTATCGCTGCAAGTCATTGGCCGGTATTGACATTGCGCCGAATGTCAGAGTAGATGAGACGGCGTTTGACATGGCGTATGACGCTGTTTTACCAGAATATCAGACGGTAGCATTGCTTTGCCCGGAAGAGATGCACGCGAGTACGGCCTCCAGACTGGTGAGGATGCTGGAAGAAACTCTTCCGGACAAATATATATTTAAAGTCTGTCCTGTGGATGCAGAATGTCCGTATGCGGATATCGGAGATCCTTATTTTGAGTCTGATATCCAGATCCTTATTTTAGATATGGAGATGCAATATACAGTGATTTTGAATATGATAAAACTGTGAAAGTACTGGAGAAATACAGGCACTCATTCAGAGAAGTGTAATCCTGACAGAGTATCTTCATTTTTCTGACATATGTGTTCTGCGGCAGATGAGAAAAAGAATTCGCGGGCTTACAGGCTAACAGCGTAACAGCCTGTAATGATGCCTGATATCAGGGTGTGACACAGGCTTTATCGAAAAGAAGAAGGGAATGGTGAGATGAGCAGGATTTACATCGGAGAATATTGCAGAACGGTAACGGATAATCACTATATTACATTGCCGGCCCGATGGAGTGTGCCGGAGACTGTTTACTATGCTTTTATGGAAGTCGAATCGGGAATTCGATTTCTATGCTGCTCCGATAGTAAGGATGCGCTTTCCACCGTGAACGATGATGAAAAAATTCTGGCCAGAGGAAATCTGGTAATCGTAAGGGAAAATAAATTACGTTTGCCGGATGAATTCCTGCAGTATATGAAAATAAGAAAGCAGGGACAGCATATTATCTGCTATGGAAACATGGATCGTTTCGAGATCTGGATACCTGAAGAACTGGAATATATGGAAAATACCATGGATACACAGGATATCGAAAAAGAATTGCAGGAGCTGGGACTGTTCTGAATAATATCCTGATGAACAGCGAAAACAAAATTTCTTATTGACAATGAATGTAAAAAAGGTATAGTATGAGTACTGACCACTGAAAAACCCAAAAACAGGCCAGAAAATGCTTAATCCTTCGTTTAAGCGGTCGCAGTACGAACTGGCAATGAAAACATTCCCTTCATCAGGGCGTTAATATTTTGCGTTCAGGAATTTTTAATTCTCGTAAAGCGTCATGTGTGTTGACAGAGTGGGCGTTTTATTAAAAGCTAATTACAAAAATTTAAGAATGTTGTGCTGTTCAAAGAATCGTATTCATGCTATATTTTGTAATGAAAGGGGATGATGGAAATGGCAAATGTATTTGATACTGCGAAGTATATTTTAGAGAAATCGGGTTCAATGTCGACAATGAAACTCCAGAAATTATGCTATTATTCTCAGGCATGGGCACTGGTTTGGGATGATTCTCCTTTGTTTGATGAAGATTTTCAGGCATGGGCAAATGGTCCGGTGTGTCCGGAGCTTTTTCATAAAACCAAAGGAAAATATTCCGTAAGTGCTGCGGATGAAACTGGCGGAGACAATGATCTGACAGAAGATCAGAAGGATACCATTCAACAGGTTCTTTCTTATTATGGACCGCATGATGCGCAGTGGTTAAGCCGGCTCACGCATCTGGAAGATCCCTGGATTCAGGCGAGGGAGGGTGTTCCATTAGGTGCAGGGTGTAATAACATCATTACCAAAGAAAGTATGGCGATGTATTATGGCGGGCTCTAAGAAAAATAAGCAAGTAAGACAAAAACAGAAGATCACAAACAAAACCATTCAATAGATGTCAATAAATTAAATAAGGCAGCGCAGGACAGATTGGCTGAAAGATATATCGAAGCAGAGGCTCTAATATCTTTGCGCATGACTGGTAATCATAGATTATATGGCTATATGAGCGGACGAGTGTTTAATATTATATGGTATGACGATGATCATGGTGATAACGATACTTGTGTTTGCCGTTCATTCAAGAAGCATACATAGTAGGCATTTAACATTCGGAAAAAATGATTTCTAAATCTGGGATTGCCATGAAAAAAACCTGGAAATGCGATATTTCCTGGTTTTTTTGTTTGCAAAATAATTGTTATACATATCGGAAGTGAAAGATATGGTGATATGATTTGAAGTTCCCAGAGAGTGTCGGAAGGAGTTTTAAGTACTATGAAGATGTTTGATTATGAGATTTTGGACGATGATACCCTTCGGTTAACGTATTTCAACGACATTTGTTTTTTTCCGCACGATCGTCAGGCGGTGGTCATACCGGCCAGTATTGACGGACACCGGGTCAGTATCATTGGACAGGGGCTGTTTGAAGATGCACGAGATCTGGTGAAAATCACACTTCCGGAGGGAATCACGACGATTGAATCGGATGCCTTTCGAAATTGTAGAAGTCTTGAGGAAATGAATCTCCCGGAAGGCATCACTTCCATCGGTGAGGGAGCTTTTTATAAATGTCTGAGCCTGAAAAGAATTTCGCTGCCGGAGAATCTGACTGAGATAGAGGAGAGGACATTTCATCGCTGTGTGGAGCTGGAAAGCATCACGATCCCTGATTCGGTCACGAAAATAGCCAATGGCGCTTTTGGGAACTGCCGCAGGCTGTCAAAGCTTGTCATTCCGGAAAGGGTATCGGAAATCGGAGACCTGGCATTTATCTGTTGCAGCTGCCTGACGGATGTTACGTTCCCGAATCATGAGGTACGCCTGGGAAGGCGTGCTTTTGCCTGGTGCGTGTGCCTGAAAGATATCCGGTGGTCTGCGGATCTGCTGCAGCCTTATCTTGAAAGCGATGTTTTCTTAAATTGTTATACGCTCTCCTCCCGCATATACCATGATGAGTATGTCTATGAGATTATGGGCGATTCCGCGGAGGCAAAGGCAAACCTGATTCTTTATATTGGAACAGGTTCCAAAACCATGCTGCCGGATTTTATTGACAGATATCCGGTTGCTCAGATCAACACAGGGTTCTCCGCAAATGTCTTTCACAACTTCTCTTATCAAAGCGCCACGCTCGAAGAGATCTGCGTACAGGAAGATCATCCATATTACGCCAGCCTGGACGGCGTGCTGTACAGCCGGGATTTTTCCACTCTCGTCTGTTATCCGGACGGAAAAAAAGATTCGGTTTTCCGGGTTCCGGATTCTGTTACGGTGATCGGGGAGGCTGCTTTTTCTCACTGCCCGTATTTGAGGGAGGTGGAACTGCCGTCTGATTTGAAAGAAATCTCGAAGTGGGCCTTTGCTTACTGTGAATCCTTGTGGCATATGCCTCTTCCGGACGGCGTCACGGCCATAGGCGATTACGCTTTCGAAGATACAGCTCTGGAAAACATTGATATTCCGGACAGCGTCAGCTGTCTGGCAGAAAATGCTCTGAAAAGTTACGCATCAGAGGAATATGAGATCACGGAAGCAGTGCTGACAGCGGATGATGATCAAATCCGGCGGGGAAAAGGTCTCTCTGTTCCCGGGATGATTTTAAATGGACTGAAAAGGAAAGAGGAGGCGTGGGAGAAACGGCACGAAGCATTTATGAGCATATCATATGGTCAGGTGACCTTTAAAGAATGCGACCATTATCCGGTCGTCACGGCCGGAATTCATCCAAAATCAATCGATTTCGAGAGGTATGGGAATCTCGCGGCGATGAACGGAAGCGAGCTTGTCATATATTGTCCCGGGCCGATTCGGGTGACGGATGAAAAGGTATCAGAATGGCTCGCGATTTTAAGCCGGCCTTCCCTGTATTATATTCATTTTCAGAACCTTTTTGATACGAGCGGACTGACGACAATTGGAAGATCATTTTTCGGAGCATCTCTCGAAAAAATTGAGGATGACTGGGATCTGGATCTTAGCGGGGTGCGGGATTTGTCGGAAATGTTCAGCGAATGCTCTGAACTTTACGAAGCGGATCTGAGCCAAATGGATTTCAGCGGCGCGACGACCCTGCGGAGCATGTTTCGCGGCTGCGGCGAACTATATTCCGTTGATATGAGCTGGATGAATTTACATCAGGTGAAGGATTTGAGTGAGATGTTTCTTGACTGTGTCTGCTTGTGGAAGGTGGATTTCAGCCATGCGGATCTGAGCAACGCCGAAAATCTGGATCGGATGTTCGGAGGCTGCAATTCGCTGGGGAAAGCAGATTTCAGCCATGCGGATCTGAGCAGTGTCGAAAATCCGGATCGGATATTCGAGGACTGCGCATGGCTGGAAGAAGTAGATTTCAGCCATGCGGATCTGAGCAGTGTTAAAAATCTGAATCGGATGTTCGAGGGCTGCAAATCGCTGAAAGAAATAGATTTTAGCTATGCGGATCTGAGCGGTGTTGAAAATCTGGATCGGATGTTCGAGGACTGCGATCAGCTGACAAAAGTAAATTTCAGCTATGCGGATCTGAGCAATGTTAAAAACCTGAACCGGATGTTCGAGGGCTGCGAATGGCTGGAAAAAGTAAAGTTTGGCTTTGCGGATCCAAGGAGTTTTGAAACGCTGGTTCAGATGCTCGAGTACAGCGAATCGACGGTGGAAGTAAACTGGACTGGAGTAAAGCTCCCGCCGGGCATATCGGTATCAGATCTGCCAGGACACGGATAAGCCACAAATGATTTGCCGAAACCGGTATTACTACAAGCCGCGTCTGACGGAGACCGCCCATGCAAGTTCGCTTCGCGAAGGGCGAATCTTCGGAAGCCGCATAAATCAAGGCTTTTTCGAGGGGTACCGTGGAAATGAAGGCAGCCCGATATAGAGGGCGATAACTGTCATGGTAAATTTACCCCTTTCAATTTTTTTTATGTGGAAATAAAGGCAGCCCGATATAGAGGGCAATAACGGTCGCGTATTTCCTTTTCAATGTACAAAATCTGTAGAAATGAAATGATCTCACCATAATTGGTAAGAACTTACGTCAAATCCTTCGTTTAAGCGGTCGTGGTATGAACTGGCAGCGAAGGCATCCTTTCATCATGGCGTTAAAGCTTTAATTTCAGGATTTTTTTATCTGGCGTTATGAGTGTCAGAGTGTGGATGCTTTATTAAAAACAAAAAGAACCGGCATGGATGACCATGCTGCCGGTTCTTTGGCTGCAGAAAATGCATAATCTATCTGATGGAAAACTCGATTTGTAACTTTAACGCGAACGGTGTTCGATAGGGCTGTAGTATGTTTATCGAGCTGAAGATTTTGCATCAAAGAGACAAAGAATATAATGCAACAAAAATATAAAATATAATATAACGCACATAAATAAATAATAAATAATTAATAAATAAAAAGTTGCAGAAAGCCGACCCCGGTGGTAAAATGTCCGCATGACAGGAGAGAAATGCGGAATTTAACACTTGTGGTAAGAAATCTATTATGGTAAACTAAGAACACCAGTGAGAAACACCGAAAATCTGCCTGTCAGGAAAACTGACGGTCTCAGGGAACCGGGAGAACCGGGGAATGACAAGAAGGGGGTGCTATTACTGGTGGAGAAAACAGAAAATATTACAAATGAGAAGAAAGATACCGATCCAAACGCGATGCCATCCTATGATGACGTGTACCGGACCATGCTGAACGACTGCAGTTCATTGATCATTCCGGTCATCAACGAGGTGTTCCACGAGAATTATACCGGGAAGGAAAAAATCGTATACTCACAGAACGAGCATTTTATCAACAGACAGGATGGGGATCTGGAAAAGCGCGTCACGGACGCAAGCTTTACAATTATTGGAATAGAGGCAAAAAATTACCTTGTGGAGTGCCAGTCGAATCCGGACAGCAGCATGCTGGTTCGGATCTTTGAGTATTCTACCCAGATCGCCCTGGATGAGGGGGAGATTGAAGGGGATGAGTTAAAGGTAGAAATTCCGAATTGCGCGATTTTATTCCTGAGAAGCACGAAGAACACGCCGGATAAGCTTCGGATCACTCTGAACACGCCTGGAGGCTCGGCTGGATTTGACGTCCTGATAATGAAAACGCAGGAATATACATTGGATGAGATTTTTGAAAAAAACCTGTATTTTCTGATTCCGTTTTACATTTTCTCATATGAAGCGCACCTCGCTGAGTATGACGAAGACGAGCAGAAGCTGCAGCTTCTGAAAGCGGAATATGCCAGGATAAACGACAGGCTGGATGACCTGTGCAGGAAGCAGTATCTGAGTACATATTATAGGAAGATCATTGTGGAGATGACACATACAGTGCTGAAGAAGCTTGCAGCAAAGTACGAAAATATAAGGAAAGGAGTGCAGTCTGTCATGGGTGGAAAAGTATTGGAATATGAATCAAAAACTATTTATCAGGAAGGCCTCCAGAAAGGCCGTCAGGAAGGTCGTCAGGAAGGGGAAATTGAGGCGAAGAAAAGACTCTCCAGAAAACTTTTTGCGGCACATACAAATGTGCTGACAATTGCCGACCTGGTGGATGCCACGGTAAGTGAGGTGGAGGACTGGGTTCAGCCGGAGGCCACTTGAGTAAAGTCGATGGGTTTTGACAGACATTCACAAAGAACGGATTTCGTAAAAAGCAAGAGCCGGAGGCTCTTGCTTTTTGCGGTCTTTAGTTAATTATGCTGTTTGTTTAAATATAGAGCATTGTTCATGACGAGAGGCCGGCCCATATGGCCAGCCATGTCCAAAATCCACCCGGGATAGTTCCGCTTTTTACCCCCCGGTTTTGCATGGAACAGGATGCTGTAATATATATGCAGACAAAAACTGTTAAAAAAGAAGGTGCTTAATATGAGGTTCCAACCGGGAATGATGGCGAGTGCTGAAATGCTTTCCCTTCGGAAATGCGTAAATTCATACATAGTTCTTCGAGAAAGCCTGGATTTTTCACCTGATCCGAGGCTGTACTTCAAAATCATATGTGACTATCGGGACGAGATGCCGATTTTTGAAGTCGGGGAGATTGTTTCCCGGGCAAATGGGCTAATCCCATGGGATTCTTACCTGGAACTGCTTGAAGCGGTTTTTGCACGATGAGAGAAAATAATGTACAACCAATTTGGAAAATATACTTCAGCCTGAATGGAAGCCGCACGGTTCCTTAGACAAAAATTTTCACATACTGTTGTTTTAGTAAAAAATTTTATTGACAATACATGTCAAAAAGGTATAGTATGAGTACTGACCACCGAAAAACCCAAAAACAGGGCAGAAAAAGCTTGTTTTCAGAATATTCTGTGAATTACCTGCAAAAACGGGTATTGGAAATGCCCCCTCGCTTTGTCTCCGCTTCCGCTCCGGTCGGTGCTAAACGCCTGCCACTGGCAGGCAGCACCGGCGGATATCTCGCCCGAAGGGCGAAGATGCCACCCGGCGAGGGCAGGTCGATTCGCCCATGCAAGTTCGCTTCGCGAAGGGCGAATCTTCGGAAACCGCATAAATCAAGGCTTTTTCGAGGGGTACCGTGGAAATGGAGTCAGCCCAACGTAGAGGGCAATAACATGTACTCTTGGAAATTTTCCCATTCATCACTTGGTGGAAATGAAGTCAGCCCAACATAGAGGGCAATAACGTGGTATGAGCGCCAGCGGTTTTGGCAACATCGTGTGTGGAAATGAAGTCAGCCCAACATAGCGGGCAATAACCTTCATAGGTTTCTTCAACTTCTTCGGTGGTTTCTTCGTGGAAATGAAGTCAGCCCACCATAGTTGGCAATATCACTCTCTGGTTCTTTCGCTGTTTTTTCCCTTAGCGTCATGAGCGTTAGCAGAGCAGACGTCATATTAAAAGCTAAAAAACCGGCATGGATGACCATGCCGGTTTTTGGCTGCAGAAAATTCATAATATAACTTATCGGAAGGAAAACGCGCTTGCGGGTTTTCACCCGATAAGTTAGCGACAGAATCGTAAGATTCTGGAGCATTATGGGAAGCGGTTTTCTTCCCATAATATATTTGATGGACAATTCGACTGAACCTTATCGATCGAGGCAGACCTGTGATAGAATGTATAATTCATTCTGCTAAATAAAATTACTTCAGATTATTGGCTCCCCCCCCTTTATTCCGTATTTCTGTCGGGTATAAGATAATAATAACGCAATCTGTCTGGCACCCTTTTCTGGAATGATTGAGGATACCTGGCTTTTTGTGTGGAATTGATTGAAAAAACGCACCATGACAACTGAATATAGATATAGTATGCACCATGACAACAGAATATCAGATATAGCATATGGGTGCAGATTTACGATATTGATTCGTACGGGATGTACCATCGCGAAGAATGTTCCGAATTTCACGGAGAATCGAGAACGGTACCGATTCTCTGCTGTGCGGCTTTTAGTGTATAAGATGAGAGGAGAATCTGAAATGGAGAATAAGTACAGTATTCCGAACGCTTTTATCCGGATTCAGGGCCGGGTATATTGCACGAAGTGTGGAAAAGCGCAGCTGCAGGATTCTTATCATCTGGAGACTCACGCAGAAAAATGCGGATTTCGGGATTTGAAAGGATATGAAATTCTGACAGAAGAAGACCTGTTTGGCTATACCTTTGCAATTGAGCAGGGAAAGTTGGTTTTTCGCGTATATCAGGTGGTGGCGGATTTGAAGGAGGGACCGCTGAATCATCACCTGGAATGTTCCTGGAGAGAGGTATTTTCCGCTAAATTCAGCAGGGAGAGCAGGGAGGTCGAAGAATCTGGCTTTTACAATGTGGATATATGGATGAAAAAATTTATGGATGGGAACTTTATGACGCTTTTATGTCCTGACGCGGGCATTGAGGTGATCTATCGTTATTTTGCCAATATTCCTGAAATATTCAGCTTCGGGATGTTCCTGGATATTTACAGGCAAAAAGGATACCGCCAGAAAGACTATGACATACAGGAGGAGCTGCAAAGCCCGCTGGATGAGACCATAGCTGCCATTTTCAGGGAAAATGATGCAGCCAGAGATGCAGGTTTTAATCCCGAAAGCGTGAAAGACAGAATTGTCGCGATTACGAGGTTTGAGAAATATGGGGAATTATTTCTGAAAATTGACGCAAGCTTTTTTCCTCAGAGAATCATTTTGTCCAGGGATTTCATGGCGTATACCGGTAAACGGCCTGATTTTTCGTTTCTGACGAAAATCATGGAGAAAGAGGAAGGATCCAGATGGATCCGCAGTGGCGAAAAACCAATCGTATTTCTGGAATATCCTGATAACGGGGTGATGGAAGAATTTGCCCGCAGATATCCGTCGTTTATGATTCAGGAATATTTGAAAGGAGGCGGAGAAAACTGCCTGGTTCCGCTGCTTTCTCCCAATTATAATAAAAATCTGGAGCTTCTTTCCAAGGCAGGGCTTGGGAAGCTGTGTAATATCTTTGAGAAGATTGGAAAGCTTGATGAGATCGAAGACGCAGGAAGAAGGGATGACGGCGGAACTCATCAGCCGAGGAAGCTTCTGAATGCATATGCTACGGATGTGAAGGGCATGCTTCACTTACCGGTAAAATTGCTGAAAAAGATGCAGGAGCTAGACGAGAAAGAAATCCTGAGGATTCTTCCGTCTGCCGCGAAAATATATGCCTGCAAGCCTGCATTTCTGCAGGTGGAAAATTTCACGCCATCGTATGTCAGGTTTCTGTCAGACTGTGCAGCTTCAAAGGTCAGACGGGATGGAGTTCCGAGGCCAGTCAGGGAAATGAATCGGTGGTCAGAAAAGGAAATGATAAAAACAATCCGGTATGTGGCGGAGCTTTTTTCAGAGGATAATTACACTTTATACAGAGATTATCTTACCTGCTGTACGGCACTTGACTCCTGGCGGTACGGGAAATGGCCAAAAATGTTGAAAAAAGCGCATGATGAAATGGCGCTTCAGTATTATTACTTAAAGAGCCTGAGAACTGTAAATCGTCCTGCGTTTCTGGAAGCGATAAAAGAGGAGGAATACATCAGCCTCGCTACGGAGGATACGGAGAAAACGAAGGAAGCGGAAAATTCAGATACGGACATGGCGGAAACAGAGAACTCAGATATGGGCATGGAGGAAGCAAAAAAATCAGATATGGAGGTGGCGGAAGCAGAAAATCCAGATATGAACGTGGAGGAAGCAGGGAAACTGGAAACGGAAGAACCCTATATCGTGCGGCTTCCCCGGGAAATGGAGGACCTCGCCAGAGAATCATCTGTGCTCCATCATTGCGTTGTCACATACACAGAGCGTGTTGCGAGGAGAGATACTTACATATTGTTCCTGAGAAGAAGGGAGCAGCCGGATAAGCCATTTGCGACCATGGAGGTTCTTCCATCGAAAAAGGGGCGTTATACCAGGGGAAATGCGCCATGCCTTATTCAGCTGAAAGCGATAAACAATAATAAAGCACCCATAGACGCACAGAGGTTCGTGAGGCGGTGGGCAAGAGCAAAGGGAGTGATGATTCAGACGCCAGACATGACAGAACTTTTCTGAAATTTATTCTTTTATATTTAGGAAGGAGATGGTATACTGTGGCTTATAAAGATTATCGTTTTGCCACATCTTTGATATACACTTTTTCAGAGGTTGACTCAGGATTTAGAGGTCTGATTCAGAAGTTTGCTTCAAAAGATCATTCAAAAGAACATTTATAAGAACATTCCTAAGAAGAAAGGGAGAGATTATGAAGGTTACGAAGGTAGGACGGGTGCGGTTTGGCGTGAGCCGCGTGAAAAGAGACACAGGCCGGGGCATTTTGTACGAGACTCCGAAGCTGAAGGGCGGGACACAGGCTCTGGAGAAGCAGCTGGCGGAGAGGATTCAAAGCGCGAACAGGCTTTATGGCGTATTCTTTGCGTCGGATTTTCCACGCGACCTGGAAGAGCATTTTAAGGGAATTGTTTCGCGTGTGCGGGATCATGCAAAGGAGGATATCCGGAGGACGCTGGCCGGCTATACCGGATATATACAGTCCGGCAGGGACGGCTCCCGCTATGAGAAAAGGATTGATAAATTCTCTTATTCCGTGCCGTCGAAAAAGAACCCGGACACGGTGATGCGGCTGTTTGTCAGGGAGCGGATGACCGATTACTGGCAGCAGAAGGACCGCCAGGACGCGGCGGTTGAGATCCTGTCCTGTATTTGTGCCGGGAAAAAATACAGGCAGCTCTTGCAGGTACTTCCGGATACGGTCCTGACGGCATTCCGGCAGGCCTGTCTGAATTGTGACGGCTGGAAGGGAGGAGGAGAGGCGAAAATCTTTGTTCCTTCCAATATCAGTGGCATCAGGAATGTGTCCTGGTATAATAATTCTCTTGAAAAATATTTTTCGGTATTGATGGAAACCATGGCGAAGCTGTGCAGACCGGAGGAGATTGTCGCCTGGCAGAGCGGAGCCGGGGAGACTGCGGATGCGTGCATTGAACGCCAGGTGCGCTGGCTTTCGGGCTTGTCTGAGCTGGAAGTGTATGAGTCTAAAAAGGTGAATGGGAAAACGGAGCGCTATCCGGTGCGTGTGCCATTGGAGGACATCCGGTGGCGGTTTGCGACGGATGACCGTATGGAGGCGGTCCTGGTGCGGATGCGCAGGGCCTTGAAGCGGGAAAGCAACGGGCGTGTCGCGATGCGGCTGATGCAGGGGCTTGCGCAGATGAATGGGCAGACCCTGCATTCGGTTGTGGAGGATATGAAGAAGGATCCGCAGGCGTATGCGGAGCTGAAAAAGTTTATAGGCGCGGTGGACCGGAATTATCAC
The DNA here is from genome assembly GCA_021201665.1 of Lachnospiraceae bacterium. Classification (GTDB taxonomy): domain Bacteria; phylum Bacillota; class Clostridia; order Lachnospirales; family Lachnospiraceae; genus Choladousia. The sequence goes on along the minus strand of JAJQEO010000084.1, from coordinate 57,947 downwards.
AAGACGGATATTCTGAACTCGCTCAGGCGAATGGATGTAAAGGTTCAGGTTGTCCCCCGGGAGGAGTATGATGAGGAGGCTTCCGGACAGCTTGATCTCTCGAGTGTTCTTAAAAAGGAAAAGGCGGTGCTTGGACAGACTCTGGAGCGCTATGCGTCGTCCGAAGCGGAATCCGCAGCTGTTTTGCTGGATATCAAGCGGCTGCTGTTTACCTATTTCCGCGCAAACGGGAATCTGGAAAAGTACCTGAATCCTGACAAGCTCATGCTGTTGCCGACAGATACCTCGGTATACTTTGACGATGAGTTTGACGCCCCGGAGGCTGCGGGGGGAAGGGAAGCAGGAGAGCCCTTATCGGTCATCTGGAATGATGAAGGCCGGAAGCACAGGATTACGGATGCGAAGAAGCGGATTAAATATGTAAATTATGGGATTTACCTGCGCTGCAGGAGTGAGACTGAGGATGAGTTTCAGCTTTACTGGCTGCGGTTTATCAAGGATTATGTGGAAAAGCATTATACGGGCAAGGCCAGGATTTCGGAGGGGGACTGCTTCAGCTCCAGGATGATGGCGGCCTGCTGGGCAGATATTCTGCGGTTCCTTTGCGGGAAATATATCGACATCGGGAAAGCGGTTTATCATTTTGCGATGCCGGAACGCAAAGAAGGAGAAATCCGGTGCGGGCAGGTTTACGGGCGGTACCGGAACGGCATATCCAGCTTTGACTACGAGGCAATCAAGGCGGAGGAAACCCTTCAGCGGGATATTTCTGTGGCGCTTATGCCGGCGCTGCATGCATTTTCCGCGTCTGTCCTTGATGAGGAAAAACGGAACCGGATACAGGCAGAGGCTGAGGCGAAGGCATCGGATGAAGATTCCCGGAAATCTGCGAAGGCGCACTTCGAAGATGTGCTTCTGCTTTCAGAAGATGAGCTGGAGGAGCTGAAAAAGAATGACCGGACCAGCCAGCTCCTGCGGTTCTACGGGGGATGCAGCGCGGCGCCTGAGGCGATTTGGGGCAGTGAGACGGCCGGAACCGGGTTTATGCTTGAGCTGCGGCAGCATCTGGCTGAGATACGGAACGAAAATTTCCACTATACGGAGGGAAAGAGACGGAACGTAAATACGAAGTATACGAGAATCCTCTGGGAAAATGACCGCGCCGCATATGCGGACAGTGTGCGGAAACGGTATTATTCCAACAATACAGGAATGTTTTATGACGCTGGGGAGCTGGCCGGCCTGGTCCGGACACTTTACGGGAGAAGCTCAGGCACCGAAGCACAGATTCCTGCGTTCCGCAATATCTGGAAACGCCGTGCCTTAAGTGACGACATCAATCAGGGCGTCAGCGCCGGAAAGCAGGGAGAGATTCCGGACTTCCTTTTGCCGGCGGAAAGGGGAAGCGCCACCCGTACCGTATTTGAGGGAGCCGTGTATTTTCTCCTGAAGGAAATTTATTACCGCGATTTTATTCAGAACCGGGACGTAAAGACCTATTTTTTCAATGCTGCGAGGGAGTATCAGAACGAGACGCGAAACGACCGGACGCAGTCGAGACCGGTGCAGAATTTCAACCAGTATCTGGATGGGTTAAAGAAAATTTCAAACGGAGTGACCTTTGGCAACCTGTGCCAGATGATTATGCAGGAGTACAGCCAGCAGAATGCGAACCAGAAGGAGGGAGCTATTTATCAGCATTATAAAATGCTGTTCCCCATTTATATCAAGAAAGCATTCCGGAGCTTTCTGAACGACCATTATGGATTCTTAATGAAGCCGGAGTACCGCGAGATAAGCGGGGAGCCGCATTATCTGGATGAGGTTCCCATCCGCAGTATGGAATTCCCGGAGCAGAACCCGGAGCTTTCCGTGTGGTATACCTTTGCGCATTTCATCCACCCGAAGCAGCTGAACCTGCTGGTCGGCGATTTGAAAAACTATATCCAGTACCGCCAGGACATTCTGAAGCGGGAGGAGAGTGTGTCGGAGGCTGAACAGGAATACCGCGGGCTGGTGAAGGAGAAGAGAGAGAAGACGCAGCAGATTCTGGACGTGCTGGAATTTGTGCGGGTCCTCGCCGGGAGAGTCTCCGCCTGCCACGGCGACTATTATGACGACAGCAGAGGTCAGGCGAAGGAAGAATATGCGGTCTATCTGAACCGGTTCATCGATTTTGGCTGGGATAAGAGCGGAAGCGCGTTTGACGCGCTGAAGGATTTTTGTCAGAATACGCTTCCGGGGGACGCTGCAGTGGATCTGTACGCGGATGCGGAGAACCCGAAGCTTCTGCGGAACATCGAGATCGCGCGGATGTACGCGGGCGGCGACCTGCCGTTGCCCGGACGCGGACGGGTGACCGCTGAAGAAATCCGGCAGTATTATCAGCAGAAACCGAAAATCGAAGCAATCCTTGCGGGCGGACTCTGCGAAAGGGAGGAGGACCAGAAAAATGTGTCGCTCCAGCAGCAGAGAAAAGGGCGTCTCACCCTGAACGACGTAACAGAGATCTACGGGCTGATCAATGATCTGCTCGGCCAGCTTGTGAGCCTGGCGTACTTAAGGGAGCGGGACCAGATGTACCTGCTGCTTGGCTTTTATTATATGGCACTCCGCTCCGCGCAGAGCTGGACCGGGGAGGAGCTGCAGACGGCGTCCTTTAAGAATATCTCTGTGTCAGAGGGACTGGTGCTGTACCAGGTCGTCAGCGTGTTTGATTATGGTACTCCATTGCCTTATCCGTCCGGCGGCAAATGGAAAACGCAGGGCGGCCAGTTAGGCCCTAAACTGAGCAAATTTAATGCCGTACATGAACACTCTCTGACCTGCGCGATGCGGCTTTTTGGAAGCGACGGATACAATACAGCAGCAGTAGAGGCTAGAAACTATATCGACCATGGCCACTACTTTGCGAAGCACACAAAGAGCATGATCGATCTGTACAATGAGTATTACAGAAGCTTCTTCTGGTACAGCAGAAAACTCCGCAACAGTGTCGTACATAATCTTCAGACCGCTCTGGAGCGCTGCTTCATAGAAGCTTCCCTGGACTTCCAGAAGGACGGCTTCCGGATCAGGGAATTAAAGAGCATAGATTTTACCTGCAAATTAAAAGAAGGAAAAACCTGTAAATGTCCGGCCCGCGATTCGAAATATACAAAAGAGCTGAAGGCAGTGCTGGAATATAGGCAGTAGACAGGAGAGATACTTGATGAAACTGGAAAAATCCATCTTTAACCTGATCATCCCACTTACCTGTGATGACAGCACTTACAGCAAGGCAGCTCTGCTGTTTTCAAAGCCGGAAGCCGGCAGGCGGGAATTTGAGCAGGCCGCGCAGGCAGATAAGGAGCCGGATCAGCCATTATGGTTCCGGATGTGTTTTGCCCCGTCCCCCATCAGACGTACCACACAGCTGATGGATTCGCCTCTGGCCAGTCCGGATAGCTCCTTTCGTATCTGCCGCTTTTCGCTTTCACAGAGAATGCGGGAAACCGTTGGCATCGCGAAGAACGAGTCTGTGGTCTATACCATTTCTTCCGGCCGGCAAACCATTCCGTTTCGGATTGGGAAAATCAATCTCTGGCTTTTGCCGACCGGCTTTGCGTTTATTACGATCGCTGTCCAGATCGATGAGGGTGTCTCACCGGCCGGCGTTCTGGATGCTGCGGCGAAGCTGAGCGATATCAAGGCAGGCATGCCCATCCGATATACCAGGCCGTCCGGCGTTCCGGATGCTGCCGCGAAGCAAAGCGATACCGGGGAAGGCGCATCCGTCCGACATACCAGACCGGCCGGGAGTGGGATTCCGCCAGTGCAAATGAAGACGTCGATGAAACAGATCGTCAGGGCGCTTCTTTCTCTGCAGACCCATCTTCCTCTTGCGCCTTACGAAAACATCGGTTCCATGAAATCCTGCTGCCTGTTTTGCGGGATCGGCGAAGCAGAGAACCGGGAAGAGCGGGAGACCTTCCTGTCAATGCTTTGCCTTCAGAGGCCAAATCATCTCCGCCTGAGCCCGGAAGCAGCAGACGAAGCCGCGAAGGTTTCGAAATACCAGACAGAGCCCTACATCCAATGGGCAGCTTCTCAAAAAGTGCTTGCCGTCTGCGGCGATCTCACCGAGGGCGGCCTGGAAAACCAGCCCTTCCTTAAGGATGTCCTGCCGCACACCGTGCAGCAAAACTATCTGCCCGTGTATTTGCACTGCCTGTCTGTTTTGTTGAAGGAAAAAATCACTGCTCCTGGGATTCCCAGAGAGCAGTCGATTCTGAAAGACTTCTATCCTACAGCAGAAGAGAAAGCATCCATCCGGCAGCTTCTCCGTATCCCGCTGAGCGGCCTGGCAAGCGAGGATAAAATCAACGATCTGTTTGATTTTGTCGTAAACAGCCCAGCCTGGAAGCTGAAGGAGCATCTGCAGGTACTGAACCGGCTTCGCCTGAAAAGAAACCGCGAACACGGCGAAGGACTGCAGGCGGTACCTTATGAAGGCGCTGGTCCATACATATTCATTAGCTATTCTCATAAAAATACAAAGGCCATAGAGGAAACCGTCAGAACCATGCAGTCAGACGGGTTCCGTCTCTGGTTTGACAAGTACATAGAATATGGGAACGAATGGGATGAGGTAATTGCGGAAAAAATCGAAGCCTGCTCCTGTATGATCTGTATGGTATCCTCCGGATATGCTGCCTCTGAAAACTGCAAAGATGAGCACAGCTTCGCAAAAGAGCTGGACATACCGCGAATCCTTGTTTATCTCGAAGACATAGCCCGTTCGGGCGGATTATTCCTGCGCGGCCACCGGGCACACTCCCTCTGGCAGTTCCAATACGAAAACCAGGAAGCATTCTATCACGATCTGGCTGCGATCAATGAACTCCAGGAATGCAGAGAACCCATGCCGTAGTGCATCAGCACCCTGACGAGGGCAGTGACATATAGCTGTAAAAATCTGTACTTAGCTGTAGAAAAGCCATAGATTTCCGGAGAATAATAACCGGCTCATGGAAGTCTGTCATGAATGACCGGTCTTTGTGGGAAAATGCAGCGCGTACTACCGCTGAAAAACAGAAAACTCATATTGACAATATATGTCAAAAAGGTATATTATGAGTACTGACCCCTGAAAAACCCAAAAACCGGACTGAAAAAGCTTATTTTCAGAATATTCTGTGAATTACCTGCAAAAACGGCCCCCGGAAGCCGCATAAATCAAGGCTTTTTCGAGGGGTACCGTAGAAATGAAGTCAGCCCAAC
>JAJQEO010000084.1:0-52585 GCA_021201665.1 Lachnospiraceae bacterium | reverse complement strand
CGTAGAAATGAAGTCAGCCCAACATAGCGGGCAATAACATCCGCACATCTCATTAGCAAGCCGATGCAGAACCAGTAGAAATGAAGCCAGCCCAACGTAGTGGGCAATAACATACATCACTTGGCCAAATGATTTTTGTTAGCTGTGCTTCGTAGAAATGAAGTCAGCTCAACGTAGTGGGCAATAATGAATTGCGATAACGATAAGCATCCAGAATCTTCTTAAGTAGAAATGAAGTCAGCCCAACGTAGTGGGCAATAACCATCAAAATGATAAGAAACAATACGCCGGCTAAAATGTAGAAATGAAGTCAGCCCAATATAGCGGGCAATAACAGTATTCATGGTTTCCTCCTTTTTTGTACAACTTGTAGAAATGAAGTCAGCCCAACGTAGTGGGCAATAACTTTAAAAGTGTAATACATGGCTTTTTCTTCCCGAAAGTAGAAATGAAGTCAGCCCAACATAGTGGGCAATAACTTTTTTTTATTTCAGAGTCAATCTCTAGCCAGCCATGTAGAAATGAAGTCAGCCCAACATAGCGGGCAATAACCCGACTCATACGTACTGTCAGGATTGTACAACAGGTAGAAATGAAGTCAGCCCAACGTAGTGGGCAATAACGCTCTAATCCACTTGAACAGGAGGAACGATGCTGCGTAGAAATGAAACCGGCCCAACGCAGTGGGCAATGACGATTTCAACAAGGATAATGAACATAGCAACGAGAAGGTAGAAAAGCAAAAGAACCGGCATGGATGACCATGCCGGTTCTTGACTGCTGAAAATTTATAATATTCTTCTGGCTGCCTTCACCGAAAATGTCAGTGCAGGATTCCGGAATGTTTTACAGATGTAAAAATCTGCAGCTCGCTGTAAAAATGTCACGGATAAGCTGCGGATAACATAAAAAACGAGCTCCCCCCTGTTGCGAAGTAATTTTGTATGCTATAATAACATTCATAAAAGCTGGAGAAAACGGAAAAATTGTTAGCGTCAGTCTAAAAAGACCAGACAGGGGGATGAGTTATGGGAGACACTATATCGGATCTTATTGCGTGGATTCTTGCATTTGCATTGTTCTTCGCCATATGTGCAGTGGGAGTTTATGTGATCTTCTTTGCCGCACTGGCGTTTGCGGCTTTTTATGCGGTGAAAAACTATGTCTTGGCGATCCTTCACAATATCAATTTCCGGGAATGGGAATGGACAGAGCGGGAGGGAGAGGAGCCGGAGCCTGCGAGGCGGAGCTACTTTTTCGGCCCGGGGTATGTGCAGCTGGCAAATACCATTAAAGAATCATTTCTGCAGAACTGGAGTTCCATCGAAAGCCTGAACCATATAGCGGAACGAATTCAGGGGGCGCGTCATTATACTACTGTTATGTCGACTGAGTTTTTCAGGCTTGTTATGGCCTGGGCTTTTCGGATTTTCGCTTATATCAGTATTTTTGTGTTTGGGACAATTCTCTGTGCCATATTTGGGCTGCTGCATGGCACTGTGACGACCGTTGTGATGCTGATCATCTATGCCGTCTTTTCTGTTGTCTGGTTTACTGATCGTACATATTTAAACAAAAACAGAATATTCAGTGACTGTCCGGTGTGTCACAGCCGTTTTCTGGTTCCGGTGTTTGCCTGCCCGGAATGCGGGAGGAAGCATAAACATCTGATCCCCGGTCCGTATGGGATCTGGCACCATAAATGTGATTGTGGGACGAAGATCTCTTCCGTTTTCTTAAATGGCAGATCGCGCCTGGAAGGGTATTGTCCGGACTGCGGGGCACCTCTGGCTGCCGCGGACGCCAGGCCGATTGCTTTTCAGATGATTGGCGGGACAAAGTCAGGCAAAACGGTGTTTCTTACTTCTTTTTACCATATATTTCAGGAGTATTTTCTAAGGGATGACAAATTGAATCCGAGTATCCCCAAGCTTTACGAGGCATCCTTCCATGAACTGGAGGGATGGTATCGGAGCGCGAACTGTCCGCCGACGGCTCAGATGAACTCCCGCATGTATCCGCTTCTGATTGAGAGCCCGCTCGAAGTGAAGAGGATGCTCACAGTTTATGATATAGCAGGAGAAATGTTTGACGGCATACGTTCAGACGAGGAAATTACCCAGAGGCAATTTAAGTACTGCAATGGTTTTCTGCTGTTTCTGGATCCGTTCAGCAGCGGAAAGCTGCGGCAGAGGCGGCTGGAGCGCGGCGAAGGCCTGGAGCATTGCAGCGAAATGACTGCGGAAAGCGTGGTTGGGAATTTCATTAATTACATAGATGCCCTGGAGCGGGAAAAGGTGGAAGACAGATATCGGACGCCGGTCGCGGTGCTGATTCCCAAAGCGGATGAAGAGGAAGTCGGGGAATTCCTTCGTAAAGATTCCTCCAGTGACGCGTGCAGGACATTTTTGATCAGTCAGTGTTCTCCGAACGCGGTCTATAGTCTGGAGGCAAAGTTTACAAATGTCCGTTATTTTCCGATCAGCGCTATCGGACACGCGCCGGACGGGAGCGCGTTTGCCCCATGGGGAATCGAGAAAGTCATCAAATGGCTGCTTCCCCAGGCGGACGAAGAGTTTTCCAGAGTATGCGGCATAGGATGACAAACTAAGAGTATGCGGCATGGGCGGATAAGTCAGACATCTGAGTGCAGGCGCCCGGTCTTTGATTTCTGACTCTGGCGTCATCAGGTTATCAATAATATGGCGGGGGAAAATATTCATGAGCAGGACAAGAGAGGATCTGGAGGCTCTGCTTCCGGTTGTAAGGGATCTGAATACCGCAATCTTTATCGTGACGGAACCTTCCGGGGCGAGTGCATCCGGTACGGGGACGACCGGTACAAGAGCATCCGAAACAGGACCATCCAGAGCGGAATCAACGGAGACGGAAGTGCGCGGCGCGGCGCTTTCTCTGGCAGAGCGGGAAAAACGGACGATTACCTATGATATTCGCTGGAATACAGGGCGGTCCGGCCGCCGCAGATTCGGAAGAGGGCCGGCAGCTCCTGACCGCCTGTACGCGGAGCTGATTGTGTCGTGCCCCGCGCACGCTACACCTCAGCTGAAGCTCGTATACCAGAAGGACGGGCATGTACCCATGAGTGAGACAAATCCGGGGCTGGTGGTTCTGCACACGATTGATCCTTTTCCAAAAGGGTTTCCAGACGGCAGATATGTCTGCTCCTTCGAAGCAGATGCTTTCCGGGGGCTGAAGCCCGGCACCTGTCTGCGCCTGATCCTTTCTCAGGAGGACATCGGCGCGTACTTTATGAGAATCGGGCAGGTGGAAAATCTGAAGGTACCCGAAGCGTAGCAGCGGATGAAAAAACAAATTTACGGGAGGATAATACAATGCCAGTATGGGACAGATTCAGGCCGTCATTTGCAAGTGCTGCCCGGAGTGATGTGATTTGCCCTTATTGTCTTGAGAGGCTGGGGAAAAAATTTCTGATCCGGGTCTGCCCGGTCTGTGGAGCAGAGGCACCCTGCACCGGAAGGGTGGAGAAATGCTCCAACCCGGGATGCAGCGGGAGCTTTACCCGCCTCAAGTGCGGGTATGAATCCTGCGGCGCACTTTTGCCTGCGGGGCTTCTCGAATATGATAAGTATCTGCGGTTCAGCATGATTGGAACGATAGGCTCCGGCAAGACCAGCTTTCTGACCGCGATGCTCCACGAGCTCAGGAACGCGGAGAATTCCCCCTGGGTGTTATCTCATATGGATGGCATGACGGACAGGACATTTCAGAGAAATGACGGGCTCATGTTTCATCAGAATAAGACTGTGGATTCCACTCCGCCCGGGATTTCCCCCCGCCCTCAGCTCTGGCAGGTCAGAGACCTGGATAAGCAGACGGACACGAGGATACCGTCGTATTCAGTTACGATTTATGACGGTGCGGGAGAGGATTTTGAAAAGGAAATTGATCCCGTGATCAGCCGATATGTGGCGGGTTCGAAGGTGCTGGTCATTCTGATAGATCCGCTTACGCTGAGTGAGGCAGTCAGCGAGGTTCCGGAGGAGATCCGGGAATGGTCCAGTACTGCGGAGCATACGGGAGGGGCGCCGACGGCGATGGTGGACAATCTGGCGAATTATATCAGAGCCTGCTGTGGGATATCGGTGGACAGAAAGATTGACCGTGATGTTGCCATTGTGTTCACAAAGATTGATATTGTTGAAGGAGAGTTCCGTGCCGGGGTGACAATGCAGCCGAGCCCGCATCTGGAAAAACGGGGATTTGACTTGGCGGACGCGGATGCCGTGGATCAGGAGATCCAGGACTGGCTTGCGGCAAAGCACCAGTCCGCGTTTCTGAAAGCGATTGACGCAAATTTTGTAAACGGGCGCGTACGTTTCTTTGGCGTATCGAATTTCGGAAAGCCTCCGGTCGGACCATACCGGCTGGGGACGGTTACTCCGCACCGGGTTCTGGACCCCCTGGTCTGGATGCTGTACAAAGAAGGAATTGTGCCTGCGGTGTGACGCGGCAATGGAATCGGAAAAGAAAATTTAAACGGCGGTAAGCTGCGGCAATGGAGCCGGCACCGGGATGAAAATAAAAACTGTACCATGAAACGGCAATGATACCTGCGGTATGAGGCAGGAAGGAGGATGTCCGTATATGTTGAATCAGCTGATTTACACCAGATGCTTTCCGCATCGGGATCTGAAAAACCAGGGACAGGTAAACCGCAGCAGCGGTTTCGGGATTTTTTCACTCAGCCAGGAGCTGTTTGCGGACGGGGAGGCACCCAACCCGGATCTGCTGCAGCGTGTACTCGCGGTCCGCAGTGGATCAAGGGAGGCTTCTGACGCGGGGACTTTTTCCGTGTATGAGTATACACACCTTTCAGGGAATACCTACGCGCTCTCCCGCGAGGAAACGCGCACGCGCCTTGAAGGGGAAAGCTCCGGGCAGAGATCGGGCGGTTTTATCAAGCAGTGCTATACGGGGGAATTTGCGGGGCGTCCCTGTGAATGGTTTGGAACGGAAGAGTGGGACGCTTATAAAAGACCGGAATCCGATTATTATCTGGATCAGGACGCGGGGGAGGATCCCGAATGGCTGCCGCAGACGGAGGATGAGCCGTTCGGCGGTTATATTGACATTGCCGGCGTAAAATCCTTCGTCCGTGATGGACGGACAGAGGCGGTAAAGGCTGCCCTGTGGTTTTTGCTCTATGAATTCGATAAACCGGAGGAAGAGCGCAGGGTCCTTCTGATACGCGATACACCGGAAAATGTGGAGCTGTGGATTTCCGCGATTGAATATGCGCTTCCGGAGGCGATGGCCGGGACGGTTACGTTTGTGACGAACCGCACAAACCTGACGGCTCAGATAAACAGTGAATTATTTTATTACGTAGACGATAACGGGCGGTTTTCTCCTGTGGGAAACAGCGGGGGCACTCTGAAACGCCGTCCGTACTGTATGATTACTGGCTTCCATCCGCAGGATGAATTCTGCGGCTCGCTGGCTCTGGCTTCGACAGATCGGTATGTCCTGATAGATGGCGCCGGAAAAGCGGCGTGCTTTCAGCCGACAGAATCAATAGACACACCGTATTATACGGACGCGGTTCAATACGGAAAAAAGATAAAAGAGTTTTATACAAACGTACTTCCGTGCCTGAAAATTCCGCAGATCGGCACCCTGCTTGAGAGAGCGTATAACGCCTGGGATTATCTGCTTTCCGAGAACCGCGCTGCAGGCGGTCAGACGTATTACACCTTTTGCTCTGCCGTCGATGCATTGCGGGAGGCAGGGCTGTCAGCCGGAAGGGAGGCGACCTCTGCGGCATTGTCAGCCGGAAGGGAGGCGACCTCTGCGGCACTGTCAGCCGGCAGTGAGGCATCCTCTGCGGTATTGTCAGCCGGAAAGGAGGCGTCCTCTGCGGCGTGGGAACTTACTGGTGAATTGCTGGAGGAATGCATTCATTTGTATCCGCGCTTTATGGAGGAGGATGAGGACGGAGGATACGCGCTGCTTGCGCTCATGTGGAAGATGGCGCAGGAGCTGGAGTGTTCGGACCGGGTCAGCGCGTGCCTGGCGGACCGGCTTTCGCGGGAATGTGAGAATCTCGCCTCAGACGGCGCCCGCCTGGGCAAAACCTGGGACGCCCTGAAGCATTCATCGCTTACAGATATGGTGATGCCGGCGCTTGCGGAGCTTTTCGGCGATGACCGCATCATCGCGTATACGCCGCTTCTGGAAACCATCTCCCCCGCTACGGCCGCTATTGTACTGGATCTGTTTTTTACGATGACAGAAGCAAATCCGCGCGGCTTTCGCCTGATTGGCGACAGTGATGAGAAATACAGATTTGTGTGCCTGGCGCTGATTGCTCTGCAAAAGGACAGGCAGGAGCTTGAAAAAGCGCTTGCCCGGCTGCAGACCTCGCCGGAGGTGTTTTATGCGATCGTCTCATCTGTTTCAGAGTATCTGGAAAAGACGGATGCGAGAGGAAAAGCGAAAGGAGAATATTCAAACCGCGCGGGCGACTGGTGGGAGGCGGTGCTGGCACTGTACGGGGGAAATATCGGAAAGCTGTGCGAAACGCTTTATCAGCTGAGGGATAAGCTGAGCGGAGAAGTGGAGGATGTGTTTTTTGGCAGGCTCGACGCGCTGCTGAAGCCGTGGCATAGCGGTGAGCCCAGGACGGGCGTTCGCTCTGTGTTATCCGGTTCAGACCAGCGCCCGGGCACCCGCTCTGTATTGTCCGGTTCAGACCAGCGTTCGGGTGCCCGCTCTGTATTATCCGGTTCAGACGAGCGTCCTGGCGCCCGCTCTGTATTATCCGGCTCAGACCAGCGCCCGGGTACCCGCTCTGTATTATTATCCGGCTCAAATCAGCGCTCCGGTGTTCATTCCATGCTGTCCGGCTCAAATCAGGCATTGCCGGAGGCCTATGCAGAAATGAAACGATGGGCGTCCGCGAGCGGAAGGATTTCCGCCAGCGTATCCTTTTATGAATTCCGCGACAGCCTGCGGCGCGCGGGTACAGCGGAGGAAGCGCTTTCTCTGGCGGACGACTTTGCCGGGAAATGCTTTACGACAGACAACCTTTTTGTCGGGAGTGAGTATTTCAAAACGATAGCCGCTGCCGCGGCGCGGTTCTGCAATGAAAATCTGCATTTTACGATGGCCTGCCTGTTTTCTCTGCCGGATGCGAGAATGCTGACCACCTATATCGACGCCTATGTGTCGGAGGCACTCTCCTCCGCAAAGGGGCACCGGCTGCCGGCACAGATTGTATCGCTGGCGGGAGCGTCCTTTTATATGCTGAGCGTCCCCGGACGCAGCACCGAATTCATGCAGGACGCACAGCATATTCTGGAACAGGCGCTGCGCAAATATCTGCCCCATTATTATACGCCGAAGCTGACAGGAAGGGTGCTTTCTGAGGAAGCCTGCACCGGGGAATTACGGCAAAAGCTTATGGCACTATTGGAAGAAGCCGGACAGAATTATCAGCCGTCCGTGACGGAGCGAATCGCGGGAAAGGTCTTCGGCCGGAGGAAACGCGGAAATTAAAGAAAAATGATGGATTCATATTTTACAATGTATTGTAAAATTGAATTCCCCCCTTCCTTTTAAGAATCATATGGGGTTATCTTTTTTACAGATGTTTTATTTTTATGGTCTTAACCCATCATCTAAAGCTAATGGGATTGCGACCACATTCTTTCAATGAAACAAGAAACATTTTGTACCGCATAACTACAGGAGGGAATTTTATGGGAGTTTTTATGAGTATTTATGAGAGAACACAGAAGAATATCGAGGAATATAATGAAGAGCTGGAAAAGCTGCGTAAGGGGCAGATTAAAAAAATAAGAGAAAATAAGGATATGTCTGAGCAGGAAAAAGAAGAGGCGGAGAAAGAACTTAACCAGAAATTCGACCAGGAAAAGGAAGATTTCGCGAAGCAGCAGGAGAGCGAAGCCCAAAAGAGCGAGAGCCAGGAAAATGAGAATCAGAACAGCGAAGCCAACGAAAAGGAAACCCAAAATAACGAAGCTAACGAGAGTGAGGCCAACTCGGAAAATGGAATGACCGACAACGGAGACGGTATGGATGGCGGAGACGGCATGGACGGCGGAGACGGTATGGATGGCGGAGACGGTATGGATGGCGGCGATGGCGGCATGGACGGCGGAGACGGCGGCATGGGCAGCGACGGCGGCGCGGGCATGGGGGACTGATCCCCCCTGTTCCTGATTTTTGACCATGGTGTTATTCTGAATGTAAGAGCCAGGAGGTTCGATACAGCAGATGATGCCTGCGGATTTCTCCGGATACCGGTTTTCGTTCCGCTGCGGTTTTCGCTAAAAGGACGGTTACCGGGAGTCCGGCGTCTTCCGAAATTTGCGTCATTATTAGACCCTTATAAACGATTTTTTGCGAAAATGGCAAAATCTCTATTCCCGTTTATCCGGGGCAGGAAAGGAGTGCAGGGACGATGACGAACGATTATGAGATAAGACCAACGCAGAAAGCGATCTACGGTAAAATGCTCGAGGATGGGAAATTGCCGGAGATACCGGATGACGATGCCACGATGCTGCAATTTGTTGATTCCAATGATGGGCGGCTGCTTTGCATGACCCGGCAGATGCTTTCGAAGCACATTTTGCTGATCGGCGGAATCGGCTCCGGAAAGACCAACACCTTTTATCATATTGTGGATAATCTGGATATAAGGATGCACTCCGAGGGTGGTCCTAAGAACGACGTCATGCTTCTCTTTGACACAAAGGGTGATTTTTATGAACGGTTTTATACTGAGGGAGAGGATGTGCTGATTGGCAATTCCGCAGCCTTTTCTCAGAAGACAAGGTACTGGAATCTGTTTCGCGAGGTTGAATACGGAGGAAAAAACAGGGAGGAGAAGGAGCTGACCGCCCGTGAGATCGCGAAGACCCTGTTTGAGCAGAGAAAAAATGACAGCCAGCCGTTTTTCACAAATGCCGCGAGCGACCTCTTTTTTATACTGATCACCGCGAAAATGCGCGAATTCTGGGAGATGCCGGAATATCATGCACTCGAGGAAAAGGCGGACGAACTTTTGCGGATGCCGGGGGATCATTCCGAAGAGATCGAGCAGGTCATCCGCAGGCAGAGAGCGATTTTCGACCGATATGAACCTTCCTATAACAATCGTGTACTGATCCAGAATATAATCCGACAGTATACGGTAAAGGATATCCTGAAGGTGATTCATTCCTGGCCGGATTTTAAGAGCGCGGAGAGCTATATCGGCAACGGGACCTCCAACCAGGCGCTGGGCGTTTTAGGTGAGCTGAACAGCATGATCAATGATTACTTTATCGGCATATTTGCTGACTACCAGCCTGGGCGGGCCATTTCCATGCGGGAGCTTGTACATAACAAAGACGGGAAAAAAATATTTATCGAATACGATCTGAGCGTCGGCGAGGTTCTGACCTGCATCTATTCCTTACTGATAGACCTTTCCCTTAAGGAAGCACTGGGACGGTCGCACGCGGAGGGGAACGTTTATCTGATTATTGATGAGTTTAAGCTGCTGCCGGTGCTTCACCATATTGATGACGCGCTGAACTTCGGCCGCTCCCTCGGAATCAAGGTGGCTGCCGGTATTCAAAATGTCCGCCAGCTGGAGGACGTTTATGGGGAAACCAGAGGACAGGTGATCGCGGCCGGCTTTTCTAATATCTTCGCGTTCCGGATGACAGACGAGCCGTCCAGGACCTATGTCAGCGAGCTTTTCGGGAAAAATTATGTTTCCCTGCAGTACTGGGATACGGCCGGAGAGCTGAAGCGGCTGGAGCGGGACGGATATACCGTAGAGGACTGGCAGCTCGTGGAGTTGCAGATCGGGCAGGCAGTCGTAGGGCTGACCGGCTGCGCGCCCTTCCTGTTCCAGTTTGAGGAGTGGCGGTAGCAGGAACGATAATGCCAGGGGCGAAAAGCGGAAACCGGGCGTTTGCACTGGAATCCGGCGGTTGTGTTCCGATTGATGACTCCGGCGGCCGTAGCATATGGGAGGAGATTGTATGGCGAATTTAAGAAGGCAGGTAAGCCGGGAAAACGAAGCGCAGAGGAATATCGAAACAATCGGCTTCCCGAACAATATTTCTTCTTTTTTCAGAAGATTTCGCTCTTATGACAATCTGCTTTTGCATGGGAGCGGTGCTGAGCGCGAGTCGGCACTCTGGTTCTGGCTGCGCAGGCTGTTCCTGGATGAGCAGCTTTTTGGCCGTCCGGTGATTGTCATAAGCAGCAAAAGCGATCCTGCGGACAGGCTGCTTGACGCAATTGATGAAGGGAGCCTTCCCTGTGTGCGCTCGATGCTGAAGATCAGTGTCGGGACGCCTGAGTACAATCCGTTTCTGGAGCTTCCGCCTGAAAATATCCGGCAGGCGGTTCTGGCGATCGCCAGACACGATGAAAGCATACATATGGATCTCTGGGACAATGCGCTGTTTCAGGCAGTCTGTGATACACTTGTGGAAAATGGATATGTGATTTCCCTGGACAATCTCGCCGCCATCTTTCGCAATGCCGGAGCGCGCAGCGGCGCGTTTCTTTCTGATCTCCTCTCGACGTCGGGCAGGGAATATGAGGCGCTCAGCGCCAGAAGAAATCCGGAACGTGTCGCCGAGATGAACAGCATATTTTCTTCCCTGCAGAGAAAATGGAAGTGCTATGCAGCCGGACGCCCGGCTGAGGAGCGTCACAGCCTTTATGAGCTGGTGAAGCAGAAAAGCGAGACGAGAGGGCATATGCCCTTTGTATATTTCTCAATCAAGCCTCAGGCGAGTATGGAAATTCTGGAGTGCCTTGCACAGGAGCTGCGGGCGATCAGCATGTTTGGGGATCCGATTCTGGTCATCGACTCCGTTGATCTCAGGCAGAGAGCCGCAGGAACCGATTTTTATGACTATATCACGACATCTCATAATCTGACGCTGACGCTGACCGCGGATGACTGCACCGCCCTGATACCCGGAGCGGGTGATGAGGGGGAGCTGGATAAAATCCTGGCACAATACGGATTTACCATGGTACTGCTGAACGGGACCAAATCCGTTGAAAAGCTGACGAAAACTGTGGGCACTTATACGCGTCTGGTGCTTGAGGAAGGGACAGGTATTACACGCGAATTCCTGGAAATATTCACTTTTGATAATCCCAGACATGAGGACCAGCATATCCGCGAGGTGTCGGATACGCTGAGAATCCGTTTTGAGGATATGGATCAGCTGAGAGGCAGACAGTGCTATGTCTGTGAGGGCTCCAATATTACATTGTATACAAATATGAATTTTTTCCGATAAATGCCTATGCGGCGTTCGCCGCCGCACCGCAGGCTGCGCCTGGGCATTTAGTGTTTGTGATTCGCATAGCAGGCTGCGCCTGGGCATTTAGAAGCTGCGGTTCGCGTATCAGGCGGTGCAGGCTGCGCATATCGTTTCGCGGCAGATTTTATGGGAGGAGAAAAAATGGCATCAGGATTCAGGGAAGAGAAAAGCACTGCCGGGACTGGCTCCGGGAGCAGGAAATTACGCAGGCGGTCGCGAACTGTCAGAGGCTCATCCGCGGGACGGGGCAGAGCCTCATCATTGCGTATGAGAGGGCTGAGGCTGAAACCGCGCATGCCCTCCTGGATGCACTGGTACGATCTGGTGATGGTGCCGCTTTTGATCCTGGCCGCAGTGATGGTTGTGCGCAACATCCAGGATGTGCTGAGGCTTTTCCTGTGGTTAACGGTCTGGCTGCTTGGGACGGCGTTTGTTGTGGGACTTATTGCAATTACCATTCTGGCGATTCTGTTTCTTATATTGCGCGGGAGACGGAGACGAAGGCGATGGTAAAGGCTTTTGGCTCCCCCCTTTGTCTGCAAAAGGAAAGAGTGATATGATGATATCAGGCGCAGAAGCCGGGGATGGAACATCTGTGTTCCTGTTTCCCCTGTCCGACTGGTCCATCAAAACAGGAGGAAAAAATGCGGAAATATATTCTGATTATTTTAGCTGCGATCGCCCTTCTCTGGATCGCCAGCATTATCGTTTATCATGATGTTCTGTTTCAATACATCTCAGGCTCAGCGAGTGCTCTGGGGGGATTGCTTCTCACTATTTTTGTTTACGGCCTGGTCATTTACTTTTTGTTTCAGGCCTTTCGTTGATGAAAATTCTCCTGGCGCGCAGGCGCGGGGGGAATTTTGAAAAAGGTCGGCTGCAATTCCACTGGCTTTAGTGCGCCGGTGGGTAGTTTACGAGGAGAAGGACTATGATCTGGTATTGTCAGAAATGCAAAAAGCTGTTTCGGGAGGAGCCGGGAAAAAGATGTGCTTTCTGCAGCGGGAAAATATTTCACGCGGCTTCAGAGGGCGCCTTTCTGGCTGACGGCTATCGGTATCAGGATGCCACAGCTTCGAAAAAGAGTGAAAGAGAAAAAATTATGGAGGAAGCGGGTCGGGGGCTTCAAGAATTAAATGATAAATTTGCCCGGAAAAAACGGGAAGATACAGACGCTCACAAGAAAAATGGGGCGTTGGAGAAGAAAGATCCGAAAGAGGAAGCGAGGCGCAAGGAGGAAGAGGAAGCAAGACGTAAGGAGGAAGAGGCGAGGCGCAAAGAAGAGGAAGCGAGACGTAAGGAGGAAGAGGCCAGACGCAGGGAAGAGGAGACGAGGCGTAAGGAAGCGGAGCGCGAGGCGCAGGAAAAACGGCGAATTGAGCGTGAACAGAGGCGTAAAAAGTACGAGGAGCAGTTAAAAAGGACAACCTCCGGCGGGAATGCCGCTGGGTCGGCAGGGGCGGCAGGAGCGGCATCATTGCCGCGAAGCATGTTTGCTTCGGAATCGGTGCCGTTGGAACTGCCACATTCAGAACCTGCACGGCGGGAAGGAACGCTCCCCGGCGATACATTTGCGGCCGGGAGCGCCAGGACTACGGGAGAGGCCGGGAGCGCCAGGTCTGCGGGAGAGGCCGCACGTATGCTGGAGGGTCTTGGCTTGCAGAAAAAGCGATAGAAGAAATGTACAATTTGGCACAGTACCTCGCATTCACTGCGAGGCACGTATGAAAACGTAAATATAGAAAACGACATAAGGAACTGTGCAAAAATAACTTCTGCGAAATTATGGTGTATACCAGTTTGTTTAGTGCATTCTTAAACAAAACATGCACAGGTTCATTCGCAACAGTTCCCAAGACAAAGAAATATAACAAAATACAACGAAATACAACAAAATAAAACGAAACACAGCAAAATACAACGAAATACAATGAAGAGGGAGGGACCGCGCATGGCTGTACGGTTAGATGAGTGGATTCGAGCCTGGTATAAAGCGCATCCGGGAGAGAAAATAAGCGCGGAGCAGGCGGATCAGATTTTTGTGGGTCTTTGCCGGCTTTTGCAGAAGGAATTTCCGGCTATCGCGGCTTCCCCGGAGGCGGAGGCTCTGATGCCCGGCCTCTGCCCCGCGTGCTTCTGGATGGAAGAGAACCAGCCTGCCTCTATACGGCCGATAGCCGGAAGTATTGATTACTGTCCGGCGGAAGACCCTGTGGACGAGGCGACCTGTCTGTTTGGCATGGGGCTGATCCTCTATGAGCTTCTTACCGGAAGCATTTATGCGGATAAATTTGATTATCACGTGGGTATATCAGATTTTTACTGGGACTATCTGAAAGAGGAGGCCGCAAAGAATGGATGGGAGTCTCTGGCGGATACCGCCGGGCTTCCATCGGAATACAGAGAGCTGGCGGAGATTTTCTCTGAACTGACCCAGTTTGACCGCGAAGCGCGCCCTGCGTCGCTGCTGGCGGGAGAGATTCCTGCGTGTGAATACGAGTGGAGAGCGGTAAATGAGGCAAACGGGCAGATTATCAGCAGAAAAACCGGTCTCCTGGGCGGCATAGACACCACGGAAAAGCTTCCCTCTGCGCTGGAAAAGGATGGCAGGCATTATGAGGCTGTGGGCGGACAGAGGATGGAGATTTCGTATTCCTTCCTGAAAAAAAATTATGAGATCCGGTATCGGGAGATGTCCGCGCATGGGTCAGCCGCCGGCGGGAGCGCTGCGCATGGGTCAGCCGCTGGCGGGAGTGCCGTGCGCGGATCAGCTGCTGGCGGAAGCGCCGTGCGCGGATCAGCCGCTGGCGGGAACGCTGTGCATGGATCAGCCATTGGCGGGAGCGCTGCAGGGCGCACCGGCTCTGGGGAGAAAAGTGCGAGTACCTCTGCTTCCTGGGAAGAGAGTGACCTGGGTCTCCTGGTAAATGACGGCGCGGGAGGACGAAGCTTTGCTCCGCTGATTTTGTGGGAGAAACGGGACGTCAGGTACCGGATGAGGCCGGAATGTCCGATCGGCTATTCCTCCTGGAGGGAGGTTCCCTCACTGCTGCTTACGGTAATGCGCAGAAGGAAGGGCTGCGGGGCGATTACGCAGATCGCGGAGCGGCCGGACGCTTTCCGGGAGGAGTGCAGCTTTACGCTGGAGCTGAAATATCCGGGCAGGATGACAGCGCATCCGGAGCTGGAGCTGACAGAAAAAAAAGACGGCGGATTCAAAATCAGGTGTGAATGGGTGAGCGCGGATGGACGAAAAGTGGGAGCAGCATCAGAGGTTGGAGATTAATTACAGTCATTTTGTGCCGGACACGACCCTGCTTGGCCCGTATCACAGAGGCGTCCTCTGGGTGCAGGGCTGCTGCTTTTCCTGCGAGGGCTGTGTGGCGCAGAGCATGCAGGGGGCAGGCGGAAGCTATGCCGCTCCGGAGCAGCTGGCGGAATATTTTCTGCGGCAGCCGGGGCTGGAGGGCCTGACCATCAGCGGCGGAGAGCCGTTTTTACAGGCGGAGGCGCTTGGCGGGATGATGGAAAGCATACGGAGCAGGAAGGACATGGGACTGATCGTGTATTCCGGTCTGTACCTTGAAGAGCTGCAGGCACTTGCGGAGAAAAAGTCCGCGGCAGAGCGTTTCCTTTCTCAGATTGACCTGCTGATTGACGGACGGTATGAAAAGAAGCTGGACGACGGGCGCATGGCGGTAGGCTCTTCCAACCAGACGGTGCATTTGCTGACGGACCGCTATCGAAACTGCGCGGATGAGTACTATCAGAGAAATGGCAGAAGGACGGAAATTACCTGCGTGGGAAATCGCCTGCGGCTGGTGGGGGTTCCCTCCGCCGAGGCATTCACACTCTGGAAAAATCTGACTGGAGCTTCAGGATCTGTCGGCTAATCACTCATGCATTTCGCGCCGCCTGATACGCGAATCACAGCTCCTGACTATTCAGGACAGGTCTTCGCACCTGCTGCGAAGACCGCATGAAAACATATACAACCGGAGAACGGAAACGGACAGGGGGAAGATACGGATGAAAGTGGAATTACAGAGAGGCTTGTCACTGGATTTGCCGTTTTATTATGACATCATCGAGGGAAAGGTGGAACTCACTTTATTGATCCGGGAAGGCCCTTCCGGCGATCCCATCCGAATTGACGCGGGGGACATCTTAAGCTGGCTGAAGGAGGATAAATATCAGAAATTTCCGGGATCCGGGCGGTCTTTTGTACTCTCGCATATGAGCCGGCAAAATATTCGCTGCCTTTCTTTCCTCTATCAGGGGCATCCCGGGCCGGGCGCATATCTGGAGATCCAGCTTTCCTGGAAGCCGGTCGCGGTTGAAAAAAAACTCCTGGGATCGGGAGAAAAGGCGGAAAGGCTTTCAGTCTCTATGGGGACCTCCGGGGATGCGCGTGAAACCAAAGAGCAGATCGAGGCCCTGAAGAAGGAACTAAAAAGGAAGGATAGCGAGCTGGGGACCTGCCAGAAGAATCTGAGCGATCTGACGAGGAAGGTGGCAGCGTTGACCGGCCAGAACGAGGAGCTGAGAGGGCTGGTGGAACGGCAGGCGGACGCGACCTTCCGGATGGGCGGTGAATATGAAAAGGAGCTGGAGCGTCTGGAAGAGGCACTGGGAGCGGACAGCGAGGCGATAAAAGCACTGCACGAAATGCAGGAGAGAAAACAGGCGATGGAAAAGCAGTCCGAAGAGCGGAAAAAGGAAGCGGACGCATTGCAAAAGGAGCTCGAGGAGCTGAAGAAAAAAGCGGAGGATCAGGAGCGGGAGCTGGCGGAACAGAGAGAGAGTATCGCCCGGATCGACGCGCTGAGCGAGGAGAAACAGGAAATGCTTGAGCAGAACCGGGAACGGCTCGCACAGGATGAGGAGCTTCTTCAGTTTCTGAAAAGCAATAACATCGATATTGACAAGTCCCTGAAGGAAATTGAAAAGCTGCTGAGGGATACGGAGGAGCAGATGCGGAAGGCAATTCGGGAAAAAGAGGAAAAGGCGGAAACGATTCACCGGATGTCTGGAGGAGAGCAGGTGACGTGAGTACCTGGTGCGGAAGAACTTATGCATTCGGCATTGCCTGACGCGCGGATCGCAGGCCATAAAAGCCTCGGCGCAGCATTGCCTGACGCGCGGATCGCAGGCCATAAAAGCCTCGGCGCAGCATTGCCTGACGCGCGGATCGCAGGCCATAAAAGCCTTGACGCAGGCCGCTGCGCTTTCGTTTTATGCTCTGTGTTTCACACGTTATTCGGCACAATCCGGGCACGCTGTTTTGCGACAGTTTCAGAGGAACGAGGAAGGGAGCGTGAAGCTTTATGGCGGACGATATCAGAAGCCTGCAGCACAAGCTGGAGAGGGCGGAAAGAGAAATGACCCGTCTGACCAGGGAGATGCAGGATCAGCGCGAACGCATGCGCCGGGAGCAGCAGCGGGAGATAGAAGCACTGCAGCGGGAGATGGAAAAAGCGCTTCATAGCAGAGAGCGGGAGGCGGAAGAGAGGTATCGCCGGCTCCTTGGTGAATACCGGGCTTCGCTGGAAGGGACTCTTTCCGAGAATATGCGCAGAATGCAGGCTGAATACGAAGCCCTCAAATCGCAGCTGGAGGAGGCCAGGAAAAACTGGGAAGAGAAGTCTGAGGAGCTGGCTCGTTTTGTCCGGGAGGAAAGGGCGCAGAAACAGGAGAAGGATGAAAAGGAGCGCGAGGAGGCCGAAGAACAGCTTAAGACACTCAAGGAAAAGCTTGGCGAAGTCGCAGAGCTGCCATCCGAGCGCTTCCGTGCCGGACGACTGGGGATTGTCAGAGATATGACAGCGACGGCGGTGCAGTTTCTGAAGAGGGGCTTCTGTCAGTCTGCTCTGGGCATGGCGATATCCGCGCTTTCCGATGCAAAGCGGCTGGAGCTGGAAATCCGGGAAGGCATGGAAGAATGGCTGATGGAATTTCACGAATGGGAGAGTGCGCAGGAGGCGGCCATGCGGTTGCTGGAGCAGGAGGAGGCGCATGCGGAGAGATTTCTGGACGGACCGGTGGATATCAGCAAGGAAGAGAGAAAAAGTCATGACTGGAAAGCGGACATGGACTATTGGTCGCAGGGAGAGCTTGGGGAGGCGAAAGCGGAGCTTATGCTCCACGGAGAGCAGATCCGCGGGATCCGGGAGCAGATTCCGGAGGAATATCTGAAAAAGGAAGGAAGCCTTTCCACGGAGGAGGTCCGGGCGCGGAAAAAAGAGCTGGAGAAGGTCGTTTCGCGTCTCGAACAGGTAATCCGGTATTACCAGAACGCCTGGGCTGCTTATTGTGACCGGACGAGGCTGGGCGAGAGCGTCATTGACTATCTGCAGGGACAGGAGTTTCATTTCCTCTCATCCGGGTTTACGGTGAGGCGCAGGGAGGAGCTGGATGAGGCGTGGCAGGGCTGGCTGGCGTCTTACCCGCTGGAATGCATGGAGGAGGAAGAGGACTACCGGGATATTTACTGTATCTGTTTTACAGATTCCGATGGAGC
Organism: Lachnospiraceae bacterium; assembly: GCA_021201665.1. Taxonomy (GTDB): domain Bacteria; phylum Bacillota; class Clostridia; order Lachnospirales; family Lachnospiraceae; genus Choladousia. Next base: position 34,714 of record JAJQEO010000084.1, on the reverse strand, counting down.
CCTTCTGGCGGTATCAGTCCTGCCGGTGCGCGCTGATTCGGAGGTGTCAAACCGCCTGCAGTATTATATCGAGCTGGGCCGTTCCCTGGGCGGCGGCCGCTACGAAAACGGATTGTTGGCAGCCGTCAGGAAAGCGGGAAGAGAAGCAATGAGTGATCCCGCGCTTACCGCCAGGGTGACTGAGGATCCTGAGAAAATACAGGAAAAAAATATTGTGACAGTAAGCGACGGGTTTCTGCCGCAGCCGGAGGACCGGAAAAAAAGAGAGATTGTGGACATGGTACATCGCCTGAGCAAAAGGAGGGAATCAGTATGAGTGGAGAGATTGGACTGTTGGTGCTTTTGCCGCTGGCGCTGCCGGTGGCCGCCGGCTACGCCGCTGTTACAGCCGCAGGCGCGGCAGGCAAAGCCGCCGTGAATGCGGGCAGGGCGTATGAGGAGAAAAAACGCCAGGAGCGCGAGCTGGTTCGAAGATCCGGAATCGACAGAGAAATTACCGGATTCCGCAAATCAGCGAAGGAACTCATGGAGGAGCAGAGAAAGCAGAATAAAGCGCTTTCGGAGGAGTTTGAGAAGGAAGTCGAGAGAAACAGAGAGGTCTTTGCAAGCCAGGCCGGCCGCATCCTGGAAGCACCGGAGGAATTTGGGAAGGATCTGACGGCTTCCGCTGCCAGAATGACAGCAGAGATGGACCGCCGGCAAAAAGAGCTGCAGAGCACCTACCGGGACGCGATCGCCGCTTCCCTTGCTGAGGCAGAGCGTGAGAGCAGTAAAAAGATGGCAGATACGATGGCTGAGATCCAGGCGCTTCATGAGGATGAGGCAAAAAGGCAGGAGGCGCAAAAAACAGCAGCTATGGAGTATATCGCCGACGCGGAGGATCTGCTGAAATCCCTGAAGCTGGACTTTTCAGGGGAAAAATATCTGGGGGACGCCGCGGTTGCCCTCCACGAGAGTGCCTTAAGCGAGGCACGGAGACAATATGAGAAGGGAAACTACGAAGGCTGCCTGATCGCCGTGGTTTCTCTTATGGCGAAGCTGAGGGCGGATATCCTTACCGCTGATGAGAAGCACCAGGAATTCGAAAACTGGCAGAAGATGGCTGCTGTGCTGATCGCCGAAAACAGAGAAATGATGGCCTCGATGAGTACACTTTCGAAGGAATTCTATGAGGAGCTTGAGGACGCCTGTGTGGAGGATGACCGGACATTTACTCTCCGGGACGAGCTGATCGGGATGGATCTCACTCCCTTCTGGGGTACGACGGCGGATGGACAAAGCGTGTATACCGTGATGCTGGAGAAGCTGAACCAGCTGGAGAAAAGCGTCCTGGGCGAAGGGTGTGTTCTGACCACGGCAGAATTGAAGGAAATAGCCGAAAAAATGGCAGGGGAGTGGAGAGGTGAGATCGCCACCCGCATCCGGAAGGTCATCACCCGCCTCAACAATGCCCTGCAGCGTGAGTCACTGGGATCGCGTATCATCGATGAACTGGTGGAAATGGGCTATACGTATAAAGACTATCGTTATCTGAGAACCGGCGCGGACGGACTGGCGGAGGCAACGTCAGATGACGATATAGACGCGCATCTGTGCATGGTTTTTGTAGACGCTTACGGAGACGAGATCCTGATTGAGCTGAGCAATCAGAATGACAGCGCGGTGGATCTGCAGATTACGGACATGGCGGAGGAACTGGATCCCGAGGTCGATAAAAGCAGAAGCCGCAGGGAAATGGAGGAGGCAGTCCGCTGCATTGCAGAAGGAAGCGTGCCGAGAAGAGGACAAGCCAGGATCACAGGCGGCTGCAAGGCCGGTACCGAGCACAGGGTAGTCGCCAACGAGGTGAATCGTAAGAAAAAGAAGCTGGTTGCCGAATCTGAATAACTATGCGCTCAGGCACGTGAGCCTGTCTGTTTCCTGCGAAGCAACGAGCCATGCGTCCGTCTGTTTCCCGCGAAGCAACAAGCCAGGCAGCCGTATCTGCATCGCAGCAGGCAGGATGCCCCATATTGTGGGCTGTGTCGGGGCTCTTATGGCTTGCGATTCGCGTACCAGGCAGTGCAGGATGCATAAGTTGTTATGTGACAGCTCCTTGCATCGCGGGCTTAGACCGACGATGTCTTTACCATAAAAAGAAAGGGAGAAAAAAATGAGAGAAAAAACGATCTTTGAGTCTCCGCAAAACCGTGTATTCCTGATCACAGGAGAGACACAGGACTGGTTCATTGGAAGAGATCTGGTGATGATAGATTTTGAGTCCTTTCTGGCCGCCCATCTGCATGAAATCGGCTATGACCATGTCATTTTTCGCGGCGCCAACTCATACAACATGAAGTTTGCGCTGGATGAGGACAGCGCAACCTACGCGTTTCCGTCCAAAGGCTCCTCCCGCGAGGCGCGGCCGGGAGGTTCCCGCGGCAGGAGAATGCCGGGCGGAGGCCTGCCGCGACATCGCTCCTCCGCTGATACATCAAAGGAAAGTGCGGCAGTCGTCGGTAAAGAGGGAGAAAGCGCGGCAGCATCAGGCGAAGCAGGAAAAAAAGAGAAATGGAAAAATCTTACATATGGAAATGCCCGCGAGCTTTCTCAGGAAGTACTGCTTGGCCAGTTTAAGGACCACATGAATGCCAGAGACTGCAAAAACGCGGTAGTTTTTGCTGATCTGGACGCTTTCTTTGCGTCGGACTATTATAGAAACTATATGGAATTGCTGACCAGAATGGTCACTCTGCCCACCAGAAGCGAAAATATCGTGATCTTTATCGCACCCGGATATACGCTGGAAAAGCTGGAATCCCAGTTCGCCGCCAGACCGGAGTTCGCGCGGATGTTTGCCAATATGGGAAAGGGCGAGGGCACTGGTATGTGCTTTGATTCGAACCGTGTGCTGCAGGTGGGGATGCCCGGTCAGGATGAGTTTGTCCGCCTGCTGGAGCATCTGCGGATCGTGGGCATCCGCGACCGAGTGGCCACTGGCGCGGCAGACATAAAGGGCAATGCCGAGGATTTTGCTGCCGGCTTCCTCCGCCTGAATTACAGGCTGAAGGATCTGGACAGACTGGCGTCCACTCTGCGCTTCTGCTGTTACGATAAGGCTCTGGGCTCCGGCGGGGGAGACGCGGGTGAAGGAAGCAGCTCCGCGACCGGAAACGACGGGCACAAAAATCTGATATTAAATGCGGAGCATGAGATCGCAGATTATATGAAAACCTATAAAAAAACCAGCGGAAGCCTGTTCGGAAACAAAATACCATTTGATGAACAGGTCATCAGATACCTCTTCGGCGGAAAAAAGGATTATTCCGTGTCCGCCCTGCAGGAGCTGAACCGCAAAGGCTGGGAGTCCGTTTATGAAGTAGTGAAAGCAGTGATAAAGGATAATGAAACACGTATGAACCGTGCCGCGGCCCCGGGTCAGAACTCAGTGCTTGCACGGATGCTTGAGGAGACGGATGCGGATCGGATCAGCATCTGTGAGCGCATCCAGATCACCACGAAACAGACCAGAAGAGTGAATATCCCGCATTTTATGCTGCTGGGTCCTCCCGGAACCGGAAAAACAACCGTTGCTGCCCTGGTGGGGCGCGCTTTGAATGAGGCGGGAATTCTCAGTACGGGACATACCGTCTCGGTCAAGGGCTCTGAACTGATATCCGATCATGTCGGAGGCACCGCCCATCTGGTGGCGAATAAGATTGAGGAAGCCCGGAACGGAGTGTTATTTATTGATGAAGCCTATTCCATGCTGGGCACGGGCAAGGAGCATGGCCATGATTTTGCCCAGGCTGCGGTGGACACGCTGGTCGGCTACAGCGGGACAGAGCAGCAGGACGCGTTTCCATTTTGCCTGATCATGGCCGGATATGGGGATCAGCTGGAGCCGATCTTTGATATGAATCCCGGTCTGCGCAGTCGTATGACTTATACACTGGAGCTGAAGCCATATAAGCCGGAGCATCTGGCCGAGATTTATCTGGAGCACGTGGCGAAGCAGGGATTGTCGGTTGACGAGAGGCTGGTACCCGTCCTGCCGGACTTTTTCAGAGATCTGCAGGATTCCGTGCCTGAGGAGGATTTCGCGAACGCGCGCGAAGCCATACAGATCATCGGAGACGAACTGACGATCCGAAACTGCAATGCCAGAGGAGGAAACTGCATTATTCAGGAAGACTTTGGAAGGCAGGCCGGATTGTTCCGCTTCCACGATGACAGTGCGGAAGAGAACGCAAAGAGAATTCAGCAGGAGATAGAGGATGTCCTTGCGACCCGGATTGGAAACGAGGATCTGAAGGAGGTCATCCGCGGCCTGACGGATAAGGTGATTTACAATATGCTCTATCCGGAACGAAAGACACCCGTGCATCCGGGGTATTACTTCTTTGTCGGAAGTCCGGGGACAGGTAAAAGCACATCGGCTGATATTTTAGCGAAATGTCTCTATATTCTGGGCCTGGTCAGTGATGAGGCGGTCATCCTGCAGAGCGCGCAGTCGCTGGTAGCCGGATATGTGGGGCAGACTCATTCGAAAACGGTTGAAGAATTGAAAAAATCCCGCAGGCGTGTCCTTCTGCTCGACGAAGCCTATGCGCTGCGTTCAGATGGACATGGCTTCAACAGTCAGGCAATGACAGAGATGGTCGCCTTTCTGGATCAGCCGGAAAACAGGAAATTCAGCTGCATCATACTGGCGGGCTATCAGGAGGACATGGATGCGCTGACCAGATCGGGAACCGGAAATACGGGTCTGCTCAGCCGGCTCTCCTCGGTTATCAAATTCCACGATTACTCCGCAAAGGATTGCGCGGATATGCTGGTATTCATGGCGCAAAAGGGAGCTCCGGCCTATACCGTGGACGACGACGTGAAGGACTACTATGAGCAGCTGTTTGAAATCGTAAGAGAAGAGCCGGGTTTTGCTAACGGACGGACCGTCAGAAGCGTATACGAAAAAATGATTGACAAAGCAATCAGGAGAATCAACCAGAACAGATACGCAGGCGATGATCCGCTGCTCACCCGGCTGACTATGGAGGATGTACTGTCGCCGGAGGAGGTCCGGCTGTTGAACAGAGCGGTAGCGAAGCGATGAGCCTGCCGCCGGAAATGAAACAGGAATAAACAGAAGTATTTTAGAGAGTCATACCAACCATAGTATGATAAAAGCATTTTAGGCATATGAATCAAAAGCACTTTAAACAAATGCACTTTAAATAAGGAGGTCCATATGGAGATCGACAGAAAGAAGCTTGCGGAATTAATAGAAAAATCAAGTCCCTGGCAGACAAAAATCAGCAGCGAAAATGAAGCCGCGCGAATCTGCGGCGAGCTGCGTCCGGAGCTGTATCCGCTGCTGCAGGCCTGGATGGACGAAAAACCTCTTCCAGAGATCAATGTGGGAAAATACAATATCGAAACGATCATGGGAATTCAGAGAAGCAAGAGTTTCCTCAGGGCTCTCAAGCTTCTGAACCTCTACGCGCAGGATCTGGAAAAAGGCGAAAAAGCGATCTGGACGCCCGCGAGCAGGCTGAGAATCTAGTTAATGCTGCGGCAGGCGCGGCGTATGTTCCCGATTTGCGAAGCAAATCGAGAACTTCGGATAGGGTGAGAAACTCCCCCCTATCCGATTTAAAAGTATAGATATGCAGGCGAGTACGAGGCGAAAAACGCTTTCAGCCCCGATTGGAGGAAGAAAAATGAATGATTACGAGAAGTCCGTCTACGAAAAATTCTCCAGTGAAAACTGGACGAACGCCACCTATGACGAGCGGATGGCCGCGCTGCAGGAGCTGGCTGTCATCTCATCCACACATAACAACAATTCGCCCTCCCTGGTCAGGGCTGAATACATAGAAGGTACGGAATTTGGATATTATGATGGAAACAGCATCACTGTAAATCGATATGTCCTGGAAAGCGGGATGTTTTTTTATCATGATGAGAAAACCGGAGAACTGAAAAGTGAAACGATGGACGACGCTCACATCCAGATGGTGGATACGATTTTTCACGAGGACTTTCATTCCTTTCAGGACGCGTGCATAAGAGGTGAGATTCCACAGGAAACGCTGGATGAAATGGGGATCACACAGGAACAGATACAGGACTGGGCCGCAAACAATGCCGCAGGAAACTATATCGAGTATGATGATGACATCTATGATCTCTATCGCATTCAGAGTCTGGAAAAAGCAGCATTTGAAGCCGGAGAAAAAAACACAAAAGAAGTGTTTGCTTACCTGAACGAAAAATATGGGGAAGATCCTGCGTTTCAGGAATATCTGAAAGCCATTAATGAGAATGGCTATGACGTAGCTCTGAATTCCGCAAAAGACAGATACAAGGATCCCAATATCGAACGCACAATACAGGATGAAATGAACGCACGGTACGCTGAAATCATCAACAAGGCGAATATCCAGAATACAAATAACGCAAATGCGGTAAATAAAGCAAATCAGGAGAATAATCCAAACGCGCCCAACAAGGCGAATGAGGAAAAGGATCCGAATGCACCTGGTAAGTCAGGCCCCGGACTGGAGGACGCAGAAGGGCTCGGAGCAGGAGGAACAGCGGAATCTGGCATGAAGGATACAGACGAACAGGACCATACGTCCATAGTAGATACTTCCGAAATGGAGGATGCCGGGCAGTCGGAGGATGACGGGCATTCCTCAGAGGACAGCAACGATTCCGGAGAGGACAATGGAAGCGGCGGAGGCGGAAACAACGACGATTCCGGGATGGACATGGATTAAGGAACTGTCGCAAAATTACTTACCCACCTTGCACCGCCTAACGCGCGAATCGCGGACCATAAAAGCCTCGACGCAGCCCGCTGCGCCTACGTTTTTATGGTTCGTGCTTCACACGTTATCCGGCACAATCTGGGCATGTTATTTCGCGGCAGTTCCTAAGCTGCTTCATTTTTACCGATCTCACAGCAAACTTAAAGATATAAGGGAAAGCAGAGGATGAAAGATGTTGGAGATTATGAACAGGATTTATATCATTATTCCGGTCTGCGCCTTGATCTGCGCGGTCCTGGCGGCGCCGGTGATTCTCATTCTCAGGAACGGCAGGGCAAAGAATAAAAAGCTTCTGATCGCCGGCTGGCTGTTTCTCCTGATTTTTATCGCGCGGCTGCTGGTAGCGTGGCTGGCAGGGATTGTGATGCCGGAGGAGAGCAGCGGGCTTTCTTTTGCGGAAGAGCTTATGAACGGTCTGATACACGGACTGCAGACGTTCAGTATGGATGAGGATTATACGGATTATACGGTGAGGGGGAAGGAGCTTCTCATCACGGTGGGACTGACGAACTGGGCTCCGGTTTACGGCCTGGTGATTTCGGTCCTGAATCTGTGCGCGCCGATCCTTGGAGGTGCGATTTTGCTGGATATCCTGACGAACCTGTTTCCAAAGCTCAGGCTGCGTTTCCTGAAGAATAAGGATGTTTATGTGTTTTCCGAGATGAATGAGGCTTCTGTCAGTCTGGCGGAGGATATCTGCAGGGACGGACATTATGAGAAAATCAAAACAAGGCTGTCCTTTCACGGGAAACCAGTTCTCGTCTTTACCGATACATACCCGGACGCGACCGAGGAAACCCGTTCGGAGCTGCTGGATCGAACCAGAGGACTTGGGGCGATCTGCGTGAAGGAGGATCTGCGGTTTTTATCCTTCCGCCAGGCGGCGTCAGTCACTTATTTTTTGCTGGACACCGCCTTTGGAGAGAATATCAATACACTGGAAGCACTGTTGGAGAATGACGGTGAGAAATATTACCGGACAGACGTGAAAGGAGCAGATGCGGAAGCGAAAGAGGAAACTGCGAAGACGAAGGAAGAACTCGCAAATCGGGTGAGAATTTACCTGTTTGCAGAGGAATCCGATTCCGAAGGGATGGTCCGGAATATCTGCTCGCGCTATGAGGAAAATGCGGATCAGGTATTGATCCGTGTTGTGAAAAGCTACCGCAACGCGGTTATGAACCTTATGCATGATGTCCCACTTTTCCTCCCTCTGATGTACAAGCCCAGGGAAGAACGAAAGGATCTCTATGTCACGGTCTTTGGAGACAGCTGTATTGCGGAGGAATTGTTTAAGACGGCCTTCTGGTGCGGCCAGATCAACGGGACGCAGCTTCACCTGAATATGGTCGGCACGAAGGCGGAGCTGTTTGAAAAACAGCTGAGGCTGGACTGCCCGGAGCTGCTCGCTTCCTGTGATCCGCAGTCGGATATTCTGAATATCCGCCCCCTTGATCCCCGGAAGGAGAAAAATCCGCCCTACTCCACAATGCCCCGGTTTATACAGATCGAGGACAGCAGCTGTTTGCTGGATATTCCGGGAGATATCATTGAGAAAACCGATTATTTCGCGGTCGCGTTTGATTCGGACCAGGAGAACCTCTCGGCGGTGACAAGACTGAGAGATCAGGTGGTTCGCTCTCTTCTGGAAAAAAGAAGTACTCACCGTCCGGTGATAGCGGCCGCTGTTTTTGACCGGACATCCGGAATGACGCTGGAAGAGTTAAACCCTGCGCCCGCGCACCCGCTGGTGTATACCTTTGCCGACAGACAGAGCAGATTTGACTGTGAGAATGTCTTTCTGCTGAATTATCTGGGCGGAGCAAAGGCTACCGCGGAGCTTTATAGTAAAAAGAATCAAAACAAGGTGCTGGACGATGAGTATTCCTTCTGGTCAAATATGACGAGAACCATCCATGCGCCTTGCAAGCTGTATGGAATCGGTGCTGTGAGCAACATCAGACTTCGGGGACACGGACTACGCTCAGAGCACGTATATGAGGTTCCTGTACACTGTGACAGCCGTCAAAGCGATGAGCTGGCGTGGATTGAACACAGGCGCTGGAACGCCTTTATGAGAACCCAGGGTTTCCGCTGTCCGTCCAAAGCCCAGCTGGACTATTATTTTACGAACCCGGAGCTTCCCAAAGCCACCCACAAGTACGTCGAGGCCAGACTGCATGTCTGCCTTGTAGAGTACAGCAAAGAGCGTGTGCCGGTGCCGGATCCGGCTGATTTTTCATCGGAGAAGAATGACTGCCTTGACTTTGCGGCTATGTATATTCAGGCATTAAGAGAAGCGGAAGCCGAAGCAGCCGGACGGGACAAGCCTGAGGAAAAAACAGACTTTAAGCGGTACGATTATCCAGAGGAGGATTCGGAGCTTAAGGACCTTGTTATCAAATAATACGGCAAAATCACCCCGGGAAGGCAGACTCCTCCCGGGGTGATCCATGAATAGCAAAAATTTTCATATGGTCACGTGACAGTCACGAACTTATGCTTCCTGCGGCATTTCTGCTTTAATCTTGCTCACCCTGGTTTCAGGTACTCCCTGGCACTCGGCAATCTCCTGGATGGTAAGCTTGCCAAGGCGTAACAGCCTGATAATTGCCTCAGTAACCTCTTTTGCCTTCTTTTCCTCGGACAGGGCGATGCCCTGCTCGATGCCCTGCTCAATACCCTGCTCAATGCCCTGGGCGATGCCCTGCTCAATACCTTTCTCAATACCTTCCTCAACGCCCTGCTCTTTGCCGAATTCCACACCAAGGTTATATAATTTTTCCGCTTCTGCACTCATTAGATCATATCCTCCTTTTTCGCGTTTTAAGTACCGTATACGCTTGGACAAAGCGCCGTGACTCATGTCATCAGGATCTGCTGATCTGAAATAGCTCATCAATTTTGCCACTTCGCTGCCGTCGTCGATTTCCGCATTTACATAAATAACATGGCTCCCGTCATCATAAGGAATTGCGGATTTTCCAGAACCTAAGGCCTTCTCCACCTTGTAAATGGTTTTTCCGGCCTGCCACAGGTCAGTCTCGCTGATGTAAATGATATACACGTCCGGCAGATGCTCATAATCCAGACCCTTGTCCAGACTGCTCTTGTCAAGCATGGCACCGTAGTAGCGGGTACGCTTTGCGTGGTCGATAGTATCTCTCCTCTGAATCTCCACATTCATCAGCCGTCCCTGGCTGTCCTGGGCGAAAATATCCAGAATGGAATCCTTCGAGGTCAGATTCAGGAGACGGTACTGGCCTTTGACCGTGATCACCTTCAGATCATCGGTATCCAGAATCGTGCGTAATACATGCTGGCATGCCTCCACATCCTCCAGGGCGATGGAGACGAACGTGTCATTGAGCAGGTTGGATGCCCTCATGACATCTGCATTTTTCCGGATGGCTTCCATATATATTTGCTGTTGTGCCTGTTTCGATGCTGACGTTTTTGCTGTTGTTTTAGCTGCTGAATTAGTCGTTTTTTTAGCCACTGTTTCAGTCGTTTTTTTAGTTGTTGTTTTAGTTGCTGCTTTCGCAGTTGTTTTTGTCGCTGGTTTCAGAACAATCACCTCCGTAAATGCTGGCGGCCTGTCACGGCTGTACTGCCATTCATTTTGCTTCGGTGTGTTTTCATTATAGTAGAAAACACACCGCTCCGCAAGAGCCGCTTAACAGTTTCTGCTGAATAAATTTTTGAACAGCAATAGATTTTTGAATGGACGTATAATAGCACATAAACGAAATAAATGCAATAAACAATTTATAAAATATTCATTAGATATGAAAGTATTTGAGAAACCCCATATTGGTCCTGTGGATGAAAATGTATGCATGAAAAAGGAAAGAAAATACTTGATAAAAATATATTAATAACATATAATCAATTCCAACAGAATATTTTATTCGGTGTACAAACCGTCATATATTTTGCTCGAAAAACAGCTTCCAAAATACACCCAGCCGGATTTATGGAATTTATCATGCGGCTTCTGGGAATAATAAATGCGACTGCGGTGACTTTTCATTGCTAAATATTTGGTGAAAGCGTCCGATGAAGCCACCTAATAAAACGATTGGATGGAACCGTCAGCTGGAGTCATCTGACACTGCAATCTGATGAAGTGTTCTGATAATATGATCTGAAAAAATTACAAAAGAACAGAGACTATACAAACGATAAATGATCGGAGAACCTCGCCCGGCTAACTGCTATCTGCGGTGTACATCTGTGGAGCCGGATCTGCGGCACTATATCTGCGGCAAAACATCTGTGGGCCTAAATCTTCACTGTCACATCGGAGCCATACCCGCAGTGCTATATCTGCTGCGCCACAGTTGCAGAATCGCATTAGCACCTCCACACCTATGGCACCAGGGCAGACACCAGTGGCCAACAGCGCATACGGACGAGTCCCGAAAGAAGGTGATAACTGACTGAATGTAATACGAACGTGGTCAACAATATGGTCAGCGACGGAATAATCCGCCGCTTCGCGAGAATAAAAAAGCCGTTTCTGCAACTACGGGAAACGGTTTTAAAAAGAATTACAATGCAATTGGGACAAATCCAATACAGGTGTATCCTGAAGTACGTGAATAAAGGATACGGATTTTCCAGGTGAAAATCCCGTCATCCGATTTCATGTTGCCCTTCGACAGTCCGAATTCTACATCATTATCAGGTCTCTGTCAAGATGAACTGCGAAAATTCCATGAGTTTCCGTCAGCTTCAAGGGTAAAAATTCGGAAGAAAACTAATCACCTGTGGTCAAATTCGTGGTCAAAGATTGATCACGAATTTCCGCCCCGGAATCCTTGTGCGCCATTCGTAATTCTTTGTAATCTATGACCACGTTTTTCCTGGAAAGCGAGGTTATACAATGGGAAGGCCGGGAGAAAACATTCACAAAAGAAAAGACGGCCGCTGGGAGGCGCGCGTGATCATCAGCGCTCCGGTAAACGGCAGGACGCAATACCGATCTTTATATGCGCGCAGCTATCAGGAAGTCCGGGAGAAAAAGAAAGCCTTCATTCAGATGCAGGATGCCCTGCGTGCATGCTCCGGCACAATGGCCGCTAATCCGGCAGGTCTCTGCACAATGGCCGCTGCTCCGGCAGGTCTCTGCACAATGGCCGCTGCTCCGGCAGGCCTCTGCACGATGGCCGCTGATCCGACAGGTCTCTGCGTACCGGTCGCCGGTGCGTCTGACACTGCGGCATCCTACATCGGAGATTCCGCGTTCGGATTTCTGAATCATGTGCGACCGCTGCCCGCGTCCTCCACACCATCAGCCCCCGCGCTGTCAGTCTCTTCCGCGAATCCCTCCTGCGAGCCTTCTGCCCAGATGACTTCTTTTTCCGATGTCACCAGAGAGTGGCTTGCTTATAAAAAATTATCGCTGAAGGAGTCCTCCTACGCGTTCTATTCCGTTATGATCGACAAGCATCTGCTCCCGGCCTTTGGCAAGCTTGACATCCGGGAGATCAGCTCCGGGCAGATCAATGCGTTTCTGGCTGACCAGAAGAAGTGCGGGCGCGTCAGGGACGGAGGTCCGCTCGCCGATAAAACCCTGTCTGAAATCAAATCCATCCTGAACCGGATCCTCAGGTATGCAAAATCACGGCACATGATCAGCGAAGTACCCGAATCCGCGCCGGTTCCTGTAAAAAAGAATAAGATTTCCGTGTTTACTGAGCAGGAAATGATCTGTATTGAAAATCAGGCAAAGGAAGAAGACACGCCGTTCTCCGCAGGCCTGCTCCTTGCCGCATATACCGGGATCCGTATAGGGGAATTATGCGCACTGACATGGGGCGATTTTGACTGGAGCAGCGGTACCTTCACCATCAGCAAGACGGTATCCCGCGTCAACGACGTCGACGGAGAATCCGGTGCCCGGACTCATCTTGTGATCGGCACGCCGAAGACCGAATGCTCCAACCGCACGATCCCGATCCCCCAGAGCGTCCTGGCCTATTTCAAAGCACACGCCAGTGATCCCTCACATTATGTACTTACCAGAAGCAAAAAATTTATGGAGCCGCGCGTCTGCCGCGCCCGCTTCGCCCGCTTTCTGAAAAGGGCGGGGGTCAAACACCACTCGTTCCACACCCTCCGCCATACGTTCGCGACCAACTGCATCGAGCAGGGCATGAACGTGAAAGCACTCAGCGAAATCCTTGGGCACTCTGATGTCTCCATCACACTGGAGCGCTACGTGCACACCTCCATGGAACTGAAAAAAGAGCAGATAAATATGCTGAAAACATTTGCCAATCGGTAAACACCATCTCTATAAAATATCAGAAACCGAACGCATCCCCGGGTCCGTCGTCATTCCTTGCGGCGGACTCTGGTAATCTGTGCGCAAAATCCGTCCGAAAAATCCGCCCGAACCGTCTAAACATTTGCCTGGATGTTCGTCTGAAAATCCGTGCCTGAAAATCCGTGCAAAGGCATCATCTGTAAAATATCTGGAAATTTTAAATCCCATCAGAGCAGGCCAAAATCGCAGACAGAATCCATCGCCAGTGGTCAAAATCGTGGTCAGATCAGCTGAAAGACTGTAAATGCAAAGATATATCCGCAATTCACGTACTATAGGATTGCCCTGGCATACATAAACACCACATAGGCTCCCTGCCTCCGGAAATCCCGGCAAGGGTACTACGCAGGCTATTGTACACTAAAAAATCCAAAATGTATAGAGAAATTTGTAAAAAATTGATAGATTTTGGATTTTTTGCTGCTTTAGCCTGAGAGGTCAGAGAAATGACACTGGCAGGCGCAGAATAAACTGCGGACTGGTCAATCGAATAAACTGCTGACAGGCCATGGAATAAACTGTGGACTGGACTGCCAGGTAAGCCCTGACCACTTTAAGATTATGGACAGATCGCCGGACTAACAGAAACTGGCCCGGCAGCAGCCCTGACCATTTTGAGATTATGGACAGTCCGCCTGACGAGATTAGTTCCAAAGCCACTCGCGATCAAACGGGATGCAAAGCCACTCGCGTTTTGTGAGGGCGAGCAGGAGCAGGCTGCCAAAGCCAAAGGCCGTCCCTGCTCAATTCAGAACAAAATCCGGACTTTTGGACGCGTGACGCTCCGCCGCCGTGGACAAGTCCGGACGTCATAATGAAAAGCGAGAATCGCGCTGATAATGGAAAGATAAAAGCCGCCTCTATGACGGAGGCGGAATATTTTGACATTACAGGGGCGGTATGGCGAAGCCATGCCTTGCTCATCTGTTCATACACAGCTATCCCCGGCAGATCCAGGCGATACCAGCCGGAGAGCCGGACGACGAGCAGATGCGCGGCGTGAGCAGAAACAGGGACTGACCACTAATAGATTAGACAGCGCCAGATGGCACAGAGATTAGACAGCGTGAGCAGGAACAGGGACTGACCACTTATAGATTAGACAGCACCAGATGGCACAGAGATTAGACAGCGTGAGCAGGAATAAGGCGTGACCACTAATAGATTAGACAGCGTTAGACAGCACAATTTGTTACGAAGTGGGACTTGATGACAAAAGATATGGAAAACACGGCAACGACTACGGCAACGACAGCGGGCCGCGCCGGGGAAGAATCAAAAGCGACAGCGGGCCGCGCCGGGGAAGAATCAAAAGCGACAGCAGGCCCTACCGGAGAAGCACCCAAAATAACAGAACCGGAGTTCGGCAGAAAAGAAACATATCCAGACATCTGTGTTTGCTGTGGAAGACCAGTGCCGGAAGGGCGGATGATTTGCTGGATTTGCGAGCATGAGTTTGATGAAGACAGCGCATTTCGACCAGGCAGATAGCATGAAATGCAGACTCGGACTCGAAATAAGAACCAGAATTGAGAACCAGAATTAAGAACCCCAGATAGTCTGATCTTTTAAATCGAAATTCTCAAAAGAATAGCCGAATAACCATAGTAACACGGCGCATTTAGCACAGCAAAGAGCCTAAAGCACCAGGACCGGAAAATGCGCCGCGGGGGAGGATCGATTACGAGTATATGTACCGAAAAAATCCAAGCAGCTTAGTCAAGCATATTGATTTTATGATACTTGACCTCGTCTGCTTCCTGTTCTCCATATGGATGGCCTATGTCATCCATATAAACCAGTGGGAGATATGGGAGTCACAGCTATACCGAAGCTTAATTATCATAATCGCCTTAATACATATTTGCGTGTCCGCTTTCGACAGCAACTACACAAACATATTACGGCGGGGATATTTAAAAGAATTCACGGCGGTGATTAAGCATGTGGCGCTTGTGATAGGGACCATGGTGATCCTGATGTTTTTCCTCAGGACGCTGGACACCCTTTCCAGGATGGTAGTCGCTTATACGGCTTTCCTGGCTCTGATTTTGGTCTGGCTGGAGCGCACCGTGTGGAAAAAATACATCCATCACCGGCTCGCGAAAAATCCCCGGCTTCTTTTACTTGTGACCGACCAGACAGGCGCAGAGCGCATCCTTGACCAGTTTCAGGATCAGATGCTTGACTTTCAGGTAAATGGAATTGCCTTAGTCGGAGAAAATCTGAATGAAATAAAAGAAGTAAGAGGGGTTCCTGTAGTTGCGGACACAGAGAGCCTGAAAGACTATCTGCTGAAATCCGCGACGGATGAAATCTTATTCAGCATTCCGTCAAATACGAAGCTTCCGCCCGATCTGATCCGCGAGTGCAGCCTGACCGGCATTACCATTCATCTGGAAATCACATCCTCCGACGAACTGGCCGGGGCAAAATACGAAGAGGATTATGCTGGCCTTGCTGTGATGACCAGCTATCTGAAACTAATCACAACCGGGCAGGCGTTCTTCAAACGGGCAATGGATATTACGGGGGGAATTGTCGGGCTGCTCATCACCGGAATCTGCTTTCTGTTTGTGGCACCGGCAATCTATATTTCAGATCCCGGGCCAATCTTCTTTACACAGGAGCGGGTTGGAAAGAACGGAAGAATTTTTAAACTCTATAAATTCCGCAGCATGTATAAAGACGCCGAAGCCCGTAAAGCAGAATTGATGGAAAAGAATGAGATGAAAGGCCAGATGTTCAAGATCGAAAACGACCCAAGAATCATTGGAAGCGGCCTGGACGGTACCCGGCATGGCCTGGGACATTTCCTTCGATCAAGCAGTATCGATGAGCTGCCGCAGTTCTGGAACGTGCTGAAGGGTGAAATGTCGCTCGTCGGCACAAGACCGCCCCTGATCAGTGAGGTAAACATGTACAACACCAGTCACAGAGCGAGACTTGCCATAAAGCCGGGAATCACAGGACTGTGGCAGGTGAGCGGAAGGAGCGATATCGATGACTTTGAGGAGGTCGTAAAGCTGGACACGCGGTACATACAGGACTGGAGTCTGGGGCTGGATGTGAAGATATTGGTAAAAACGGTGGCGGTGGTGCTTATGCGGAAAGGATCAAGGTAGAACCAGAGAAAGAACAACAAAAAATCATACATTATCTGACAACCTGACATATTGCCGAGGGAATTAAAAGCGGCAAGATAATTAAGCAAGATAATTAAGCAAGATAATTAAAAGGCTGTGGGGAAAAATATGCTTGCACATAGACTGCCGCAAATGTATAATGTGACTTATCGGAAGGACGCTGGGCATCCAGCGGATGCTGTTTCGCGCCGACCGAAGCGAAGCGTAGAAGGACGCTTGCGTACTCGGAACCGATAAGTCAGTGACAGACCGAAAGTCTGGAACTTGTCACACGAAGGAACGGAGTTCCGACAGTGTGACTTGCAGGAAGCTCTCGGCACTTGCGGCGGCGAACTTCGCAGGTCGATGACAGAATCGCCAGATTTCGGAGAACTATCAGATATCATAGAGAGGAGGCTTCAGCATATGGGAATTTATTTAAACCCCGGATATGCAGGATTTGAAGAAATCAGAAGAGACATTTACGTAGACAAATCAGGCCTCATATCCTTTATGAACAGCCTGATAGGTAAGCCGAAGCCGCTGGTCAGCTTCAGCAGACCAAGGCGTTTTGGCAAATCCTATGATGCCAACATGATTTGTGCATATTACGACAAAAGCTGCGACTCCAGGTTTCTTTTTGAAGATCTCAAAGTTGCAGAAGATGATAGCTTTGAGAAGCATCTGAACCAGTATAATGTCATAACCTTTGATGTGACGGGCTTCATTGCAGATTCAAAGGACACCGATACAGACATTGTCCTGAATATAAAACAAACCCTTCTTGAAGAACTAAGAGAGGCTTTCCCCGGATGTATTGATGACGGAGAAAAAAATCTCGGGAAGGCATTATATGCCGTTGTATCAAAAGGCAATGCCAGGTTTGTTTTTGTCATTGATGAATGGGATGCGCTGTTCAGAGAATATAAGGATGATAAGCAGCTCCAGGAGGACTACATCCTTTTCCTGAGAAGTCTTTTTAAAAACAAGGACACGACATCCAGGACCATTGCCGCCGCTTATATGACAGGTATTTTACCGATTAAGAAATATGGGACAGAGTCAGCACTTTCGGATTTTGAAGAATTCACCATGACAGAACCTCTGGTTCTGACAGAATATATTGGATTTACTGAAACAGAGGTTTTAAGACTGTGCAAGCAATATAAGGTTGATTTTGATGATGTAAAACAATGGTATGACGGATATAGATTTGAGGAGGCAGACTCGGTTTATAATCCCAATTCTGTCATTAAGGCGATAAGATATAAGCGTATAAAAAATTATTGGACGAAGACAGAAACCTTCGAAAGCCTGAAAAAATACATTGAGATGAACAAGGATGGCTTAAAAGATGGGGTCATACTCATGTTAGGCGGACAGCGAGTTCAGATTGACATAGATACATTTCAGAATGATATTACAACCTTTAACAGCAAAGATGATGTTTTGACATTATTAATTCATCTGGGATACCTTGCATACGATCAGGAAAAGAAAGAGGTATATATTCCTAATCAAGAAGTGGCTGAGGTTTTTCGGTCAGCGGTCAAGGGCAAAAAGTGGAAACGTGTTGAACAGGCGATAAGTAATGCTGAACGCCTTCTTGAAGCAACGCTTCGAAGAGAAAGTGACACAGTTGCCAGCGCACTTGAAGCTGTGCATGAGGAATGCTCTTCGGTTCTGACCTATAACGATGAGAATTCGCTTGCCTGTGCGATCTATATAGCATACTACACAGCAAAGAATTATTATAAAATTATCAGAGAACTTCCAACCGGTAAGGGCTTTGCAGATTATGCCTTTATTCCGGGGAAGGATACGGATAAGCCCGCAATGATCATCGAACTTAAATATGAGAAAGACGCCGACACCGCAATCCGCCAGATCCATGAAAACCGCTATGATGGTGATCTGAAGGAGTACTTTGGGAACCTGCTACTGGTAGGAATCAATTACGATAAGGACGCAAAGGGTGCTGATGCGAAGAAGCATAGCTGTGTGATTGAAAAAATGTAATCCGTAAGGACGGAGACGGCGGATAATTGAATTAAGTTCAGAAAAATAGGAGCCATTATAGGGGCTCTTATTTTTGTGCGCTTAAATTATGCACACTTGGTTGAGTTGTAATAGTGACCCCAAAAAGCTCAGTATAGCTATTAAATGAGCAAGCTGAAAATGACTGATTTTTATGTAACTTGCACAACGAAAAACACATAAAAATAAGCGGTCGGAAGCCTCCTCGTACTGAGGAGGAACCGCCGCAGGGAATCTGAGTATTTATTAAAGGGAGTGGATCATCTACCGGACGGTTACGTTCGGGATTATGATCAAGTGAATTTAAGATGTCGTTTGCAAAAACAAGCAAATTATAAGCGGCATCAGGATTCAAAAATGTGGACGCAATATAGTTGGCAGCATCGTCCATATCACGTTCGGCTTGTAATGTTACATGGATGGAATAGATCATACCTTATATTTTTTCAAAAGATCATCCATTGCTGCGTTTAAAGGGCGTGTACGTCCGGCTGCTACATCGTCCAGTCCTTCCTGTAACAGGCCGTAAAGTTCAAGGCGGCCAGCCAGTTGCTCATAGGTTTCAACACTCATTACTGCGAGATCGCCCTGGCCGTTCTTTGTAATGAAAACCGGCTCACGGTAGGTGTGGCAGAATGTTGAGATCTCGTTGTAGTTATTGCGTAAATCTGTGCTTGATTTGATCGTTGGCATAGATAGCACCTCCTTTTAATGAAGAAATTATATAAGACCGGATACGGAGACGGCGAAGAAATATCTGAAACAGAATGCCCTGTGGAACGCTGGCGTGTTTGCTTTCAAACTCAGCTATTTGCTTGAAAAGGCTCATAGTATGGTGGAGTTTACAGATTACCGTGACCTATATGCCAAGTATGAAACATTGACGAAGAATAGCTTTGATTATGCTGTAGTAGAAAAAGAGCCATCCATTCAGGTTGTGCGTTATTCCGGTTCCTGGAAGGATGTCGGCACATGGAACATGATGGCAGAGGTCATGGCAGATGATATCAAGGGCAAGGCTGTAATGGATGAGACATGTGAGAATACACAGATTGTCAGCGAATTGAACATTTAAGACCCATATGGCATGTGACTGCCAGGGCAAAATAGATGATTCTGCAGACATTGTCTGATTAGAAAAAACAAATACTATGAGAGAGAATTATAACAATGAGTACTGTTGATTTAGCGCATAAAACGATATTGGTAACCGGAGCGGCTGGGTTTATTGGAGCCAACCTTTCACAGTGTTTATTGGATGCCGCGAAGGATGTGAAGATAATTGGGGTGGATAGTGTAAATAATT
Organism: Lachnospiraceae bacterium; assembly: GCA_021201665.1. Lineage (GTDB taxonomy): Bacteria > Bacillota > Clostridia > Lachnospirales > Lachnospiraceae > Choladousia. The sequence continues at coordinate 15,100 of JAJQEO010000084.1, read as the reverse complement.
ACTATGATGTATCAATCAAGGAGTATAGATTAAAACAACTGTCCAGTTATCCTATGTTTACTTTCATCAAAGGAAATATTGCTGACAAGAGACTGGTCATATCCGTGTTTGAAAAATATAAGCCTGCAATTGTGGTAAACCTGGCGGCACAGGCTGGCGTGAGATATTCCATTACAAACCCAGATACGTATGTAGAATCGAATCTGGTCGGCTTTTTTAACATCTTAGAGGCATGTAGAAATTATCCAGTTGAGCATCTGGTTTATGCTTCATCTTCTTCTGTGTATGGAAGTAACAAAAAGGTTCCGTATAACACAGAAGACAAGGTGGATAACCCAGTGAGTCTTTATGCTGCCACCAAGAAGAGCAATGAGCTGATGGCTCATGCTTATAGCAAGCTTTATGACATTCCGTCTACGGGCTTGCGGTTCTTTACGGTATACGGGCCTGCCGGTCGACCGGATATGGCATACTTCGGTTTTACAAATAAGCTCCGTGCTGGAAAGAAAATTCAGATATTCAATTACGGTAACTGTAAGCGAGACTTTACATATATTGATGACATTGTTGAAGGTATTGTGAGGATTATGCAGAAGGCTCCAGACAAAGCCAGAGGAGAAGACAATCTGCCAATTCCTCCGTATGCACTTTATAACATTGGGAACAATAATCCGGAAAATTTGCTGGATTTTGTAGATATTCTTCAGCAAGAATTAATCCGCGCCGGAGTACTTGATGAAGATTACGATTTCGAAAGCCACAAAGAGCTCGTACCTATGCAGCCGGGTGATGTACCTGTGACATATGCGGACATAAGTGCATTGGAGCGTGATTTCGGATATAGGCCGAACACTTCATTGAGAACCGGATTGCGGAAATTTGCAGAGTGGTATAAAAAATTCTACAAGGTTTAAACTTAAATATATAAAGGAGAAAAGAAGAATATGAGCTATATTAACAAGTATTTGCGAAATTTTAAACCATACAAACTGGCATCTCATAAGGTGTGGGTCGTAGATCAGGAACACCGGAACAAAATTCTTAAACTAGACTGGAATGAAGCGACCATAGAACCATCTCCAAAAGTGAAAGAGTCCATTATTGAATTCTTGAATATGAACGAATTTTTTCATTTATATCCAGCAACATATGATGCGGAACTTCATCAGCTTCTTTCGAACTATGTTGAACTCCCGAAAGAGAATATACAGTATTTTGGGTCTTCGGATTCGGCGCATGAATATATATCGAAAATGTTTATTAATGTAGGAGATCCTGTGCTTATTGTTGGGCCAAGCTATGACAATTTTAGATTAACAGCAGAAGTTAACGGAGCAAGGGTATATTTTTTTGAATATGAAGATGATTTTTCTTTCAATAAAGCAAAGTTTGAAAGCAAAATTGATGAAATAACACCTTCACTCGTGTACATCTGTAATCCAAATAACCCCACAGGATATCTACATACAAAAGAGTATATAGAATATCTTTTAAAAAATTACAGCGAAGTGATGTTTTTAATTGACGAGGCTTATTATGAGTTTTCCGAAGTAACTGTCGCGGACCTGACAATTTCCTACGAAAATTTACTTATAACCAGAACGATGTCTAAAGCTTTCGCCTTAGCAAATTTTAGATTTGGATACATGATCGCATCGAGAAATAACATTAGCTATATATCAAGTATTCGTAATCCTAAAAACATCACAACTTTTGCACAGATAGCAGCAAAAGCGGCCCTAAAGGATCTCGATTATATGTACTCTTATGTTAGAGATGTTAATGAAAGTAAAAAGTATTTTCTGAATGAAATGAAGAATTGCTACAATATTTTGAAGGCATATTCGAGCAAAGGAAATTTTGTCATGATAAAGTGTCATGATTTTCAATGCAAAATGGCACTTTTGTCATATCTAGAGAACAACGAAGTGTTTATAAGAGACCTGAGTCAAAGCCGGAGTGTAAAAAACTGCGCTCGTATTTCTATGGGTACTCTTGAGGAGATGGAGAAAGTGGTTCTCTTAATAAAAAAATTTGCTGTAAATGAAGGGAATGAAGGATATGAAAGTAGCGGTATTTGACTTTTGCGAAACTCTCGTTTCATTCCAAACAGCGGATGCTTTTGTGAAATTCATTATTGAAAAGTCTGAAAATAGTACATATCAAGAAAAATATAACAGATATAAGTTTTTAAAAAAAATACAATTTTATCGGTTGATTAATTTGCCATACAAAATGAAAGGTGGGTTTCCAAGCAAAACAAATTTACTCAAAATTATATCTGGTATGAATAAAGAAGATATAAATAATTATGCATATAAGTATTATCAAGAAATGATTAAACCCGCGATAATATGCGACACCTTGGAAGTAATGGAAAACTTTAAAAGAAACGGATTCACAGTTGTGCTTATTAGTGCCGGTTATGCCCCATATATTAAGCTGTTTGCTGAGGAATACGATATTCTCTATTTGACAAATGAATTTAGTTACAAGGGAAGTATCTTCTCAGGAAGAACTGTTGGAAATGATTGCTATGGAGCTGAAAAAGTAGCACGGTTAAAAACGATGCTTGGTAAAGAAAATATAGAATATTTAGTAACGGTTAGTGATAGCTTGTCAGACAAGCCCTTATTTGATATTGCGGAAGAAAAGATTTACGTAACGAAGTCTAAAAATATAAAAATGAAAGGAATGAAATTGTTATGTTGGGAAAAGTAAAAGCGATGTTAGAAAACTATCCTGGCTTATACGATGTAATATATAAATTGTATGTATTGATTTTATTTGTTCCGTTTTCAGATGAGCATAATATTATACGAGAATATAAAAAAGTATTTGGAGTTTCGCCAAATTTAGTTAATCCTCAAACCTTAAATGAGAAGATACAGTGGCTAAAGTTAAACGACCACAGGGATATTAATACATTGTGTGCTGATAAGTTTGCATCCAGAGAGTTTTGGAAAAGTTACGGAGAAGAGCATTTGGTTCCATTACTATTTCAAACAAAAGATTATCGTAAGGTTAATTCGGATAATATAAGAGAATTTCCATGCATCGTTAAATGCAATAATGGGTGCGGCACATGGCAAATCATTCGTGATGAAAATAATGTAGACTGGAAAAAACTGCAAAAACGTTGTAAATCATGGCTTTCATCTTCAAAGTTCTTTTATAAATTAACTGCTGAATGGCAGTATAAGAATATTGATAATTGCATTATCGTTGAAAAGCTTTTAACTAATGAAGATGGGAGTATTCCAAATGATTACAAATTCCATTGCATAAATGGAGAAATCGCATTTATATATTGCTCGGTCGCTAGGGAAAATGGTAATTATCGTGTCTGTTATGACAATGATTGGAATAAACTTCCTTTTATATGGGTTCAGAAAAGAAAAATTGGTCGTTCGGATTTGAATGCGGTGGATATAGCTCCACCCCAAAATTTAAAATTGATGTCAAAAATTGCAACAGATATCGCAAAGAACTGGGATTATGTCAGAGTGGACTTTTATGAGTGCAGGGGAAAGCTTTATTATGGAGAAATCACATTACATCATGGTTCAGGCCATGATGTTTTTAGTCCTGAAGATTATGATTTGAAATATGGTCAAATGCTTCATTTGCATAAAAGATGCTAAATATTTTACGAGGTGACTGAAAATGGCAATCATACAAAAGAAAATATTGTTTTTGGGGAATAGTTACCTTACAGTATTTGGATTTCGAAGAGAAATTATTGAGCGATTTATTAATGATGGATACGAGGTGTTTGTTTCATTTCCGAATGGCCCCTTTGGAGAGGGAGAATCCGCTTCGGCTGAATGTGGTTGTAAATTTATAGAAACGCATATTGACAGAAGAGGAACAAACATCGCGAAGGATGTTATTTTAATTATTGAATATTATAAGCTTCTTTTGAATGTAAAGCCTGATATAGTACTGACATTTACAGTAAAACCGGATATTTATGCAGGCATTACATGTAGCATTTTAAAAATTCCATATATATCAAATATTACAGGACTTGGGAAAGGATTAACGGGAAGAAAACTGACTCAGATAATTACCATTTTCTTATATAAATTGGCAGTAAAAAAAGCAAGATGCGTTTTTTTTCAGAATACATCCGATGAAAGATTTTTTTGTGAAAAGCATATTATATGTCCCAAAACGAAAGTGCTTCCTGGTTCGGGCGTTAATTTGGAAAAGTATATTCCATTAGAATATCCTACAAGTGAAAAAATAAAATTTATTTATATAGCCAGGGTAATGCGAGAAAAAGGAATAGAGGAGTATTTTTTTGCTGCTCATACTCTTAAAAGAGAATTCTCGGATGTAGAATTTCACATATGTGGATATTGTGAAGAGGACTATAAAACCAAGTTAGAAGAAGGAGTTAGATCAGGTGAAATTATTTATCACGGCCTTGTAACTGATGTTATACCATACGAGAAGATGTGCCATTGTGTTGTCCTGCCATCATATCACCCAGAAGGGGTTTCGAATGTCCTTTTGGAAGCTGCTGCATGTGCAAGACCAATAATCACTACTAACAGGCCTGGTTGTAGAGAAACTGTCGAAAATAATATAACTGGCTATTTGATTGAAGAACGTAACGCATCAGATCTTGTGGAAAAAATGCGTCAATTTATCTTGCTTCCAGAAGAAAAGAAAAAAGAAATGGGGAGACTGGGTAGAATTAAAATAGAAAAAGAGTTTGATAGAAAAAAGGTAGTTGAATCATATAGATACGAAGTGTTAACAGTAGACGAAACTCATAAACGATGATTTGTGTTAGGAAGATGAATCATGTGGAAACGATAAGGAACTGTATTTTTAAAGATGATTTGAGAAACTAAAATTAATTTGGATGGTAGTAATACATGAATTTAAAGTTATTTATTAACAGAGCCGTAATATCATTGGATGCGCTTTTGAGTAGGCTGATTAAACCTAAGAAAAGTGTGAAAGATAGGGGTAAAAAAATTGTATTGATAGTTTTTCAGCAACTTTTTGGAGATGCCGTTATAGTACAAAGTTCTCTTGGAGCGTACTTGAAGGCATTTCCTGAAAATGAAAATTATAGAATTATATTACTTGCTCGCCCATCTGTGTGTTCATTTATGAAGGATGTTTTGGAAATACCAGCTGGTATATCCATAGAACCAATTGATTTTAATCGGTTTTTACAAGATTATCGGTTTTATAGACAAGTACGAAGGAAATACAGAGGTACTGCGGATATTATTATAGTACCAGGAACAAGTTTAACGGCTGAGATATTTTCAACAATGAGCGGTGCTGTTAGAAGAGTAGGACTTTTAAGATATAGGGATGTACAGTCGCCGTTTATCATGGCCTTATTTAATAGGATTGCCTATACAGAAAGAGTGCGACCTGATAAAGACGATATGATGTTACAGCATCATAGAATTTTGTTGAACTATCTCGGTGTAGATGAATACAAGGCTAAGCTACCCAGCGTTTTGTATCAGGAAAACATAATTCAGGAAGAACAATACTGCGTTATGTGTCCGGGTGCGTCAAAAATGGAGAAATGCTGGCCGCCCGAACGTTTTGCCCTAATCGCAGATTATATAGTTGAAAAATATGGAATTAACATACATCTGTGTGGAGGTAATGATGAATTGGGTTTCGAAAAGATGATTCTTTCTATGGTGAAATATCCACAGAACATAGTTAGCCATATTGGAAAAACATCCTTTATTAATTGGTCCGCTATCGTCCAGCATGCTGATTTAGTGGTTGGAAATGACAGTGCCACAATGCACTTGGCAGTCGCAAGTAGGCGAAAAGCTATTTGCATCGTTGGGGTATATGACAAGTATCAGTTTTTTCCATATAAGGTTGATCAGTTGTCTGATGGCGATATACTTCCTGCATCAATAGTAAAGGATATGCCTTGTGAAAGGTGCAGAACGATTGGATATTATGCTGGATATGGAAATAAAATGTGCAAAAAAAGAATTAATAAAAATCATTGCGTATTGTGCATAGATATTATTACACCTAACGATGTAATAAACGAAATTGATAGAGCATTCTCGCAAACTCACCACACAGTTGAAACAATAAGACATTTGTGATGATAAAGCTGTTTATACGAGGACTGATGGCGAAGATGAAATTGATGAGGTGAATGTTATGCTTATTAGCTAAAAAAACTTTAGGAAATAGAGTACAAGAGAGCGCAGGATCTGCGGCTGATTTGTAGTGAGATCGCTTGTAGAAGAGTAAAAGGTCTATAGGAAATTTATGGTCTTGTCAACATCGAAAATAGAAAATAGAAGCTTCTTTTTGAAAAAGTAAAGTTTGTAACGGATCCGAGTCTTTTCGGAAGAGTGGAACTTAGTCATAGTGTTGATGAGAATGAGCCGATACTCATGCATAGACTGTCAGTTCTTAATCCTAGTGCGTTATCTCCTTGTGATTTTGTTTCGCACACGCTGTGCTGATTCCTTATTTACAAGGATAACTTTGGTGACTTGGCCGTGAGACACTGTATAATTTTTCAAAAATGTTTGGAGTTATTTGAAATTTTATTTGATTTAGAGGAAGGGAAAATTTAAATATGAAAAAGAGCGGATTCTCAGGATGTTCTGATTTTTTGGGAATGTACATTATTGATTTTGTAGGATGAGGAAACAGGTATGAGTTTGTTAAATAAAATCAAGGCAAAAAATATTCTGGTTATTGGCGATGTGATGCTGGATACATACTATACAGGTGAGGTTAAACGGATATCTCCAGAAGCTCCAGTTCCAGTTTTTCATAAACAGGAACAACGAAGTGTTTTGGGCGGAGCCGCCAATGTGGCAGCAAATCTTGTTGCAGCAGGACAGAACGTCTATATGATGGCGGTCGTTGGGAAAGACGAAACAGCTGATAGATTGAAAAAGTCTTTCAAGGATAAGGGAATAGATACTAGTCTTGTTATGTCACTTGAAAGAAATACCACTGAGAAGATTCGTTTTTTAGCAGATAATAATCAACAGGTATTGCGTCTTGACATAGAAGATACAGATGTACTAAGTGATGCTAATATTAGAGTTCTTCTTGATGCATTGAAAGAGCAAATATCTTCATTTGATTTAATTGTTCTAAGCGATTACATGAAGGGGCTTTTAAACTTTGGTTTTACGCAAGGAGTTCTTCAACTTGCGAGAAAACACCATGTCCCGGCAATTATTGATGTTAAAGATCCAAAGATTGAAAAATATAAAGGCGCATTTCTCTTGAAACCTAACAAAAAGGAACTTCACGAACTGACTGCGATGCCGACTTCTAATGATGAAGAAATTATCAATGCTTCAGAATACCTTCGTAAATCATGTGAGTGTGAATATATTCTTACTACTTGTGGTTCAAGAGGTATGGTTCTCGTGGGAGATGGTGCACCTTACTTTATTGAATGTGCAAAACAAGAAGTATACGATGTCACTGGGGCTGGAGATACAACGATTGCCTATCTTGCTGCATGCATAGTGAATGGCTTTTCCCTTCGTGAAGCAGTTGATGTTTCGAATTGTGCGGCGGGGATACAGGTATCTAAAGTAGGAACATCGTCTGTGTATTGGAATGAAGTTAGAGAATATTTAATTAATCAGAAGCAAGGCATTGCCCATAAACTACTTAGTTGGGATGCATTAGATGAATTCAGGGCAGGAAATGCCGGTAAAAAAGTTGTCTTTACTAATGGATGTTTTGATATCTTGCATATTGGCCATATACGTTACTTACAGGAAGCTTCGAAATTAGGAGACACTTTGGTTATTGGTCTTAACAGTGATGCATCTGTAAAAAGATTGAAAGGTTCGAAACGACCAGTGAATAGTCAATCTGATCGCGCAGAAGTATTGTGTGCTTTGGAATTTGTCGACTATGTAATTGTGTTTGATGAAGATACACCGTATGAATTGATAAAGAAAATTCAGCCAAATGTATTGGTTAAAGGTGGAGACTACAAACCTGGCGAGGTCGTAGGGAAAGACATAGTAGAGAAAAATGGTGGAGAACTTGTGCTAGTTCCTCTTGTGGAAGGAAAATCAACCACTAGAATTATTGAAAAAATGACGAAATAAGTGAAAACATGAGTTAGGGATGGAGATTTTCAAAAATGAGGGAAATAATTAGACAGCGGATAAATGATAGTATAGCAGTGAAACAGGAACTAATTGGTAACGAGACCTTGCTGAATGCAATAGATGAGCTTTCAAATGAGATTATTAGAACAATAGATTCAGATCATAAATTAATATTGTGTGGAAATGGTGGCTCAGCATCAGATGCTCTGCATTTTGCAGGAGAAATTGTTGGACGCTTTCAGAAAGAAAGACCAGCCTGGCCTGTGGTTGTATTAAATGCAGATGTGGCTACTTTGACGGCAATCGCTAATGATTATGGGTACGATGATGTTTTTGCAAGGCAGGCTGAGGGACATATTAACGCAGGTGATCTGTTTATTGGAATAAGTACAAGTGGCGATTCTGAGAATGTTTATAGAGCGGTTGAGGTTGCAAAGAAAAAAGAAGCTAAAACAGCGGCTTTACTAGGTAAAGACGGGGGAAAAATTGGAAAACAGGTTGACTATCCGATAATTGTGCCGTGCATGAATACAGCTCGTGTTCAGGAAAGTCATATTATGCTTATACATATCATGTGTGAGATAGTGGAAGAGAAACTTGGATAATAATAGAGAAGAGTGTGAGAATGAATAAAGCTGTATTTCTAGACAGAGATGGGACAATTAATGTTGAAAAAAGTTATTTGTATCAGATTTCAGAATTCAGATTTGTTCCTGGTGCTTTAGAAGCACTCAAGATACTCCAAGATGCTGGGTTTTTATTAATTATAATTACCAATCAGTCAGGAATAGCCAGAGGATATTATACGGAGAGGCAGTTTCAAGAGCTTACTGACTGGATGCTTCAGAAGATGGCAGTTAGTGGAATAAAAATAAGTAAAGTATATTATTGCCCACATTTACCAGATGCGAAGATTGAAAAATATCGTATGGTTTGTGAGTGCAGAAAGCCTAATTTAGGAATGTTTCAAAAGGCAATCGATGATTATAATATTTCGCTTACAGAGAGTTTTACAATTGGAGATAAAATTAGAGATTGCGCGATCTGTGAAAAAACGCTTTGCCGGGGCTTTCTTATTGGCCATAATGAGCGAACAGAAATTATCGATTCGGTCAATGCTGGTAACTACACCCGGACTAAATATGCGGAATCATTACTAGAAGCGGCTCAAGAAATATGTATGTATAAGAGGAGATTATAAAATGATTATTGTGACTGGTGGAGCGGGATTTATTGGAAGCTGCGTAGTTAGAACTTTGAATGATGCTGGAAGAGCAGACATTGTAATAGTGGACGATATTGCTACTACTGATAAATGGCTGAATATACGGAACAAGAAGTACATTAAGTATGTACACAAAGATACATTTCTTGATGAACTTCCTTCTTATACAGGAGTAGACGCGATAATTCATATGGGAGCGCAGTCGTCTACAACAGAGAAGAATTTCGATTATTTATGGAAGAACAATTTTGAATATACAAAGGCACTCTGGAATTATTGCGCTGAAAAGCAGATTTCATTTATCTATGCGAGCTCCGCGGCAACTTATGGTAATGGTACACAGGGCTTTGATGACAGAATGGATATAGACAAACTCTTACCATTGAATGGCTATGGGTATTCCAAGCAGATATTTGATCAGTGGGTAAAGCATCAGGCTACAGTATATCCTAAACAGCATGTGGGCTTAAAATTTTTTAATGTGTATGGACCAAATGAGTATTTTAAAGGTAGTATGGCAAGTATGGTTTTCCATGGATATAAGCAAATTCAGGAAACGGGATCCATTAAGCTATTTAAGTCTTGTAACCCACAATATGAGGATGGTGGACAACTTCGGGATTTTGTATATGTTAAGGACATTTGCTCGGTGATTTTTTGGTTATTGAATAATCCAGAGGTAAACGGACTATTTAATGTTGGAACGGGTAAGGCACAGAGTTTTAAAGAATTGGCTATGGCAACCTTCCATGCTTTGGAATTGGACACTAAAATCATATATATAGACATGCCGGAGGAACTGAAGGAAAAATACCAGTATTATACAAAAGCAGAGATGTCAAAATTATATGATGCTGGATATGATTTGCCTTTTATGGATTTGGAAGCAGGCGTGAAAGATTATGTGCTGAAGCATTTGAGGAAAGGTTATCTGACGTATTAATCAAATATGAAAACAGGTAAGTATTATTATGAAAATTGCAATTAAGGACATAAATTCCAGCGTAAAGTATTTATATATACTTTTTATCATCTTGTTATCAAAGACAGTTTATTTTGGCCTTGTAAACGAATATGTTACAACAGCAATAGTAATACTCCTGGTATTTTTGCTGTTATTAAGTAATCCTAGTTGTCAGAAAAATAATATAAAATCGATTATAGTATTTATAGGGATTCATATCATGCTTGCCTGTTTAAATTTTAAGAGCATTGATTCTGGTTTTCTGCTGTCTATAGCAAAAAGAATTGTTTATCTGATGGTTGGATTTATAGCCGCGATGATATTAAAACGAAATGAGTTAAAAAAAATATATGTAAACATTCTTTGCGGAATAAGCATTATCAGCTTGATGTGTAAAATAGTACAGCTACTGAACCCTGGCTATGTAAGTTCAATTTGCACTTATGTAAGCTTACCGCAACGTTATTATTATACATTTTTTTATACATTTGGAAGAACATCATCTTATGACATAAGAAACTATGGCCCATTCTGGGAACCCGGTGGTTATCAGATTTTCCTAAATATTGCATTGCTTTTTTTGATATTTGGAGATCATAAATCAAAAAATCTTAAGCTGTTGTTATTAGTTGGAACTATTGCAACAACTGGGTCGACAGCAGGATATATAGTCTTACTTATCATTTTGCTGTTTTCTTATAAGGAAATGAATTTGGATATTTTCAAAGGGAAAAATGCAATATTTTTTGTTGCTATTTTAATTATAGGCTTAGTAGTTATGTTCAGTGGAAATATAAATGGCAAACTGACATTGTCTGAAACGAACAGCTCCCTGAGAGATAGATTGGTGGATTTGCAATATGGTATAGAATTAGTAAAAACACACCCTTTGATCGGCTATGGTACTACTAACCTTGCAACTGAAAATGTAAATAATATATATTATGCAAATTCTAATGGAATTCTTTCACTCGCTTTTTCGTTTGGTATTCCATATGCATGCCTGTTTATTTATTATATTGTTAAGGGATTCACAGAATTATTGCAGGTGAAAAAGAAAAAGTATGTTGTTATGATAATACTTGTGATTTTGATTATATTTATAACGGAAGAATCCAATGCTCTGGCAGTTATGTATTGCTTCTTATACAACTACAAAAATGATAAATTAGCTTTTGCTACAGATGAGAGTAATTATGTAATGCGTGGGGAACGAACACATGAAAATATCAATTATTACAGTTTGCAGAAATTCTGAAAAATCTATAGCTGAAACATTTGAATCAGTACTGAATCAAACGTCAGATGATTTTGAATATATCGTTATTGATGGAAAATCCAACGATAAAACCGTTGAAATCATTCAAAGATATAGTGAAAAATTTAGGGAAGGGGGAATCGGATTTCGATATATTACAGAGGTAGATGCCGGCATTTACGATGCTATGAATAAAGGAATAGACTTGGCGGAAGGCGAATACCTAAACTTTCTTAACTCCGATGATAGATTTTATGATGAAAATGTTCTAGCGAATGTCTCTAAAAAATTGTCCGGAACGGATGCAGATATTTTATGCGGAGCTGCTTCCTTACAATTCGAAAATGGTGAAAACTATATTCAAATTCCGCATAATGTAGAGAAGCAATTATACGGACGAATGCCTTTTATTCATCAGTCAACATTTGTCAAAAGGAAGCTGATGGTTGAAAATAAATTTGATTTGCGATATACATTGTCCGCTGATTATGATTTTTTCTTTAAAATGCTGCTAGGACATAAAAAGTTTTCCATTATTGACTGCATTTTGGTAACGTATTCAATGGATGGAGCCTCAAATAAAAATAAATTGCTGGGAAGAAAAGAGTATAAGCTGATAAAAAAAGAAAATATGAGAAAGTATAATACATCGAGAAAAGAAAAATTTATTTGTGGTTACGAATCTTTATATTATGCTATCCGATATCGCATAAGCAATTGTGCTGTTTTAAAAACATTATACATTAAAATAAAGGGACTGTGAGAAAAATATGAGAAAATGCGCAATATTAAGATTGGACGCTATAGGGGATTTTGTTTTGTGGCTTGATGCAGCTGAGGCACTTATATCGTATGAGTTAAATAAAGAAGCAGAGGTTTTTCTTTTCTGCAAACCTGTAAACGCTTTGATAGCGGAAAAATATTTGACTGTGTATAAATCTATAACAGTAGTTCCAATTTCATCTTCCTTAAGAGAGATAGATTCATATTTAAATATAAAATTTGATGTTTTGTATCAATGCTCATTTAACAATACACAATTTATAGATTCTATCGCGAAGGCTTTTAATTGTGATAATAAGTTTAGCATGAGGAAATCTGGCAATATATACAGTGAAATAGTGATTTGTGAGAATGAATGGCAACACGAGTATTTAAAAAATATTAGATTCACTGAATATATTATAGGAGAAAGTATAGAAATACCGATTCATAATAGAAAAAAAGATAAAGGGGGCTACATTACATTTTCTCCGTTTGCTAGCATGTATCAAAGAAGCCTGGATCCTGTAAAATGTGAACAGCTTATTGAGTATTGCTTGGAAAACACAGAATTAAAATGTTATTTGCTTGGAGAACAGGTGGAGAAAGTGAAAATTGATGAAATGATAAACCACATCAAATCAAATAGATGTATTAATATGGCTGGGAAAACGACTGTTTTAGAATATACTGACATTATTGAAAGCTCATCCTTGGTTATTGGAAATGATTCTAGCTGTATTCATATAGCAGCCTATTGTGGAGTGCCTTCTTTTTGCATTTGCGGGGGGCAACATTGGGGAAAATTTATCCCTTATGATGAAAGCCTAAATGATTATTTTATTTTACCTTATTATGTGGATCATTATATGGGCTGTTTTAAATGTGATTTTAATAGGAAGAAAAAAAGTTTCCGTTGTTTAACATCAAAGTTCCGGCGTAAGCGTTTTCCGTGTATTGATGATATTGATGTAGGAGAATTGTTTTTTGAATTGGAAAAGTGTATTCAATCTTTGTAAAAGAAATAGGATAGAACCCAAAATACGAGGAGAACAAATATGGGCGAAATTATACGTGATTTAGGGGAAGTAAATTTAGGAAACAGTAAAATGAGGGTCGAAATTAATAAAGGAACTCATAAAAGCGGGAAGTATGATATTCATATTCAAAATAGTAATTTTAGATTAAACATAAACGAAATAGATTTTAGCAGAATTGCACTTGGCATTCTTTATGCAAGAGAAAATCTAGCAACTTACAAAGATAATAATTTAAGAGGTGATTTTAATGAGTAACCCAGCTGTTGTAACTTTAGCAAGTATAGAGACTGAGTTAGGCAACTTTCGTGTTGAAGATAATCTTGGCGAGGCTATTCATTTGCATTTAAATGATTTTAGATATGACTTATCAATAAAAGAATTTATGACTCTTGCTATGAATGTTAATAATGTGATGCTGGATTATACTTCTGAGATACCGGGATTTGATATTAATAAGTTTTCGAAGGAATTTTTACTTCAAATTTCAGATTTTTTACCCGATTTGGTTGAAGTCAAAGAGGACAACATTTTCTTGGAATCTTTATTGATAGACACGTATAATGTATTTGGATGCCCTGTTATAAAATCCTTACCTCACTCAAGAGTACTCAAAGCATTGAATGGTGACTTGTCAGAAAACAACAGAAGAAGAGAACAAAACTATTTTAATCAATCGAATCAGCAGCGCGTTTGTGAGATGCTTGAAAGTATAAAGGAGAATGGATATCCACAGAATGGAGAAAGGATCGTTTTGTTTAACAAACAAAATATTATCGCAGATGGTCAGCATCGTGCGTCTTGCCTGTATTATTTATATGGAAATATAAACGTGCCGGTCTATCGAATGATTTTTAAAGAAGGTAAGCATGATTTGGATATGAAGCCTATTTGTAAATGGCTTTTAGTATGGGATGTAAAGAGAATAAAGCGTGTAGTAAGAAAAACGTGTCATAAAATGAAGAATAGTATGTATCTTTTTAAGAAATTGCTAACAGATATTTGTGTAAAAATAGATCGGATTAAAGGGGGAAAGTAGAACCTATGGATAAAAATATCCTCCCAATTTTTGTTGAAGAACTTAATGATTCTCAAATTGATTATGCTATTTTAGATGGATCTAATATGCTCGATAGTATAATGCTTGGTAAAAATACAATGAGTATAGCGGTAAAAATAGATCAGTATAAAGAGTTTAGCCTTATTGCTAGAAAATATGCGAGGCATGTAATTCATCCTTGCTCAAAAAGTTATGGGTGGTTATATTTATATGGCCTTCCGGAGATTGAACGGTGGAGGATCAAAATTAAAGATGACCTCTTTATTGATGTTTACTTAATGCTATCTTGTAGGGGGCTTCAAAAATGTACGCTTGTTCCACTAGATAAGGCGTTACAAGAGTATTTGTGGAATAATAGAGTATTTGATACACACTTTAGATGCTGGTTTCCAGATAAAAACCTTAAATTCATATATTTAATGACAATTTTGGTTTTTAACGAAAATCATGAGTATGAGAATTTACAAGGCCAACTAGCTCTGTTGGCTGAAATAATAGATTATGAAATTGTTAAAAGTATGTTAGATAAAGTATTTTTTGCATATACAGATACTCTAATTTGTTTTGCTAGAAACAAAGATTTTAATCAAATTAGAGATCGCTATATAGCCTTTGTTGATTACTAATACCTGATTCCGTGAAGTTCAGTGGTCTTAATCAACGGAAAAGCTGATAAATCCAAT
>JAJQEO010000010.1 GCA_021201665.1 Lachnospiraceae bacterium | reverse complement strand
GCCAGCGGCATCACCCTCGGCGGTACGGATGCAGGCAATTACACCCTGTCGAACACCAGTCTCACAACGACTGGAAGCATCACCCAAAAGGAGCTCAGCACAAGCGACTTCACGGTGGATACGGCGAACGAGACTTACACCGGCTCCGCCATCACCAAGACGATTTCCAGCAATTTGACGGAAGGCACCGATTATACCATCTCCTATAGCAACAACACGAACGCCGGGACAGCCACCATCACCCTCACGGGCATCGGAAACTACAGCGCGATTGCGACCTATGAGTTTACCATTGACCAGGCCACGCCGACGATATCTCTGACGGATAAGACGGCGACTTATACAGGAAACGCTGTTGAAACAAATGGCGCAGCGGTAAGTCTTGTAAATAATGAAACTTATACTGGAGAGATTAGCTATACGTATTATACAGATGCAGACTGTACCAAAATGACCGGCACGAGCGGCGATAACACCAGCGGCGCGTCCGGTGAGGGCACGGCTCCGGTGAATGCCGGTACTTATTATGTGAAAGCATCCATTGCCGCGCAGGGAAACTACGCGGCAGCCAGCGCGGTAGCAAATCTGGTCATTGAAAAGGCGGCGGTCACTGTCACGGCAGATAATAAGACATCTGTATACGGCAGTGAATTTGAAGAGCTGACATTCACGATTCCAGAGGAAAGCTTTGAGGGAAGCGATACGGCAGATGATCTGGCGGTAACCCTGACGAAAGAGTCGGGCACGGATGTGGGCAGTTATGCGATTACAGGTGATTCTGCATCGGCTAATTACAACGTGACCGTGACATCCGGCACCTACACCATTACGCAGGCCCCCCTGACGGTGACAGCCAATGATAAGACGATCACCTACGGCGACGCACCGGCCAATAATGGCGCAAGCTGCAGTGGATTTGTTTATGATGACACAGAGAACGTTCTTGGCGGAACTCTGGTTTACAGCTATTCCTATACACAGTATGGGAAAGTGGGAACTTATAGCATCACTCCGTCCGGTTTAAGCTCCGACAACTATGCGATCAGCTATGTGGACGGAGAACTGACCGTTGAACAGAAAACAGTCGAACTGGAATGGACGACGCTGGGCGAGGACGATCTGGTTTATGACGGAAACGCGAAAACTTTATCAGCATCTGTTGCCAATAAGGTGCAGGATACCGATGTTGTGTCTGTGACCGTTGAGTCGGCCGGAGATAATGTGAATGTCACGGCTGACGGTTCTGGCGGTTTTTACTATACAGCATCCGGATTAACTGGTGCGGACAGCGGCAATTACCAGCTGCCTTCGAAAACAGACAGCGATGTTTACAGGATTACGGCGGCTTCATTGTCCACAGGAGATTTTGTTGTCACACAGATCGACGGTGATACAACGGTGACGCTGGACGCTGATGGGAATGCTTCCATCAATTTTACAGGAAGTGCGATTGAGCCGACAGCAGCCGTGGCAGACGGCAGCCTTGTGGCGGGAAGCGACTATACCGTAAGCTATGGCGAAAATACAGCGGTCGGCACCGGCACGGTAACGATCACTGGACAGGGCAATTTTACGGGAGAACTGACCTATACATTTAACATCATTGATCAGGTGGCACCGGCCGGCAGCCTGACCATTGCGGAAAATACATGGAATACTTTCTGGAATACGGTAACCTTCGGATTGTTCTTTAATGCAACCCAGACCGTGAGTGTAACAGCATCCGACGGTGAATCCGGTATTGCGAAGACAGAGTATTATCTGGCGGATGCGGCAGTGGAAAGCACGGATGATCTGGCGGATGCGGAGTGGACAGTCTTTACGGAGTCCTTTAGTATTGACCCGGAAAACAGCTATGTGGTTTATGTGAAAATTACAGACAATTCCGGCAACAGCACGATCATCAATTCAACAGGCATCGTATTGGAGACAACCGCTCCGGTCATTGAGGGCCTGGAGGATGAAAAGACTTACTGCGCGGACGTGACCTTCACTGTAAGCGATGACAATCTGGATTATGTGCTGATTGATGGTGAAAAAGTGACCGGAGAAGCGGTGAATCAGAATGGTGAATCGACTGGGAATGGCGGCATATCTGGCGGTTCAGCTGCGGAAAGTACGTCCTATAGCTACACGATTGCCGCTGATAATGCAGCACATACCGTTCAGGCGTTTGATAAAGCCGGAAATGAAACAGTGGTTTATACTGTAACAGTTAACGAAGGACATACATGGGTGTATACGACGGAAAGGATAGATACGACGGACAGCGAGGGCAGCGCGTCAGACAGTGCAGATGCTTCCGAAGCGGCAATTACGGAAACCTGTCAGTACTGTGGCGAAAGTGCGTCAGTAAAAATCTCCGCACCATCAGGAGAACAGGTTTATGATGGCACAGGCCATAACGCGGTTCTTTCTTACGAAGGAGAACTTTCAGAAGGCAACAGCCTGAGCGTAAGCTATGAAAGGGACGGCGGGATGACCACCGATACGACGCAGGCAGGCACCTATACCGCATCCATCACATACGGCGGGGAAACTGTCAGCGTGACCTATACAGTCAGCAAGGCGGCAGTGACAGTCATAGCAGATGACGTGACAAAAGATTACGGCACCAGCAACCCGGCCTTTACCTTCGCTATTACTGAGGGAAGTCTGGCGGACGGCGATACGGAAGAGGACCTTGGCGTGACGCTGACGACAACAGCAGCGAAGGATTCGGCGGCAGGTACCTATACAATCACCGGAACCTCCGACAGCGCGAACTATGATGTGACGATTATAAGTGGGACATTGAAAATAGCGGAATTGATTGATTTGCCCGAGCAGGAGTTTCCGGATGAAGACGCCGTGTACAAGGTTGAAGTGCAAAAAGGCCTGACTGAAGTGCCGGAGGCGCTTGCAAATAATCCGGATCTGGATACAGTGGAAAAGATTGAAACCATGCTTAAAACGGCTGTTACGCAGAAAGACGGATATTCGGAGGAGAATTCAGCGGTTTATGAGGTCACTTTGATGGTCAGCTTTGACGGCGGCGTGACATGGGAGAAGGCTACAGAAGAGAACTTCCCGGCAAACGGCCTCACGATCATCCTGCCCTATCCGGACGGAACAGGGAAGGATACCCATGATTTCGTCGTGACCCACATGTTCACATCCACCGCGTTTGGCAAGACGCCGGGAGATACGGAGAACCCGGAGGTCACTAAGACCGATGAAGGACTGCAGGTGACTGTGACCGGTCTTTCGCCGATTGCGGTTGCGTGGAAGGAAGTGGAGACTGCGGCGGAAACAGAAACGAAGACAGAAACAGAGACGGAAACAGAGTCGGAGACGGAAACAGAGACAGGGACGGAGACAGAAACGGAGACAGAGACGGAAACAGAGTCGGAGACGGAAACAGAAACAGAAACGGAAACAGAAACAGAAACTGAGACGGAAGCAGAAACAGAAACCGAGACGGAAGCTGAGATGGAAACCGAAGCGGAAACGGAAACAGAAACAGAGACAGAGACAGAGACAGAGACTACATCTGCCGCAACAACTTCCGAAAGCGTAAGTACAGGAGACAATAGCCCAATTTCCATCTGGATATTGTTAATGGCTGTTTCCGGCGCAGCTATCATCTGGATGACGGAAAAACGGAGAAAAGGACGAAAAGCGAAAGGGTAATATGCCGGCAGTGAATGCCAAATATAGGAAATAACATGACTGGCCACAGGATTCAAATTGATATCCTGTGGCTTTTCTATGCGCGGAGCCGGGCAGGGCATATCCCATGCGAAGCGTGGGATGCAGTAAATTAATGCTAAAATAATTTCAGGGCGAAAAATAGCTGAATGTTGAAAAATAACGATTTTGTAGTATGATTAGAAATAAAGATAACGATTTTGAGAAAGAACAGGCGGAGGAAGGCCTGGCAGTTACATGCCGGATAATGCAGAAAAGAAAGAGTTACAACGATATGAAAAAACAAAAGATTATCCTGATAACGATATGTTTTTTGCTGATACCCTCTTTTCATTCAGCTGCTGACGAGAATTATTTTGACAGGACGGTTGAGGGCAGCACCGGGTGGAATGCCGTAGAAATGAACCTGATGTCTGAAGCGTCTGCATCGTCAGCAGAGGTTGCCTGGCTTCTGGCAGGGACTGCGTTTCGGATTGCAGAGGAAGACGGTGACTGGTGGAGGGTCGTATTGGCAGACAATACGGAAGGGTATGTGCAGCATGATTATTGTATGATTAATCTCCCGGATGTTTTGCCGACGATTGAATATGATATTACAAATTCATACGCAGCAATCTATCAGTCGTCAGGCTATACGATTGACGGTGTGACAGGGGAAAAGCTATACGATGCCGGAGATCTGGACGGTAAGGAGTGGAATGAAAAGCTGGGCAGATATGAATATCTGGTTCCGGTTATGTATTCGACAGCGAAGAAAATTGCCATTGCGCAGTTCAATGCGTATACACTTACGGACGGACGATACACGCTTAAAATATACGATGCTTATCGGCCTCACAGTGTTTCAGTTTACATAGCTGAAAAATTTTCAGAACTTTATTACAGCAATCTTGTTGTGCAGGAGAATGTGGATTCCTGCACGCAGCCGGACGGAAATATGTATGAGTGGGGGATCCGGTGGTTTCTCGCGCAGTCAGTGTCCACACATAACACGGGGGCAGCAATTGATGTCACTTTATGTGAATATGAAGCGGAAAATGAGGCTGAAAATGAAATTGGCTATGAAGCGGAAAATGAGGCTGAAAATGAAGTTGGATATGAAGCTGAATACGATGCTGTTTCCAGTGAATACGTTGAGCTTTCCATGCAGACAGCGATGCATGAGCTCAGCACCGACGCGATAAAGTATTATTCTGGATCAGTTGAAAAAGCACCTGAAAACTATGCGGATACAATGAATGATAACGCCATTCTGCTGGATCATATCTTTTCAGGCGGTGATTACGGTGAATACAGCTTTATATCGACCGGAATGACATCGCTTGCGAGCGAGTGGTGGCATTTTCAGGACAATGATACCCACAGAAGAGTAAAGGAATTTGCCTCTTCGGGTATGGATTTTCAGGTAGAAGATTGTCTTTCCAATGGAAGGTAGAAAACGTTTCTGCCGTTTCTGCGATCAGCCGCTTCTGTAATCTGCCGTTTTTACGATTTGCCGCAGCTTTCTGCGGTTTTGATCTTCTGCGGTTTTGATCTTCTGCAGCTTTGTTCTGCCGCATCTTTGATTTGCTACAGCTTCTTCCTCATCATCTCAATATTTGTGCAGTACTGCAGCGCGGTTTCCGCGGTGATTTTCCCGGATTTGTACAGCTGCAGCAGGCTGTTGTCCATGGAAATCATATCTTCCTTGGCGGAGGTGTAGATCACGCCTTCGATCTGGTGGACCTTGTTGTCGCGGATCATGTTGCTGATCGCGGGGGTCATGATCATGATTTCGAAAGCCGGAACCAGGGTGCCGTCCCTGGTCGGAACCAGCTGCTGCGAAATGACGGCGCGCAGTACCATGGAGAGCTGGATCGCAATCTGCCGCTGCTGGGAGGGTTCAAAGACATCGATGATCCTGCTGATGGTGTTGGCCGCTCCGATGGTGTGCAGGCTGGAGAGGACGAGATGGCCGGTCTCCGCCGCTGTCATGGCGGTCTGAATGGTCTCGAAATCACGCATTTCGCCGAGAAGGATGACATCCGGACTCTGCCGCAGAGAGGCGCGCAGGGCCTTGAGGTAATTGTCTGAGTCGGTCGAGATCTCGCGCTGACTGACGATGCTTTCTTTGTGGCGGTGCAGAAATTCTATCGGGTCTTCGAGCGTGATAATATGATCTGCCCGCGTGGAGTTGATACGGTCCACCAGACAGGCAAGGGTGGTGGACTTGCCGTTTCCGGCAGGTCCCGTGACCAGAACCAGTCCCTTAGTCATGTTTGCCAGGGAGAGGACAATGGACGGAATCCCCAGATCGTCTGGATTTGGCAGATCAAAGGAGATTACCCGGATCACCGCCGCAAGGGAACCGCGCTGTTTGTAGGTGCTGACACGAAAACGGGAAAGACCCGGCACGGCAAAGGAGAAGTCATCGTCGCCGCTCGCAAGGAAAGGCTCGATCGACCGTCCCTGGGCCATCTTGTAAATATCCTGGATCAGCAGTTCGGTGTCAGCGGGCATCAGACGGTCGCCGATGCGGTGCAGCATGCCGCTTACCTTATAGGTAGCCGGGAGACCGGCTACAAAGAACACGTCAGAGGCACCGGCCTCAACGGCAGATTTTAAAAATGAAGTCAGATCGATGCTCATCGAAAATCCTCCGTTTCATTGTGGTAATGTAACTATTCAGGACAGTACCTCGCACTTGCTGCGAGGTACGTATGAAAGTACATAGCATGCGTGGGGAAAGCCTCATCGCGAAGCGATTTTAAATGGGCTTTCCCCACGTAACTGTGAAGGTACTGAACAGTTACGTGGTAATTTATCATTTTTGCAAAGCAACGGGCCTGGTAATTGAGTCTGGAAAGATTCTTCTGGCAAGCCGTTGTCCTTTATGACATGGCTTATGCAGGTATTTGACTGAGTTATCGTCAGAAGATGCACTTTTATGTATTTTAATCTGCACTGCCCTGATACAGGTTCTGGCTGGTATCGGCGGACCAGTCTTGCGTGGAGACGACCTGCTGGCTGATCACTCGGTAAAGTGTGTCAGAGCCCGACGTAGGCCAGGTGACGGAAAGCTCCATGTGCAGATGCTGGTCGTCACTCATCTCTACATTGTAGGAGAGCGTATAGGAAATTTCCTCTATGCTTTCTGCATTCTCATTTTCCGCAGCTTCATCTGAGCTGTCAGAGCCGCTGTCTATTACGTTTTCATCCGCGCTGTTTTCATTCATCGTCCATTCCAGATCAACACCAGAAATAGTAATTTCAGCACACGCCTCAAAATACGTCTGCTCGGGATCCTCACTGCCCTGTGCCTCCAGGAACGCGTCAGCGAGCCGGGCGTCGACCTCGGAGAGAATTTCATTCGCCTCAGTGACCGCGGCATAGTATTCGGTGGTGCGGTCAGCGGAATTCTGGCTGAGCTTTTCATCTGCATTCGCGCCGGAGAGCGAGAGCAAAGAGAAGGTAATCAGACAGAGGGAGAGAAAAATCAGCAGCATCAGAGAGATGCCGGCGGTCCTTTTCATGACAGCACCTCCTCTCTCGTCAAGGGCAGGTGATAAGTCACGGACAGCTCATAGACGGTCTCATCCGTATAATCTGTGCAGATGATGACTACCGTCTGCGTGTGATCCTCAGTATCCAGCGAAACCGTGAGCGTATAAGCGGCAGAATCGCTGTCGGCATCACAGACAGCAAAGTCGCCGTCCCAGGTAATCTGGTAGTCCTTGCTCTGATCGTCGTTATCTGCCGATGAAATCTGAACCGCCTCCGGGAAATAGTCCTCGATCGATTCCCCGGCCTCCAGTACCTCGGCAATCGAGGCAGCAGTCGTCTGCGCATGCGCGAGCGCGTCGGCATTCTGCGTGACCTTATGGGCAGCCACAAAGACGCGCAGACAGACCGTGCCGATGATCAGAAAGAAAAACAGCACGATCAGAAATTCAATAAAAAACAAACGGGACTTGCCCGGGGACTGTCTGTTCACATTGATTCGCTCCTTTTCGTGGTTATATTATCATGCACGGTTAAAACTTGCAAGAATTATGTGGATTCACAGGGATTGGATTTTTATTTCCTCTTTCAAAATCAGCAGTTGTTGCAAAATTTGCAACAACTGCTTCTGAGCGGAAAAACTTATCAGATTGAGTACCATAATCTCGATGTCATTATCTCCGTCGGTTATCGCGTGAAATCCTTGCGTGGTACGCAGGTTCGTATTTGGGCGAGCGGAATTCTGAAAGAATATATGAAAAAAGGAGACGGCAGACCGTCTCCTTCTTATATTTTTATGCACACAGCTGCGTAAGGAGTTTTATGGCTTACGCGGCCGACGCAGCGCATGTTCCGATTTGCGAAGCAAATCGAGAACTCCAGAGGGGTGAGAGAACTCCCTCTCTCTGATTTCGTTTTCGCGTTCTTTATTCCGCTGCTGCCGCCGCCGCGTTCAGGCCGGCGATGCGTCCGAACGTCATGATATCCGGATATGCGTTTCCGCCGAGGCGGTTGTTGCCATGGATGCCGCTGGTGACTTCGCCTGCCGCATAGAGGCCTTCAATCACATTGCCCTCGGTATCGATGACCTGTGCTTCTGTGTTGATCTCGATGCCGCCCATGGTGTAGTGAACGGTCGGGGTGCGCAGGCTCGCGTAGAACGGTCCCTGCTCGATGACGGAATCCGCGCTCGCGGACTTGCCATACTCATCTTCGCCGTTCAGCATGCCTTCATTGTATTTCTCAACGGTAGCGACCAGGGTGTCCGGATCGACGCCGATCAGCTCCGCAAGCTCTTCGAGCGTGTCCGCGACATAGGAATGGCCGTCCGCCAGAAGGCTCTCAATCAGTTCGTCACGTGTATCGTCGTCGGCGATCTCGCTGCTGTCCACGATCAGCCACATCTCGCCGTCTGTCTGCTCCAGCTCCGCCATGCTGATCGCGTAGCGGGTATTGTCCTCGTTGATAAAACGCTCGCCCTCTTTGTTTACGAAGAGGTATTCGGTTGCGCTCAGCCAGTTTCCGACAAACTCGCTCACGCAGCCGCAGTCATCAATCGGGTCGCCCAGCGGATGTACCTGAATCTGGTCAAGGTTGATCAGATTGCCGCCCACGGCTTCCGCCAGTGACAGGCCGTCGCCGGTGCTGGTCACCGCGCAGCTGTGCAGGGTCGTCGTAATCGCGCCGTCGCTGTATTTCAGGACCAGCTCGGAATCCGCGCCGTATCCTCCGGTCGTCAGGATGACGCTCGTCGCGTACGCGGTAATGACGCTGCCGTCCGTGCGGGTAGCCTCACAGCCGATCACAGCGCCGTCCTCATTTACGAGAAGGCTGGTCACAGGAGAGTTGGTCTCGATGATCGTGCCGCGCTCGGTCGCGTATTCCTCCAGCTTGTCAATGTAAACGCGTCCGCCGTTGTCGCCCTCAGCGCCGGTAGCCGCCACCAGATCGACTTGATGGCCGCGTGCCCATTTGCCGCCGATCGCCATAAAAATGTAGTCGCTCTTGAATGGGATGCCGATTTCGTCCTCCAGCCATTCCAGCGTGATGGGAGCCTGCTCTGCGTACAGGCGGATCAACTCGATGTTATCAATGGAGCCGCCGCCGATATAGGTCTGCAGCGCGTGCCAGTTGACACTGTCAAATAAAGTCTCGCCATTGGTCTCCTGCCACTCGGCATAGTCCGCGGCGACATCATCAATCAGTGCCTGCAGCTCCGGGTCGTCTGTCTCTGTGGCAAGCGCCTCCTCGACCTCCGCGCAGTTGTCCGCGGTCATCTCAATGGACGCCTGCAGCTCCGGGTCAGCGCTGTTGTAGGTGCCCTCGCCAAGCTTCGTGTTGCCGCCGATCGCCGCGCTCTTCTCCAGCACCAGAACACTTGCGCCCTGCTCCGCCGCGCTGGCAGCCGCAGCCATGCCTGCTCCGCCGGCGCCTACCACTATAACATCCACGTTGTAGGTCGTATCCATGCCCTGTTCGGCCTCGACGTCATTCTCATAATCTGCCGGGTCCACGCCCGCCGCGATCAGCGCATTCGTCACGGCCTCAATGAGTCCCTCCGAGGAAAGTGTCGCTGAGCTTACCGCATCGACAGCGATTGTATTGTTCTCAACCATCGTATCGATCAGATCGAATGCGAGGGTGCCGACCCCGTCAGTCTCCTCATGCTCCGTCACCTCGATGTCCGTGATCACGCCGTCATCGTCGAGTGTGACCTCTACCACGATGTCTCCGTTGCGGCCCGTCCCGACGCCTTCATACGTCCCGGCCACGCCCTCCGACGCAGCGGCAGGGAGCGCGCCTCCGACCATTCCGACTGCCATGCCAAGCGCAAGCAGTCCTGCCAAAAGCTTCTTTTTCATTTTAGTAGTCCTCCTTGATCTTTGTAGTGAGAAAAAGCGCAGCATCAGTATCAGTTAACGAGAATCTTTCCGTCCGCATGCCTCTGGTGTTCCGCCTTTTCTCTGGATTTTTTGAATATAGCATAATTTTGTCATATATGCAAGTTATAGTATAGCCAGATTTGTCTATATATTCCTAATGTATTCGTGTAACAATTCGCTCAAATGTTTCTTGCAGTTTAGCAGTATTTCGCCTATAATAAAAAACAAGTGGCTGAGAGAGATCTTCCGGCTGCATCATACCAAAGAGAAGCGACGAGATTCGTCGGAGAAAGTAACAAATATACTGGATTTTCATGTTTTTCAATGAGTGTAAGCGAAAGCATGTGATCCGCAGGATTCGTTTACGGAGGTGGTGTGATGCAAGAAACAAAAGTGGCCAAATATACGGCGAAGGACAGCGTTTTTACCGACCTGTTTCAGAACAAGAAGTATCTGCTCCAGCTATATCAGGCGCTTCATCCGGAGGATAAAAAGGTTACAGAAGATTCCTTGTCGGATATTACGATCAATAATGTTCTGGTCGAGGGGCAATACAATGATCTCGGATTTATGGTACGAGGGAAGCTAATGATCCTGACGGAAGCACAGTCTACATGGACGATGAATATCATCGTCAGGGCATTGCTGTACTATGCGCAGTCTCTGCAGGAATACTTAGATAAGGAAGGCGAGGATCTCTATGGCAGCCGCAAAGTAAAATTGCCAGAATCCGAATTATATGTGATTTATACCGGAGATCGCGTAAAGCATCCAGAGATAATTTCTCTGGCAGAGGAATTTTTTAAAAATAAAGTATCGGCAGTTGATGTAAAAGTAAAAATGCTTTACGGCACTGTAGACCCGGATAAGTCGCATGGCGAAGATATCATCGGGCAGTATGTGTTATTTACGAAAGTTTATAATGAACAGGTTCGGCTGCATGGGAGGACAAAAGAGGCAGTAGCCGAAACGATTCGGATCTGCATGGATCGCGATATTTTGAAAGAATACCTTGCATCCAGGGAAAAGGAGGTTATTACCATGATGATGGATTTATATGACCAGGATCGTATTTGGAAGATTCATGTTGAAAGTGAGAAAAAGATTGCTGCAGAAAAGGCTGCAAAGGAAGAGAAGGAAGCGTCTGTAAAAAGGTTACTGAAGCTTGGCAAGCTGTCAATTGAGGATATTGCCGAATGCCAGCAGGTATCTGTAGAAAGGGTAAGAGAAATTGAAGAAGAAATGCTGCAGGAAGCGTAATCTATTCAGAAACTGAAAATGACAAAAGTGCAACAGAAATCGCGAATACAGGAAACTTTGCAATAGCCGCTGTTCCGGACGAATGCTCCAGAGGGCGGCTATAATTTTTGAACGAATATTTTTTGCAGCAGGCATCTTGAAAAAATGAAATCATGCAGTATAATTAGATAGGAAACTAATTAATCAGGAGAGATTTAGCTATGGAAAAGACATTAATGCGAACGGTCAGGGATACGTGTAAGCTCTGGACGGACTATATGAAATCGATTGCCATGGAGGCGGGCATTCCGGATTCGTATCGTCTGATCCTGCCCTTTCTGCTGCGGCATCCGGGCGCGAGCCAGAAGGAGCTGGCGGAATTCCGGAATATTACGACAGCTTCGGTCAGTCAGATTGTGAAGGAGATGGAGCTGACCGGCTATCTGGAGAAGAGGACGGATCCGAAGGATCAGCGGTATGTGAATCTGTATCTGACCCCGAAAGGGGAGGACTGCGCCAGAGAACTTCACGGGAAGCTTCGCAAGGCGGATGAGAGGATTACAGAGCTTCTTACACCCGAACGTGAGCGGGAGCTTATGGAGCGGATGTGGGAGCTTTCCGACATTATTGAGAAGGAGCTGCCGAAATGCTGAAATATCTGAAAAAATACTGGTTTTATTGCCTGCTCGCGCCGCTGTTTATGATGGGCGAGCTGTCGATGGATCTGCTGCAGCCGGACATGATGGCGACGATTGTGGACGACGGAGTGCTCGCGTCAAATATGGAGGTCATTCTGACGGAGGGCGTCCGCATGGTGCTGCTGGTGGTGTTTGGAGGAACCTGCGGGGTGCTGTGCGGTGTTTTTGCGAATATTGCCGCGCAGGAGTTTGGCAATGATATCCGAAAAGCGCTGTTTTCGCGGATTATGGATTTTTCCTTTGAGCAGACTGACCGCTTTACGACAGGCTCGCTGGTGACGAGGATTACGAATGATGTGACGCAGGTGGAGCAGATGGTGATGATGTCTGTGCGCTCGCTGGTGCGGTGTGTGCTTATGTTTGTCGGAGGCATCTATATGCTGTACCGCCAGTCGCCGCAGTTTGCTCTGGTGGCAGCCTGCGGTTTGCCGTTTGTGACGGTGATTGTGGTGGTTACGCTGAAAAAGGTTTCGCCGCTTTATACGGTCATCCAGCAGAAGCTGGACCGGGTGAATTCCTGTATGCAGGAAAATATTGCCGGAGCCAGGGTGGTAAAGGCTTACGTCAAGGAGGATTATGAGCTGGAGCACTTTTCCGGGGCGAATGATTCTCTGTGCGACACGAATCTTCAGGCGCAGACGATTCTCGCATTTCTGAATCCTTCTGTCAATATTATCCTGAATCTATGCGTGGTCGGCGTCCTCTACGTCGGCGGCTATACGGTGCGGCAGGACGGCGGCATCACGCCGGGACAGACGATGGCGGCGATCACGTACCTGTCTCTGATACTGATGCGCATTGTGTTTTTTGCAAACATTTTCCAGACCTTTACACGGGCGTCCGCATCCTGGCGGCGTATCCGGGAGGTGCTGGACACGCCGGTGGTGCAGACGCAGGTGGATGAGAGTTCTGGCGGTGTGCCTGCACAGGCAGATGGACAAACAGGCGAAATCGAGTTCCGGGATGTTTCGTTCGCGTTTCCGGACGCGCCGGAGAATCTGGTGCTGGATCACATTTCCTTCCGCGCAAAGCAGGGAGAGACCATCGCCATCATCGGCTCGACCGG
Organism: Lachnospiraceae bacterium; assembly: GCA_021201665.1. Lineage (GTDB taxonomy): Bacteria > Bacillota > Clostridia > Lachnospirales > Lachnospiraceae > Choladousia. The sequence continues at coordinate 59,475 of JAJQEO010000010.1, read as the reverse complement.
AAGCGGAAAGACCAGCCTGGTGCAGCTGATCCCACGTTTCTATGACACTACAGACGGCGAGGTTCTGGTGGACGGCCAGAACGTGCGCATGTACCCGATGCAGATGCTTCGGGATAAGATCGGGATCGTGCAGCAGAAGACAGAGCTTTTCTCCCGGAGCATCCGCGAAAATATCCTCTGGGGCAGCGAGGAGAAATATGAGGAGATTGCGGCCTGTGCGGCTGCGGATGGAACCGATAATTTTTCCGCAGTCTATGGCGTACCAGATCCTGTCAGCCGCGCCGCCGGGATTGCGCAGGCGGAGGAGTTCATCCTGCGCACGCCGGACGGCTATGAGACGCAGGTGACCGAGGGCGGCCATTCGCTCTCCGGCGGGCAGAAGCAGAGGATCTCCATCGCCCGCGCGGTCATTAAAAATCCGGAAATCCTGATATTTGACGATTCCGGCAGTGCGCTGGATCTGAAGACCGAGGCAGCACTTTATGAGGCTCTGAACCGGGAATTCGCGGATACAACACGGATCATTGTGGCACAGCGGATTTTTTCCGTCAAAGATGCGGATCGGATTCTCGTGCTGGATAATGGGCGTATCTGTGCGTCCGGCACGCACGAGGAGCTGCTGCAGAGCTCGGATGTATACCGGGAGATCTGTAAGTCTCAGCTGAAGAAGGGGGAGATCGGGGCATGATGGCAGAAAGTGGAACAATGCAGTTCTTGCTGGTGATGCCTTACAGTAGGATTGCAGGGAGTTATAAAGATGATGTTTTGAGAAAATTTTCAGGCAGACATATAAGTGGCATTCTGGCCGGCAGAGAGAAATTTTGTCGGAAAGGAGAGGGGGTGTCAGCATAATGGCAGGAAATAATGGAGCCGCAGGAAATATGGGAAATGCAGGCGCTGCGGGATCTGCGCCCAGGGTGGATCTGCGCCGCCGTGCGCCGATGGGGCAGCAGGTGGAGAAACCGAAAAACATGCGGGAAACCCTCGGGCGGCTGGTGCGCTATTTTATTCAGTCCCAAAATCTGCTGATCGGGCTGATCATTGCGGTCGTGGCGGTGACCATCGCCTCGCTGATCGCGCCCTCGCTCCAGGGACAGGTGATCGACGCGATCACGGAGCGCTCCTGGCAGGAATTTCGTACACTGCTGATTTTGCTGCTGATTACCTTCGTGGCCAACAGTCTGTTCAGCCTGGCGCAGACATTGCTTGCCGCGCGCCTGAGTCAGAGTATTGTGCGCCACATGCGCTACGATCTGTTTCGCAAGATTGACCATCTGCCGATCGCTTATCTGGATCAGCACTCCAACGGCGATGTGATGAGCCGCATGACGAACGACATCGAGAATATCTCGAACACGGTATCGCAGAGCCTTGGCTCCCTGATCTCGGGCGTGCTGACAATCATCGGGACCGTCGCGATCATGTTCTGGTATTGTCCGCAGCTGACGCTGATCACCATGGTGACGGTGATTCTCACAGTGCTGGTGACGACCTTTATGTCCAAAAAGATGCGCGTCGTTTACCGGAGACGCGCCAATGCGCTCGGACGGCTGAATGGGCATTCGGAGGAAATGATTTCCGGCTACCGCACGGTGCTCGCCTACAACCGGCAGGAGCGGACCAAAGAGGAATTCACAGAGCTGTCTGATCGTCTGACAAAGGAAGGCATCCGCGCGGAAATCCTTGGCGGCAGCATGGGGCCGCTGATGAACGCGATTTCCAGCCTCGGGTTTGTCATCGTGGCCGCGTGCGGAGGGTATTTTGCTCTGAACGGGATGATCACCATCGGCGTAATCTCCGCCTTCATCATTTATGCGAAGCAGTTTTCGCGGCCGATCAACGAGATCGCACAGCTTTATGGCTCCGTGCAGACCGCGGTAGCCGGCGCGGAGCGCGTCTTTGACCTGATGGACCAGCCTGATGAGGACAACAGCGGCACGGAGACCATCGAACAGATGGAGGGAAACATTTCCTTCCGCCACGTCAATTTTTCCTATCTGCCCGGCAAGCAGGTGCTGCATGATTTTAACCTGGAAGTAAAATCCGGGCAGAAGATCGCGCTGGTCGGCGCGACGGGCAGCGGAAAGACGACCGTCGTGAATCTGCTGATGCGCTTTTATCCGGCCGACTCGGGGGAAATTCTTATTGACGGGAAAAATATCATGGATCTGAAAAGAGACTGGCTGCGTCACAATACCGCCATCGTTTTACAGGACACGGTACTATTTTCCGATACGATCGAAAACAATATCCGCTACGGCAATCCGGACGCGGACGATACGGCTCTTCAAAACGCCGCCGAGACGAGCAACTGCGCTTATTTTATCCGCCGCCTGAAGGCAGGCTATCAGACCGTCCTGAAGCAGGCCGGCGCCAGCCTTTCCCACGGCCAGAGGCAGCTGCTGAACATCGCGCGCGCCCTCATCGCCGACCCGAAGATCCTGATCCTGGACGAGGCCACCTCTTCCGTGGACACCCGCACCGAGCAAAGGATCCAGGACGCGCTGGTGAATCTGATGAAAAACCGCACCAGCCTCATCATCGCGCACCGTCTTTCCACCGTGCAGGACGCGGACGCGATCGTGGTCATGGACAAAGGCCGGGTGGTCGAGACCGGGACGCATGAGGAGCTGCTGAAAAAGCAGGGCGCCTACTACGGTCTCTACATGGCGCAGTTTGCCGGGAATCAGACATGAAAGCTCCGGCAGAACGGATTGGAAAAAATAGAGAGTGGTTGTGTTAAGCCGGGCAGGAACATCCCGGCTTTTTCACATACTTTTCACAAATCTTTTACAGAAATCTTACGGATATAATCACAGATTTATCAAAGGTTATCGCCATTCGTCAAAGCTCCGGAAGCCGCTGAAATCAAGGATTTTCAGGACTTTGAAAATTTATCGGGGTTTGTCAGAAGCTGTGTAAAGAAGGGTAAAAAAAGGGTAAAAGGGGATATACTGCGGTTTTCCTGTCATGGCGTTTTATGGTTTACTCTATCTCCAGCATATTCTTAATCTGGAGCGGTAAAGACTCCAGACTGGAAGTATCATCCATATACAAAAGATCGGTATATTTTTTCTTGTCATTCTGTCTTGAAAAAATATGAGTTACCTCATAAGCCTCGCCGCTTTTTGAGAAGCAGTCCCCATCACGCAGGGAGTGAACAACGAAACATTCGCTTTTTTCTACACCCTGTGAGTCTGTTTCCTTGTTCAGGCAAAGTGTAAAATTTAAATCTGTCGTGCCAAATTTATAGGTAGTCGTATCTGTCTGTATTTCTTCGAGCAGAAAACACTCCGTGCTGGCAAGCTGAGCAATATCACCAATATGCTGTACCTTCCGCTTGCATAGTTTAAAAGGATGCGCATGGCTGAACCAGATCTGGGAGGCTTCCAGCTTTCCGCTAACAGCATATTTGTAAAACTGCTGTGCTGAAAGCTTTGTATCCACACCAGTCAGGTGACGGAAATTTTCTGCCTTGTAGATTACTTCTATGTATCGATCCTCGAAAACATACATAAAACGTTTTCCGACAAGATTATTTTTGTATAATAAAGAGGCTTTTTTTATTGCATCTACGATATCAATTCTATCCTGTTTCATTTCCATCCTTTTTGATATCTCCTGTATAGTTAAGACAGAAAGAGCCGGACAATAAAAATCGTCCGGCTTAAAAATTTCATCAGCGGTTTTATGCTGGCTGTCAGCCGCGGCAACCTTCCGGATGCACATTCAGTCGCCGGAAATGAAAGTCCCCGGCGCGGACTCACCGTATCTCCCAGGTGTGGGCGCGATATCCTTCCGAATATCTAATCAGTCCTGGCATTTACCCTGCCCAGGCACAGTACAGCTTTTACGTGCCGCCACACGAGAAACATTTACTGTTTCCGTTTGTATTATATGAACATAAGGGTAGAATGTCAAATCCTTTTTATATATCAATCTCAGCATTAATCTCAAAGAAATGCAACATAATTTATTACAAATACGAATTTACTGTAACGCCGATCTGACAGCGCGCAATGTGACGAATTGAAATTGCAAATAAACATAGACGATCGTACTTCAAAGGCCGTCCCTCGCGGGGGGCTTTTTCTGCGTTAGTTCTACACTTTCACATACTTTTCACAAATCTTTTACAGAAATCTTACATATGTTCTTTATATTTTTCTGTATGTAATGTTTTCGAAAAACCTCCGTAAAAAGATTTTTAAGGATGTTTTTCTGAAAGGAATCTTTGATTATTAATTTTCCCGAAAACAATATCTGAAAATGCATTTCGGATGGCCGGGGGAGGTGATCTGCCATGGCGGAGATACAACACTCTTTTCAGAGATTTGAGAAAAAATTTCTTCTGACACCAGAACAGTATAAAACGATTCTGCCTGCTTTGCGGGAGCGGATGGATGAAGAAATCTACGGATTACATACGGTCTGCAGTGTTTATTATGATACGCCGACCTATGCGCTGGCTCGCGCGTCTATTGAGGCGCCGGTGTATAAGGAAAAATTCCGGCTGCGGAGTTATGGCGTGCCCGGAAGTGACGATTACATATATGCGGAGATCAAGAAAAAGTATCAGGGAATCGTTTATAAGCGCAGAGTAGAGGGGCGGCCTGCAGAAATCCAGGAGTTTCTGGAGGAAAAAAGGGATCTGCCGCATGATGAGCAGATTCAGGGCGAAATTCATTATTTTATGCGCAGCTACCGGCCGGTGCCGAAGGTGTTTATCGCTTATGACCGGCGGGCGTTTCTGGGGAGAGAGAAGAACGGCCTGCGGATTACGTTTGACTGGAATATCCGCTGGCGCGGAAAGCATCTGGATCTGACATATGGGGACGAGGGCGATCCGGTGCTTGATGAGGAGCGGATCGTGATGGAGGTAAAGATTGCCCGGGCGATGCCGCTGTGGATTTCACATCTGCTGAGTGAAAACCAGATTTACCCGAATTCGTTTTCGAAGTATGGAACCTGCTATAAGAAATATATTGCGGCTGCGCTCGGCGCGGAAATGTGTCAGGGTACATTCTTTATGATGCGCAGTGCTGGTAAGGAAGCTGCGGCCAAGGCCGCCCCGGCTTGCGCGGCGTATGTTCCGATTTGCGAAGCAAATCGAGAACCCCGGACAGGGTGAGAGAGCTTCCCCTGTCCGATTAAAAGCAGGAAAAATTAGGAGGAACAAACGATGCTGGACAGTATTATGACGAGTCCGATTACGCTGCAGCCTCTGCTGATCTGCCTGGGTACGGCCATGGTCCTGGGTGTGCTGACTGCCCTGGTGTTTTTGTTTAAAAGCCGGAGCAGTGCGAGCTTTTCACTGACACTGGCGCTGCTGCCGATGACGGTCTGCATGATCATTATGATGGTGAACGGAAATATTGGCACCGGCGTGGCGGTGGCCGGAGCCTTTGCGCTGATCCGTTTCCGGAGCGTGCCGGGGACAGCGCGGGAGATCGCCGCGATTTTTACCACGATGGCGCTGGGACTTTCGCTCGGGATGGGGTATGTCGGCGTGGCGGTTTTGTTTTTTGTTTTTGTGGCGGCATTGACGCTGCTGCTCACACAGCTGGATTTCGGCGGGACGCCGAGGACGGAGAAGCAGCTGAAAATCACTATTCCGGAGAATTTTAATTACGAAGGTCTTTTTGACGACATTTTTGAGAAACATCAGGTGAGCGTGACTCTGGAGAAAATCCGGACGACGAATATGGGGACACTTTACGAGCTGACCTATCAGGCGCGGTTTGCAAAAGAACTGGTGCCGAAGGCTTTTATCGACGAGCTGCGGACGCGGAATGGGAATCTGAATATTGTGATCGGGGACTTTGGGGACAGGGAGATGCTCTGAGAGGGAACCTGTATGGATGATAGAATGAAAGAGTTGTGGAAAAAAGTTAAAAACGCAGGGAAAACTGCGGGAGTCCTGTTTTTGACACTGGTATTTGCGGCCGGATGCTCACAGACAGGAGAGACGTTGGAAGGAACGACGGAAGCTTTCGCGGTGGAGAATGTGGTGGAAACTGCCGCGGCGGAGAATAATATGGAAAATCCAGCGGCTGATGATGAACAAACCGCAGCCGCAGGAAATGATACAGCAGCCGCAGATAGCTATGCCGATACCGCTCATGCGGTGCAGATTATACTATCGGTTGATGATACAACCATTTCCGGCGGCAGCGGCGCGAGTGTGTCCCAAAATGTGGTCACGATCAGCGCAGGCGGCACCTATCAGATCACGGGAAGCCTGACGGATGGGCAGATTTATGTAGATGCTGACGGAGATGATACTGTGGTGCTTTTGCTGGCGGGAGCGGAAATTTCGAATAAGGAGGAAGCTGCTGTTTATGTAGAAAATGCGGGTCTGACGGTTCTTTATCTGGCGGAAGGTACGGAGAATTGGATTGTGAGCGGAGAGGATACCGGAAGTCTGGCTTCGGAAGGGGAGGCGGACGATGCTGCTGAAGGCGGCGCAGTCTGGGCGAAGGACGATCTGCTGATCGGCGGCAGCGGCTCTCTTGAGGTGATTGGTTTTATCAACAATGGTATTCAGACTTCCAATAATCTCACGATCGAGAGTGGGACGATTACCGTGGATGCGGTCAATCATGGAATTAAGGGAAAGGATTCTGTGACCATCAGCGGCGGGACGATTGCGGTGACCTCCGGCGGGGACGGGATCAAATCGGACGATACCACCGGCGAGGGATACGGCGTGATTGAAATCAGCGGCGGCGAGATCCAGATCGAGAGCAGATGCGACGGAATCCAGGCGGAGACGGTGCTGACGATTTCTGGCGGGGAAATCCAGATTACAGCCGGAGGCGGCAGCGGGGATACCGCTGTTGCAAGTTCGGAAGGATGGGGCTTTAACGGCTTTTATGAGGGCTGGGATATGGAGGACGAGGATACGGAAAGTACCAAGGGTATCAAGGCCGGCAGTGAGCTTTTCGTCTCCGGAGGCACGATTGCTGTGGACGCGTACGATGATGCATTGCATTCGAATGGGACAATCACGGTATCCGGCGGCAGTATTACAGTCTCTACGGGCGATGATGGCGTCCATGCGGATACGGAGCTGATCGTGTCAGATGGCAGCATTACCGTTACGCAGTCCGTGGAAGGGCTGGAGGCCAATCAGATTACGATTTCCGGCGGCGATATTTCCGTGATCGCATCGGACGACGGCATCAATGCCAACGGCGGCAGCAGCAGCTGGGGTTGGGGTATGGGAATGGGTCAGACGGCAAGCCAGAATGCCTCGGAAGAGGGTCAGAGCAGCTCAGAAGAAATGCCGCTTCTGCTGATCACTGGCGGTACACTTTGGATTAACGCCCAAGGCGACGGGCTGGATTCCAACGGTGATCTGACAATCGAGGGCGGTACGGTTGTGGTAGACGGCCCATCCGACAGCATGAACGGCGCGATTGATTCTGGATCGGAAAACGGCGGCGTTTGCACGATCAGCGGCGGCACAGTGCTTGCGATCGGCTCGTCCGGCATGGCAGAGACCTTTTCGGGCAGCTCAGAGCAGTATTCGTTTATGCTCACTCTTTCTGCAAATTATACGGCGGGCAGCACCATCACGATCAGCGACGCGGATGGAAATGTGCTTTTCGAACATACCTCAGAACGGACATTTTCCTCTGTCATCTTCAGCTCACCGGAGCTGGAAGAGGGCGGCACTTACCAGATCACGATAGACGGTGACACGGCCGAGATCACGCTCACCTCTGTGGCCGGGAGTTATTCCTGGTCCGGCAGCAGCAGCGGATATGGCAATTATGGAGGCGGCTTTGGCGGCAACCAGAACTCTGGCCAGATGGCAGGCGGCAGGGGAGGGGTGTAATCCCTGCGTTCTGATATGGCGCACAGCTTCGTATGAAAATGTATAATGTTTCAGGAAGGGGAGGGAGAGATTCTCTCTCCTATCCCTTTTTCATGATTAGCTTCGCGTTTGTCTTTGTGAATTTACTCATCTGGTATCTGCGTATTCTTTTTTGGACGATGACAGGGATAAGAAAACCACTGTTTGCCAGAGCTACACAGCGGTTGATCACCGTCTTATTTGAAATGCCCAGCTGGCGGCTCACTTCTATGGGTGTAAATTCGTATATATGATTTTGAATGAGAAATTTCAGAAACTCCTTTTCTCTTACAGTCAAATACGAAAGTCCTTCGTACAGGCTGTTTTTATCAGACTCTTTTGACAGCTCGCATATCTTGCTGGAATAAAGCTCCATCATTCGAAGAAAATAATTGATCCATATTTCTGGATGCGGCGGATTGTCGCGCCCGGAGTAATATAATGCAGGCAATCCCATCTGCAGAGACTGGTAATATTCATCCGGGTTATATGCGAAATATTCTTCCAGTGAGCCAATACCATAAAAACCATAGCCGTAATAATCCAGAATATAGCCGGACATCAGGCGGGCGGTTCTTCCGTTCCCATCCTCGAAAGGATGAATGGTAACCAACTGATAATGGACAACCGCTGCTACGATCAGAGGGTGGTCATCCGTATGATTCACATAGTCTTCCAGTTCCTCCAGCAGCTGTGGAATGTCGATATATTCCGGAGGAATATACTCTGGAATACCACTTTCTGAATCATATACCGCAAACAGAACACCTGGCGGCATTGCTCCTCTTAACCCGATTTTTTCTTTTGATGCACCTGCTTCCACCAGAGCCTGAACCTCAAGAATTAATTGTCTGGAAAAAGGCTCTCTGCGTTTAATCTTTTCTTCCAGAAAATTGAGGGCCAGAAAGTAATTCCGAATTTCCTGTTCCGGTTTCAGAAAATGTCTGTGTGGATCGCTCTCAATGGCTTCATTGGCCTGTGCTTCGGTGAGAGGATTTCCTTCTATTTTGTTTGAAGCGTAGGAGCTCTTTTTTTTAGAATTCTTTCGCAGGCGGTTCCTTGCTACAGGAGTCAGATTTGTTTTGCTGACAGAAAAACGGTTTTCATCAATAGCGGAAATCTTTTTAAGAATTTCATTAGTCAGTACAACTTTGATCATATGCAAATCCTCCGTATACATAAGATAAGTTGATTTTAACACATCAGAAAAGAAAATTCCATTAAAATTTCACTATTTTTACACTGTTTTCACCCTGCGTACAAAGATTTACCTCAACAGCATTACTTCAAGGAATAGTCCAAAAAACTTTTTGAGGTTGCTTTTTCGTGTCAAAATGAGCATGCTGAGGTTGCTTTTTCGTGCCAATACAAGCTTAAACGAGGTTGCTTTTTCGTGCTTACAATGATATAATCTGTGAAGATGGCAGGGAAATGGATCATTTGCATCGAATTTGCCTACGGCTGTGCCGACCAAAACAAAGCGCAGAAGGGGCAGATATGCAAGTGGCAGCCGGAAAGGCAGGTATTGTGCATGCGTCTGAGACGAAAAATTTATGACAGCCTTCTTAACTGGAAGAATACCGCTGCCGGTTCTTCGGCATTATTGATTGAAGGAGCGAGGCGTGTTGGAAAAAGTTTTATCGTAGAAGAATTTGGAAAGAATGAGTATGACAGCTATATCCTGGTGGACTTCGGAAATGTCTCAAAGGAGATTCTGGATTTATTTGAACATGAAACATCCAACCTGGATCTGTTTTTTGCCAAGCTTTCTGCATTTTATGGAAAATCTCTGCATCTGCGGAAATCTCTGATTATTTTTGATGAAGTCCAGCAATTTCCAAAAGCCAGGCAGCTGATTAAATATCTGGTTGCGGACGGAAGGTATGATTATATTGAGACAGGCTCCCTGATCCGGCTGAAGAAAAATGTGAAGGATATTATTATTCCTTCAGAGGAAGATCATCTGGAATTACATCCGCTGGATTTTGAGGAATTTCTGTGGGCGATGCAGGATGAGAGCACGGCAGCCCTGATCCGGCAGTGCTTTGAGGCAAGAGTTCCGTTGGGCCCGGCTCTTCACCGGAAGGTGATGAATGATTTCCGGCAATATCTTCTGGTCGGCGGGATGCCGCAGGCAGTTGTAAAATATGTGGAAACGAAGGATTTTGAAGCAGTGGATATCGTAAAACGCCGGATCCTGCATCTCTATCGGGATGACATTTCAAAATTTGCCAGTGGAAACGAGGATAAAGTATTCGCTGTTTTTGATGGCATTCCTGCCCAGCTTACAAGAAAAGAGAAAAAATACAGGCTTTCGACGATTCGTAAATCGGCGCGTACCAGAAACTATGAGGATTCTTTCAACTGGCTTGGAGAAGCCATGATTGTAAACAATTGTTATAATTCTACAGATCCGGGTGTGGGACTGGCACTTAGTGCTGATTATGCGACGCGTAAATGTTACATGGGAGATACCGGCCTGTTGATTACACAGACCTTTATGGATCGTCCATATGTTGAGAATGAGTTGTACAAAGCGATTTTGTTTGACAGGCTGAATATCAACCAGGGCATGATCCTGGAAAATATCGTGGCACAGATGCTTCGGAAAAATGGGCATAAGCTGTATTTTTATTCCCGCTGTGATTCGGTACACAGGGAGAATCATATGGAGATAGATTTTCTGATTACGCAGAAGAAAAAGGTTGTTCCGCTGGAAGTGAAATCGGGAAATTATCGCTCTCATGCGTCTCTGGATAAATTTCGCAGAAAGTTTTCTTCTCAGATTGGGGAAGCGTACATCCTCTACACCAAAGATGTTCAGGTCAAGGACGGGATCTGGCATCTGCCAGTCTATATGACGATGTGTCTGTAAGAAATAGAAATGTATATGAAAAGAACCGTCGCGCTGAATAAATTCAGATGCGGCGGTTTTTCTTATGCACAGGGGCGCGTAAGGAGTATTGTGGATTGCGCCACATGCGCCCCCGCGCAGGCGAGTAGGAGTTCGGCCAGCCGCCTCCTACTCGATCGCACGGCCGCGAAAGGAAATTAGTGGCTTACGCCATACGCGGCCGGCGCGGTGTGCTTTAATCAAGCTTCATATCTCCATCCTGCACCCATCCAAGCTTCCTGACCACGAGATTGATCAGCGGACAGAGGACGGCGGGCAGGATGAAGCAGATGAGAAAGAGCCCAATCCAGTCGGATGCGGTGACGGCTGCTTTGGCGCCCTCAGCGACGTCGCTCATCCAGCCGGTATAGACGCCGATCGGGCCGACGAAGCCGCAGGTGCCCATGCCGGAGGATACGGCGGTGCCGTTCATTTCCATATGAAAGACGCAGGTGGCGATGGGTCCTGTAATGGCGGAGGTCAGGATCGGAGCGATCCAGACGCGGGGATTTTTGACGATGTTGCCCATCTGCAGCATGGAGGTGCCGACTCCCTGGGAGACGAGTCCGCCCCAGCCGTTTTCCGGGAAGGACATGACCGCGAATCCGACCATCTGCGCGCAGCAGCCGGCGACGGCGGCGCCTCCGGCCAGGCCGGTCAGACCGAGTGCGGCACAGATTGCGGCGGATGAAATCGGCAGGGTCAGCGCGATGCCGACGACGACGGATACCAGGATGCCCATCAAAAATGGCTGCAGGTTGGTCGCCCACATGATCAGATTGCCGACCTTCATCGCGGCACTGCCGAGCGCGGGCGCCCACCAGGCGGAGAGCGCGATGCCCACGCCTATGGTGACGAGCGGTGTCACGAGAATGTCAATCTTAGTCTCTTTGGAGACTGCCTTGCCGATTTCGGCTGCGAGGATCGCGATAAAGAGCACGGCCAGCGGTCCGCCCGCGCCGCCAAGTGCGTTTGCCGCGAACCCGACCGTGATCAGTGAAAACAGAACCAGCGGCGGGCAGTGCAGGGCATAGCCGATCGCGACAGCCATCGCCGGTCCGCTCATGGCGGAGGCCAGGGAGCCGACCGTGTAATCCACGCCGCTGACGGTGGCGACTGTCTGAGTCAGAAACCCGATCTGGAACTGTGTGCCGATTGTGTTTATAATCGTGCCGATCAGAAGTGAGCAGAACAGTCCCTGGGCCATCGCCCCGAGTGCGTCAATGCCGTAGCGTTTCAGAGAAATTTCGATGTCTTTTCTTTTTAGGAATGCTTTTACCTTTTCCATGCTTTTTCCCTTCGTATGTGCAGAAAAATGGGTCGTACTGTCCGACGCCTTTTTTGGCTGGTGAGAAGTACAGTTCTGAAGAGTTACTGTGAGTTTTTTCGTTGCGCGGGTTTCATTATACGCCTCATTTTCTCAGTTGAGTGTCAAATTTTTATCAAAAAATCAAATTCGGCAGATTGAAGGCTGTCAGGAGATGATCGGAATAAATTTATGAAAAAAAGATACGATTGATGTAATCATTGGTTTCTTTTTTGGTCATAAGGCAGGTGAAATTCTGAAAGAATGCTTCATATATCTTTGCGGTTTTGTCAGGCTTTTCTGTGAGCTTTAAAGCTTTTTCTCAGATAGACCGATATGGTATTTGCAGCCGAAACATGGCGAACCAGCCAATGTTACAGACGCTGGCTGCACCCTTTATGTCCGCGATTGGAATCGGCAGAAACGTGAACAGCCCGTTTGAAGTATATTAGAAAATGTATATTTAGCAGGGAAAAATTCTGACGCGCAAAAAATAGATTGAGTTTTAGACAGCTTTCCTGTATACTGCGAACGTGAGAATAGCGAGCACTTGCAATGAAATCGCCTTCGCGATGGGCAAATGTGCAGATGACAGGGAGGCGGACAGACATGCCGGTTTTTGATTTCAGCGGCATCCCGCAGAAGCGGGAGCAGGCCGCAGAGTGTACTTATACGATAGTTCGATCGAATGCGCCGTCGGCTTCAGCCGAACGGCCGATTCTGGTTCTGGACAACAGCCGGAGACAGTGGAAGCACCACTCGAACGGTATTTTTTCGAAGCCGGACCAGCGGACGGCGTTTGAGTTTGACGAGGAGGGAGGCACCGAGTCCGCGGATATTCTGCAGATTGACGCGCGGTTTGTCAGCCTGCTGCGCTGGCTCGGGGAGAGCCATATCCGGGTGCGCCTCTCCGGGGCGAACCGGGAGGACGGGTATGCCGTCTACCGGATCCGAGAGATTGCGTACGGCGGCGCGACGAAGCTTTCCGCTGAGGATGGTTTTCTGCAGTTTATGATCGAGCGTCTGCTTGCCAGTGACGCGCCCGAAAAGAAGGAACCGGAGGAGGATGAGCAGGAGGAGACCGGCGATGAGATGAAGCTGACCAGCCTGCAGAGCATCACAGATTTCCTGAATTGTGCGGGACGGACGCTGCCGGACAATATCCGGCTGTGGGCGCGGCGGAATCTGGCGGTGGCACGCTCCCATGAGGTGACCGCGGAGGAGCGTCGGCATGCGCAGAGGGCGCTCTCCATCATGCTGAATATTCACTGGAAGAGCAATTATTTTGAGTCGATCGACCCGCAGGAGGCCAGACGGATCCTCGATGAGGAGCTTTACGGAATGGAGCGGGTAAAACAGAGAATTATCGAGACGATCATCCAGATCAACCGCACCCATACCCTTCCGGCCTATGGGATGCTGCTCGTGGGGCCGGCCGGTACGGGAAAATCGCAGATCGCCTACGCGGTGGCGCGCATCCTGAAGCTGCCGTGGACGACGCTGGACATGAGCTCGATCAACGACCCGGAGCAGCTCACCGGCAGCTCCCGCATTTATTCCAACGCGAAGCCAGGCATTATTATGGAAGCATTTTCCGCGGCAGGCGAGTCGAACCTGGTCTTTATCATCAACGAGCTGGACAAGGCGGCAGCCGGAAAGGGCAACGGCAACCCGGCTGACGTGCTGCTGACACTGCTGGATAATCTGGGTTTCACGGATAACTACATCGAATGCATGGTGCCGACGGTTGGCGTCTACCCGATCGCGACCGCAAACGACTTAAGCCAGATCAGCGCGCCGCTGATGTCGCGCTTTGCCGTCATCGAGCTTCCGGACTATACTCCGGAGGAGAAAAAAATCATCTTTTCACAATTTGCCCTGCCCAAAGTCCTGCGGCGCATGAGCATCCGCGAAGACGAGTGCATCCTTCCTCTGGCAGCGGTCGACGCAGTGATTGAAAAGTATGCCGATACGACCGGTATCCGCGACCTGGAGCAGGCGGCGGAGCACATCGCCGCCAACGCGCTTTACCAGATCGAGGTAAATCACGTGCCGTCTGTGGTTTTCGACGCGCAGGGGGTGCGGAAGCTGCTGGCGTGAGAGGGTTTGCTTTTAGACTTGCCCAAAATTGTTGATATTCACAGCGCAGCCAGATATTTGCTGCTATTATTGTTGATGCTCACAGCGCAGTCTGATGCTTGCTCTCAGACTGCGCCGGAATGCGTTTTGGAGGTGCGGCTTGCATCATGCGTATCGGAGCATCGAGTGCGGTATCCGGCTGTGCCGGAATGTGATTTTCAGAGGTGTAATTTTTCCCCGGCTCAGACGGGGGGTCATTTTTTTCATTAAATGACCCTGTTAAGGAGGCGGCATATCGTTTATAATGCGACCAGTCATTTGCAAGGGAACTGGAAAATGCGTTTGTATGTTTTTATCCGGCCAGTCAGAAGCGGCAGAGTCGGCAGATTCCCGGATGACAGGCCGAAGATCCTGAGCTTGTCGCACGAAGGAATTAAATTCCGATCGTGAGACATATATTGAGAAAAGTGTTCAACTACATGAAAACGGAGGAAACCCCACATGAAAAAAAGAATTCTTAATGCTGTATTGAGTTTTTGCCTTGCTGTTACGCTGCTGCCGGTCACCAGCTTTGCGGCAGACGACGCGGAAAGCGGTGCACTTGCCTATCTGGCTCTGGGCGACAGCATCACCACCGGCTATGGGCTGGACGATAGCGGGGAAAGCTTTGCCGATTTGTTTGCAGAGGAAATCGGAGCGGCTGTTACCGTCAACGCGGCGGTAGATGGCCTGACTGCTGCCATGCTTGAGGATGCCCTGACGGACACTGCCGGAACAGACTACCTTACTTATATGGCGGCAATTAATGCGGCAGATGTGATTACAATTACAATTGGCGGAAATGATTTGATGGGAGCGTTTTACACGGTTATGACAGAGATTGCGGCCGTCAATGGTGTGACGGTAGATGCCGAAACGATCCAGTCCGCCTTTGCAGATCCTGCCGGTGACAACCTTACGACAGTAAGCAGTCTGCTCAATCTCCTGAACGCCAGTGACTGGAGCTCCTACCTGACAGACGCGGATACATCGACAGTCTTTACAGACGCTGTTACGGAATGTATAGAAAACCTCAACAATATCGCAGCGGCGATAAAGGCGGTAAATCCTGACGCGGTCATCGTGGTTGCGAATCAGTATAATCCTTATCAGTGGCTGGGGGATACTTATGAAAATATCGCGCTCCTTTTCGAGACAGGCGTAAATGCTTATAACATGGGACTCTCGATTTCGAAGACCTCAGATTACACGGTGGCGGATGTCTGCAGTGAGTTTGCCGCCAGTGAAGATACCCTGACAAACGCTCAGATAGATGCCGCGACCTATTCCTTTAATTTTGACTTCCACCCCAACGCGGAGGGACATACAGTGATTGCTGCTGTGATGGTGTCCGCTTATGAGAGTGAGAGCATTGCAGAGTAAGAAGAATGAGCGGGCAGGCGCCATTACATAAAAATCACCGAAATGGAAAAGCGCCAAACAGTGCAGTGTGGGAAATGAACATATTGCGAAACGAAGGGGCGGAGCCGGAAAATACCGGCTCCGCCCTCTTGAAGGTACAAATAGTTTGTCGTTGTCTGCCTTTTTAATCAAGTACTAAATCGGCGCGGCCGCATCAGCCAGAAACTGCTGTGCGGTTTCGAATCTGCGGTCGATTTAATCAAACCACCGCAGCTGTTTCGGCCAGAAGCTTTTTTGTTTCTGTGCGTTTTCTGCTATGTTTCTGGTTTTGGAACAATATCTTGCCTGGAAAGGGTCATGGATCCATACCCATAAAAATTCCGGCAGTTGCTTTTTTGCTTGATTTATTATATGATGATTCGGGCAATAAAGACTGAAGGAGAAACTAAGACGTATGGAAGAGGAATCATGCCACATTCCGATGCCGCTGCTGGGCAGCTCGTTTGCGGTCGGGAGCTGCAGAAAGTGCGCGGAGGGATTTTTGAACGAGGGCGATCGGGATATCGCGCTCGGGGAATATTATTATTTTACAGGGAGAGCTGAGATGGCGGCCAGGACGGTGGAGCCTTATCTTGACAGCAAAGAGATGGCGCATGCCCTGTCCGCCGCATTGATTTGTACATTTGCGAATCTTTCGCGCGGGCATATTCATCTGGCTCAGTTTGCAATGAACGAGGTCTCGAAGGATCTGCCCGTTCTTTGCCGGGAGGACGCGCCCACGCAGTCCCGCGCGATGGCGGCGATGGTTTCCACGGCGGCTTCTGTGCTGCTTCATCTGCCGATACCGGAGACATTGCCTCTGGAGAGCTATATTCGCTATCTGCCGACGGGACAGCAGCTCTGGGCCTGGTACCTGCTGGCACACAAGGCATACCTGGGCGAGAATTACGAGCGGTCTCTGGCGATCGTGGACATGGCGCTTTCCATGTACATAGAGGTCTATCCGATTGCCGCCATTTACAATCATCTGATCGCAGTGATGGATCTGATGAGCCTGAAGCGTACGGAAGAGGCAAAGGAACATTTTCGGATCGCCTGGGAGCTGGCAAAGCCGGATGATCTGATTGAGCCATTTGCGGAGCATCACGGTCTGCTGCAGGGCATGGTTGAGATCTTTTTCAAAAAGTCTGAGCCGGAGGAATACCGGCGTATTACAGAAATTACTTATACATTCAGCTCCGGCTGGAGGAAAATGCACAGCCTGGAGACGTCCAAAAATGTCGCGGACAATCTGACGACGACGGAGTTTACGATAGCCATGCTCTACAGCCGCGGCTGGACAAAAAAGGAAGTGGCTTTTCATCTGGAGATCTCTGTCTCTGCTGTCAAAAAGCATGTGGAAATTATTTATGAAAAGCTGGGTATTACAGATAAAAAGCAGCTCAAAGATTATATGCTCCAGTGAAGGATGGTGACGGGGCGGCAGTTATGAGCGGGCAACCGCGCTGCACTGTATGCGGAAGGGCTTGTCTGTATAGTCGCTTTTTCGTTTTTCTGCCGGCTAAGCGTGATATCTGATTTCTGCCGCTTAAGTGGTCTGTTGTATTCTGTCGGCTAAGCGGTCCGCCCGATTTCTTTTTTTCGGAGAAATACCAGGAATGCTCCTGTCATTAAAACCAGTGAAGGAATGGCGAACAGCACGCGCAGGGAGAGTTTCGCCGCGGCGGTCTGTGTCTCGGCCGCGATGTCGATTCCCGTGAGGTCGATGCCGATACCGGCGACAAAGGAAGCGACGGAGGTGGCGAGCTTGACCATCAGGGTTTGCAGAGAAGAGACGACGCTGTCCTCGCGCTGTCCGGTTTTTGACTCTCCGTAATCGACCGCGTCGGCCACGAAGACGGTGGTCAGGACATAACCGATGCCGTTTGAGAGAGAAATAAAGACGCCCGGGATCAGGAGCTTTATCAGAGTCATATGTGTGCCGAAGATCAGGCTGGTCATCCCCAGATAGCCGATGATGCCCACGACGCAGGCAACAGAAAAGATTTGCCGGTTGCTGTATTTTTTCCGGAAAAAAGGGTAGAGGACCGTCATCGTCACAAACTGCACGAGTCCGCTGACAAGCATAAAAAGGGTATACAGGCTCTCATCGCCGACATCGTATTGAAACATGTACAGCAAAAGGTTGGTGGTCATATAGATCGCCGAGTTGAAGAGAATAATGATGACGGCCAGGCTGATTGCCTGGTCATTTTTGAGCAGGGCGTTTAAAAGCTCCCGGACGGAGCTGTCCCGCGGCTCTTCCAGCTCGTCATTGGGAAGGTTCCGAACGGTGACAATGGTGGCTGCAACATAGATGGCGGCGATGACAAGCGCCAGCATACCGAAACCCTTGCGGTAGTGTTCCGTATCCGTTCCGCCGCCGATCAGCGGCAGCAGGCTCATGGTCAGGACGGTGGGCAGCACCGCGCCGAATCCGGCGCAGGTCCGAGCGAAGACAGTCAGGCTCTCGCGTTCTGCTCCCGCCCGCGTGATCGCCGGGATGATGGACCAGTAGGGAATATCGCTCATTGTGTAGGTGATTCCGCAGAGAAAGTAGGTGACGACGACATAGGCTCTCAGCCCGCCGCCGCTTAAGGCTGCCGGTACTTCGAACATTGCATAGAGTACCAGCGCGTTCAGCACCGCGCCGCTTAAGATCCATGGCTTATAGCGGCCGTGGCGGCTCCTCGTTTTTGCCACGACCACGCCCATGAACGGGTCGTTGAAGGCGTCAAAAATCCGGGCCACCATCAGCAGGATACCGACGAAGGAGGCACTGATGCCGAGGATCGTATTGTAATAATAAAGTGTATAAGAGGCGACAAAACCGTACGCCAGATTTTTTCCCATGCCGCCGACGGCGTAGGTGATTTTTGTTTTTGCTGTGATGTTCATGAATGGATTTCCTCGATTTCTGTACACTGATAATACCATGTATTTACCACTTATATGTCCCATGCGCGTTCCATGTGGCCGCAGCAGCCACTCATGGCTGAAACCGCATGCGCACGTTATGCGGTCGCAGATAATCGACGGTATTTTGCCGGTCGGAGCTGCATATACACTGCATCAGACTCAGTATACCATAATTTTACGCAAAAAACGCAAAAAAACGAACAATAAATTGAAATATTTGGTTGAGTCATTCGGGATTTTGCGATATACTAAAAAACATGGAAAAACAAGACAGAACGAAAGTCCGGGGACGGGTGATTCCCGGAAGTAGCAGCACACGGAAATAAGGCTCACGAATATGGGCCTGCAGCAAATGGAAAATGCGGCAGAAAGTATGCTCAAGGAAGAATGGCAAAGCTACAGGGACAACAGACGCGGCGCCTTTTTTCGGCGGATTTTTGCGGCGAATAAAAGAAAAGGATGTGACAGGTATGAAAAGAATTGGGCTGTTGACAAGCGGCGGCGACTGCCAGGCACTGAACGCGACCATGCGCGGCGTGGTGAAGGGACTCTCGAGCAATCTGGACGAGCTTGAGGTTTATGGTTTTATGAATGGGTACAAGGGTCTGATCTACGGCGATTACCGGCTTTTGACCTCGAAGGACTTTTCCGGGATCCTGACGAAGGGCGGCACGATCCTCGGTTCCTCCAGGCAGCCGTTCAAGCTGATGCGCGAGCCGGATGAGAAGGGGCTCAATAAGGTCGAGGCGATGAAGCAGAATTACTACAAGCTCCGCCTGGACTGCCTGGTAATCCTCGGCGGCAACGGTACGCAGAAGACGGCGAACCTGCTTCGCGAGGAAGGACTGAATATCATCCATCTTCCGAAGACTATTGATAATGATATTTTCGGCACAGACATGACCTTCGGATTCTACAGCGCGGTGAATGTCGCGACGGACGCGATTGACCGCATCCATACGACGGCGGCGTCACACAATCGCGTGTTTATCGTCGAGGTTATGGGTCACAAGGTCGGCTGGCTGACGCTGTACGCGGGACTTGCGGGCGGCGCGGACATCATCCTCATCCCGGAGATCCCCTATGATATCAAGAAGGTCGTAGCAGCGATTGACAAGAGGACGAAGGCCGGCAAGGGCTTCACCGTAATCGCGGTAGCCGAGGGCGCGATTTCCAAGAAGGACGCGAAGCTCAGCAAAAAGGAATACGCGGCGAAGCTGCAGAAGAGAGGCAATGCTTCCGTGGCGCATGAGCTGGCTGACGAGATCAAAGCGGCAAACGGACCGGAGGTGCGCATTACGATTCCGGGCCATACACAGAGAGGCGGCAGCCCTTGCCCGTATGACCGTGTTCTTTCTACCAGGATCGGCCTGAAGTGCGCGGATCTGATTTTGAAGGAAGAATATGGCTACATGGTCGGCATTGTCAATAATAAGATGAAAAAGGTGCCGCTCGGCGAGGTGGCTGGCAAGCTGAAGACCGTCTCCCCGAAGGACGAGATCATCGCTGAGGCGAAGCTGATGGATATCTGCTTTGGAGACTGAGGCGGCTGAATATCTGATGCGAGGTTTGAAACGGATGGACATCTGTTTCGGCGACTGAGACGGATGGATATCTGTTTCGGAGACTGTGATGGAAGGTTGTCTTCTAACTTTGTCAATGTGAGTGATTATGGACTCCCTGTTTTGCTTCAAGACAGGGAGTTCTATGTTATCCAGTATTGGAAAGGGGATTATAAATGAGCTACACCGCTTTGTACCGTAAATTTCGCCCGGCCACCTTTGATGAAGTGAAAGGACAGGACGCGATTGTCAGGACACTGACCAATCAGATCCGGGCAGACCGTCTGGGACACGCCTACCTGTTCTGCGGCACCAGGGGCACCGGAAAGACCTCTGTAGCGAAAATTTTTGCCAAAGCAGTCAATTGTGAGCACCCTGTGGACGGAAATCCCTGCAACGAGTGTCCGACCTGCCGCGCGATCGCGGCGGGGAGTTCGATGAATGTTATTGAGATCGATGCCGCGTCCAACAACGGTGTCGACGATGTCCGGCAGATCCGTGATGAGGTGGCGTACTCCCCAACGGAAGGGCACTTCAAAGTCTACATCATCGACGAGGTACACATGCTCTCGAACGCGGCGTTTAACGCGCTTCTGAAGACGCTGGAGGAGCCGCCCTCCTATGTGATTTTTATTCTGGCGACGACAGAGGTGCAGAGGATACCGATCACGATTTTATCACGCTGCCAGCGATATGATTTTCACCGAATCGCGCAGGATACGATCCTTGCCAGGCTGCAGGAGCTTGTGGCTGTTGAGCAGGTCGACGCGGAGGAAAAGGCTCTTCGCTACATCGCCAGAAAGGGCGACGGCTCTCTGCGTGACGCGGTCAGTCTGCTTGACCAGTGCATTGCGTTCTATATCGGCGAGACGCTGACCTACGACCGGGCGCTGGAGGTGCTTGGAGCGGTGGACACAGACGTGTACAGCGACCTGCTCCGCAAAATTCTGCGTGACGATGTGGTCGGCGCCATCCGTACATTGGAGGCGCTGGTCCGCCAGGGACGGGACCTGACACAGTTTGTGACAGATTTCACCTGGTATCTGCGTAATCTGATGCTGCTCAAATCCTCGGACGACATGGAAGACGTGCTGGACGTCTCGACCGAGAGCCTGGCGCGTCTGCGCGAGGAAGGCGCCATGGTCCGCAACGATACCCTGATGCGCTATATCCGCATCCTGTCGGAGCTCTCCGGCGCGATCCGTTTCTCCACGAACAAGCGCGTACAGGTGGAGATGGCTTTGATCAGGATGTGCAAGCCGGAGGCGGAAAGCGATGAGATTTCTCTGGTCGAGCGGATCCGCAAGCTGGAAAGAGCGGCGGCCAACTGCGAAGCAGTTTTCGGAATGCCGCCGCGAACTGCCGCCGAGCCGGGGCGAGGGGGCGCATCCGCAGCAGCGGCGGCCAACTGCGAAGCAGTTTTCGGAATGCCGCCGCGACTTGCCGCCGAGCCAGGGCGAGGGGGCGTTTCCGCAGCAGCGGGGAACGCTCCGCAGAGTGCCGGTGGCATGTATGGAGGTGCTCCACAGGGTGCCGGCGGCATGTATGGAAATGCTCCGCAGGGGGCAGACGGCAGGTATGGTGTCGGCGCGGTATATGGCGCAGATGCGCAGGAAATGGGCGCGACAGCGTATGGCTCTGGTATGCAAAATGGTTGGACTGTTGGCAGTGGCGCACCAGAAGGCTATGCTGGCGGTGCAGAGATGTTTCGATCTGGAAGTGTGCCCGGAGGGAATGCTTCTGTCCTTCCGGTGGCTGCCTCCGCAGATCTGAAAAAAATCTGCGGGATGTGGAAGAGTGTTGCTAAAAATGCGCCGCAGCCATTTCAAACACATTTGTTAAACGCGACACCGAAATACAACGCTCAGGATGAGAGCGATACCAGGCTTTATGTGGTGTTTCCGGACTTTTTTGGGGAACGCTATCTGAACAATGAACAGCGCAAACAGGAGCTGGAGCAGCTGATCGCTGACGTGGCGAAGGTGCAGGTGGAAGTGAAATTTGTGCTTGCGGCAGACGAAGGTCTGCAGCGGGGCAGATTGTCTGAAATTGAGATCGATGAGCTTGTGCGGGAGCAGGTGCACATGGAAGTCGAGATCGAGGACTAGGGGTTATAGATTCATGGAGATTGTCCTGCGGCTCTTATGAAGAAATGCGAGTACGGACGAGTCTGTGCGGGGCTTATAAAAGCAATATTGCAATGCATTTATGTAAAGGGATGGGGCGCGCCCATCCCATTTCTATTTTTAAAGCAGCCGGAAAAAGGTATTTCACCAAAAGAGTGCAGCCGGCGGGTATCAATCAGTACACGCCAGCTGCGGGAGGATAAAGACTGTTGAACTCTGGCTGCGGGTAGTACCGTATTTGAGTTCCTTCGAAAACTGAAGCATGATTCGCGCCAGAAGAGGCTCTTGCCCATACTTGCCTTGCGAAAATGAACCTATGACAGTATACGCGGGCGGGCGGATTTCGTGCTTGCTGTGTGAGAAACGATTTCGGTTTTACGTGCTGGCCTGCAGTGTGAGAAACGGTTCCAGCTTTGGATGGTGGCCCGCTGCGTGAGAAACGGTTCCGGTTTTGCATGCTGTCCTGCAGTTGATACATCAGAACACTGCTGACTAGAGCAGTCAGGCTGGTCAAGGTACAGGACCGGGTCAACCAGGTTAAGCTTTGCGCATAGGGGTGTATCATGAAGCACAGTCAGCCTATTCAAGATACAGTACAGGATCAACCGGTTCGCCGTCCTTTGTCATGGCAAAGTACAGATTGCTGCCCTCCGTGCTGTAATATTTCGTTGGTTCGCTGATATAGGCGAGCAGATCGCCGGCCTCCACCACGTCGCCTTCCGATACGGCCGGTTCCATAAGCTGCCCATAGGTGAGTTTGTAGCCGTTCCCAATGTTCAGCACAAGAGTCGTGCCGGTCTCCTCGTCGATCGAAATCGACTCAACGATTCCTTTCGCGGAAGCGAGCACCTGATTCCCCGTATCACTGCTGATGATCAGCGCCGGGTTGTACTTGTACTGGTTCAGCGTGGAGAAATATACACTTTTGTCCATGCTGTAATCAATGATCACGGTTCCGGCCGAGGGCCAGAGCAGAGCGTCCTCAGCCGTGAAGCTGACACCGGCTTCAATCAGCGCCTGTTCGGAGATAATGCTGGCAGAAGAAGCTTCTTCGCTGTCGGCGGAGGTGTTATCATCCGAATTGCTGTCCGCATCTGCATTTTCGTTTGCGGAGCCATCTGCATCCGAAGCAGATTCCGCACCAGCGTCGCTGACCGTATCATTACTTTCATCGGCTGAGTTTTCAGAGGACACAGTACCGGCATCCGCTGCAGTAGAATTATCAGCTGCTCCTGAACTGCCTGTTGTGGCGGAAGCACCTGCCTCGTCAGAGCTGTCTGCCGTGGTGGAAGCATCTGTCATGCCGGAACTGTCTGCCATGGTGGAATCACCAGCTGCCCCGGTATTGTCTGCCGTCGCAGAATCACCGGACATGTCCGTGCTGTCTGCCGCGGCAGAAGAATTTGCTGATGTATTTTCACTCAGAGCAGAGCCTGAGACCTCCTCGGAGGTGGAATCAGTGCTGCCCGAAGGATTGTCCTCACCAGACAGGTCATTCTCTTCATCGTCCAGACGATCCTCTTCGTCGGACGAGATGATGCTGCCCTCCGCGTCTCCGTCATCCACTTCTTCTTCAAGATAGGCAATCTGGCCGAGCTCTGTCTCGCCGGAAGCATTGTCAT
Source organism: Lachnospiraceae bacterium (assembly GCA_021201665.1). Classification (GTDB taxonomy): domain Bacteria; phylum Bacillota; class Clostridia; order Lachnospirales; family Lachnospiraceae; genus Choladousia. Next base: position 35,667 of record JAJQEO010000010.1, on the reverse strand, counting down.
TGTTCCGGGATTTGTTTACCGCAGCCATGCCTCCAAGTACAATCGCGCCGACCAGACACAGGCTCAGAGTCCAGATGGTGCTTCGGTTTGTAATAAATTCTTTCCACGTTCTTCGATTCATGATCCATTCACCTCGTTCTTTCTTTGCGTGGCTGCGCACGAGAAATTACTGTACGCGACGGACTGAGAGATCGGGCCGGGGGCGGCTGTAGCCGCAAAATGCCTTTCCCGGCCCTGCGCATATAAAAGGCAGCTCTCACCCGGTTGATTCTCCACGGAATGCCGCGGACGGCAATCATGGCTGCCGCGCGGTACTGTTATCAGGAAACGACAAATAACTTTTGGCGTTTACTATAGGATTGCCAGAATCAGGCGGAATATACAGCAGATTTTGCAGAAATGAAAAAATATTGCAGGTATTCCGGAAGGATAAGAACGATTGCTTCTATTTCCAGAACGAAAAAAATATTGCAGGTTTCCGCAGAATAAGTTCGGAAAACACTGCAATAGAAGAAATTGCGTTCAGATTAGAGGAAGGCTAATTCATAAAACTGCTTTCGAAGCATTCCAGCAGACATAATCATAAGACAGCTTTCGAAGCATTCCAGCAGACATAATCATAAGACAGCTTTCGAAGCATTCCCTGCGGACATAATCATAAGACAGCTTCTGAAGCTTCCCCGCAGACATAATCATAAAACAGCTTTCCGGCCTGTGAAAAGGAACGGCCGTCCAGATACAGCATGTAAATCTCAAAGGTAATGACCGGCGTAATGCTGATGGCGTGCAGAGCTTCCCCGCCGCTGTGGCCTTTCAGGCAGTCGCGTGGAAAAATCGCGCTGGCGTAGTTGTTTGCAACCAGCTGAAACGTAGTCTGCGGACTCTGTGTACAGAGCCTGATGTTGGGAGTGAAGTCTGCGTCCGCACATGCTTTGAGAAAAATGCTCTGCAAAAAATCCTTATAGGGAAGCATCAGGGGTTCATTGGCGAGCTCCGGCAATTTCATGGATGTTCTCTGGGCGAGTGGATTCTGGTCAGATACGAGCAGAACCAGCTCCTCCTTCCGGAAAGGATAGCGGAGGACTTCCTTTGACATGCGGTTCAGATCTCCCGCAAAAATAAACTCTGCCTGTTTTTCGATAAAAACAGACTTCTGCGGCGGCTCATCCAGCTCCGTGAGCTGGACATTAATATCCGGATGTGCGTCCTTAAAAGCGAGAATCGTATCGAGTACACCAAAACGGAACAGGGAGCCGGCAAACGCGATGGACAGAGTGTTGGTTGCCTTTGCTGTCTCTGCATTGATCTGCATCAGCCCCTCATCATAGAGGGAAAGAATCTGTTCTCCTTTATCCTGCAGGATTTTGCCTGCATTGGTCAGCGCGACCCTGCGCGTAGAACGCTCAAACAGGGAATGTCCCAGTTCAGCCTCCATCTTCTGAATATGCTTCGACAGCGTCGAATTTGTGATGTAAAGCTTTTCACTCGCTTCCTGAAAGCTGCAGGTTTTGCTTAAAACCAGAAATTCCCGGAGAAACTCGATATCCATGCGTGTACCCTTCTTTATTAAATCTTTAATTCATCAAATCTTAACAGATATTTGACCGTATAATTAACATGATTGTAACACATTTTAAAACAATTGTCATTGAAAGTTCATTTTTTATTTTTTCTTGTTTGGAAGAAATTGCCCCAAAAAAATGTTGACGGAAGCGGCGGTTTCGGTGTATGATATTTGAAACAAAGGCGTTTTGCATACTGGCATTGCGCCTTTTCTTATGCGCATGAACGGCGGCGTGCAAACCCTTCAAAAAAATCGGACAGGGGAAGAGGAGGGTATTTATGCAATCAATGCAGGAAATGGATTTATACCGCCATACGGACACGGTCAACGAGCTGCTGGCCCGCTACGGTGTGAAGTTCGGTATTTACAAAAACAATGTATTCAAGGAGCAGCTGTTTCCGTTTGACGCGATTCCGCGTGTGATTGAGGCGGAGGAGTTTGCTTATCTGGAAAAGGGTTTAAAGCAGCGTGTGTCGGCGCTGAACCTGTTTATCAAGGATATTTACAGTGAAAAGAAAATTATCCGCGATAAAATCGTGCCGGAGGAGTTTATCTACGCATCCAGCGGCTATCTGGCGCAGTGCGAGGGTGTGATGCCGCCGAAGGGCGTGTACGCGCACATCGCGGGTATCGATCTGGTGCAGGGCAAGGATAAGGAATGGTACATACTGGAGGACAACCTGCGCGTGCCCTCGGGCGCTTCGTATCCGATGATTGCGCGGGAGCTGTGCCGCAGGAGCAGTCCGTCCACCTTCCAGAAAACACACATTGAGGATAATCGAAACTACGCCCAGCTGCTGCGCCGGACGATGGATCATGTCAATACGGGAGGGCACACGGTCATCCTGACGCCCGGCCGCTACAATTCCGCGTATTTTGAGCACTCCTATCTGGCAGAAAAGACGGGGGCGCATCTGGTCACCGGCAGCGAGCTTCTGGTGGAAAATGATCACCTGTATTTTAAAGATTATTCCGGGCGCAAGGAGCCGGTCGGCGCGGTGTACCGCCGCATTTCGGACGAATATCTGGATCCGATGAATTTCTATGAGGGATCGCTGATCGGGATTCCCCATCTGTACGATATTTTCCGCAAGGGCAATGTCGCGCTTTTGAATGCGCCGGGCAACGGCGTCGCGGATGACAAGGGCATTTATTATTTCGTACCGAAGATGATCAAGTATTATCTCGGCGAGGAGCCGATTCTGCACAACGCGCCGACCTACCTGCCTTTATATAAGGAAGATATGGACTACGTGCTGGAGCATTTTGACGACCTGGTGCTCAAGGATGTCGCGGAGGCCGGCGGCTACGGTGTCCAGTTCGGCAATAAGATGACGAAGCAGGAAAAGGAAGACTTTATCGCGCTTCTGAAGCGGGAGCCGCGGCGTTTTATCGCGCAGGAGGTCATCGATTTCCTGGATATCGATATTTTTGAGAACGGGGAATGCGTGCCGCGCAAGGCCGATCTGCGTGCCTTTGTGCTGATGGCGGACGAGCCGCTGGTGTGGAAGAGCGGCCTGACCCGATTCTCACGCAACCCGGATTCGTTCATCGTCAACTCATCTCAGGGAGGAGGATTTAAAGACACATGGGTATTATCTCGGTAGAAAACACAGACCGCCTGTTCTGGCTTGGGCGGTACAGCGAGCGCGTCTATACGACGATCAAATTATTTGCGGAAAGCTTTGACTCCATGATTGACATGGACGAGCTGGGCAGCCTGGACGGGTTCTGCAAAAAGCTCGAAATTCCGAATATCTATACATCCGGGGAGGATTTTGTCGCCCGATACTGCTTTGACCCGGAGGATCCGAACTCGATCTATTCCAACCTGACTCGCGCGTATGACAACTGCATCGTGCTGCGCGAGGAGATCGGCAGTGATACGATTTCCTACATTCAGCTGGCGATGTATGAGATGAACAAAGCGCGGATTTCTCCGTCGCCGCTGATTGAGCTGCAGCGTGTGCTCGATGATATTCTTGCCTTCTGGGGCATTGTGGATGATGAAATCGACAGTGAAAATGTCCGCAATATCATCAAGGTCGGCAAGCGCGTGGAGCGCCTCGACCTGTACGCGCGGCTTCGGATGTCCCGCGAGGAGATGAAGCGGGAGGTCGACCGCCTCTCCGGCCGGATCTGGCGCACCTGCCTGAAATACCGGCAGACTTACCTCGACGACCTGAGCCAGCTGGTGGAAGAGCCGCGGATCGACTATCTGGCGATCGTACAGAAAACGGAAAGGCTGCTGGAAGGCCAGGAATGAAAAGCCTGCATGCAATGGAGTGCGTTTGGCACTCCTTGCGCATCCAAATATAAAGGGAAGTGCTTACCGAATGACTGATCGAAGGAATCGGCAAAAAACAACAGGTACTGGGAGGATTAGCGGATGAAGGATCTGCTCTTTGAGTACGACATGCATCTGGACTTTGAACCGCCTGTGGAGGAGCATCGGTTTACTCTGAAATGCATTCCTCAGACAGACGAACGACAATTGATTAATCGACTCGATGTGGAGGTATATCCGAAGGAGTTTTTGTCAACCGATGAAGACTCCTTTGGCAACTACAGCATTTACGGCTATACGAAGGGCAAACACGACCGTTTTTTCGCCCGCGTCCGGGGACAGGCGCGCACCGGCCTGGCGGAATACCTTCCGGCGAAGGAGGAGCATCAGATCGGTCTCTTTAAATATCAGACCGACTACACCCGGCCGGGGCCGGCGATCCTGGAATTTGCGAAGCGGTTTGAGGGGGCGGCGGGAAAATACGAGGAAGCGTGCAGAGCTGCTGCAGTTTCTAAGGAGATCACCCCAGATAATACTGAGCCTGCATCAGGGAATGCCGGAGAATGTACTGAACCTGCGTCAGGGAAGGCCGGAGATAATACTGCCATTGTGTCAGAAAACGACGTGGATCCTGTTGCAAATGAGGATACGCGAACAAACATGACGCCCACGTTGGAATTAGCGGTAACGATGATGCACACGCTCTACGAGAATTTCTCTTACGTCAAGGGCGTTACGAACGTGCACACCACGGCGGAGGAGGCGATGGCGCTCGGAAAGGGCGTCTGCCAGGACTACGCGCACATCCTGCTCTCTCTTTGCCGGATCCACCGGATACCCTGCCGTTATGTGGTCGGCATGCTCATTGGCGAGGGCTTAAGCCATGCCTGGGTCGAGGTGTGCGACGGCAGCCGCTGGTACGCGATCGACCCGACCAACAATCTGATCGTGGATGATCAGCACATCAAAATCTCCTCCGGACGCGACTACCATGACTGTATCGTCAGCCAGGGTGTTTTTGTGGGGCGCACAAAGCAGACGCAGACGGTGGCGGTGCGGGTGAAGGAAGCAATGGGGCTTTGACTTTGTGACAGCCCCTGAGACTGTAGAAACGATCAAACATAAAGAAAAAGACACGCTGTATGAAAAGAAAGGCAGTAAAATATGATACAGACAATAGCAAAAACCAACATGCCGGTGGATGAGGTGCTGTGCATTCGCAAAAACCGCATTCAGCCCGATTCTGACAGGCTCACCTGTCCGAAGCGGATCAGCATTGTCACCGGTATCCACGGCGACGAGCTGGAAGGGCAGTATGTCTGCTACGAGGTTTCGCGCCGGATTGAGGAACATCCGGAGTATTTAAAGGGGACGGTCGATATCTACCCGGCGCTGAATCCGTTCGGCATCGACTCTGTGACCCGGGGCATTCCGGCTTTTGACCTGGACATGAACCGGATTTTTCCGGGGAATTCAGACGGAGATATGAATGAATACCTGGCCTCAGAGATCATCCGCGACCTCAAAGGCTCGGATCTCTGCCTCGATATCCACGCCAGCAATATTTATCTGACCGAGATTCCGCAGATCCGCATCAACGAGCTGCATGAAGATTGGCTGATGCCTTGGGCGAAGCTGGCCAATGTGGACTTTATCTGGGTGCATGGCACGAGCACGGTGCTGGAATCTACGCTTGCCTTCAGCCTGAACAGCCGGAATACGCCGACGCTCGTGGTAGAGATGGGCGTTGGCATGCGCATCACCCGGGAATATGGAATTCAGCTTACCGACGGCATTTTCCGCCTGATGAAGGAGATGGGCATCTGGGACGGCCCGGTGGAGGAAGTGCGGACGCCCGTGATCTCCCGCGATCCGGAGGACGTCACCTTTCTGAACGCGCCGGTTTCCGGTATTTTCATCAAAACACGCTCCCACGGCAGCATGCTTAAAGCAGGGGACGAGATCGGACAGATCGTCGATCCGCTGCGCGGCACCCTGATTGGCCGTGTCACCGCCCCGGTGGACGGCTGGCTCTTTACCGTGCGCGAGTATCCGGTCGTAGACGAGGGCTCGCTGATCGCGCGGATTCTGAGGAAAAATCAGTGAGCGCTGCAGGGAATGAGAACGGCAGTAGTAAAATGATGAATAAAATGAATTTGATGAATGGATAAACACAAGGAGCAAGACATGAAACGGACCGTTTTATTTGAGATAAAAGCACTTTACCGCGACGACTTCCGCGTGACCGGCTTTACCTTTGGCAGCGGAGAGCCGTCCATCTGCATCGTCGGGAGCATGCGCGGCAACGAAAATCAGCAGCTTTATGCCTGCTCGAGGCTCATCCGCAAGCTCATGGAGCTGGAAGAGCGCGGGCGCATCCTGCCGGGGAAACAGATTCTGGTGATTCCCTGCGTGAATCCCTATTCCATGAATATCAAAAAGCGTTTCTGGACCATTGACAATACGGATATCAACCGCATGTTTCCCGGCTACGACCAGGGCGAGACAACGCAGCGCATCGCGGCGGGCGTTTTTGAGGCGATCCAGGACTACCAGTTTGGCGTGCAGTTTGCTTCTTTTTATATGCCGGGAGCCTTTGTACCGCATGTGCGTATGATGAAGACCGGCTTTGAGAACGTCGCGCTCGCGCAGCAGTTTGGCCTGCCCTACATCGTCCTGCACGAGCCGCGCCCCTTTGACACCACGACCCTGAACTATAACTGGCAGATCTGGGAGACCCACGCGTTTTCCATCTACACGACCAACACCCAGCGCGTCGACCGGGTCAGCGCCAAACAGGCCGAAGAGGCAATCCTTAGCTTTATGGAAAAACAGGGAATCATCCGCTACCGCGGCTATTCCGGATATCATTCCCGTGTGATAGAAAGCCGCGATTTTGTCCCTGTCCGCGCGGAGGATTCCGGATTTTTTGAGGCACTTGTGCAGCCTGGAGAGGAAGTGGACGAGGGGCAGCTGCTCGCCCGCATTTATGATCCCTACCTTGGAACCGTCCGCAGCACCCTGCACGCTCCGGCACACAGCACAGTGGCCTTTGTGCATGATGAAGCCATGACCTACCAGAGCACGGCGGTGCTGAAATTGATCCCGGAAGAGGAATATTAAAGCGTTTTCAGGTTCGAACCAAAAGATTGAAAACTGCAGTGAAAACAACAGCGGCACGGCTGCGAAAACAGAAAACAGCAAAAAGAAACGGATAGACAAAAATGCCTTCCCCATGTTATGATTTTAAAAATCATCTGACATGGAGGAGGCCTTCTTTTATGGCTCAGTTTTCAAAGGATACATCCGGACGCAGCCTGGCAGGCTGGTGCGAAGCACTGATTGCACTTTTTCTGGGGTTGACAGTAGCCCATCTGGGAGTCAGCCTCTTTTTACTGACGGATCTTGGCTCCGATCCTTTTACGGTCATGGTGCAGGGCATCGCCCTGACAGCCGGGGTCAGTGTGGGCACCATTCATGTGATCATCTGTACCCTGCTGAGTAAGACAAGTTAACAAGCCGAAAAACTCAAAATAAAAGTGCCGAAAAAACCAAAATACACTTATGATCAGATCTTCGGGCAGTTCGAAGCTAATTTTGAAAAGGAATCAAAAAAAGAGTGTGATCAGCGTCTGAATAGTCTTCTCATCACTTTTTCCTATGAAAAAATGTTAATCCTCACAAAATTACGTTGTAAAATATGTTGAAGCGCGATATACTATACAGAAACCAGATGCAGCGGATGACAGGAATGAGCCGGTTTTTGTATATGAGGAGGATCTGAATGTATCGTTTTGCAATTGAAAATCTGAAAAAGTGGAAGGACAGCGAGTATCGTAAGCCGCTGATTATAGAAGGAGCCAGACAGGTTGGAAAAACATGGCTGATGAAGGAGTTTGCGCGGACAGAATATGAAGATGTGGTTTATATTAATTTTGACCGAAACAGCAGGATGGAGGCACTGTTTTCCGCAGATCTGAATATAGAACGCCTGATCATGGGACTGGAGATTTATGCGGAAAAAAAGATTGATCCGGATAAGACACTCCTGATTTTTGATGAGGTGCAGGAAATTCCCAGGGCGTTGTCGAGCCTGAAATATTTTTATGAGGACGCACCGCAGTATCAGATCGTGTGTGCCGGGTCTTTATTGGGAATTGCCCTGCACGAGGGGACCTCTTTTCCGGTCGGCAAGGTGGATTTCCTGCGCCTTGGGCCATTGTCCTTTCGCGAGTTTTTGATGGCTGCTGGCAAAGAACAATATGCCAGACTGCTGGAAAAGCAGGACTTTGAGATGATTACCGCATTCAAAAATGTATATATTGACGCTCTGAAGCAGTATTATTTTGTCGGCGGTATGCCGGAGGCAGTGTCCCGATTTGCGAAAAATGGAGATCTTAGTGAAGTGCGGAGCGTGCAGCGGCAGATCCTCTCAGACTATGAGCAGGATTTTTCCAAACACGCCCCAAATGAGATTGTCCCGAGAATCCGCATGGTCTGGAACAGCATCCCATCTCAGCTTGCAAAAGAAAACCGTAAGTTTATTTATGGCCTGCTGCGGGAGGGAGCCAGGGCGAAGGATTATGAGACGGCGATCCTGTGGATGACAGACTGCGGACTGGTACACAAAGTAAACCGGGTCAATGCGCCCGGACTGCCCCTGAAAGCGTATGAGGATTTAAAAGCCTTTAAACTGTTTCTGGTGGATGTAGGCCTGCTCTCCTGTATGGTTGGCCTTAAACAGGGCGTGCTTCTGGACGGCAATGACCTTTTTAAAGAATTCAAAGGAGCATTGACAGAACAGTTTGTACTGCAGCAGCTGAAAACACAGGAGGATCTGAATATTTACTATTATACGAATGACCGCGGTACCTGTGAGATTGATTTTATTGTCGATAACGGAGAGCGGGTGATTCCGCTGGAGGTGAAAGCGGAGGAGAATCTGCGCGCGAAAAGTCTGCGATCCTATTTTGAAAAATATCATCCGGAGATTTCCGTGCGCACATCCATGTCGGATTACCGAAAACAGGAGTGGCTTTTGAATCTGCCTTTGTATGCGATTGAGACATTTAGCCTCCTTAAGGAACCCTCGTAATATTTTGATTCGCTGAAATGTTTCGATCATTTGACGTTGTTTTTCCTGACAGGCAGATCATTTGTAAGTTTTATTGGTTTGCTGATGCTTTTACTATATCATGAATTCATCAGTAAAAGTCAGTATTATGGATGGTAGTTATTGAAGGTAACCAGTTGTTATTGTTTCCTTCAGAAGTGCTTGATTCAGCTGGAGCCGGTGAGCATCTTCCTGATTGCCTTTTCCCGCGCTGAAAAATCCAGCCATTCCCAGTAAGGTGCGCAGGGGTTATTCGGATATTCTCTGAAAAACATATCCGCGAGCGGATTTTGCTTAAGGGAACTTAAGAAAAAAATCAGCGCGGCGCTTTCAGGAGAGCCTGTATTTTGTGGCTTGCCCGACTTTCTGGAATTATCTGAATGATCTAAGTGATTCGATTCCGCTGGAAGGATGGTCTGAATACCGTACTTTAGCATTTCCAGAATCTGCTTGGCAATTTCCGCGCAATCGCTTTCTATCTGCCGGAGTTCCTCCATGCAGCCCTGCCGCAGAAAATCTTCGGCTGTGTTCCGGTATGGTGTTGTTTTCAGGCTGCTTGTTTGCCGATCTATTGCCGCAGAAGCTGCTTTCTGTTTTGTTTCTTCTTCGCGCAGCCGATATCCCATACGCTGTACGGCGGAAAGTGCATGCTGCATTTCCTCCAGTTCAGAATCGGGGGAAAGGCCGTGATCCCGTCGTATTTTGAGAATTCCACGCTCTTTTTCCAGAAATGCGTCGATGATTTTCTGTGTGGACTGAGTATTCAGGGATGCCTTCCTCTGTACATCTGGCTGCAAACCCTGTGATGTTTCTTTCTGTAAACCGAGTTGCAAACTCTGTGGCGGATTCTTCTGCATACTCTGCTGCTTCCAGAACCGCATCAGCCGTTCAGCCGCGTCCTGAAACCGCGCTTTCCGCCGGTTGGCCGCGCGCCAGCTATCCAGCTTTTCGTTGATGCAGGAAAGCATCAGATGGACCAGGTAAATTTGCTCTTCGAAAGGACTTTCCAAAAACAGTTTCTGGCAGGCTGCGGCTGCCTGATTGTCTCCAGTGAGCATCTGCGCTATCGGCAGATGCTGTTCTTTTGAATGGTACAGCTGGTAAAAATAAGAGAAATCCTCCGCGAGCTCCTGATCCTGCAGATATTGAACCACGAGCTTTGCATCGACCGGAAAACCGAGGGCTTCGTATTCTTTCAATATGCAGGAGAGATCCTCCCATCCGCGTGCGGTCGCAAATGCGCGGCTTGCGTAGGTCTGCTTCAGAATATAAAACTGGCCGGGATGCGTATCCAGATAAACGAGGATCGCGCCGTGGATGGCCTCCCCGAGCGCATAAGAGCGCCAGGCTTCGTAGTCTGCCTCGACTGGGATATATTTCAGACGGTCGAGAGTAGCAATGTCAAACTCGTGTACGGATTTGTTGTATTCTGGCGGGTTTCCGGCAGCAGCGAGCACCCAGCCATCCGGCAGCCGGTGGCTTCCGAACGTCTTATTTTGCAAAAACTGCAGCATGGCGGGAGCAAGTGTCTCAGAGACGCAGTTGATCTCATCGAGAAACAGAAGCCCGTTAGAGACACCGGTTTCCTCCATGCAGCGGTAAACACTGGCGATAATTTCACTCATTGTATATTCTGTGACTGCGTATTCTTCCCCGTTAAAGCTGCGCCGCTCGATATAAGGGAGGCCGAGCGCACTCTGACGGGTGTGGTGCGTCATTGTATACGAAACAAAGCCCACCCGGCATTCTCTGGCGGCCTGTTCCATAATTGCTGTCTTGCCGATGCCCGGCGGTCCGATCAAAAGCAGCGGCCGCTGTTTCAGAGAAGGGATGATGGGAGTCCTGTCCTCTTTTTTCGCCGTATAGGCGCGGATTGTGCGGATGATTTCTGTGCGTGCTTCCTGGATATTCATGATGGTATCGTCTCCGTAAATTAATTATGTGCGATTGAGTTTGGCACTGGCAGCAAACCAGGTTCTGAGCTGTCTCTTGGAACTGTTATTCCCGCGAAGCAACGAGCCAGGTAGCCGGAGTCATAAGGGCACTGAGTGCCAGTGGCACTCGTTAAGTGCCGACCGGAGCGAAGCGTAGATCCGTCGGCAAGCCGACACCTTATGACATAGCTTGCACGGATATTTGACTTAAAGATTCAGCTGATATAGCGTTATTTCTATGATGCGCAGACAGAACAAAATGATATTGTGAGCTGGCAGACCGCATCGTAAAGGCTTGTGTAAAATGCGCAGAATGCGTATGGAATTACGACACGGATTCCCGGCATTCAGAAATCACCGGGCACAATACAAGTGCGCCCGGCACTCAGAAATCACCGGGCACAATACAAGTGCACCCGGCACTCAGATATCATCGAGCACAATACAATGCGCCCAGTCTGGCACCTTCCCCTTGATTGATTCCTGATTCACAAAGACGAAAGCGGTCTCATACGGCGGTGCTTTGCGGGGGTAAATCCCGTCTCCATCTGTAAAATACAGCAGTGCCCGGAGCGTGTGGATTTCTTTTTTCGCAATCTGGTCTTCGAGCAGCTCGAAGACCGGGCGGAAATCTGTGCTTCCATAACCCTGTATTTTCAGGCTGCCAAGTGCTGCCTCCCATTCCTCTGCGCTGGTGAAAATCCGGTGCTCCTGTATCATCGAGTCGCACTGGATCAGATGCAGACGCATACGCGAAAAGAAATTTTCTCTTTGCCGCAGGATGCTCCACGTTTCCTCCAGAAAACGCTGCACAAGCGCTCCGGAGCAGGAGCTGGAGGTATCAATCGCAATCGCCAGTTCATCCAGCCGGTTGACTTCGCTGTATTCCAGCGGCTCGATCAGGCAGAGCCGCATGTCGGAGGTGGCTGCCGGGGCATCAGAATATTGCCCGGAATACATCTGTCCGTACAGATAAGGAGCGTAGTCAAAAGAATCCGGATCCGGGATCGCTTCCTCTCTGGGCACACAAAAGCGGCGTAAAAGGGTGCGGTAATCGATCGTATCGCGGCGGGAAAGTGCGGCAGCTTCTTGTTTCGCTGCAGTGCCTTTTTCTGATCCTGCACCGTGTTCTCCACTATGCCCGCCATGGCCGCCGGAAAAACACAACCCTGCCTTTGGACTGTCGCCTCCGTATTTTTGAAAAAAGGCATCCAGACAAAGCACGGCAAACTGTTTTTCCAGAGCTTCTGGATTTTCCAGAAAGGACGCAGCGAGCGCCTTTGGGTCATAGAAAAGGCCGCCATTCTCTGTCCATAAAGCACTTTTAGCACTACTTTTTTCAGCGCCACTTCCTTCGTAGAAAAGTCCCGAAACTGCGCCTTGATTTTGGTGTAGCTTGTAAAGTGACAGGTCCGATGCTTTCCATATAGAAAGGTCGAACGCGGACGCATGCTCCGAATCCGATGCAATTGTTTTTTCCTGCAGCAGGCCGAGGATCAGGGGTGCTGCCTGTGTGGTTTGATTCATTGATACGCTAGCCCGATTCTTCTATAATCTATGCTGCGGCAGTTTCGGTCCTGCGGCAGCTTCATCCCCGCCGCATCCTTGCATCTGCTGCAGTTGTAATTGTGGTGGAGCAGGAGCGAGAAAAAGAAGATATCCTTTCATTAAATATAGCCTAAATTTATTCCTATGCTAAGATATTGTCAAGAAGTCAGTTGGAATAATGAATTTTTGATATCGATAATGATCTGATGAGAGGCCGTTCCGCATTCTCACGTAAAACACGAGGCCTGCTTTAAGAAAAGGCGTAAGGCAGTGCATGTGAAGGAAGATTACGTGCCTGTAAGAATGGATGGCGGGTATGCACAAGATCTGGCGTTTGGGCAACATTAAGCAAACAATAAGCCCGGGCTCATGGTATGCCTGGGCTTATTCTGATCGATTTATCAATAATTGCGCTTTAAACGTTTTCTCCAGCTTCGAAATGGACCTTTGGGAGCTCTTAATGATTCAACCTCCGTCATCAGAGCCATGTTTTGGGATTTCAGAGCATCTCTCTCGGATCTTAAGGCATCCATTTCGGCATCCATTCTGGATTTTTCGGCATCCATTCTGGATTTTTCGGCATCCATTCTGGATTTTTCAGCATCCATTCTGGATTTTTCGGCATCCATTTTGGATTTTTCGACGCCTCGTTCGGATCTTAAGACATCAATTTCTTTTTGCAGTCTTACGATGGTTTCTCGCTCAAGCTCTAAAACAGGTGCTGTCATATGGTTTATCACCTCCAGTAAAAATAAGTCTTTGTGAAAAACACGAATCATAGCTTTTCTTAATAATGCCAGGATATCTTTTCGGTCAACTTCACAGATCGCTCCCGCCAGCGTTGCTTCATCTAAAACCATTATAATCTCATGAAAGAAGTTTGTCAATTCCAACTTTGCAGAATCTAGGTCATAATTTTGCTCTTTTCTGGTGTTTTTGGTCATCCGTTTTCTGAACCGAATCGGAGTGAAAGGAATCAGGAGCAAAAGCTGTTTTTCGCGAATTTCCTGTAGAGTATAGCTCTGTACTTTTATAGCCGGGACGGCGTAATCAATGCTTTTCATTTCTGTAACTCGTGTGTCCGCGGAATAAACCGGCAGACGGAGCTCGCAGGAAAGATGGTCAGAGATACGCGTATGCGGTTCAAGAAAGAAAACCGTGGAATATGGAAAATTCAGCTGCCAGGATGCTGTATTTGTTCCCTTTTCGGCGTAGGTAAGTGAGGCCTGAGAATCATATTCGAACACGCGTTTTACAATTTTTGTACCTGTGTTGCTCTCGCATTCAAAGTGAAAAAGCTGCGATTCTATCCGAATGGTGGCATCTGATCGAATAGAAGAAATATCCTTTGTGACAACTCGCTCTACGGAATATTCGGTGCCGACAGGTGTGATCTTTGTGCCGGCGGGATAGTGCTTCCCATGAGCCTCCGCGATTACCGGGAGGAGAAGGAAGGGCATTTCCAGAACTTCCTTTTTTAGAATCTCGTCCCATAGCTGTGCCTCGGTGTGAATTCCCTTTGGAAGTCCGTCATTTTCCAGGGCCTCTTTCGTTTTATCTTCTGTAACGGTGCTTTTGTCAATATTGTCAAAAGTATCCGTTTTCATCAGGATCCTCCTTTCTGACATTTTGTCACTGGGACTAAATAATGTATTTTATGTATGGTCAACAGAATATCATATAAATAAAAATAAGTCAACATTATTAATAAACAAAAAACATAAAGAATGTAGAAAATCCGAAGTGTATAAAAGAGAAAACGAAAGTAGCGAAAACAACATCTTGCTTTTTAAAACGTTTTCTAAGGGAGTAATTTGATTCTGGACAGGTGGGTTTTCCTGGAAGATTATTGGCTGATTTTTTTCACAGAGACTGTAGGCAATGATGGTTTTTAGACGAATAACAAATCAAATCAGCCAGAATATCGAAAAAATCAAAACAAAAGGTAAGGTGCAAAAATTAACGGGTGGAGTTTTTTACCACCTGATTTTTTGCATTCAAGCGTTTTGCAACTGAAATGAGAGCAATCAAGTCGTCTCTTTCCATTAGCTGAGCTTCATTTGTGAGTTCATGAATTAAGGATGCTTCTTCTGCTTTTTCGTTAAAAAACTCTTCGGGAGTTACGCCTAAATATTCACATATTGAAAGAAACTCTGGCATGGATGGCAAAGATCTGCCAGAGGAAATGCTTTGAATATAACTTTTGCTGTGTCCGAGGTCAAGGCTCATCTTATATTCAGATACATTTTTCTTTGTTCGCAGGCTGGAAATACGATTTCTGATATACTCTTCGTTCATAAATTCACCTCTCGCTATATTCTATACAAATTAAAGCGGTAATGTTCGCATTTAAAGTACCGATTTAAGCGGTATAATTTAAGGAAAATGGCAACCTTAACAGGTTATATTAAAGTCTGGGAAGAAATAACGGATTGAGTTGGGGAGATAATAAAATGGGAATATTTCAAATTAAATCATTTAGAAATAAATTAGAAACTGCTCCAGCACAGTATCATTCTGGCCGGGCGATCGAAATAGAAGAACTTCATACCTGATCTTTGCTTTGATCGGAAAATATGGGCTTTTTTTAATTCCGAAAGTTTTTTGGCGTTTGGCTCCTGTTGCTTTACGCTCAAATTTATGTATAATATAACTTACAAGAAGTTCGCCGCGCTTGCGGGAGCGAACTTCGTAAGTTAACGAGCAGCTGATAAATTTGGTGTCTGATACAGGAAAGGAGCGTTTGAATCATGGAAAATATCAGTATGAAAAAGAAGCTCCCTGTTGGAATTGAAGATTTTGTGGAAATTCGTACGGAAAATTTTTATTATGTAGATAAAACGGCGATGATCAGGGATTTGCTTTGCGCATGGGGAAAGGTGAATCTGTTTACGCGTCCGCGCCGGTTTGGCAAATCCCTGACTATGAGTATGCTGAAGGCGTTCCTGGAAATTGGCTGTGACAAATCTTTATTTGACGGACTTGCGGTTTCCCGGGAGAAGCCCCTGTGCGATGCCTATATGGGGAAATTTCCTGTTATATCGATCAGTTTGAAAAGTGTGGGCGGAGAGAACTATGATGATGCGTGCTCCCAGATGTGCAAGGTGATGGGAAACGAGGCCTCCCGGTTTGAATTTCTGTCAGAAAGTGACCGGCTCTCGGAAAATGAGAAAAACAGGTACCGGCAGCTGATTACATCCGATCCATCTGGCGAAACGGTATATTCGATGTCCGGGGACGTTCTGAAGAGCAGCCTGCAGACACTTTCCATGCTGCTGCGGAAGCATTATGGAAAAAAAGTGGTGATTCTGATTGATGAGTATGATGTTCCGCTGGCACAGGCAAATGAGCGGGGATATTACAAAAAAATGGCAGATCTGATCCGCAGTATGTTTGACCAGGCGCTGAAGACAAATGATAATTTATATTTTGCCGTGCTTACCGGATGCCTTAGAATCGCAAAAGAGAGTATTTTTACAGGATTGAATAATCTCACTGTTTTTTCAATCGCGACGGTTCGATTTGATGAATATTTTGGCTTTACTGATGCAGAAGTGAGGAAACTCCTCAGCTATTATGGATTCGAAGAAAAATATAATGCCATAAAAGAGTGGTATGACGGATACCATTTCGGCAAGATGGATGTCTACTGCCCATGGGATGTGATCAGTTATTGCTATGATCTGATTGTAAGCCCGGATGCACGGCCAAGGGATTACTGGTCTAACACGAGCGGAAACGATGCCGTGCGCCGCTTAATCGAAAAGGCCGGCAATGAGCAGACGAAGAGCGAAATCGAGGCACTGGTGGCGGGCGAGACGATTGAAAAAGAAATCTATGAGGACCTGACTTATAATCAGCTTTACGATTCGATTAACAACCTGTGGAGCGTGTTGTTCGCGACGGGATATTTAACCCGGCGCGGGGAGAGGGATGAAGATCCTGCCAGTCAGATCAGTGAGGCGGATGAAGATAATATTTATCAGCTCGTGATTCCGAATAAGGAGATCCGCAGGATTTTCACCAGGCAGATCACTGCGTATTTTAACAGCATGGTCAGGAAGAACAGCCAGCGGTTTGAGGCCTTTTGTGAGGCTTTGAAGACCGGTGACGCGGCGAATACGCAAAAATTACTGACCTCTTACCTTTATGATTCAATAACAGTTCGCGATTCCACTACCCAAAAGGATAAAAAGGAAATCCTTTATCATGGTCTTATGATCGGGATTCTGGCTAACATCGACGGCTGGAAAGCAAAGACGAACGCCGATACCGGCGACGGATACTGTGATGTAAAGGTCGAGATCGAAAAGGAAGACATCGGCATGATCATCGAGTTTAAATATGCCGATCACGCGCGGCTCACCGCCGGATGTGAGGACGCGATGGCTCAGATCGAACGAATGGATTATACACGCGAACTGAAACGGATGGGATATCGTACCATTTACAAGTACGGTATCGCCTGCTTTAAGAAAAAGTGCAAGGTCGTGTGTGAGAAAGAAGACTACGCGCCGGAAGAATAGCGAAGAATGGCAGCTGGTTTGTAACTTTTCGGAAAGAAAACGTGCAGATAAAGGGGGCGAAGGTACGTGATTCGGGTTGCGATTGTGGAGGATGAGGCGCCGTTTGCGCAGCAGCTGACGGAGTATCTGCACCGCTATGAAACGGAGAAGCAGGAGAATTTTGCCATTACCCGCTATACGGACGGGGACGAGATTGTGGAGAATTATAAGGCACAGTTCGACATTGTCCTGATGGATGTGCAGATGCGGTTCATGGACGGCATGGCGGCCGCGGAGGAGATCCGGAAGCAGGATTCGGAGGTCGTGATTATTTTTATTACGAACATGCGGCAGTATGCGCTGCGCGGCTATGCGGTGGACGCGCTGGACTATGTCGTAAAGCCGGTCACGTATTTTGCTTTTTCCGAGCGGCTGGGCCGGGCGATCGGGCGCATGAAGCACCGGCAGTCGAATCATGTCGTGGTGAATATCCGCGGAGGCGTCCTCCGCATTGACGCGGGTGATATTTATTATGTGGAGAGTCAGGGACACACGCTGATTTATCACACCAATTCCGGTGTCTATGAGGGCGCGGGGACGATGAAGGAGATCGAGGAGAGCCTGACGCCGTATGATTTTTTCCGGGGAAACAAAGGCTACCTGATCAATCTGGCACACGTGGACAGCGTGAAGGATGGCTGCGCGGTAGTGAAGGGCGAGGAGCTGATGCTCAGCCGGGCGCGGAGAAATCTGTTCATGGAGGCTCTGACGAACTACTGGAGCGACCTGAGATAAGGGCGCGGGAATGACAGCGGCATGTGAAGAACCAGTTTATGGAGGCGCTGACGAACTACTGGAGCAATCGGATCAGAGACACTACCGTGGACGGGGGAGAAAATACGATGACGACTATAATTTCCAATGAATTACCGGATATACCGAGACTTTATACGGCGATCGCCCAGTGGGGCGCGTGCATGATCTTCCTTTTTCTGCTCCCGAGACGTTTCCGGGGTGTGAAGCTGGCGGCTGCATGCGCGGCTGCGCTTGGGCTGCAGTGTCTGCTGCTGATGCTGACAGGCAGCATTAAAGTATACTATCTGTGGATTCTTTTTATGTCAGCGGCGGCAGGCCTGATGGTACTATATTTGTTTAGCTCCTGCCGGGTCAGCTGGTGGGAGGCTTGTTACTGCGCTCTGCAGGCTTTTGTCCTGGCAGAATTTGTCACCTCCCTGACCTGGCAGGTGTACTGCTTTTACTTTTACCAGAATCTTTCCACTGTGGGAGGCCTTCCGCTCTTCTTCCTTTTTTGTATCTCCATTGATCTGTTTTACTGGTGGCTGCTTCACCGCTGGCACAAAGACGGAACGGTACTGGAAATCCATGTGAAGGATGTCGGAACGGCGGTGTTTATCGCTTTGCTGACCTTTTTTGTCAGCAATATCAGCTACATTCCCAATTATTTTCCGCTTGTGACGCCTTTCACCTCGGGGTCGGGGGAGTCTGTGGCGACGCTTCGCACCATGATGGATCTGGGCGGTCTGGCGATGATGTATGCGCATTATGTCATGCGCTGCGAGATGCACGACCGTGAGGAGCTGAAGATCATGGAGGGCATTCTGGAGAGCCAGTATCAGCAATATCAGCAGTCAAAGGAAAGTATTGAGCTGGTGCATTATAAATATCATGATCTGAAGCATCAGATTGAGCTGCTGCGCATGGAGCCGGATCCGCAGAAGCGGGAGGAATATCTGGAGGGGATGGAAGAGGAGATCCGCCAGTTTGAGGCGCAGAATAAGACGGGAAATAAGGTACTGGACACGATCCTGACCGGCAAGACTATTACCTGTCAGAAATATCAGATCGTGCTGAACTGCGTGGCGGATGGATCACTTCTTAATTTTATGGATGTGATGGATCTTTCCAGTATCCTCGGAAATGCGCTGGATAACGCGATTGAGTACGAGGTGAAGGTAGAGGATCCGGAGAAGCGGCTGATTCATGTGGCGATTTTTTCGCAGAAGAATTTTCTGATCATGCGATTTGAGAATTATTTTGAGGGAGAGCTGGATATGAGCGGCGGCGTCCCGGCGACCACGAAGGAAGAAAACAAGGGATTTCACGGCTATGGGATTAAGAGCATCCGGCATACGGTAAAAAAATACGGCGGCGCGGTCAATATTGCGGTGAAGGATCACTGGTTTGATCTGAAGATCCTGATACCCATGCAGGGGAGGGAATCATAAAGCGCAGAAGAAAATTGGACATTATTAAGCAAACAGGACAGGTCCGGGGATTTTCCCCGGGCCTGTCTTAGAGTGTGCACTTATCAGTGGTTACGCTTCACAGTTGTTTTGGAATTTTGCACAAAAACCGCCGCCCAAAATTGTGAAAAAGCACAGACTCTCCAACCGTTTGTGCAAAAATCGGACCGTTTGTGAAGGAAACGTGAAAAAAAGATGAATTTTGTTATACTCCTCTCAGCATTTAAAAGGTAATGTTGCCTGTGAAGGAGAGAACGGCACCGGAAAGGAGGAACGAGGGAAAGAGGCTGCCGGGTTTTCCGGAAACGGCACACAACGAAAGGAGGAACATTTTCAATGAAGAAACAGAGCACGAAGCTGTCCAGAATGCTGAGAAAAGGGTCGGGGATCTTACTTTCCGCCACCATGATTGCAACTTCGCTTTCATCCATTCAGGTTTCCGCCGGAACGCTGGGAGGCAAATACTATTCGGATTTTACTTCTCTGGATGAGGCCCTGGAAGCGGCCGGTGAGCTGAACCTGGAGGTCGCGGAGGAGGGCAACGTCCTGCTGAAGAATGACGGGACGCTCCCGCTGACCGGAAGCGAATATGTCAGTGTATTCGGCATTAGCTCCGCGGAGCTGGTCGGCGCGACGGAAAATACCAACTCGGTAGGAAACGCGGCCGGCGTCAGCGAGCGCGGCGCGATCTATGACAGTCTGACCGGAGCAGGATTTAAGGTAAACGGAGTCCTGGCAGATTTTTATTCCGACCTCGGAGGAGCGGACAACATTGGCAATGAGGTGACGGAATTCACAGCGGCGGTGGAGGATTCCCTTTCTCTCTATAACGAAGCGGCAATCATCGTGATTTCCAGAAACGCCGGAGAAGGCGCGGACGCCGATACGATCATCGATGAGGTCGAAGACAATGATTATCTCGGAGAGGACGCCGGCTGGGAGCATGAGGCACTGTTCCGCGGCACCTATTCAGATACGGTTTCTGAGTGTGTCTATGATGAGACCTCTGAGACAGAGTACAAGCACTATCTGGAGCTCACCGAGAGTGAGGAGGATCTGATCCAGTACGTGGAGGAGCATTTTGACAAGGTAATCGTCGTGCTGAACACAGCGAACGCGATGGAAATGTACAACCTGCGTGAGGATGAAAATATCAACGCGATCCTGCTGATGGGACGTCCGGGCGAAACCGGCCATATGTCAGTCGGCGAAATCCTCGCGGGTGAAGTAAACCCATCCGGCAAGCTGGTTGATGAGTGGAACACCGACTTCACGGCTGACCCGACCTGGTCGAATTTCGGTTACGGCGTGCAGGTGGGCAGCGAGAACATGTATTACTATGAGGATGAAGACGGGAATGTGGTTTCCAAAGATGACATTGAATGGGGAACCCATGAGCAGGAAGGCTACTACGGCGTAGATTACGAGGAGGATATTTACCTCGGCTACAGCTACTGGGAGACCTACTACTATGAGTATTATCAGTCGCTGATCGCAGAAGGCTACAGCGAAGAGGATGCGGCGGCGGAAGCGAACGACTGGTGGGAGCAGAACGTGACCTTCGCATTTGGCTACGGACTTTCCTACACAACGTTCAGCTTTAACATTGACACCGACGCGCTCTATGCGACCGGCAATGACGGAACGGTGAGTGATTTCTCTCTGACCGAATCCAACCTGGAAGAGCTGTTTGCCTCCAGCGAAGGCAGCCCGGCAGAAGTGAAGACCCTTTACATCCCGGTGACGGTAACCAATACCGGCAGCGTGGCAGGCAAAGAGGTAGTAGAGATCTATGTGACCGCTCCGTACAGCGACAGCTCCTGCCTGGAGAAATCCTATGTGGTACTCTCCGGCTATGAAAAGACTGACGAGCTCGCTCCGGGCGAAAGCCAGACCGTATACGTAAAGGTAAATGTACAGGATTTCTCTTCCTTCGACTACAACGACGCGAACGGAAATGAGAACCTTGGATATGAGCTTGAGGCCGGTGAGTATGTCATTCGTGCCATGAACACCTCCCACTATGACGTGGCGACCGATCTGGAAGATACGACCGACGCGTACGACGAAGTGAGATTTACCCTGGACAGCACAGTTGCCCTGCAGCTTGATGACTACAGCGACAATCTGGCGACCGCGCTTTTCTCGGATGAGATTGACGAGTATACAGCATCTACAGATGAAGACCACAATACGGTGTACAACTCTCTGCGCACATCTGCTTACTCCGCAGACGGCGAGTCAGAGGAAATCCTTCTTTCCAGATCAAACATCCTGACCTACAAGCCGGAAGGCCCGACATCAGGAGACCTGACCTTAAATGAAGAGGTGATTGAGAACTGGGAGTACTGGAATGATTTCAGCGCAGATGACACGGAAGAAGACGCATGGTATGTCGACAGCATTCCGTCCACCTGGACGCAGGGAACCGGCGTGACCGATGAAAATGGTGTTTATGCAATTACCCTGGCGGATATGATGGGGATTGAGCTTTATGACGATACGACCGAGAGTGGATTCAGCGCCGAGTGGGACGAGTTTATGAATCAGCTGACGGTCGATGAACTGAAGACTCTGGTCGAGCGCCAGAACAGCATGTGGACGACGACCGCGCTCGAGACGATCGGCAAGATTTCCTCCACACAGGCAGACTCTTATAACGATGTAAGAACCGCAGGCGGCACGTTCCTCTGGGTAGACTCTCCGACACTGTCGGCGACCTGGAACACCGATCTGGCAAACAAAGTCGGCCTGCTGCGCGGCAACATTGAGGTGCTCAATGGCTGGAGCGGCTACGGCGGAAAAGAAATGAACACGCATCGTTCTCCGTTCTCCGGACGTAACGCGGAGTATCTGTCCCAGGATGGTATCCAGGGCGGTTATATCGCGGCAGCGCTTGTTTCCGGTATGGAATCCAAGGGCGTGACCTGCTACATCAAGCACTTTGCTTTCAATGACATGGAGACCTGCCGTGATGGCATGAACAATAACGTATGGGTATCGGAGCAGGCGGCCCGCCAGATTTACCTCAAGGTATTCCAGATGGCGATGCAGGAAGGCGGCGCGAGCGCGGCAATGACCGGCTTCGCGAGATTCTGCGGCACTCCGATGAGCATGAACAATCAGGTCACAGTCAGCCTGGTGGCAGATGAATGGGGCTGGGACGGCTTCTTCATCACAGACGGCTACTCAGGCGTATCGAACTGCACAACTATGGAAACCATGCTGCGCGCACATGTGATTCCGCTTCCGCTGGGATCCTCTGTCCCGAATGTGTTAGGCGAGTGGGACGGCTCGCTGCGGGACGGAATGGGCAACATTACCATAGACGGAGTGGAGAGCAGCACTCAGTATTATTACCTGCGTGAGACAGCGGCGCTGATCCTGTACGCAGATGCCAAGAGTAATGACGTCCGGAATGGGTTTGTCCTGACGACTCTGACATCGACAGACAGCGAAACGACACAGGGAGAGGCTTTAGAGGCGGATCTCGGACTGACAGAGGAAGAACTTGGCGAATCCACGGCAGTCTATGAGATTACAGAAGGCGAGCTTCCGGAGGGCGTGACATTATCCTCCGACGGTATCTTAAGCGGTACGCCTTCTGAGGCAGGCACCTACACCTTCACAGTGAGCTGCACGATCGACGGCTGGGTAACACCGGAGCTGGTAGAGGGTCTCACAACGACAGAGACACTGACCGTAAACAGCGCATTCTATGTATCCTCGAGCGCGGATGCTCTGGATGCGGCAATCGTCGGTGAGGAATATCGCACCGCGATCACATCGGATACCTTTAAGGTCAGCGAAGAGACGGCCTACACGGCGGTAACCTACACCCTTCTGGAAGGCGACCTGGAGTCCTATGGTCTGACGGTGGGCGAGAACGGCTACATCACCGGCACGCCGACCAAGAGCGGCTCGGTGGACTTCACACTGCAGATTGAGGTGACCTCAGAAACCGCCAACGAGTGGGGCGGAAGCATGGCCTCCAGCGAGTACTACACCTACAGCGGCACGATTGTGATCAGCGAGTGATGGGGAAAGAATAAACCCGCCCGGTGCGGGAGATAGAATCCCTTACATGAACCCGAATCAAAGAACATCTTATGTGAGATGGGTTCAGTGGATGAACGTAAAATGAAAAGGAACAGGTAACCGATAAACAGACGGGCTGGAGGCGTATTTCAGCCTCCGGCCTGGTCTCACAGACAGAGTACATACAAACTGCCGGAGCAGATGCTTCTGGGCAAATCAGAAGAAAAAACGTAACTATTCAGGACAGATATAGCATGAAAAACAGAGAGCAGGAGGTAAATTATGAGGTGTAAAAAAACAGCAAAGATGACAGCGGCCGTCATGCTTGCCGCAGCGGTCTGCTTAAGCGGCCCGGGTTCCTTCGCAACGACAGCGTACGCGTCCGAAGATGCGTCGGAGGAGCTGACCGCGGTCTTCCACCTGAACAATGGCGAGGAAGATGATGTTTACGAGACAATTACTTTTGAGTCAAACAAATGGATCGACGAGCCGGAGGAGCCGGTCTGGGAGAATCACGTATTTGACGGCTGGTACGAGGATGAGGAGTGCACCATCGCCTATGAGTTTGAGGCGCGTTGCACGGAGAGCAAGGATCTGTACGCAAAGTGGAGAACGATCTACACGCTCGAGGCGGAATATACCTACCTGGAAGGAAAGCCGGGCAGAGGCTATTCCGGAGAGAGCAGCGGACTCAACCTGATTATGGAAGATAACACGGAAAACGGCACGGCCAGCAACGGCTATTATGTCGGATGGCTGTATTACAATAACGCGTCTGTGGATTTTGAACTGGAAGCGGCCGAAGAGGTCAGCGACGTTACAATCGTCTTCCGGCTGTCTGCGGAATATGATCCGCTGGAGGTCACCGGCGACGAGCTGCTCGTCGAGGTTATGGATGAGAGCGGCGCAAACATCGACGACTATGATTTTGAACTTTCCATTACGGATGCATATGACCTGATCGAGGAAAACGAGTACGGCAAACGCGACTTTACGGATTATGTGGCTGCGACAGGCGTGACGCTTTATGAAGGCTATAACATGATCAGCCTGGTGGTCAACAACAACATCAAAGGCTCCGGCGGAACCATGTAT
Source organism: Lachnospiraceae bacterium (assembly GCA_021201665.1). Taxonomy (GTDB): domain Bacteria; phylum Bacillota; class Clostridia; order Lachnospirales; family Lachnospiraceae; genus Choladousia. Next base: position 11,319 of record JAJQEO010000010.1, on the reverse strand, counting down.
GCTGCGGCGCCGATCGTAGACTGCATGTACATTTACACCGGCACAGAGGTGACGATCATCGATTATCCGGAGAACATTGAAGAATAATAAATATTTTTGAAAGAAGGGTGGGACTTATGAACGATTTTGTGAAAAACTGGAAAGAAAGGAAGCATGGCCTGTCCTTCTTTCTGAATATCGCCGCCTGCGTCTGCTATCTGGCGGCACTCCTGCTGTATCTGTCTGGGGGCGTCAGTGAATTCACACCGACGCTCTCCCAGAAGGTGATTGCGCTGTTTGCGATCTGTCTGGCAGGCTCGCTGTTGCTTCTGGTCTTCGAATACAAGCTTGGCAGATACCTGCTGGCAATGCTGGGACTCTGGGCTTTGCTGGAGTACATCGTCACGGAAGTCAATTATTTTGCCAATCTGATTGCGGCAATTGACGGCTCTGCCATATCGACGACGGTCGTTCTTACGATCGTCATCGGGGGACTGGGATTTTTGCTGATGCTGGTATCCGCGATTTTACAAAAAGAAAAGATTGTGTACGCCCGTCTCTGGCGGAGACTGGCGGTCAGCTTTCTGAGCCTGGTGATCGTGTTCGGCGTTGTGTATGAGGCAGCGGAAGCGAACGCGAGCGTAATCAATAATGCACTGGGCACTACATCCTACGCAACGGTGGATAATGGAGATGAGGAGAGCGACTCCGATTACTTCCCATCGGACTATGATTCTACAGAAGAAGTAGCTGCATACGCGAAAGAGGTCTGCGAGGAGGCCGAGGCCGAGGGCCTGGTGCTTTTGAAAAATGAAAACAACGCCCTCCCGCTTTCCTCCGGGGACAGTGTGAGCTGCGTACTGCAGACTTCGGCCAATCTCAATTACGGCGCGACCGGTTCCGGAAAAATCGACGCTGATAAATATGACGACCTGAAGACGGCTCTCGAGGGAGTCGGGCTGGAAGTAAATGAAACTCTGTGGAATTTCTACGAGACAGATGAAAACGCGACAAGCACCACCTATGAGACGGCACAGACCTACGACCGGAAGGCGCGGGCCATGGTCTATAAGGTGAATGCGCTTCCGTGGGAGCTTTACACAGATGAAGCGAAGGATTCTATCGTGGAGACCGGCGGCACGGCGATTGTGGTGATCGGGCGGCTGAGCGGCGAGGGCGCGGACATCTCCGCGACCGGCAGTGACGGAATTGACGGCAGCTACCTTTCCATTTCCGAGGAAGAGCAGGAGATCCTGCAGGAGCTCACGACCATGAAGCAGAATGGCGAGATTGACAAGATCGTTGTTCTTCTGAATACCGCGCTTGCGTTCCAGACCGCGTTTCTGGATGGCAGCGACGAGACGATTGACGTGGACGCCTGCATGTGGATCGGCAACACCGGCATCACCGGAATCAACGCCGTGGCGGACGTGCTGGTCGGAAACGTGACGCCATCCGGAAAGCTTTCCGATACATATGTAAAAGATAATTTTTCTTCACCGGCAATGGCCTCCTGGATTCTGAACGACACCGGCACATTTTCCAGCAGCTATTCCGATTATGAGGAGCTTGGCCTGAACAGCACGCAGCAGTATTATGGTGTATATGTGGAGGGCATTTATGTAGGATACCGGTACTACGAGACGAGATACGAGGATGTTGTGCTCGGTACAGACAACGCGGGTGAGTATGATTACTCCTCGGTGGTGGCGTATTCCTTCGGCTACGGCCTGTCCTACACGACCTTTGAATACAGCGATTACAGCGTGACCGAGACGGACGACGGCGACTATGAAATAACGGTGACTGTCACCAATACCGGGGATACGTATTCCGGCAAAGAGGTCGTCCAGGTTTATCTGCAGAAGCCGTATACAGATTATGATATCAGCACCGGCATTGAGAAGGCATCCGTAGAGCTTGTCGGATTTGCGAAAACCGAGATTTTGGCTCCGGGAGAGTCCGAGACTGTAACTGTGACGGTTGAAAAAGATAATTTCAAGACCTATGACTCTTATGGTTACAAGACTTACATTCTGGAAGAGGGCGATTATTATCTGGCAGTCGGCACCTGCGCACACGACGCGCTGAACAACATTCTGGCGGCTAAGGGCATGACCACGGCGGACGGAATGGACGCGGACGGAAATGCGGAGTTTGCCTCCCTCGTGGGAGAGGACATTACCCTGGATACGACGACCTACGCGGTATCCGCGGAGACGGGAAATGAAATCACGAATCAGCTTGACTTTGCCGACATGAATACTTACGATGGAAGCGGTGACAATGAAGTAACCTATGTCTCGCGCAGCAACTGGACCGGCACCTGGCCCGAGGAAGCGATTGTATTCAGCGCTTCGGATGAGACGATGCTGGCGGACCTGGCCAGCAACAAGGAAATCGTCGAGGATGAGGATGCCGAAATGCCGACCTACGGGGCGGACAACGGTTTCTCCCTGATCATGCTCCGCTCGACGGACGAGGAAGAAATTTCCTACGACGATGAGCGCTGGGATACGCTGCTGGATCAGATGACCTACGAGGAGCAGTCGCTTCTGGTGACGAACGCAGTCTACGGTACGAGCGGCATTTCCTCCATCGGTCTTCCGGCGACCACCGCGAATGACGGCCCGACCGGCGTGGTGAGCAGCAACGAAAACCTTTCCTTCCCAAGCGAGGGAATCTGGGCTTCTACCTTTAACCTGGATCTGATCGCGAAGATCGGCGATGCGCTGGCGGAGGACGCCCGGGACGCCGGCTGCGAGGGAATGTATCTGCCGGGCATCAACATTCACCGCACCGCATTCGGCGGCAGAGCGCATGAATATTTCTCTGAGGATCCATACCTGACAGGCGTGGCTGCCGAGGCGGAGATTGTGGCAATCCAGAACAAGGGCGTCATTCCTTATGTAAAGCACATGGCATTCAACGATGAGGAGGACAACCGCAACGGCATCTGCATCTGGCTGAACGAGCAGAGCGCCCGCGAAATCTATCTGAAGGCGTTTGAATACGCGGTATCACCGTCGAAGGGGAACGCACACGCTGTGATGAGCGGGTTTAACCGTGTGGGCTGCCTCTGGGTAAGCGCCTCCGACGCTCTGATAAACGGGATTCTCCGGGACGAATTTGGATTCGACGGCATCGTGCTGACCGATATGGCCTCCGGAAACGGCGCACTCTATATGGTCTACGACGACGGCTACATGAACGGGACCGACCTGTTCCTGGGCACCGGCTCCGAGGATGCGTTGGCTGAGTATAAGACGAGCGCGACCTTTGCCAACCAGATCCGCGAGGCCTGCCACCGCATCCTGTATGTGATGGCAAACTACAGCAGCTCCATGAACGGGGTATCCTCCACTTCGGAAATCATCCGCGTGGCAACCTGGTGGGAGACACTGCTGAGAGTGCTGATCGCGGTATTCGCGGCACTGACAGTCGGAGCGGCGGCAGCCATGGCGGTCGATTATGGAAAGCGGCGCAAAAAGGACGCGAAAAATTGACCCTGAAAAATTAGTGGCCGCGAAAAATATAGAAAGCATTTATGGATGAAGGCGGTCTGCCGAAGCAGCCGAAAATGCGCTGGCGGGCAGGGCGCCTGCACCTGGAAAAGATGCAGATCCGGTCGGGATGCCCACATCCCCAATCTTCGATTGTGGACATACCACGCTCCACAATCAAAGATTGGGGGCAAAACCCGGCGAGGGGCGCGGTACCGTTCTCGATTTTCTTCGAAAATCGGAACATCGCCTGCGTCTATACTCGCTGTGCGGGTACGGACATATGATACGAAAAGGACGAAATGTGTATGAGTAACTCGAAAAAAATCAAAGACCTGCTGAAAAAACTGACGCTCGAGGAGAAGGCGGCTCTTCTGGAGGGCAAGAATGAATGGGAAACGCATGATATCCCGCGGCTCGGCATTCCGTCCGCGACCTGTTCGGACGGTCCGAGCGGCGTCCGCCGCCAGGAGGGAGCAGGCGATCATCTGGGACTGAATCCATCGGTTCCGGCGACCTGCTTCCCGAGCGCGGCGACAGTCGCGAACAGCTGGGATGAAGCACTGGCTGAGCTGGTGGGCATGGCGCTTGGTGAGGAAGCGCAGGCACTCGGGGTTGATTTCCTCCTTGGCCCCGGCCTGAACATCAAGCGCAGCCCGCTGTGCGGCCGCAATTTTGAATATTTTTCAGAGGATCCTTACCTGGCGGGGAAAATGGCCGCCGGATACGTAAAAGGGATCCAGAGCCAGGGCGTATCCGCCTGTCCCAAGCATTTCGCTGTCAACAGCCAGGAGGAGCGGCGCATGGCGATGAATGCCGTGGTCGACGAGCGGACGCTCCGGGAGATCTATCTCACCGGGTTTGAGATCGCGGTCACCGAGGCGAAACCGATGGCTCTGATGACAAGCTACAATGAAGTAAACGGCACCTATGCAAATGAAAACCCCCATCTTCTGAAGGACATCCTGCGGGACGCCTGGGGCTATGATGGTATAGTTATCACAGACTGGGGCGGCTCAAACGACCACGTAGAGGGCGTCCGTGCCGGTTCCAATCTGGAGATGCCCAATCCCGGATACGATTCTGCACGGAGCCTGATCCAGGCATACAAAGACGGGCGCATTTCTATGGACGAGATCGACGAATGCGTGGGGCGGCTTTTGGAGGCGGTGCTGAAGCTGAAGGGGAACCAGAAGAGGATGTCTGCGGCTAAGGCCGAAAAGCCGGCAGCCAAGGCTTCTGCGGAGAAAATGTCTGTGGGAGAAGCCAGGAAACTCGCGGATAATAAAGAAGCCGCATTCGACACTAGTGGAAAGGCGGATGTGGAGATCGAAACGGCTGATTTGAAAAAAACGAAACCTGGCGCCTGCGGAAAGACAGACGCGGAAAACGTAGTGACAGATTCGAAAAAATCAGGATCCAGATCGACAGGAAAGCCCGGATCAGCCGCGCAAACTGACGGAAACATGGACAAAGCCGCCAGCTATGGAATAAAGGTACACGAACACCATGCCCTCGCCCGCCGCGCGGCGCAGGAGAGCATTGTCCTTCTGAAAAACGAAGGAAACATTCTTCCCCTCGATCTGCAGAAAAAGACCGTAATCATCGGCGATTTTGCCAGAGAGGCCCGCTATCAGGGTGCAGGTTCTTCAAGTGTCAACAGCACAAAGGTGGAGACGATTCTGGAGCTGATAGAAGCGGCTCAGGCGGCTCAGGCGAACCATTCTGCAGCAGAGAAGTCCGCTGGCAAAGAAGCAACAGTAGGTCCTGCAAAAAGTCCTGTTTCGGCTGAGGTACAGGAAGAAGAAAGAGACGGTCTGACACAGGACAATGAGCGCATGCGAATGCATTACACCGGCTTTGCGCAGGGCTATCGGCGGAACAGCGGCCGGGATGAGAAGCTGGAGCAGGAAGCGGCCGCTCTTGCTTCCCAGGCAGACCAGATTCTTTACTTCTTTGGCCTCGACGAGGTCAGCGAGTCGGAAGGAATTGACCGGCGGCATATGCGGATTCCGGAAAATCAGACTGCACTGTTGGAAATCCTTGCAAAGACTGGAAAGCCGGTGATCGGCGTCTTAAGCGGCGGCTCCGCGATTGAGATGCCGTGGGAAAGCCAGTGCCAGGCCATCGTACACACATACCTCGGCGGCCAGGCAGGCGCCGGTGCGACACTGGACGTGCTGACAGGAAAGGTGAATCCTTCCGGGAAGCTGAACGAAACCTATCCGGTATCTTACGAAGACACACCGGCGTACAACTATTTTCCTGCCAAAAAGAGAAACAGCGAGTACCGGGAAGGCATTTTTGTCGGTTATCGCTACTACGCAACCGCCCAAAAGCCGGTTCGCTATCCGTTTGGCTACGGCCTTTCCTATACGACCTTTGCGTACTCGGATCTGAAAATTTCAGAATCAGACAGGGAAGTCCGTTTTACCCTGACAAATACCGGCGCACGTGACGGCGCGGAGGTTGCGCAGCTCTATATCGGCTGCAGGGACAGCCGCATCTTCCGCCCTGCCAGAGAGCTGAAGGGCTTCCGTAAGGTCTTCCTGAAAGCCGGAGAAAGCCGCCGCGTGAGCATCCCGCTCGACGACAAGGCGTTCCGCTTCTGGAATACACGAACGAACCGCTGGGACATCGAGGGCGCAGACTATCAGATCATGATCGGAGCGAACGCAGAGGATATTCGGCTTACAGGCAGCCTTTTCGTAAAAGGGACGACAAAACGGCTGCCGTATGAAGAGGCGGCTGCGGCCGGCCGGCTTTCGAGCTACTGCAGCGGTCAGATTCAGAATGTGAGCGATGAAGAATTTGCGGCCATGTTTGGCGGCGAGATTCCGGAGGATCGCTGGTCAGTATCCGACGGAAAACTGACGCTCAACGACGCCATCTGCCAGATGAGCACCGCCAGAAACCCGCTGGCTCGCGGAATCTGCAAAATTCTGAAGAACAAAAAAGAAAAAAGCGAGCAGGCGGGCAAGCCGGATCTGAACGTGCTTTTCATTTACAATATGCCATTCCGCAGCGTAGCCAAAATGACAGGCGGAATGGTCAGCATCCGGATGGCTGAAGGAATGGTCACAGCAGTGAATGGGCATTTCTTCCGCGGACTGGGCATGATCATAGGGGGCTTTTTCAAAAATCGGAAGCTGAACAAGGCCTATGCCGGGAAGCTTGGAATAAAAAGGTGAAATGGTAGTCAGACCTGCGCCGGACCCGATACGATTTCTGCAAAAAGGGAATTCGCTGATCGCGCACAGAAATATTTTTCTGTAATCATTAAGGGCGAATTATAACTGCATTGAAAAACAGAAAGAAACAGGAAAGAATCAAAAAGAATCAAAAAGAATCAGAAAAAACAAGAAAGGAGCAGCATCTATGGAAGCAGTAAAAAGTCACTGGCTGACCTACACAGAAAAACATCCCAAAATCGCCCAGTGGTTCCGCGAGGGCGGACTGTTTATCCTCTTCAGCTATGTTGTGACATTTGCGAAATACCTTATGCTGATGTTTCTGCCGGCCCTTTTTGCGGCTTACAAAAACATTGGCTGGGGCTGGCCGTCCATACAGGGCAGCCTGTTCGGCGTCACCTTTACTTTTAATGTGATCGGCTACGCAGTCGAGGACGGAGGGCTGGCGTACCTTTTTGCCTACCTGGTATCCAGCTTTCTGGGAGAATGCATCAACTTCCCACTGCAGCGGAACGTCACCTTCCGGAGTAAGGGGCCGCTTGTTCTGCAGATCCCGATCTATTTCCTGGGCTGGGTCGTGATTACGCTGGTCGTAAACTCCATCAACAGTGTATGGGTCGGAGTGGCAGGCTATCTGGTTCCGGCGGCGATCTATAACATCGTCACAATTGTCCTTAACGGCGGCGTGTCAATGGTCGTGTTCTTTGTACTGAACAAGATCATATTCGCGGAAGGATTTGGAAGAAGAAAAGGATAAAAATGATGGCGAAAAAGAGAACGTCATTCAGGCACAGTGCCATCTGGACAAAGCACCATTCGGACACAACATTATTAAAAAAATGAAACAGGAACAGCAGCTGCGAGGCTGCTTTTTCTTTTGCAAAAAAAGGATGGAAACAGCCGTTTTTTCGTGGTATAGTAAAACAAAAACGCCGAGGACGATTTCTAGATATCTTCCGCCCCAAAGCGACTGATGGCTGGTCAGCGGGAAAATGGAAATCTGGTTGAATTGTCGTAAATATCATAGTAATCTACAGGTATAGAAGCGTAAATTCGTATATTGTCAGGCGAATTCGGTCAGGCGAATCCGGTAAAATGGGGAGGTGCGGGAAATGGGGTATTATCTGAACCCGGAAGATGTTCTTGAATTATATAAAGGCGAGACTGAGAAGCCATATTTTGTGGATAAGACAGAGATGTTATCAGAAATGATTACATTGTTAGAGCAGGGACGAAACTATATTTCTGTCACCAGACCGCGGAGATTTGGGAAATCCGTAGTGGCTGCGATGATTGGCTCTTTCTTTGGAAAAGGCGCAGACAGTGCAGAAGTGTTTTCGCATCTTAAGGTAGCCGGAAATCAGGATTATGGAAAACATTTGAATCAGCATAATCTGATTTACATTGATTTTAGTAAGGACGTATCGGAATGCAGTTCGTATAAGGAATATATTGATACAATTAAGATGCGCCTGTTGGATGATTTAAAAGAAGCATATCCAGAAGCGAAGATTCGGGAAAGGGATTCCCTGGGAGCTACCCTGCGCATTGTCTCGCTGGCATACAAGAACGAAAAGTTCCTGATGATATTTGACGAATGGGACTATGTATTTCACAGGAAATACTTTACAGAAGAAGACAGAGGCAAATATACTGCTTTCCTTGGGGATATCACGAAGGGAAGGGCATATGTCGAGCTGGCGTATCTGACCGGCGTCCTTCCGATCAAGAAATACTCTGCCAGCGACACGATGAATCATTTCGACGAACATAATATGGCGAATAGCAGTATGTATGACGAATACTTCGGATTTACCAACGAAGAAGTAGATGAATTGTATCAACGCTATCTGAAAAATCACATCAGACCGGAATTCTCACGGGAAGAGCTGGCCAGATGGTATGATGGATATCAAAGAAAAGACGGAAGCAGCATATATAACCCGAATTCGGTTGTACGTGCCCTCACTCGCGACGAGCTCAATAATTACTGGGCGAAAGCAGGGGAGTATGATGAGCTGAAAGATTATGTGCTGGATGACGTGGATGGCGTGCGGGAGGCGGTGATGCTGCTGGTTGCAGGTGAGACGGTGGAAGCAGATATATCCGAATATGCCACTACAGCTCCCGTTCTTGAAAAACGGGATGAAATTCTGTCCGCCATGGTCGTATACGGATATCTGAATTACTATGATGATTCTGTGCGTATACCAAACAAAGAACTTGAACTCGAATTTGACAAAATCATACGGACAGAGCCGAAATACAGCTATATGCGCGAGCTGGAAAAGGAGTCCGCACGCATCCTGCAGGCGACGTATGACGGGGATGAGGAAACGGTCGGAAAGGTACTGGCTATTGTCCATACCACGGAGTCTCCGCTAAAAGCTTATAATGACGAGGCTGAGCTTTCCGGCAGTGTGAAGCTTGCCTATATTGCAGCGAGAAATAAGTATAATATAGAACGAGAAGATCAGGCTGGTATCGGTTATGTAGACTACATCTTTTATCCGCATAACCGGTCGGATGATGGCATTATCATCGAGCTGAAAGTCGATGACTCCCCTGAGACCGCGCTGCAGCAGATCAAGGACAAGAACTATGCCCTGAAGTTTCAGGGGAAGCTCGGCGAGCAGCCCAAAACGACCGGCAGGATTATTCTGGTCGGAATCGGGTACAGCCGCAAGGATAAGGTACACAGGTGCCGGATTGAGATGATTTAAGGCCTGATTTGGGACAGGAACACTCTCACGCATTTCGAAAGTGACTTTTGAAACAGTTTAAGTTACGCAGAATCATTTTTGGTATTTTGGCACGGATGGCCGGGATTGACAGCACGAATGGTTCCATTAAAAAGGGAAAAAATGGTATGCTTGGAATAAGATACAGAAAGTGGTATGGAGATTATAAACAGAGTGTATAGATATATTGGGGCAGCTATGCTGCCAGGAAGGAGTCGATTATGAGGAGGAAAGTAAAAACGTTGAAAAATCGTATCAGGAAGAGCTTAAGTGTGCTGCTGGCAGTTTGCCTGATTGCCGGGATGATTCCTGATGCTGTCTTTGCGCAGGAGGATGCGGGCACGGTCGCTGCAGTGGCGACTACGGAGGCTGCAAGTGAGGCGGTGGCTGCATCGGAGGAGACGGGGGCTGCGGAGACGGCCGATACAGGAGAAACGCAGGCGGAAGCTACAAAGACAGAGACGGAAGCTTCGACGGAAGCAACTCAGTTGGAGGCGGAGACGTCAGAGACGGAGACTGCGGCGGAAACAGATCACTCAGAAACGGAAGCTGCGGCAGAAACGACAAATACAGAAGCCGAAGCTGAAACAGATGCAACGACGGCAGAGACGGAAACAGAGACTATGGCCGCGGCAGAAATTGAAACAGAAGCCGCACAGGCCGAGGAATCAGAGACAGCAGCGGAGTCCGGGACAGAGGCTGAAACGGAAGAGGTATCGGCGGAGACGGACGGGATCTCCAGTGAGACAGAATCCGAGACGCATCAGGAGACCGGGACGGAAGCGGAGACAGAAACTGAAACGGAAACAGCCGCCCTGCTCCTCGGAAGTACCGCAGCGACGCTCTGCGACCATGGCAATGACGCGGACACCTGCGCGATCTGCGAAGTGGAGGCACTGATCGACGAGCTGCCGGGCGTGGACGAAATCGCCCAAATGGATGTGGAAGAACAGAATGATGTCTATACACAGGCGTCGGACATCTGCGATATTTATTATGACGAGCTGACTGAGGATGAGCAGGAGCAGGTGTCGAATATCGGGGAGCTGTGGGAGATACTGGATTATTTCAGCGGCTTGGTTTCCCTGACAGCAGGGAAGGGACGGAGTGCGGCAACTTCTACGTCACCGGCGGTGAGTTGGGGACGGACTTCACCTATGCAGAGAATGTGCTGACCTTTACCAGTGGCGGCGAGTACACCGTCACCATGATAGATAGGGTCACCTTCACCACGGCGGACAGAATCGTGGTAAGCGCCAGCGGCGACATCACCCTGACCCTGAGCAGCATAAATGTGACCAGCAGTACCGCCTCCCCTCTGGAGGTGAACACCACCTCTGCCGTGACCATCCTCCTCAGCGGTACCAACGTGCTGACCTCTACTGCTTCCGGCTATGCGGGCCTGCAAAAGACCTCCACCGATAACACCTTGACCATCACCAGCGCCAATGGCGACGGCTCCACCGACGGCAGCCTCACCGCCACCGGCGGCACCAGCGGCGCAGGCATCGGCGGCGGCGCGGACAGCGACGGCTCCAACATCACCATCTCCGGCGGCACGGTGAAAGCCACCGGCGGCGCAGGCAACTACGGCGGCGCGGGCATTGGCGGCGGCGGAGGCTCCACCGCCGCCGGCAGCGGCACGAACATCACCATCGAGGGCGGCACCGTGACCGCCAACGGCGGCGGCGCAACCACCACCGAGGGCAGTAACATAAGTGTTGTTGTGTATGGCGGCGCGGGCATCGGCGGCGGAGGCTCCACCGCCGGCGGCAGCGGCACGGACATCACCATCACCGGCGGCACTGTGGCCGCCACCGGCGGCGGCACGGCAGAAGCCGTGAGCAGCAGCGGTACTGCATACGGCTTCGGCTACGGCGGGGCAGGCATCGGCGGCGGCGGCGG
>JAJQEO010000114.1:5333-76232 GCA_021201665.1 Lachnospiraceae bacterium | reverse complement strand
TCCTTTCTTCCATGTCATCCCTTACACTTTGAATTATACAGGAAGCTGATTTCCAATTCATGCCATAGTTTTACATTTTCTTTGATTTCTGACTCATGCCATGGCTTTTGTGTCTGGTTTCTTTCGTCCTTCCAGAATGACCACCGATCTGGGCGGCGCCGTAAATACTCTGCAGTCATCCAGGAATTCCTGCTCCTGCCCGGATAAAAAGCTCTCCGAAAGGGAGGTATCCATCACGCGGTACCAGCCGCATCCCTCCGGCAAAAGAGGCAGAGCCAGCTGCTGCTGCTCCCAGTGGAAATTCCACGCGATATAGAGAAAGCCTTCTTCCCGGGCGTAATGGCCGGAATACATGCACCCCATATGCAGATTTGAGTTGCGCAGATCCCCATACCAGGCGCGTTCACTGTGATACGACAGATCCGGAAAGCCGCTGGAAAGATAGTCCACGCACTGGGGCTGGGCATCCATATGCAAAATGCGGTGTGCCTTGCGGAACGCAATCAGCTGCCTGACAAACCCGGTCAGCTCCCGGTTCGCCTTTGTATGGCTCCAGTCCAGCCAGGTCAGCTCACTGTCGTGGCACCAGGGATTGTTGTTCCCCTGCTGGGAATTTCCAAACTCATCGCCGGCCAGCAGCATCGGCGCCCCCTGGGAGAGCAGCATCATCGCGAACGCGTTTTTGCGCTGTCTCATCCGAAGCTGCGCGATCTTCCGCTTTCCGGTCGGTCCTTCTTCCCCGCAGTTCCAGCTAAAATTCTCATTAGAGCCGTCCCTGCCCATCTCGCCGTTTTCGTCGTTATATTTCATATTGTAGGAGACCATGTCCAGCAGGGTAAATCCGTCATGGTTCGTGATATAATTGATCTGCGCACATCCGGAAGGATTCTCTCGGACTCTCCAGCCAAAGCCCTCCAGAGATCCGGCGTCCCCTTTGAGCAAACGGCGCGCGTCACTCATAAAGCCGTCATTGGACTGCGCGATTCGGTGATGGCATGTTTTACCATTCTCCTCGGCCATCCCGTCCGGGTACCAGCTGCAGATCAGCTTACGGCTGCCAAACAACGGTAATCTGGCAAGCTCCCGGGAAAGATTGTCACGGCCGACGATGGAGAAGCCGTCCACATGATACGTATCCGCCCAGTATCTAAGGCAGTCACAGATGAGGCTGATATCCGTCTGTTCCGAAAAAGCAAACTCCAGAATGATCTCCATTCCATTTTTGTGAAACGCTCTGACCAGATCCTTAAACTCCGTCTCCGCATGCTCCGATGCGGCGTACGATGCCTTCGGTGCAAAGTAAAAGCCCGGTCCGTAGCCCCAGTAATTCTTTCGGAAAGCTTGCTCCCTGCGTTCACTCTCAGGTCTGTCAAAAGCATGTGCCAGAATGTCATTCTTTTCAACAGATACACCTGCGCTAATTCCATTCTTTTCCGCAGATACGCCTGCGCTAATTCCATCCTTTTCCGCGGATACGCCTGCGCTAACTCCATTCTTTTCCACAGATACGCCTGCGCTAACATCTTCGTCCGCGTGCATAAGCGCCTCAGGCTTAATTTTCCGTTCAAAATAATAATCCGGAATCTCAAGCTCTGAAAATTCGTAGACCGGCATCAGCTTTACCTGATTGATGCCGAGGGATTTCAGATACGGAATTTTTCCGACAAGTCCGGAAAATGTCCCCTTCTTTGCGACCCCGGAATTTTTGTGCATGGTAAATCCCCGCACATGCAGGTGATACATGATCACGTCATGGAAGGGAAGCTTTGGAATGCTGTCGCCTCTCCAGTCGTAGTCTTCCGAAACCAGTCTGCCCCGCAGACCGTGCGGCGTAAAGGAAGGAATTTTCCCATACGCATCCCTGCCCGCGATCCCCCTCGCGTAAGGATCCGTGACCACCTCGTCCGCATCGAGGAAATTATATTCATACGTGTCCGCGTCCATGATCACCTTCATGGAATAAAAATTCCCCGGCACAACCGGCTCGGGAAATGCAATCCTGGCCGCGATCTCTTCGGTGCCTTTTTTATACAATAACAGAGACGGCGGCTCATCTGCCGCGGCATAATAGCCAAAGTGTACGCCGTCTTTACCAATCTTCGTCCCCGGAGTCCTGTCCTCATCCCGCAATATTCTGAATTCACAATCCGCCATAACAACCCTCCGTTTTTTCTTATATCTACAAATCAATTTCCAGCTCTACCGGGCAATGATCCGATCCAAATACTTCTGTATGGATTTTCGCGTCCCTCAGGTGCTCCCGGAGGCAGTCAGAGACGCAGAAATAGTCAATCCGCCAGCCTGCGTTCTTCTCTCTGGCGTGGAAGCGGTACGACCACCAGCTGTAAATGCCTTCCACATCCGGGTAAAAGTAGCGAAACGTATCTGTAAATCCGCTCGCCAGAAGAGTCGAAAACTTTCCTCTCTCCTCATCAGTGAATCCAGCGTTTTTGTGATTCGTCTTCGGATTTTTCAGGTCGATCTCCTGATGCGCCACATTCAGATCTCCGCAGAACACGACCGGTTTTTTCTTCTCCAGAACCTTCAGATACGTGAGAAACGCGTCCTCCCACTCCATCCGATAGGGCAGCCGCACCAGGTCATTCTGAGAATTCGGCGTATAGACCGTCACCAGATAAAAAGTATCATATTCCAGTGTAATGACACGTCCCTCCTGGTCATGCTCCGGAATCCCGATTCCATAAGCGACCGACAGCGGCTCCTTCTTTGTAAAAACAGCCGTGCCGGAATAGCCTTTTTTCACGGCATAATTCCAGTACTGATAAGGACGCAGGTCCAGGGAAATCTGTCCCTCCTGCAATTTAGTCTCCTGCAGACAGAAAAAATCCGCGTCCGCCTCATTAAAAAATTCTGTAAATCCCTTCTGCACACAGGCACGCAGTCCGTTCACATTCCATGAAATCAGCTTCATAAGAAAATCTCCATAATTCGTATCTTTACGCGAGTCATTTTGTTGGTTCTTGTATCACCACGTATCCAACCAGCCAAAGTTTTCTTTTTTCGGACACATTTTTCTCATTTTAGCATGATTTCTCATTTAAAACAAGATAAAAACAGGCGATATTTTTCAAATTTTCAGAAAAAACAGGCCGGTCAGCAACTTTTATATGTATTTAGTATGTTTGCAATTCTGTACTTGCCTTTTGATATACAATCTGTTAAAGTTAAGAAATCGTAACTGTGAAGGTACTGAACAGTTACAAGAAATCATCAGAAATCAGGCAGAAGGCAGCTCTGCGCATCAGTGGAGAAAGTGTCCCGCCTTCCTGCACATCCTGACAAAGAATAAACAACAAGAAAGGTAAATGACAATGAGTGAATTAGAGAATTGCAATGGCAGCTGCCTTGGCTGTGAAGAGGACTGTGCCGGTGCGGCCACGATCACATTGACCCTGGAGGACGACAGTGAGGTCGAATGTCAGGTGGTGACCATGTACAAAGCAGCCGGGAAGGATTACATCGCGCTGCTGCCGCTGGATGAAAATGGCCGGAATTTTGACGGAGAAGTCTATATTTACCGCTATCACGCTGAAAACGGCATCCCCGTGCTGGAAAACATCGAGGACGACGATGAATACGAGGCGGCCTCCGACGGGTTCGACGAATGGCTCGACTCCCAGGAATATGACGATCTGGTCTCCGACGCTGAAGAATCTGAGGAATAAGCCCCTCCAAATGCAAAATAGCATATATATGCCCATCTCGCCATCAGGCTACCCAGACAGTGTAAAAACTTTTTGCCCATCTCGCTATCCGGCTATCCAGACAGTGAGATGGGCATTCGTTTTACTTATCAGTTCAGGAAAACATCCAGATAGCCGGACGGCGCGACTGCCTTTCCGTACTTTTCCTTTACGTAAAACAGATGCAGCCGGTCCTTTGCCCTGGTCATGCCGACATAAAACAGACGGCGTTCCTCCTCGAAATCAGCTTCCAGCGCGGCACGGTGGTGCGGTATCGTCCCTTCATTCACGTCAATCAGAAAGACCTCTGAAAATTCCAGTCCTTTAGATGCATGCAGGGTGGCAATGGTCACCGCGTCCATTTCCTCTTTTCGGGATTTTTTACGGTTTTCCTCCAGAGCGGCCTTATACTTTTCCATATGGGCGTACCATTCCTCCACCGTCCGGAACGGTTTCGCACTCTCCTGAATCTCGTTAAGAATATCAATGAGCTCCTCCGGCTTCATCCGCCGATAAGCGGCATATTCACGCAGGAATTCCTCATATCCCATCCCGAAACGAATATAATTGACCGCCGCGAAGGGCTGCAGGGAGGGAATCAGTTTCAGATCCGCCGCAAAGCGGACCAGGCGTTCCTCCATCCAGTCTTTATCCTGATAAAATGCATATAATGCGTCAAATGATATCTGTACAGTGGACGCACTCCGTTCTCTCTGGTATGCAGACGCATTCAATGGATCGTTTCTCCCATGTGACGACGCATACATGACCGCCTCTCTGCTGATATAGCGCTTCGGGCGGTTCATCACCTGCAAAAATTCTGCGCGGTCCGTGCCCTCATAAGCCAGATGCAGGTAGGCGAGCAGGTCTTTCGCAATCCAGTGTTCAAAGATGTTCGGAACCGTCTCCCGCATGGAAAACGGAATGTTAAATTCCATCAGACGAGCCGTGATAGGACCCGCTCCCTGATTCGTCCGCACAAGGATTGCCATATCCTTCAAAGGCAGGCCTTCCTCCACCCTCTTCTGAATCTGCTGAATCAGGTACAGGCTCTCATGATCCGGATTCTGGAATTCCCGGATCTCGATCGGCACTCCGTCCTCGCGGACATGGCGGATGTCCTTTTCAAATCGGTGGCTGTTTTCCCCGATCACCTTCGCGGCACCGTCGATCACCGATTTTACAGAACGAAAATTCTGATCCAGAAGAATCGTCTGAGCGTCCGGGTAGTCCTTCGGAAAATTCAGCATGATTTCCGGCTTCGCGCCACGAAAGCGGTAAATGGACTGATCGTCGTCCCCGACAATAAACAGATTGTTTTTCGGAGCAGCCAGAAGCCTCAGAATCTCATACTGGAGAAGATTGATGTCCTGAAATTCGTCGACCAGAATGTAGCTCCATCTCTGCTGCCAGGCATGGAGGATATCCTCCCTCTGCGTAAGCAGCTCCCAGGTGTAGGTCAGCATATCGTCAAAATCCAGCCGTCCCTGTCTGCGGTGCGTTTCCTCATAGCCCCTGTAAATCGCGCGAAACAGCTCTTCGGAGCAGGAGCGGGAATAATAATGCTCGATCGGGATGCGCTCATTTTTCACCATGCTGATCTCCGCAGCGATTTCCGAGATTGTCTCCGCCTCGTCCTCACCAGAGGAAGATCCCGGAGAGGCACCTTGTGTTCTCTGCCTGCCGCCGGAAGGCAGCGCGTCATGCGTCATCTGCTCCTCCCTGGCGGCCGCACTACCTGCCGAGCCCGCATACCGCGCCAGCAATCCGCGCAGGAGTTTATTTTTTTCCTCCTCGCTCATCACATTGGCAGAAGAATAATGATAGGCATTTTTCAGGATGCTAAAAAAGACCGCGTGAAACGTCCCAAACGTCACGCCGCCTCCGGCACAGATCTTCTGAAACCGCGCCTGCATTTCCTTGGCGGCCGCCTTTGTAAACGTGATCACCAGGATCTGCCGCGGGTTAATATGGTACTCTTCTATCAGATGTTTTGTGCGCTGTGTAATGACCAGCGTTTTCCCCGAGCCCGGGCCGGCCAGTACCATAGCCGGCCCGTCTCTGTGGGTGATCGCACGATTCTGCGCTGTTGTAAATCCCATGTTCTCCCTTCATTCCCGCGAGGGCACTGGATGTCCAGTGAACATCCGTTTAGCGCGACCGAAGTGGAGCGGAGACAGATACCCCAATGCCTGCATCGGAGTATCTGTCTGCCCGTATTTCAGAGCGAAAGCCGCCGCTGCCCGTTCCCCGACAGAGTGTCTCACCCGGCAGCTTCCAGCTTCGCAATCGCGTCCTCAATGCGTTTCAGTGATTCTTCTTTGCCAAGCATATCCATGATCTCCGTCGCTCCGGCGGGCGTCATGGCTTTCCCGGAAACCGCGATGCGCACCGGCCACATCACAAAATTGACCTTGCAGCCCTTCTCCTCCACATAGGTCTTCAGCAGGGCAAAGAGCGCGTCATTGCCAAAATCCTCCTGCACGGCCAGCCTCGGCAGCAGATCCTGAAGCACCCTCAGGCTTGTCTCAGCCGTAGATTTCGATTTCTTGTTGGTATACAGAGATATGTCGTACTCCGGCATCGTCTCAAAGAAATCTACCATATCGGGGATGTCCGGAAAAACTTCGATGCGGGTCTTCACCATCGCCGCGATCTTACGCAGATCCTGTCCTTTCGTCAGCACCTTTTCCAGATAAGGCAGCGCCGCCTCATAAAAGGCATCGTCATCCATCGCCTTGAGATATTCGCCATTCATCCAGCGCAGCTTCTGAATATCAAACACTGCCGGCGACTTGCTCATATGCCGGTAGTCAAATGCCTCTACCAGCTCCGGCAGGGAAAAGATCTCCCGATTATCATCTGGACACCAGCCGAGCAGCGCCACATAATTGATGATCGCCTCGGATACAAATCCCTGCTCCAGCAAATCCTCAAAAGAGGAATGGCCGGACCGTTTGCTCAGCTTTTTATGCTCCGCGTCCGTGATCAGCGGACAGTGGACGTACACCGGCACCTCCCAGCCAAAGGCTTCATAGAGGCGGTTGTACTTCGGCGCGGAGGAAAGATACTCATTACCGCGCACTACATGGGTGATCCCCATCAGATGGTCGTCCACTACATTCGCGAAATTATAGGTCGGGAACCCATCCGACTTGATCAGGATCATGTCGTCAAGCTCCTCGTTCGGCACCTCAATCGTGCCGTAAATTTCATCCTCAAATTTCGTCGTGCCCTCCCGGGGTACATTCTGGCGGATGACCCACGGAATACCGGAGGCGAGCTTTTCCTCCACTTCCTCCTTTGAAAGGTGCAGACAATGCTTGTCATAAACAGAAATCTCCTTGCCGGCAACCTCCTGCTTCAGTGATTCCAGCCGCTCCTTCGTGCAGAAGCAGTAATACGCCTCGCCTTTTTCCACCAGCTCCTTTGCGTATTTCATATAAATGCCGGCCTTCTGGCGGTCGCTCTGCACGTAAGGGCCGCAGCCGCCGTCCTTGTCCGGGCCCTCATCATGCTGCAGGCCGGTCTTTTCCAGAGTGCGATAAATAATATCCACAGCACCCTCCACAAGCCGCTCCTGATCGGTATCCTCGATGCGCAGCATAAACGTGCCGCCCTCGTGCTTCGCAATCAGATAGGCGTACAGCGCCGTCCGCAGGTTTCCCACATGCATCCGCCCGGTCGGACTCGGGGCGAATCTCGTCTTAACATTTCCCATAAATTTTCTCCTCTATTCTATCTTTTCTTTCCGCGGTTTCTGTACAATTTCTGCACTATATGATTCTTCCCATGGGTACTGTACAGTATCTGCACTATGTTTTCCTTCCCATGGGTACTGTACAGTATCTGCACTATGTTTTCCTTCCCATGAGTACTGTACAGCATCTGCACCATATTATTCTTTCCATGGTACTGTGCATTATCTGCACTATATGATCCTTCCCAGGGGTACTGTACAATATCTGCACCATAGTTTTTTTCGCAGTATATCAGCCGTTTTTCAAAAGCAGACCATCTCTCTTTCCTTTCTTTGCACCGTTCACTATTTCAGCTTAATCTGGCGCGATACGCCCAGCGCCAGCCCCATCTCCACCATCAGAAACAGGATGGACGTACCTCCGTAGCTTATAAACGGAAGGGTAATACCCGTGGTCGGAATCAGGTTGGTCACGACAGCAATGTTCAGCACCACCTGCAGGGCAATATGTACAAAAATACCGCACACGATCAGGGATCCCAGCAGGTCGGGCGCATTCTGCGCGATAAAAAACAGACGGTAAAGCAGAAAAACAAACAGCAGAATAACCAGCGCCGCGCCGAATACACCAAGCTCTTCGCAGATAATTGAAAAGATCATATCATTCTGCGCCTCCGGCAGAGAGCCGAGCTTCTGCGTACTGTTGCCAAGTCCCTTGCCAAAAAAGCCGCCATTGCCAATCGCGTAAAGAGCCTGCAGGATCTGATAGCCGCCGGAGCTCGCATAATCCTCCGGATGCAGCCAGACCTGGATACGCGCAATCCGGAATCCCCCGTCGACATCGCTCAAAATAATATACGCCACGCCGGCCGCGATCGCAATTACTGCCGCAACACCCACAGCCACAAAGGGCCAGGTCTTCGGATGCGCAATAAAAATCAGCACCACGGTAATGCCGAGGATAATGATAGCGGTACTCAGGTTATCAGTAAAAAAATACGTACAGAATGCGGAAATCAAGCCGAAAATGCCGACAATCAGTATCGGCTTGAAGCCCTTCATCTTATAGCCCATTTTTGCTATCAATGTCGGCAGCAGCAGAATCACAGCAATTTTAGCAATCTCCGCGGGCTGGAAGGAAAAGGAAGACGTCCCCAGCCAGCGCCTCGCGCCATTGACCTCCCGTCCCACAAACTTTGTGATAATCAGTAAAAATGTGGAAACCACATATAGCGGAAAAGAAAAATCCGCCAGTCTGTGATAATCCATCTGCGAACCGATCAGTGCACAGACAAGCGCAAACGCGCTGATAACAGCCTGTTTGCCAAAGTAGGCCATGTCATTGTTATTTTCCACAATCGCTTCATAAGCGCTGGAGCTGTAGAGCATAATAAGCCCGAAGCAGGTCAGCAGAATCACAACTGCCAGTAAATTGTAATCAAAATAATCCCTCTCCGAATCCGCCGACCTGGTCACGAACAGCCTTTTCCTTGTCCTGCGGCTCGTCGTCTGTTTTTTCGGAACGGGCCGTATCGTTTCCGATCTTGATGCCATAAAAAATCCCCTTTTTATTCTGCCCTCTGCAAATGATTGTATCCCTCTGCAAGCTGTATGCCGCTGTGCCTTTGCGTGTCATCTGCGGCTAACATCTCCCCGAACTGCAGCAACGCGATTATCATAACATATCCTTACTGGTTTTTCCAGTATATTTTTATGACTGCGTAGCTTAATGATACAAACGTGAGTGCGAAGTACGGAGCAATCCGTAGTATCATGCCCTATTGTCACTCGAATCATTTTATGATGATGCTGGCAGCGGCCATGTGCATTGGACTCCTGCGCGGGGGCGCGGGCAGCAAAGCTGCCAAAATTCCTCTCGCGCCCCTGCGTACTAAAGAGCCGCAGAAAAGCATCTGCCAGCCCTCCAGAACCAGGCAGATGCCCAATCCTTTGCAAAAACATGCGTTTTCGCAGCGGTTAACCATGATTTGTTTGACTGTTTGACTTTGTTTGCAACTGCAGCGTATGGCTGAAAAACTGATGCATGCTGCCTGACATTCTACATAGCAGAATGATTTTCCGGCGCAAAGCAGGCAGTCGGTGCGTCAAAACCCGGATTAAATGCGTAGAAGTTTCTCGCGTCGAGCTGATCCTGTACGCTTCGCAGTGCTTCGCCGAAGCGCTGGAAGTGTACCACCTCCCGCGCCCGTAAGAACCGGATTGGATCCACAACGTCCGGATCCTTTACCAGCCGCAGAATATTGTCATACGTGGTTCTGGCTTTCATCTCTGCGGCAAGGTCTTCCCCAAGATCCGTGACCGGGTCGCCGGTAGACTGGAATTCTGTCGCGCAGAAGGGTGCGCCGCCTGCTGCCTGCGGCCAGACACCGATCGTATGATCTGCGTAATAAGGCGCGAAGCCTTCCTTCTCAATCTCCTCCGGTGACAATCCGCGGGTGAGCTGGTGGATGATCGTCGCCACAATTTCCAGATGGGCGAGCTCCTCCGTACCGACATCCGTCAGAATCGCGGACACCGTACCGTTCGGAGAAGTGTATCTCTGGGAAAGATAGCGCATAGAAGCACCCATTTCACCATCCGGACCGCCATACTGGCTGAGTATCACCTGGGCCAGCTTCGCGTTTGGCGTTTTGATTTTCACCGGATACTCTAATCTTTTTTCATAATACCACATTCAGCACTTGCCTCCTTCCCAGGGCCATTTCTGGCTGACCCACTTCACACTTTCAAACCGCCCGTCATCCGGCTGGCCAAATCTTAACGGGCCATATTTCTCCTCGTAGATTTTGACTGCGCGGTCACGCTGATGCTGATATTTCGCGAACTGCGCCGCAGCCGGTTCCTCGAGTGGATGAGTGTCTAAATACAGCATCAGATCATAAGCGCAAAAGCTGATCTCATCGATATATTTAAGAAGCTGATACTGATTTTCTGTGGGAATTCCCGAAAATTCCCTGCTTTCGGGCATCACAGGTCGTTCCTGTGTGCCGCAGCCGCAATTCCCGTTATATGCGTCAAAGTTCTCCCTCGAATCCTGGCTCATTCGGCCCTGCTGCATGCGTCCTGCGCGTGCCGGTCTGCCATTTCCATACGGATATCCCTCTCTGTTCACCAGCATTTCCCTCCTTTTCCGCAGAATGGCTTACAAAGACTTTGAAACACCGTGCCTTCTTTCAGTGCCATACATGGTTCATATGGGTTTTCCCATCTCTGGAATGGCACATAGAGCATGGCCAGCGGCGCGTTCGCTTCTGACAAATGATGATAAATGCTTCCAACCCACTGGTTTTCCCCGCTCTGGCAGGCACAGTTCTGGCTATTTCTATCTGGCATAATAGCTCCTTTCTCAAATCAGGTTCTCTATAGAATATGAGGTTTCCCTCATAAATGTTAGTGTTGCCTGAAAAAGGCGTAAAAAAACAGCCACTAATTTCCTTAAGCGGCCGTGTGCTGTGATCGATCGGATAGGGGAACGCTTTTCTCCCCTATCCGCTGCGCCGGCCGCGTATGGCGTAAGCCATAAAACTCCTTAAGCGGCCCTGCGCATAAAAAACAGGAGGCGAACGGTCGCCTCCTGCTAAAATCTGCTAATTTATTACGATACATATAATTGATCCCATCATCCCCTCGGATGCGCCGCGTGGTAAACGCGCTGTGTATCTTCCAGCCCCAGGTTCAGATAGGCCAGCGTCGACGAGATGTCGGAATGTCCCAGCATCTCCTGCACCGACTTTGCCGGAGCTCCGTTCCGCAGCATATGTACAGCAAAGGAATGACGCAGTGTCTGCGGAGTAATGTCCGAAGAAACACCTGCCTTTTGTGCGTAGGATTTCAGAATCTTCCAAAAGCCCTGGCGGCTCATGGATTTCCCCGAGCAGTTCACAAACAGGCGGTCGCTTTCGGCGCCCTTTAAAAGCAAGTCCCTGCCCTCTTTCAGATACCGTTCCAGTGCATGCTTTGCCTCATCCCCAAAGGGAATCACGCGTTCTTTTCCGCCATCGGTGCAGAGCACATAGTTCAGATTCATGCATACGGAATCCACTGGCAGCGATACCAGCTCCGTGACACGCAAACCGGTCGCATATAAAAGCTCCAGCATGGCACGATCCCGCAGCTCCTTAGGGGAATTCCCGGAAGGCTGCGTCAGCAGACGCTCCGTTTCATCGATGCTCAGGATGCCCGGCATTTTCTTATCAATATGAGGAGCCTTAATCTGCTCTGTCGGATCGTCCTCGATCTCATGCTTCCGATAAATATAGTGAAAAAAAGCTTTCATAGAAGAAACGCTGCGCGATACCGTGGCAGTGGAAAGTCCCTGTCTTTCCAGATATAATATGTACGAATTTAATGTGGTGGCAGTGACGTCCTGTACTTCCTCTACTCCCTGATCGGCCAGATAAGACTCCAGCTTCCGCAGGTCTCTCTGGTAGGAATCTACCGTACTCGTAGAAGCATTCTTCTGTTCCTTCAGGTAAACAATAAACAATGATAACTCCTGTCTCATTCGCCAGACCTCGACCTTCCGTAGATTCTCCCCTTCCTTAAATCGGATAGGAAGGAGTGCCCGCACTCCTGTCCGTCCGCACCGTATGCTATAAGGATCCCTTATGGCTATAGGCCGCTTCCGGCGTAAGCCGGAAAATTCATTATGCGGCTCGTGTGCATACAAGGCAGACTGGCCTACCCTTCTGGCCATTCTGGCATCCCTCTCCCCAGGACATGTCAAAAACGTTGCTGCCATTCACAGCTGCGCTGCAAATGGTACAAAACATCACATGTATCACACATATTTTTACAATATAACTTACAAGAAGTTCATGCTGCTTGCAGCAATGAACTTCGTAAGTTAACGAGCAGTTGCTTTTGCTGCGAGTAACTTAGTAAGTTAACGACAGTATCGCAAGATTCTGGAGTATTATGCGAAATGTTTTTCTTCATATATTTTTTCAGCGGATATCTGGAATTATACGCATTTTTCCCGACAAAATCAATCGGGCTTTTTGACGAAAAATACCTCAAAAAGCTTGATTTTAAGCGGTTTTACAAGATTTCGTCAAAGGAATTTTCTGTCGTACAAGATATTGTAAAATTCTTGTAAAATACAGGTAAAGATTTTTCAGGTATGCCTTGCGCCGCCGGGAAATTATTTAAGCAGGGGCAAATCCGGTTTTACGCATGGGGCCGAGAGCGCCCATTTGACGTCTCCAGGTACTTTTTCAGGAATTCATAGATCTGCCCTTCGGTCGGCGGACAGCCTTTGGCGCTGTAGGTAAAACGAGAAGTACAGTTCCCGATCCCAAGTCTGCCCGTCTTTCCCCGGAACCCCTGGCCGATGCAGATTTTCTCATCAAGCTGATCCAGAAGTCCTTCCTGGCGCAGCATCTCCAGCGCCGGGATCAGGTATCCGTAGCAGGCGCTGCAGGATTCGACCTCACACACGGCGTCCGCAAGCTCTACAATTTTATGTTCTCTGGGCAGCTCCTTATCCCCATCTGCAGCCGGTGAACCGCAAACCGTGATTTTTGCCTGACTAATATCCGCGCTGCCCACTCCAAGCTTTTGGGCGAGCCGGATATAGGGGACGTCATCAACGGCATAGTGCAGCAGCTGGCAGACATACGCGTCCACCAGCACCGGATCCCTCGCGGCCATGATACAGTTCCTCACGACAGGGTTACCGCCGTCCTCAAAGTCCAGATCTCCGCAGATGTGATCCACCACGATAAAATCCTGATGAATCCCGGCATTCAAATGTGCGATCGGATCATGAAGCCCCATCGAATGAAACCGGCGCTTCTCGCGATTCGGGATCAGTCCCTTCATATTTTTCAGCGCACAGGTGACCTTCGTCTGACAGTGCCCCTTGAGCACCGGCACGTTGATCAGGAAATCAAACTCCTGCACACAGCTGCAAAGGTTCAGCTTCAGGCCCGCGCAGTCTTTTTCAAAGGAGGAATCCTTCTGGGTGTCGCGAAACTCTACGCCGTATTTCTGTACCAGCCGGTCATAGCCGCACACCCGCACACTCTCCGAGGTTTTCTCCCCTACCCAGGAGCCCTCGGCGATCACCAGATTCCGGTAGCCGTGCTGCTGCAGATATTCAATAATCGCCGCGACAATCTCCGGGTGGGTCGTCGCGCCATAGGAGGCTTCAGACGCAGAAACCAGATTCGGCTTGATGGCAATACGGCCGTCCTTATTTTCCGGCAAAAGCGCACACAGATCTGCCTGTTCCAGAAGCTTCCATGTCATCCCGCGAAAATCCGTGCCATATATTTTCAAAATCTCGTTTCGATCCATAGGATATCCTCACTGTCTCCGTGACCGCACGCCGTGCCAGAATGAGCATTCAGCAAATGCGAAGTGCAATCCTGAATAGTTACTAATATTCTTTGTCAATATGATCCAGCCCATACCGCCGCAAAAAATCGTCCAGCTCCCTGTCATTTTTGATACAGGCGACCTCTTCGAATTTTCCGGTCTGTCGATTTTTAAATCCGGCCACCCGTTCCCCATTGCAGATGCTGCATTTCAGCACAGGCTTATAGAGAGCCGGATCATAAGCACGAGTCTCCGAATCCGAACGAAGCGTCTGACTGGTTTTCTTTTTCCTTCCAAACATTCTTTTGTTCTCCTTTGCTAAGGCCTCACAGCCGCAGATAAATCTGCAATGTCCAGGTTCCCAGAAAAGCTTCACAGGCACAGCCGCAGAGGCAGATGGCCGCCAAATACAGGAATTCGAATATGTCCTTCCTCCATAATGGCGTAAAGCCTCGATCTTTATGCTCAAAACCCGCGCCGCCCATCCTTAAGCCTTGGCGATGTACCCAGGATTGCATCTCTCTTTTCCAGAGAATACCATAAAAGATCCACTGTGGGAAAAGGCAGAAAGCAAAGCTCAGAATCCCGGCAAACCCGCTTCTCAGGCTAAACAGAGACAGCAGCATCGCGCCGGAGGCCATCAGCCACCAGCCGTAGCCGAGATGAAAAAAGAGACCGACTGTTGTAAAGCTGCTCAGCCAGAGAACCAGCAGCGTTCGCATTCTGACAGATGCGACATAAAAAAACAGGCTTCTGAAATCAATGGAAGCATTTTCATAGATCTGCATCCCATACAGGCTGGCAAGGCTCGCGTATCTGCCGCTCCCCATATCCAGCAGGCCAGGGAGCGCGCTTCCGAAAAGGAGTGCGCTGGCCAGAAAAAGAAATACAGGAAGGATCGTCCGGTTCAGTCGTGTCATAAACTCACCCCGACAGTTTCCGCGTCACCTTATTCTATGAACTGGCAGGGCTGATCATTCTTACAAATACTTATACATCCACCTTCGTCTCTGCCTGGGCCTCTTCTTCCGCCTCCGCTTTAAAATCCTCCATCTGCACGACATCGATCTCCGGCAGATCCTCGAGCGAGCGCATACCGAAATGCCGCAGGAAGTCCTCGGTCGTGCCAAAGAGAATCGGCCTGCCCGGCGCATCCAGGCGCCCCACCTCACGAACCAGGTTATACTCGATGAGGCGGTTGACCGCGTGGTCGCTTTTTACACCGCGGATTTTCTCAATCTCCACCTTTGTAACCGGCTGCTTATAGGCAATAATGGACAGCGTCTCCATCACCACGTCCGTCAGCACGACCTTGCGCGGCTGCTTCGCGATGCGGATCAGATATTCGTATAATTCCTTTTTCGTACACAGCTGCCAGGCGCCGTCCAGCTCAGTCAGCTCAATACCCCTGTCTTCCGCCCGGTACTGATCCGCCATATGGCGCAGCAGCTTTTCCGTCGTCTGGGCATCCTGGTCAATAGCCGCCGCAAGCTTTGCCGTCTCCACGGAATCGCCCATCGCGAAAAGAATCGCCTCGATCGCGGCCTCCGCTTTCCTTCTGTCCATTTTAAAATCCTCTTCCTGCTTATCCCATCTTCCATTCCCGTCAGATCAAGACATATCATATTTATAAAACCAGAAGTATGTATGACGGGAACACATGTGTTTTGTCCAAAGCCTTATTCCAAGTCCTCATCCTGTTCCTGATCATCGTCAAAAACCGTCCACATCTTTTTCCTCATTCGCAGCCGCTGATAAAATCATCCATGTCTTCTTCATCATTCATAGTCGTCAATAAAATCGTCCACATTTTCTTCCTCAGTGCCTCCGGTCCAGGAAAGACAGATGTCAGAAAAGACATCCTGCTGCTCCACCTCTACCCGTCCTTCCTTCATCAGCTCCAGAAGGGTCAGAAAAGAGACAATTTTGAACTGCTTTCCCGACCGAAGGGACAGGATCTCAAAAAACGTGCAATTTTTCTTTTCAAATATGTAGCGGCTGACATAGCGCATGGTCTCGCCCAGATTGATTTCTTCCTTTTTAAGGCGGCCAAACCTGCTGCGGACCGGATCCACCCGGTTTTCCTGCCGTTTCATGATGTCGCGGAACACCGCATAAAGCTTTTGCAGCGTCAGATCACCGAGCAGCTCGTCCAGGTCGACCGGCTCCCGCCAGGATTCGACCTCCGCGGGAATCGAAGGATCCTTGTAATAATGTCCTGCGGAGTCTTCCATGCGCTCCCGCAGCTCGCCCGACATATATTTATACATTTTATATTCAAGAAGCTTCTGCACCAGCTCCTCGCGCGGGTCAGCCTCCTCTTCCTCCTCCGTTTCCGGGGCGGGCAGAAGCATGCGCGATTTGATATCCAGCAGAGTAGCCGCCATCACCAGAAATTCACTCATCACATCGAGCGTCTCCCCGGAAAGTCCGGCGACATATTCCATATACTGATCCGTAATCAGGGCGATCGGAATATCATAAATACTGACCTTATTCTTCTCAATCAGATGCAGAAGAAGATCCAGAGGACCCTCAAACTTGTCCAGCTTCACCGGAATTTCCATGAGATTTCCTTCCTCACATAACAGCGGTCAGAAAACGGATAAAAGACATCATCAGTCCTCCCTCGCCTATCTGTCTCAGAATTTTAAACGGTGCAAAAGTGTATGCTATATCGTATATGTCTCATCTCTGAGTGTACAAGCAGTTCCGAAAAAAATGAGTTATACAAAATCCAGCACCACAAGCTCCGGCGGATTATTGATGCGGATATTAATGGTATGGCTGCCAAGTCCCGCGCTCACGACCAGCTTCGCGTCTCCCTCTGAAA
The DNA here is from genome assembly GCA_021201665.1 of Lachnospiraceae bacterium. GTDB lineage: Bacteria > Bacillota > Clostridia > Lachnospirales > Lachnospiraceae > Choladousia. The sequence goes on along the minus strand of JAJQEO010000114.1, from coordinate 59,653 downwards.
ACAGTCCCCGATCGTACTTTGGAAACAGCCGGCACTGCGGGCTGACCACTCCTCCCAGCAGAGGCAGACGTATGATCCCGCCGTGCAAATGTCCGGAAAGCGTCAGATCCGCGCCCCAGGCGGCATACGCTTCGAAATGGCACGGGTTGTGCGCCAGAAGAATCTGATAAGCAGCGGTATCCGGCTTTCCAAGCAGCTCCTCGATTTTCTCCTCAGTCAGCTGTTCCGAATGGAAATGTCCGTAATACTCCAGAGGCAGCTCCAGTCCCCATACGCGGATGGGCATATGCTGAATCTCTAATGTTTCACTGGTATTTTCCAGAAAATGAACTCCATAGCTGCAGATGGCCGACATGTATTTTTCATAATATTCCCCAGAAGCTTCGATGTTATTTTCATATTGTTTCTGAGGTGCTTCGTTACTTTCCCTGAGACGGCTCTCGTGGTTGCCATTTACATAATAAACCGGATACTTCCGGGTCAGTTCATTCATCAGCGCGATCGCGGCGTCCATCTGCGGCACCTTCGTGGAAGTAAGCATGTCGCCCGCGACCAGAACAATTTCGGGATTAATATTGCGGATTTCCGAAAGGAGTCTGCTGTTGTTCTCCCCATAGGACGCGTTGTGAAGATCCGCTAAAAGGACAGCGGAAAACGGAGCATCCGGTCTCCTGTGCTCCTCTCCCACGCGTATTCGGTATTTTGTCACCTTAAAATCCGGCATTCTTCCGTTATCCTTTCGTTGCTAAGGAATTCTTCATTGCGCGAAGCGCAACCTTCATTGCGCGGCTACCATTATACCATATTCCCAATTTTAAGCAAACAGTTTCTTTTATAATGCCCATTTTTCCCATATCTGATTCAGATAGTCCAGATATCCCGCTTTCGGCGCGTCCTCAGCCATGACGATGGGCACGCTGCCAATCACTTTCCCATCCAGCGTATATACATATTCCCCGACCTGGTCGCCTTTTTCCAGCGGAGCTGCGATGTTCTCATCCCACCTGGCATATTTTTCTATCAGGGAAAAATCTTCACCTGTAGTGCTCAGGTAGGAAAACTCTCCTTCCGGGCAGACCGTAAATTCCTCCTGAATCGTCCCTTTTACCGAAATCTGTGTCGGTGCGGGCGGGTCCTCATCATAATACATGGAACAGCTCGCAAACCCATAATTCAACAGCTGTGCTGCCTCCGCAAAGCGTGTTTTTGTATCCGGCGCGGTCAGGACGACACTGATCAGGCGGATGCCGTCTCTTTGCGCCGTCGCGCTCAGACAGTATTTCGCATAGCTGGTGCTGCCCGTCTTCAGGCCGTCGCAGCCATCGTACGCACGCAGCAGCTTGTTGGTATTTGACAGTGTAAAAACGCTGCTTCCCTGAGCGGTTTCATGTGTGATGTCCTCCATCCAGATATCTGAGTATTCCGTCACCTCCGGGTATCGATATAAAAGCTCCCGCGACATGATCGCGACATCCCGCGCGGAGGTGTAATGCTCCGTTGAATCTGTAAGGCCGCAGCAGTCCACGAAATGCGTATTTTCCATTCCAAGCTCCGCGGCCTTTTCGTTCATACTCTCCACAAAGGCCTCCTCAGAGCCGGAAACTGCTTCCGCCATCGCCACTGCCGCATCATTTCCGGAAGCAATGAGGATACATTTCAGCAGGGTTTCCACCGTCTGGACCTCCCCGGTCTCCAGATAGACCTGCGAGCCGCCCATTGATTTCGCGTACGCGCTCGTCGTGACCTCGTCTGTCAGACTAAGTTCCCCTTTCTCGATCGCCTCAAAGATCAGAAGAACCGTCATGATCTTCGTCACACTGGCCGGGTGAACGCTCTCGTCCGCCCCCTTTTCATAGAGAACCGTCCCCGTCGAAACCTCCATCACGACTGCGTGCGGCGTCTCAATCTCCAATTCGGACGCCTGGACAATCATGGAGCATCCGAAGCCATACAGGCTCAATACAACAATAAGAATCCAGGTCAGTATTTTTTTCATGGCGACACGCTCAGCATTTTCACAAACTCTTAAACTATATATATGATTCCGTTTACCGGAAAATAACAAAAGCCATACCGGTTTCAGGCACCGCTTTCCAGGCAGCGGTCTGTTATGATTTCGTGAGCGATTGCTATCGAAATTATCCAGACAATTTTTATTTGTTATGCTTCCGGGCAATTTGCAACAGTGTGATTCCTGCTGAAATCTCTACCCGATTTTTCCAGAAAAAGCAGTTGACGAAAGCCGATTTTATGGTATACTAATACCAGTGCAATCGAAAAATTTCCAGACAGTTGTGTCTTGCACAATCTACAGCTGGAGGGAGGTTAGGTGTGAGACAATGTCAAATGTCATCGTAAAAGAAAACGAATCACTGGACAGTGCCCTGCGTCGTTTCAAAAGAAACTGCGCAAAGGCCGGCATTCAGCAGGAGATTCGCAAAAGAGAGCATTATGAGAAGCCGAGCGTAAGACGTAAGAAAAAATCCGAAGCCGCTCGCAAAAGAAAGTACAATTAAGTACAGGCAATTCAGGTATCTGCTGATTTAGCACTTCCTGAGTTGGCAAGCTTTGACAGATGTGAAAGCAAAAACCAAATCCCCGGCTGGTTTACAGTCGGGGGTTTTTATGCACACGGCTTATCGCTCTACTCGATTTTCTATACTCTTTCTTCCCAGTCGCGCAGTCCAAGTCTCTGGCGGGCCTTGGCTTCCTCCAGAGTGATTTTTTCCGGATCGTCTTTTAAGTATTCCTGAAGCTCGAAAAGTCCCTCTCCGGTGACATTATTGATACAGAAAATCCGCTCACAGTTGGCGTTTTCCAGCCACTGCCTCACCATCGGTATGTTGGCATAGGGCGAATCCACCTTCGTGATAATCCCGATGAGCGGCCGGTTGAGAAACGCGTTGCAATTACAGGTAAAAATCGTGAACGGCTCGTCGGCCGCGCATACAATTGCCACAACATCTGCCTCAAAGGAAAAACAGGCAAGTCCCACGCCGACCTGTTTGGATTCAGCATACTCCCCCGGCGTGTCAATCATATCGTCGCCCGTATAGGTATATTGCGTTTTCTGGTAATGGAGCTCCTCTCCCTTCATCACCTGGGTCAGCGAGGTCTTCCCCGCCTCGCTTCTCCCCATCAGGAACATTTTCTTCATTTAACGTAGCCTCACAAATAAAGTAATCGAACGGGTTCCTTTCAGCTTTCCGTGATATCGCAGACAGGAAAATGCAGCTCATCCCGGAAAAAGGTGATCACCGCCTCAATGGAGGCGCGCACCTCGTCGTGCCGCCCGGTCAGGATCAGTGCTCCGTTAAAACGGTCCAGAAAGCCGATCTCCACGCCACCGTTCTTGATCGCAATATCCGCCGCGACAACAACCGCCTCCCAGGGCGTAAAATTCATAAATCCAAGGGTTTCTCCGGTATGGTCCTCCCCCTCGTGTACCCCGATATGCAGTCCAAGGGTCTGATAAACCTCCCTTTCGGAGGTCCCGATCAGATGCGCCAGGCTCACCTCAGTGCTCGGGACACGCACCCGCACAAGCCGCAGCGGCTCCCCGGGCTTTCTGTTGTCATAGTCATGAAAGATTTTACGGAGAAATTCTTCAGCGCCGCCCAAACGCGAAGCGTTTTTTTCATTGGCGGCGCGACTTGCCGCCGAGCCCCTGCGAGGGGGCGTTTCCACTCTGGTAAGTCTCTGATTCATCAATGCATCTCCATTTCGCCGACAGCTATCTCTTCGTCAGCGGGCAGACGACATAGTGCAGCTCGTCCTTAAAGTAACGAAGCACTTCCGTGAGCGCGCTCGTGACGTCTGAAATGTCTCCCGATACAATCAGGGTTCCGGTAAAGCGATCCGCGAACCCCAGGTAAACGTCCCCGCTTTTCACTGCAATGTCGGAGGCAATCACGGCAGACTCCGGCGGAGTCATATTCATAATGCCGATCGCAGACGAACGGTAGTCAATCGCAGGGTTCATCCCCAGCTTCTGATAGATAATCGGAGCCGGACCTCCCATCACATGTGCAAGGGTAATCTCCTTGCCGGCAACTGTCTCCTGTACGATCCGGATCTGATCTTTTCTGTTATCCATGTGAATCCCTCATTTCTTCCATATGGAGTTCTGATTCTGTTATTCTACCATATATGATTCCGATTGAAAAGCCCTTTTTTGATTGCTTTTGTGTTTTTTTCGCTAAATCATTGCCTGTTTATGTTGTTTTCAAGTGTATTTGCATGTTGTTTTTGTGTTTCCTGCTTCTCTGTGCCGGTCAGTTTCACTGCTTACATCCCGTTTCCAGATCTGCACATATTCTAATATAAAGCATAAATAAAATCAATCACAAATTGTTTCATAAGTAAGGCTGGCTCGCTGTATCGCGGATATCAGCAAAATCTGGAATTCATAAATTTTTTTCCTCCGCGCACACTATAAGCATCAAATATCATGTTTCAGGTTTTACTTTATTCTGATTATCTGAGTACCGGAGGAGGTAGAATTATTCTATGAAAAATAGATTTATCCGCTGTGGGATGTACGGCTGGTGCATGGAGGTATTCTGGACCGGGCTGCACTCTCTGCTGAACAGAGATCCAAAGCTGATGGGATTTTCCTCGCTGCGCATGTTTCCCATCTACGGCATGGCCTCCCTGATCGCTCCGCTTTCCCATGCGCTGAAAAAATTCAATACGGTCACAAGGGGACTCATCTACATGGTCTGCATTTTCACTGTCGAATTTGTCTCCGGAAGCTGGCTGAAAAAAAGAGGGCGATGTCCCTGGGATTACAGTGACTCGCCCTGGCAGGTCAATGGCGTGATCCGGCTCGATTATGCGCCGATCTGGTTCCTGACCGGCTTATTTTTTGAGAAAGCAGGGAAAAATCCGGCAAGCAGCGATTTAAGAACAATCAGGTGATTATCTTCCCTCTTGCCTGGCTCTGCCCATAGAAAATGGAGGCTGAGCCTCCATTTTTATTTTTCAAGATTCTCCACTACAACTATCCATTGTAAAGTCATTTCCACCCGGACAGCTGCCCTGTCACGGTTTCACGACAATGTTCACAATCTTCTTCGGCACGTAGATTTCCTTGACCACGGTGCCGGCAAGCTTTGCTCCGAGTGCTTCCTTCCCTTTCGTGATCGCGTCGTCCTTTGAGATATCAACCGGGATGGAGATAACCGCTTTGGTCTTGCCGTTGATCTGTACCGGGATCTCGATCTCATCGTCCTTCATGGCTTCCTCGTCCGCCGTCGGCCAGGTGGTGTGGAAGACGGAATCGGTATGTCCGTACATCTCCCAGAGCTCCTCGGTGATGTGCGGGGCGAACGGGGCGAGCAGGGTGATGAAGGTCTCGATCGTCTCTTTGTCGATGCCGCCGCTCTTCCTGGAGATGTCGATAAGCTTGTTGTTGTATTCCATGAAGCCGGAAATCACGGTGTTCAGGCTGAAGCTTTCCAGACGCTGCGTGACGTCATACACCAGCTTATGGCGCGTTTTGACCATCTCGGCAGTCTCCGGCACATTTGCCGTAAGGCTGTCGCAGGCAAGCTTCCAGAAGCGGTTCAGGAAACGGTATACGCCGTCAATGCCGCGGTCGTCCCACTCAGCGTCGAGCTCGGGCGGTCCCACGAACAGCTCATACATGCGCAGAGAGTCGCAGCCATAATCGCGCACCAGGTCGTCCGGCGCCACGACATTGCCCTTGGACTTGCTCATCTTAATGCCGTTTTTGCCGGTGATCATGCCCTGATTGAACAGCTTCTGGAACGGCTCGTCAAAGTCGATCACGCCGATGTCACACAGGAACTTGGTGTAAAAACGGGAATACAGAAGGTGCAGCACCGCGTGCTCCACGCCGCCGATGTACATGTCGACCGGCAGGTATTTGTCTGCTTTTTCTCTGGAAACCAGCTCTTTGTCATTTTTATTATCCACATAGCGCAGGAAATACCACGAGGAACCGGCCCACTGCGGCATGGTGTTGGTCTCGCGCTTCGCGTCCGCGCCGCAGACGGGGCACTTGCAGTTGACCCATTCGTCGATCGCGGCCAGCGGCGATTCACCTGTACCGGTCGGCTCATAGGACTCGACCTCCGGCAGGCGCAGCGGCAGCTCTTCCTCCGGCACCGGGACATTGCCGCAGTGCGGACAGTGAATGATCGGGATCGGCTCGCCCCAGTATCTCTGGCGGGAGAATACCCAGTCGCGCAGCTTGTAATTGACCGTCGCGCGGCCGATGCCCATCTTCTCGATGATATGCGGCGCTTCTTTTTTGAGGACGGCAGACTCCATGCCGTTCCAGTCGCCGGAATTGATCATCGTGCCGGACGCCGCCGTGTAAGCCTCCGTCATGTGTTCGATTTCCTGGCCATCCTTCGCGATAACCTGAATGATCGGGAGGTGAAACTTCGTTGCAAACTCAAAATCGCGGTCGTCATGTGCCGGTACGCACATGATTGCGCCGGTACCATAATCCGCCAGTACATAGTCGGAAAGCCAGATCTGGATCTTTTTGCCGTTCAGCGGATTGATCGCGTAGGAGCCGGTGAAAACGCCGGTCTTTTCCTTATCCTGCATACGGTCGACGTTGGAACGCATTGAAGAATCGAAGATATACTGCTCCACTGCCTCCTTCGTCTCCGGCGTCGCCAGTGATGCCGCGAGCGCGTGCTCCGGAGCGAGAACCATGAAGGTCGCGCCGTGCAGCGTATCCGGGCGGGTAGTGTAAACCGTGAGCTTCTCGTCACGTCCTTCAATCGGGAATTCCACCTCAGCGCCGTAGGATTTGCCGATCCAGTCGGTCTGCATCTTCTTGACCTTCTCCGGCCAGTCCAGCTTGTCCAGGTCGTTCAGCAGACGGTCCGCGTATTTCGTGATGCGCAGCATCCACTGGCGCAGATTCTTCTTCGTCACCGGAGAGCCGCAGCGCTCACAGCAGCCGTTGACGACTTCTTCATTTGCCAGACCGGTCTTGCAGGACGGACACCAGTTGATCGGGAATTCCTTCTCATAGGCAAGACCTTCCTTGAACATCTTCACAAAAATCCACTGCGTCCATTTGTAAAACTCCGGATCCGTCGTGTTGACCTCGCGGTCCCAGTCGTAGATCGCGGAGATATCGTTGATCTGCTTTTTGATATTCTTGACATTCTCAGCAGTCGAGATTGCCGGATGGATGTGCTTTTTGATCGCGTAATTTTCCGCCGGCAGGCCAAATGCGTCCCATCCCATCGGATGAATCAGGTAATAGCCCTGCATCAGCTTGTATCTGCTCCAGACATCGGAAATCACGTACCCTCTCCAGTGGCCTACATGAAGGCCGTTGCCGGACGGATAGGGAAACATGTCCAGACAGTAATATTTCGGCTTCTTGCCATCGTCTACATTCACCGGATGCTCTTCCCAGTGACTTCTCCATTTCTGCTCGATGGCTCTGTGATTATATGGTGCTGCCATTTTCTTTTCACTCCTCCATTGCTTTGCACCGGACACGAGGCAGCGTTCCCAGCAGCTTCCACAAAAAGCGAGCTGGCAGCCATTTCTATAAGGGCCGCGCTGACAGCCGTTCCTGCCTGGTCCGTGTGCACAGGATTATTCTCTTTTAGTTACAGGCTATTCTATGACAGAGCAGAGGCGTTTGTCAAGGAATTTGTGGCATTTACGGCAAAGCCGGAAACGATATATTTTACTTCAGCACAAGGAAGGACTGCGGCGCGAGTGTAATCGTCCCACTTTCTGCCAGCCCGTCTCCGATGGCAAAAAGAATCTTTCTCTCTGCCGCGTCAACCGGCGCGCTCACGCTCTCCCCGGAAGGGTTCAGCGCGATCAGAAGCTCTCCCCTGCTGTAGATGAACGGCAGCTCTCCTTTTTCCGCATAGACCACTTCAAAGTTCGCGTCTGCCTGCAGGTCTTCTTCTGAATGCCGCAGAGCCAGCAGTGCTTTTACCATGTTTAACAGAGAATTCTCATCTGCCTCCTGCGCCGCGACGTTGGGCGCGTCTTTGGAAGTGTCCACCGGAAGGTACAGCGCGTCCGCCGGGCACCCGGAAAATCCGGCATTTTTCTGCGCGTTCCACTGCATCGGCGTGCGGGAGCCGGTACGGAAATAGCCGCCTTCTTTGGTCGGGATTTCCAGATAGCGCATGCCAATCTCGTCACCATAATAGAGATAAGGGATGCCCGGCATCGTGAAGAAAAAGGCGTAGGCGATTTTCAGCTCCTGCTCATCCAGATTGTATCTGGGGCGTCTGGTGTCATGGTTGCAGGTCAGCAGGCAGTAATAGCCGTCCTGCTTCGACGCGGTGTAGCCCGGCAGGTAATCATCCAGGAAACGGGTGATATCGCCCTTTCCGTCCTTTTTGAAAAAGCTGTGATCGCCGCCCGGCGTCTCGTAGTCGCGCAGCAGAGAGTTGTAGCCGTTCCCCGCCCAGTTCAGGAAAAAATCCATGTGGAACCCGCCCGCGGTAAGAGACGCTCTGGGGCAGTTCCATTCGGAGACCATGGCCGCCTCGGGATATTCTTCATCAAGCATCCGGCGCACGTCACGCCAGATGGCGCTGGTCCCTGATTTATTCTCGTCATCATTTTTCACCAGAGAAGCCGCCATATCCACGCGGAATCCGTCGCACCCATGATCCAGCCAGAAACGCATCACGTCCTTCATGGCTTCTCTGGTCGCGAGACAGTCCGGATGATCCATCGGCAGCTGCCAGTCCTCCTCCGGCTTTAAAAAGCCATAATTCAGGGCGGGCTGCGATTTAAAGAAGTTCAGCACGTAGACACCGTTCCGCTCCGTCTCGCCGCCGATGTAGAGGAAACCTTTCGCCGGCTCAAAGCAGTTGTTCGTCCAGATATAGCGGTTCGAGTATTCATTTTTCTCTTCCTTACTGCTCTTTAGAAACCACTCGTGCTCCTCCGAGGTATGCCCGGGCACCAGGTCCAGCAGCACGTGCATCCCTCTCTTATGCGCCTCCCCGAAGAGCCGGTAGAGGTCATTGTTCGTCCCATAGCGGGGCGCTACTTTTTTATAATCTCTCACGTCATAGCCCGCGTCCTTAAAGGGAGAGTCGTAGCAGGGATTGATCCACAGGGCATTGCAGCCGAGCCCCTTTACATAATCCAGCTTTTCGATAATGCCGTTAAAATCCCCGATTCCGTCTCCATTAGTGTCATAAAATGACTGCGGGTAAATTTCATAAAATACTGCGTCCTTTAACCACTTTGGCATATGCTGATCCTCCTCCTGTAGCTGTGGTTTTATCTGTTTTTCTCTTTTCTGCAAACAGCAAAATCCTTTGCGTGAAGCCTCGGACTTGCGCATTCTCTGTACAGGCAGAAGCGTTTTTGCCCTCCGTCAGCCTGAGGGTGTTATTTCGATCCCCTGCCGGTAAGCACTACCAGAACTGTCTTGAACAGAATTTTCAGATCGAGGCTCAGGCTCCAGTTCTGTATGTACTGCGTGTCGAGCTTTACGACCTCCTCGAAATCATTGATGTCGCTGCGCCCGCTCACCTGCCACAGACCTGTGAGCCCGGGCTTGATAGCCAGTCTGACCCGATGGTACATGTTATATTCGGAAACCTCCTCGATTGTAGGCGGCCTGGTGCCTACCAGAGACATCTCTCCTTTGAGCACATTCCAGAACTGCGGAAATTCATCAATGCTGGTTTTGCGGATAAAATGCCCAAGACCGTGCCTGGTGCCGTCCGGTCCGCTGCCGATGCTCCGCGGATCATTTTCAAGCTTAAACATCGGACCCTTCATTTCATTTTTTTCCATCAGATCGGCCTTGCGCTTCTCAGCGTCCTGATACATGCTGCGGAACTTATAGAGCTTAAAGGTTCTGCCGTTTTTTCCAACCCGTTCCTGTGAAAAGAAAATCGGTCCGGGATCTGACAGATAGATAGCCGGCGCGATAAAAATGCACAGAATCCCGGTAAGCAGCACTCCCACAAGTCCCCCCACGATATCAAGCGCCCGCTTGAAAAAGGCCTGTCCGACCGTAATCAATTTCAGGTAGCTGGTCATAACCGTCAGCCCGGCCAGATTTTCTTCGTAGCGCGCTTCTGCCAGCTCATCAGAAGCAACGATCTCCAGATGGAGTGTAATGCCCGTGAGACTGCACTGTCGTATCAGATCCGGCGGCAGCTTAGTCCCGGATGGAACGCTGAAGAGGATTTCATCAATCGCTGTTTTTAAGAGGTAGTCGATCAGAGTATCAGTAGTAGCTACAACTGGTACGCCGCTGATCGTTTTTCCCTGCCAGGAATCCGTCTCAGCCGACGAGTTCTTTTTCTCCTGTCCGGGGTCTGCTGATCCTTTCGACACCGTTTCTGCAGTGTTTGAGCCGGATGTTTCTTTTTGAACAGTGCTCTGGCGGGTTTCCTCGCTGATCAGCGCGATCCCCTTTACCGTGAAATCCAGCATCTGATCCTGAAACTGATGAAGGATACGCTCCGCGCCCGCCTGATCCGAGACCAGTAAAAGGAGCCGTGGATTTTTGGCGAGACGGCGACGAATAAACAGCTTCCACAAGGTCCGCTCAAGCCAGATCACAATCAGAGACAGGACTGCCATGTAGGCGACTACCATTCGGGACATGGCGTTGCTGATCCTCATAAAGAACAACAGAACCAGCATGACCGCAATCACCAGCGCTGCGTGTTTGATCACAGCCACGAATTCTTTCAAATATCCTCTCCGCAGAATACTTTTATACGCGCTGTCAAATATGGACACACAAATATGTACAAGCACAATGACGATAATGATACTTCGGATGGTCTCATCCGTCCAGATCTTCCAGCTGTCTAAATGGATAAAATAAGCCAGCCAGAATGAAACAAGAAATGACACGAGATCCAGTATCATAAAATCACTGTGTTTGATGATGCTGCTAGGACTCTTTTGGTACATAGCTCGTAAAACCACCCCCGGCTTCCAAAATACCATTACTATAGTTGGAAATCATTGATCACTTAATCGCCATCTTCGTTTTCCGTTCCTCTTTTTCTTTTTATTGCTTCCTCTATAATTATTTCACAGAGATCACCAAACGAAACTCCTGCTGCCTCTGCCTCCTGGGGTAAAAGGCTTGTTGGCGTCATACCAGGCAGTGTGTTGATTTCAATAAACCAGATTTTTCCGTTCCCATCAATGATAAAATCCGCGCGGGCATAGGTGCGCAGCGACAGAGCATCCGCCACCCGCAGAAGCATTTCTCCCATCTCTTTTTCCTGGGACGGAAGGATGGATGCCGGAGTCTGCTCAAAGGCAAGACCCTTCTGGTATTTGTTTTCGTAATTGTAAAATTCCTTGTTGACAATGATTTCAATAGACGGCAGAGCTTTGCCTTCCAGGAACCCCATCTGAATCTCCCGCCCGTCGATGTACTGTTCAAAAATGAGGCGGCGCCCGATGTTTTGTTCAAGAGCGGCCCGAAGCTCTTCGATTGTCTTTACAATATATACGCCGATGGAAGAGCCCCCGTCCGGTACCTTTACGACGATGGGCAGCTGCACCTCTTCCATCGCTGACGCGATCGCCTCATCGCCTGTGATTTCACGGATTTCCCACTCCGGAACAGCCACACCTGCTTCCTTTGCGAGGATTTTGGTCACATGCTTATCCATGGCGATCCCGCTGCCCAGATAATCCGATCCGGTATAATGCACGCCCATGAGGTCAAGTGCCGCCTGGATGCGTCCATCCTCCCCGCTGCCTCCGTGAAGTGCCAGAAATACGACGTCTGCCTCGCGTGCAAGGCGCAGGACATTGGATCCGACCAGGCGGTTCCTGCATTCTGGATGAGCTGCTTTGAGTGCTTTTAAATCCGGGACGGCAGTGGAAATCGCTTTCCAGTCCTCACAAATCTCTTTATGAAAAAGCTGCTGCAGATCCGCTTCCGCATCGTCTACGCCGATATAAGAGTCAATCAGTGCCACCTGATGTCCTTTTGCACGAAGAGCGCCGGCAATCATGGCGCCGGAGCTTAATGAAACATTCCGCTCGGGGCTGTATCCCCCGGCGAGGACAAGGATATTCATGAAATAGCCTCCCTGTAATAAAACCTGAGATTCTATGTCTGAGGTTCAGTATATACTGAAACTATAATGATAGAGTGTCTGTGCCGCGCTGCTGGCGTTCCGTATCACCCGGCACAGTTCCGCTCATGCTTCCCCACGGTAGATAATGTCCTCCCGCGCCGGACCATTAGAGACCATGGTAATCGGAAATCCCAGCTGTTTCTCAATAAATTCGATATAATTACGGCAGTTTTCGGGCAGCTCCTCATAAGTGCGGATGCCGCGGATGTCGCATTTCCAGCCTGGCAGAGTCTCTAATACCGGCTTTGCTTTTTCCAGCTGTACGGTCGTCGGAAAGTCAGTGACCGTCTGCCCATCAATCTCATAAGCAACACAGACCGGGATTTCTTCGAGATAGCCAAGGGCGTCGAGCACCGTGAAGGCAACCTCTGTCGCCCCCTGCATCTGACAGCCATAGCGGGACGCCACGCAGTCAAACCAGCCCATTCTCCTCGGGCGACCGGTGGTCGCGCCATATTCGCCGCCGTCCCCGCCGTGCTCGCGGAGCTGATGAGCCTCTTCGCCAAAAATTTCGCTGACAAATGCTCCCGCGCCGACAGCGCTGGAGTATGCCTTACTGACCGCCACGATGCGCTTGATTTCATAAGGCGGAACACCCGCGCCGACAGCGCCGTAGCCAGCCAGCGTCGAGGAGGAGGTCACCATCGGATAAATGCCGTGGTCCGGATCCTTAAGTGTGCCCAGCTGCCCCTCAAGCAGGACGGTTTTTCCGTCCTTTAGTGCTTTTGCAAGGAATGCGCTGGTATCCGCGACAAAGGGACTGATGGTGTCGCGGTAGCCGTGCAGCTCTGACAGAAGTGCTTCCGGGGTCAGAAGCGGCTTGTGGTAGAGATGCTCCAGCAGCGGGTTTTTCAGGTCACAGATGCGCTGTACCTTTTCTTTAAGCGTATCTTCGTCAAAGAGCTCACTCACCTGAAAGCCAATCTTCGCGAATTTATCTGAATAAAAGGGCGCGATGCCGGATTTGGTAGATCCGAAGGATTTGCCGCCGAGCCGCTCTTCCTCGTACTGGTCAAGCAGGATGTGATAGGACATCACGATCTGCGCACGGTCCGACACCAGGATATGCGGCATCGGCACACCGCGCCCCACAAGGTTTTTAATCTCCTTATCCAGAAGCGGAATATTCAAAGCCACACCGTTGCCGATGATGCTGGTCGTATGGTCATAAAACACGCCGGACGGCAGGGTGTGCAATGCAAATTTACCGTAACGGTTGATAATGGTATGTCCGGCATTTGCCCCTCCCTGAAATCGCACGATGATGTCAGCCTTTTGGGCCAGCATGTCCGTAATTTTCCCTTTTCCCTCGTCTCCCCAATTTGCTCCAACTATCGCCTGTACCATAATTTCCGCCTTTCCTGAAACAGTTTATTTTATACATTAATCTCCGCCTTTACGCCGAGCAGCTCTTTATTTTCATCCAGAACAGGCTGCACGACCTCGCTGACGAAGCGCTCGACCTGCTCTTTGGAGCGCCCGATGTAGCGGGACGGCTCCATGGATTTCTTTAAATCCTCCAGAGAAAGGTTAAACGCGGGGTCTGCCGCGATGAGCTCCAGCAGGTTGTTGGGCTTTCCTTCCTCTTTAACAGTCCTGCCCGCCTCCATGGAAAGCTCGCGGATTCTCTCATGCAGCTCCTGACGGTCGCCGCCCGCTTTCACCGCGTCCATCATGATATTTTCTGTTGCCATAAAAGGCAGCTCTTCCATCAGATGCTTTTCGATGACCTTCGGATAGACCTTGAGTCCGTCCGTGACATTCAGACAGAGATCGAGAATGCCGTCGACTGCGAGAAATCCCTCCGGGATGGAGAGCCGCTTGTTTGCGGAGTCATCCAGTGTGCGCTCGAACCACTGGCATGAAGAGGTCACCGCCGGATTTAAGGCATCGGTGAGGACATATCTCGACAGGGAAGCGATCCGCTCGCTGCGCATCGGATTGCGCTTGTATGCCATCGCGGATGAGCCGATCTGTGTCTTTTCAAAGGGCTCCTCAACCTCTTTCAGATGCTGCAGAAGCCGGATGTCATTGGACATTTTGTGCGCGCTCGCCGCAATCCCGGCGAGAACATTGAGGACACGGGTGTCCGTTTTGCGCGAATAGGTCTGTCCGGAGACTGCCACACAGGAGGAAAAGCCCATCTTTTCCGCGATCAGCGGGTCTATGCGGTCGATCTTCTCCTGGTCGCCGTCAAAAAGCTCCAGAAAGCTGGCCTGCGTACCGGTCGTCCCTTTGCATCCGAGCAGCTTCATCGTGGAAAGCACGTAATCCAGATCCTCCAGATCCATCAGAAATTCCTGCGCCCAGAGGGTCGCCCGCTTGCCGACGGTCGTAGGCTGCGCGGGCTGGAAATGCGTAAAGGCAAGGGTCGGCAGATCCTTGTAGGTCTGCGCGAAATCTGCCAGCTGCGCGATGACATTGACCAGCTTTTTCTTTACCAGACGCAGCGCCTCGGTCATCACGATAATGTCCGTATTATCCCCCACATAGCAGGAGGTCGCGCCAAGGTGAATGATCGGCTTCGCCTTCGGACACTGCACACCGTAAGCATAAACATGAGACATGACGTCATGGCGGACCACCTTTTCCCGCGCCTTAGCCACGTCATAATTGATATCGTCCTGGTGCGCCTTCATCTCGGCAATCTGCTCATCGGTGATGGCAAGACCCAACTCCTGCTCCGTCTCGGCCAGGGCGATCCACAGCCGCCTCCAGGTAGTGAATTTCTTGTCCTGGGAGAAAATATACTGCATCTCCCGGCTCGCGTACCGCTCTGAGAGCGGACTCTGATAAATATTTGTATTCATAACGAAAACTCCTGACTATTGGTATCAACTATCTGCGTCCAGAGCGCAGGCCACAGGCCCGTTTGCTCTGGACTATTTTTCATACTCTCCCCGGATATCCTCGTTTGGCGGCTCGATCGGATAATTCCCGGTAAAGCAGCCGCTGCAGATGGGCAGCCCTTTCGTGAGTTCCGGCAGCCGCTCCAGCCGCAGGTAGGCTAAAGAGTCCGCGCCAATGATCTGCCGGATGTCCTCTATCTCACGGTTGTAAGCGATCAGCTGCTCTCTCGCGGGCACATCCGTGCCAAAGTAGCAGGGATATAAAAACGGAGGCGAGCTGACGCGCATATGGACTTCCTTCGCCCCGGCGTCGCGCAGCATGCGCACGATTCGGTCACTGGTCGTACCGCGCACGATAGAATCGTCGATCATGACGACCCGTTTGCCCTCCACCGCGTCGCGCAGTACATTGAGCTTAACGCGCACGCTGGACTCCCGGCTGCTCTGCTTTGGCTTGATAAAGGTGCGGCCGACATAGCTGTTTTTCATAAACGCCATGCCATAAGGAATGCCAGACTCCAATGAGAAGCCCAGAGCCGCGACATTGCCGGACTCCGGCACGCCGACGACGATATCCGCGTCGACCGGAGAATCCTTCGCTAGAAAACGCCCTGCCCGGATACGGGAGTCATAGACGCCCACACCGTCCAGACGGCTGTCCGCCCGGCCAAAATAAATATATTCAAAGACACAGCGCGCCGTCCTGCCCTGATCTGCGGGCGGAAAGCACATGCTCCTGTCTGATTTGATCCCTTCCTTTGGTGTAATCGTCACAATCTCGCCCGGTTCCACGTCGCGGACAAATTCCGCTCCGATCGTATCCAGAGCGCAGGTCTCAGACGCCAGGATGTACGCGTTATCACGCCGCCCGATACACAGAGGTCGGAATCCATAGGGGTCGCGCGCGCCGATCAGCTTGCGCGGGGACATAATAATAAGCGAATACGCTCCTTTTAACTTTTTCATCGCATTCGCTACTGCTTCTTCTACATTTCTGGTCCGCACACGCTCACGCGCGATATGATAGGCGATCACTTCCGTATCGATCGTCGTCTGGAAAATAGAGCCGCCCAGCTCCAGCTCCCGGCGCAGCTGCGGAGTGTTGACCAGGTTGCCATTATGAGCCAGCGCCAGAGTGCCTTTGATATAATTCAGAACCAATGGCTGCGCGTTTTCCCGCGTACTGCCTCCGGCCGTAGAGTAACGGACATGGCCGACGCCGATGTCTCCTTTCATATGTGAAAGATGCTCACCGGTAAATACCTCGTTGACAAGTCCCATACCCTTGTGGGAAAGGACTTTGCCCTTGGGACCCTTCGTATCACTGACGGCGATGCCGCAGCTCTCCTGTCCCCGGTGCTGAAGCGCAAATAATCCATAATAAATCGTGGAGGCTACATCTTCTCCTGAAAAATCGTAGATACCAAATACTCCGCACTCCTCACGCAGAACATCCTCGGACTCTGTCTGTACATATATAGGCATGTCCCGCATCATTTCTGTCTGATCCAGATTCATCAGCTGTCTCCTTCCGGCTTAAAAACGCTCACGCACGTCATTGCTCCGCATTCTGGCGACGCTATTTATTATACTGATGCCGCGCTGGTAAGTCAACCAAAAAAGTTTCTATATGCTGCTTTTGCCTGTACGCGTAAAAACTCATGCGGATCAGATAATCGTCATGTCCGCGTACTCCTGAAATACTGTTCCTTCAGCTCCTCCGTCACCTCCGGAAGCGGACGTGAAAGCGTCTGTTCCTTATAAGCCAGAAAATCAGGGGTCTGACACAGCTTCGCATTATGTTCCTGAATCGTCCGCACCAGATATTCGTCCGCATGCAGCTCTTTCAGCCGGTTTCTGTAGTCTTCTTCTGGCAGAAACAGGGGCAGTGCGCTGATGTATTTGCGGAGGCTTTCCTTCGTCTGCATCAGCTGGTACGACTCCCAAAAGCAGTCCGCCGCTTCCCCGAAGCGAAACAGTCCAGCCAGCGCCACGCCCAGATTATTCCAGACTCCGGCGTAAAACTGAGTTCCCAGCTTTCCGGGATTCCTCTTTTTCAAAATCTGCCGGTACATCCAGGCCGCCCGCGCAAACATTTTTTCCTTTACCAGATAATCCCCCCGCATCTTCTGTTTCATTTCATCGGACTGCACCTCCATCCTGGAAAGCTCTTCCTGATAATCACGCATTTCCTTGCTGGTCAGATAGCCGGCTTCACGAAAAATCGGCAGTACAAAGGCCGCCGCGTCCTGCTCCGTAGGAGATTTTTCTTCCATTTTCTGCAGCTGTCCATAGAGAATCCGATACAGGCGGCTTAAGTGCAGCTCATCACGGATCCAGTCACAAAGCCTTTCATTCATGATGCTTTCATCAATCAGGCAGAGATTGTTGTACAGATAAAAGCACAGCTCTTCAAGTGAATAAATCCCCGTGCGGATGTTTTCTATATAATATGGCTGGCTCGCCTGTTTAACCAGGCAAAGATCATAGCTCATGAAAACCCTCCTCTTACATTTCATTTTTATACCGCATTTGCCATTCCGAGAACGCTTCGCGTTGGCAAATGCAGGGAAACGCCCCCTCACTTCGTTCGAGGGCAGGTCGCATTTGCCATTCCGAGAGCGCTTCGCGTTGGCAAATGCAAGGAAACGCCCCCTCACTCCGTTCGGCGGCAGGTCGCATTTGCCATTCCAAAACGCTTCGCGTTGGCAAATGCTCTCAAAATCGGATGTCGCGGGACCAGGTCAGCTGAGAGGATTTATAAAGTCCTCCGAAGCCCAGGTCTTCGACCTCGACATGGCAGCAGGCGGCAGATGTATAGTAGATGGTCATGCGCAGCCTGGTCGCGCGGTCCGGCCTTTTGGGAAGTCCGGGAAGGCGCATGGAGTGGATGACAGGCGCACCGGGCGTCATAGGCTGTGAAACGAGACGAATCTCCCGTTCCCCGTGCAGGATAAATTCACAGGAATGGTGCGCTTCGTACCAGTTGACTCCCGCATTCACTAGCGGATAATAGCTTTCCTTTCCGCGGATGCTCATTTCCATGCCCAGATTTCGTTGCAGCATGTCGCCGCCGCCAAAAAGGATCTCGCCGCCGCCCAGGATACCGGTCCGCTCCATCGCCGCATAGCAGGCGCCCCTGGAGTAAAGATTCATGCCCTGATAGGCACGCCGCCCTGAACACAGAAACTGGATGGAGCGTTTTGTCCAGCTTTGGTCAAAATAATCTCCAAAAAGATAACTGACAGCGATCGTCCTCCGCTCAAATACTTTTTTCAGCAGTTCAAAGAAAAGACGGTCTTTTTCCCTTCTCCAGTCCTCATCGGAGCGATTTGCGCGTACTTCCTCTGTCACCGGCTGCCGGGCAGCCTCCGTAACGCGGGCGATCGCCGGTCTGGTTGAGCGGTCAATATGAAGCACATAGCCGACCATGCTCTCTTCCTCATAAGTGAGCAGAGCAACATCCTGCAGCCAGAGCTCCTTTTTCTGGTTGATTACGTAATAAAAGAAGGAAGACAGATAATCCTGCACATAGATTTTTTTTCGATCGACTCCAAAACGCATCAGTGCATCTACGATTACCTGGTTCTGCGTCTCCGTAAGATTTTTCACAGTCACCATCACAGAGAGTGTCGTGTCAGATGTCAATAGCTTTAAACCAGCGATACACAGCTTCAGGTAAGCTGCGAGAAGCTCATCCCGGCCCATCGGGAGCTCTACGTCCTCCCCGTTATCTCCGGATACACTCTGCAAAATACTCTCCCAGACACGCGCGACCGAATATCCGCCAGGGTTCATCCCGCCATCCGGCTGCAACGTATCGGCAGAAGACCTTCCCCCGCCATTCATCTGCGACATACCGACAGATGGCTTTTCTCCGCCATTCATCCATGTCTTATCAGCCGATGCTCCGGCCTCGCCGACAAATATCTGCTTTGCGTCCCGACCGGCACTATCACCGATCGTCTCAGAGGTACCATCCCAAAGGGACCAGATTCCATTCTCATCCTGGCGCATGCCGGCCGGCATCAGCTGTGAGCGTTCGTCCCCGCCCAAAGTCATCGGCTCTCTGACCGACTGATGATAATATGTCACCTGTGTATAATCCGGGTTCAGGTCAATCCCCAGAATCAATTCATTTGTCTCCTGTATCATAGATATTCACCACTATATCAGATTAATGTAAATACTTCTTTCGCAAGGTATTCAAGGGTAAGCCATGTATCCAGAGTTTCCTGTGCTGCCTCCGCATCCTGACTGCCGACCGAACGGCAAAGCTGGTTCAAAAGACCATACATGCCGGTATCCGGCTCGTCAGGATCCGCGCGAAGAAGCCTTCTGTCAGAAATATACTTTTTGCCGCCCTGATTCGCATTAACAGAAGATTCCCCGTGTCCGTCTGCGGCAGGTGGGATCTCCTCAAATACACACTCAATCTCCTCTTCAGCAAACAGCGTAAACTCTTTCACAAAAATGCCTTCAAAGCAGTTCGGCACAAGCTCTGTGGTATATTCCGCTTCCGGCAATGTCGGCGTGTCTGCTTTATCTGACTGTTCTGCCTTCTCTGCAGTCTCTGGCATCCTGGCGGCTTCAGAAGATCCTGACTTCTGCTCCTGACCCGGCAATGCTGCAATCAGTGCCGGGGTCGAAATCTCCACTGCATCCTGACCATTCCGTGTCCGGTATCGGTAACGGATGCGGACGATACTCTTTGGATTGCCGGCGTACTCTGCAAACACATGTCCCTGCAGCTGCCAAGGACGCAGAAGCTCCTCATCAAAGCGCTTGAAAAACGCGAAACGCATGCCCTTCGTATTGAATTCCTCCAGTATCTCAGCTGCGTATACACGCTGCGTCTTTGTCAATGACGCTGCGCGCGCGTAGCTCTCCAGAAGAGCCAGCCGGCACACCGGCTCCTGCTCGGACAGACGCTCCATGCCGCTCAGGCGCCGGTATTCTTTTTCTATAAAGCAAAAAACCGGTTCCGCTACCGGAAGTCCTTTGACGAAATATTCGTAGGCTTTCAGATTCGCATAAGCCGTGCAGAGCTTCCGGCGGCCCAGCTTTTTTAAATACGCGTCAAAGACCGGCTCGGAACCTGACGATCCAGATCTGGTGAACAGAATCATCATGAGGATCTTTTCCTCCAGCAGCATGGTATCCAGTCCAAAATCGCCGGCCGCCGTCCAGATCTGTTTCATCTCCTTAGCCGGGCCTTCAAAGTAAAGCAGCAGATAACGCAGCAGCTTGTCATCGTATTTGCCCCGGGCAAAGCACTCCCTGCAAAGGGACAGAAGCATGGTATTCTCTTCAAATTCCAGCTCCAGAACCATACGGCTGGCGATCCGCACCAGCTTCACCAGAGGAATCTCCTCTGCCCCGAACTCATCCAGCAGCGCGAAGGCCTCCGCACACTTTCCCTCCTCCGCAAGCAGCGTGATCATCGCAGTTTTATTCACACGGGCAAAATCCTGCACGGTATTTCTGCGCCCGGCCTTTCCGGAAAGCATCCAGTCCAGAAAATCCGGGAGCGTGTCATCGCGCGGATGATCCACATAATAAGAAAGGATCCAGGAGCGCATTTCTTCACGGAAGCTTTCCGTGATCTCAGGAAGCGAACAGCCTGCGCGAAAATAAGGAAGCAGTCTGTCATTGACCAGGTCTGATTTTATGCTCTGCGAACAGAGAAAAATCACCAGTCCCGGATATTCCGGTGCTTTTTTCGCGCACCAGGAGAGCATCCTTTCATCCTCAAGCAGGCGCCGGATCCGGCAGATGGGCCGTGCCTCGTGCCAGATTCCGTTGGCGTCCACAGCAAAAAGCGCGGCATCCGGATCATAAATACGTATCTGTGCGCGTCCGTTTTTCAGGCGCACCGTATAGTCCTGCTGTATGCGGACAGAATGAAGGACGATCTGGCGAATGTCCATCTCCGGCAGCGTACATTCAATCTCATACGTAAACAGCAGCTTAATCAGTCTGCCGGCCAGGGACGGAGTAATCATCGACTCGCGCAGAAAGCCTCTGTACAAGGCGGCAAGCTCATCCGTAATATGCCCATATTCCAGCTGATCTGTCAGGAAACGCTCCATCTGCGCGCGGCAGCCGGACCAGGTCTGCGGCTGCGCATCCCGGTTTTCATAGATACTCCAGTAAACACGAGCGCGTCTCGAGTAATCAAGCGATGTGTCATAGGAAAAATACATACGGATAATCTGCGGAAAATCCTGAACCTCTATCCCTTCCACTGTCTGCAGATAAGCCTCATAAAGACCATTCAGACGCAGGCCCGCGTCTACTCCCCGCGCGTACCATTCGAAATACTTTTTTTCCTTCCGATCGCCCCGGATCAGGATCTGACAGATGGCGCGCACCAGATCATCCGACGGATAAAGCCTCCAGCCATTTGTCAGCACCCGGAACAGCCTGTCATCAAACACCGTATGATGCATGGAGAGGTTGGCCACCTGACGGAGGATCTCCGCTGTCAGGACCTTTTCCTGATCCGCGAAGCGCAAAAGATGCAGTTCGAACTCTCCTAAATGCCGCAGCAAAAACGGATTTTCCTTCAACGCCTGCCAGGCCTCCAGATACAGAATCCGGCTGCGGCAGCCGCTCGTGAACTGCTCCGCCACTGCCTCAAAGCGGGCGCCGGGATTATTCAAATACTTCTCCTGCAGGTAAAGAAGGATCCACTGCAGCTGCCAGCTCTCCTGCCTGCGGTAAAACTGTCTGCAGACCTCTTCCTCCACACGGTCCACATAGGCCGCCTCCTGATAAAAGAAGGTTGTAATGTAGAGATAGTAGCAATAGCGTTCCGGCGTATCCAGTTTCTGCTTCTGCGCCTCGACCTGCTCCAGGAGCCGGCTCGCCTTATGCTTCTTGTCATCGGCATAATACATCTGTATCAGGAAAAGATCCGCAAATGGATCATCCCCGCCCGCCCTCTTGTAGCTGTTGATCACACTGACAGAATGTTCGATCCAGGAAGACGTATCCGTCTTTTGCAGACGAAAGCTGACATAGAGATTCTCCAGCTTTTTCATCATAATCTTCCGGATATGATACTGGCGGTCTTTATGCAGCTGCGGTTTTTTCCGCACAGCCACTGTCACGGTCAGCGTCTGCCGCCCGGCCTTCAGAGTCAGTCTCGCGAAATTATTGCCTGCATGCATCAGATTCGTATCCAGAACCAGATTCAGGTCATAGGTGCTGCCCGCGAAATCATCTGTCGAAAAAAGCGTCCGCTCCGGGCGCACAAACAAAGCGTCCGATTCCACCGAGACAGCCTGAAAGCCCCAGGTATTCTTTTTTATACGGATGGTCTCACGCACCGGCTCTGAAAGCTCCCCATAGTCAAACGCAAGCGTCTGCGGCCGCTCCGCAGACGCCTCCGGTTTATTTTCAGCGGACTCGGAATCAGAAATTTCCTGCATATCTCCAGAAAAACCGGATGCAGATGTCCCCGGCGATTCACTGTAACGTTCGGATGCGGATGCCTCTGGCCGTTCTACGTAAAGCTCAGGCACACACGAATCCGGCCTCTGCCCGGTCGGTTCCGCTCCGGCTAAAGAGCCATCCGGCGCGATAAAGGATAAGTCCAGCGCTTCCTTACATTCGGCTGCGACCAGGAATTCTTCCAGACTGCGGTAGCTCACATCCGCGGACCGCAGGCCCTCATAAAGGGCGAGGTGCTCCGGATCTCCTTTCAGAATCGTGCGAAAGGAGGATTTCAAAAAATATCGATACGCACTCTGGTAATCCTGCCTCGCCAGCTGCGCAAACTCCACCAGATCCGCAAAAGGGAGTTCCCCCTCTCTCTGACCAGCTTCTGAACAAACAGTATAAGGAATCTCAAACTCCCCACAATCACAGCAAAGCACAATCGTCCCCTTAAGCGGTCCAGCGGCAAAAAAATCCGCCTGCAGTCCGCTGCAGTCAAACTGATAATGAATCTCATTCGAAATGCCGTGAAACTCCGCCGGCTCACAGATCATCCGAATGTCAGACGGATATAAATAACCGTGGATACGCTGCCCATTGGCGCTCTCTATAAAAAACTTTCCATGCAGCAGGGCACCCGGTGTTCCCTTCAACTCCAGCTGCTCCGGCCGGATGATCACGTGCCCCGGCTCGTACTCAAATATTCCATTTAGTAGCTGTTCGATTCGTCTTTTCAATCTTTTTCACCCAATTTGTCAGCTGTCTGTTGTCAATCCCCGCAGGCCGCGCTTCCGGCAGGACTTGTGGAATTGCTCTTTCGTCTCTTCACCCAGAATCTGTTATGAAATAACTTATACAGCCGCACTCCCGTATATATGATTTTCTAGTATAGCACTGAATGAACAATTCTTGCAACAGTTCCTTTTAAATTAAGAAAAATTTCGCCCGGATCAGAAGCGGAGCGGCCGCAGAAAACTCCCATTGCAAATATAGCAGGAAACAATGCATAATCCGTACAGAAAAAAATTTTTCAAATATTCAAAAAAATGCTTGCAATTTTCAAGAGGCCGATGTATAATGCCTGATGTACGGTTCCTTGGTCAAGCGGTTAAGACGCCGCCCTCTCACGGCGGAAACAGGGGTTCGATTCCCCTAGGGACTATTTTTTATTTAATATTCTATAAAAATTTCGGCCTTACTAAAATATAGGTCGATTTTTATTGTAGATAAAATTTTTATATGCTATAATAATTTTAACATATCAATACCGGGCGCAGATAAAGAATCAATCATTCTTCTGCACTGAAAAGTAACCATCATTCTTTTGTTCTCATTATAAGTTCGAGGTGATTACATGCCTGATTCAGCTGAAGTTATAGAAGCACTGGCGCGTAAACTGGAGCGCATTCGTGTGTTAAATGATTTGAAGGACTGTAAAACGCTGGAAGATTTTCAGGCTCTCGTTAAAAAGTATGAAACGCTTTGCAATGACGATAAAAAGTAATCAGGAACCCGGACTTTTCAGTCCGGGTTCTCATATTTCTGGTAAAAATAATCGAGCAATGGTTTGGCAGAGAGTTCTCTGCCGCAGACGCGCTGCAGTACCTCGGAGGAGGTGTACAGGCTGCCGTGGCGGTGGATTTTCTCATTCAGCCACGTGGTAATCTCACGAATCCGGCCCTGTGCAAGGATGTCGTCCACGCTACCCTTCTCTTTTTCCAGCGCCTCCAGGAACATACCGTCATACATGGAGCCAAGCAGGTAGGATGGGAAGTAGCCGAAGGAGCCGTCGGACCAGTGCATATCCTGGAGAATGCCTTCGCCATCGTCTGCCGGACGGATGCCGAGCAGCTCTTCCATTTTATCGTTCCAGAGTCCCGGAAGCTTATCGACAGGTACGTTGTCCCGGAATATCGCTTTTTCCATTTCATAGCGCAGAATAATGTGCAGGCAGTAGGTCACTTCGTCCGCCTCGGTGCGGATCATGCTCGGGTGTACATCATTGATTGCCTGGCAGAAGGTATCCAGCGGAACTTCCTTAAACTGGGGCAAAAGCTCGCCAAGCTTGTCATAGATCGGAATCCAGAAGCTCTTGCGGCGACCGAGGATGTTTTCAAAGAAGCGCGACTGACTCTCGTGCAGCCCCATCAGATTGACTTGCCCTGCCGCGGTGTCCTGATAGGCAGGATCCACGTTCTGACCGAAAATCGCGTGGCCTCCCTCGTGAATCGCGCTGAAAATCGCGGAGATCGGGTCGTTTTCCTTGTAATGATTGGTCACACGGACATCGCCGACGCTCAGCTCCGTCGTGAACGGATGCTCACTCTCGGCAGTCGCACCGGCATCGGCGTCAAAGCCAATGTACTCCAGCAGCATCTGCTGCACCTTTTTCTGTGCGGCAATGTCGTAGCTCCCTTCCAGGGCGGACAGATCAGGTCTGGGCCTTGCCTCAATTTTTTCAAGAAGCGGAAGCAGGCCTTCCTTTAATTCTTCAAATACGCGGTCGATCGTGGCGCCGTCGATCCCTTCCTCATACATGTCCAGCAGCACTTCATAAGGATCCTGTTCCGGCTCCATGTAATGCACATATTCCTTCGTCATGGAAATCACCTTTTCCAGATAAGGGGCGAACTGGGCAAAATCCGCGCTCCGTTTTGCCTTCTCCCAGGCCTTTTCCGAGCGGGCCTTCGTCTCGGTATAAGCAGTGAAAAATTCCGCCGGGACGCGTTTAAAGCGTTCATAGTCCCGCGAATAGCGTCTGACAGTGAGCTGCATGGCCTCATCGAGCGCATTGTACTCATCCGGCTCCGAGAGAGCACGCAGCATCTGCCCATACTCATCCGCGGTGGAGAGGCGGAAGGATTCGGATGAGAAATAAGAAATGGCATCCATGTGCGCTTCCACGCCTTTCTCCGGCGCAAGCGTCTGCAAATCCCAGTACAGAAGCGTTAGCACATGCTCGTACTGCCTCATTTTGTGCAAGTATTCTTTGAATTGATCCAGTGTCTGGCTCATAGGTCTTCCTCCTTGTAATTTCACCCTGTATGATAAATGCAGGGCTTGTGGTTTGCTGTTAATAGATCAATTTTCTTTTCGTACGGCAGATACCTGCCTTATTGTTCCTGGCTTCAGCGGCATCCTGTCCTTTTGTCATTCGAATCATAGTATTCGCCAATCTGTCTCTTTTATACTCGACATATCACTCACTGAAAAACTATGGCGCGAAGAACATTTTCAGATAGTAAAAAAGTATACGCCTATTTTACCAGATGAGCAAGTGTGTTTTTCATCGGCGCAGATACACACAGGAGCAACCAAAATCGCTCCCCTGTTCTATTGGATATTCAGTACCGTGACAGGCCGGATGCTCAAATGCCCGAGTTTTTGCCCATGCCACGCGCCAGACAGCGCGGCGTGGTGTGAGCAGCAACCAGAGACAGGCTCACCCGCGTAATAAAAACGCTCCCGCCAGCTCTCTCAGACAATAGAAAAATGTTCTCCTTTTGACCTCCTGCGCGGTCAGAATGGACGTGACTGCATACTCATTGCCATCAATCAAATAGTGTATGAGCCCGACCTGAGTTCCTTCCGCCACAGGTGCCTCGATGGTTTGCAGCATTTCTACGCGAATCTCAACCTCTTCATCAGACCGCATCAGAATCTCCACAGATGGCGGCGATTCCGCCAGTGTTGCCACCTGCTCCTGCTGTCCGTCTGTGACAGGGATCTCGCCGGTCTGCGGCACCTTGGCCGTGATATCACGCAGCTCATATTCAGAGAGACCGTAATTCATCAGCTTTTTGGTGTCGACCCACTTGTATCCTTTGTTATTCGGCCAGCCGCAGGCTAAAAGAGCCACGATCAGCAGCTTCCCATCTCTCTCAAGCGCCCCCACATAGCAGTAGCCCGCTTTCGAGGTAAATCCGGTTTTTCCGGAGATTGCTCCTTCCATCAGATTCAGAAAAGCGTTGTGATTCGTGCAGCTGTAGCTGCGTGTCCCGGAAATATTGGAAAAAGAATACGAAGCGGTCTGCGTCACGGCCAGAAACGCTTCCCTCTGAGGAGATTCTGTGATGCAGTAGCGCATGATCAGCGCCAGGTCATGCGCGGTCGTGTGATGTTCGCCGTTTTCGTCCTCGGCATCCAGACCGTTCGGCGTAATAAAATATGTCTGCGTACAGCCAATTTCCCGCGCTTTCGCATTCATCATCGTGGCAAAGCCTTCCACACTGCCTCCGATGGTCTCCGCGATGCAGACAGCCGTATCATTGTGCGATTCCAGCATCAGGGAATACAGAAGGTCGCTCAGATAAAACGTGTCGTCCTTTACCATTCCCAGCTTTACCTCAGGCTGCGCGGAGGCGGTGCCGGATACAGTGCAGATGATATCAGCGGACGTATCCGTCCCGGAATCTGCGCTTTGGGCGGTGTCTGTCTCCGCACTTGTTTTGGGGGCGGCTTCTGCCTCAGAATCTGGATCCGAAGTTCCATCTTCCGCCTCCCCCAGTGCCTCCAGCGCAAGGATGCAGGTCATAATTTTGGTCGTGCTCGCCATCGGAAGCGGGACATCGCCATTCTGGTCATAAAGGACACGCCCGCTGCCGCCGTCCATCAGCACGGCACATCGGGCGTACAGATCAAGGGAAAGATCCGAATCAGCAGTGTCAGCCGCCTCGCTTACAGCAGCTTCCCATGCAGCCACGTTTGTCGTGTTCACAAAAAGAAGGAAACTCGCTGCCGCTGCAATTATCAATTTCTTTCTTCCCTGTAGTCTTTTCATCAGGCACTGTCCAAAGCTGTATAAATTCTGTAAAATATATGCATCCTGAGTTCACCTTATTCCGGATCGGAAAGCCTGCTTCTGAGTCTCAGCTCTGTAAAAAACGGTTCCTGTATTTCCGAAAAATACTTTTTGATCTCTTTCCAGTTATATTTCACAAAGGTCTCCGGCAGTATTTCCGTCTCGGCATCCTCGAAATAATTTAATCCCATTCCAATATACGAAAAATCATGTTTCTCACCAAATTTTACAAAAAGGCCATCCACCAGGTCTTTTATACCAAAATCCATCCGGTGCAAAATGTGATAAAGGTCAAAAAAATCCTTCTTCGCCCCTCTTGACCCGATCGCGACAGCTTTCATCACAGCAATGTCTTCCAGTCCGGCCATACGCAGATGCTCCCATTCCTTTTCTTCGACATAAGGGCGAAGCATTTTCTGCGGATAATAGAAGAAGCTGACCTGAACTCCGTCCAGCAAAACGTCGCAGGTTCCGTCACAGACATTTATTGTCTCTAAAGGATAGTTTAGATTCTTCAGCTGATCAAGCAACAATTCCGCATGAAACTTATGAGGAACGAAAAAATCAAAATCAACTGACTTCCGATGTCCCAGCTGCAGAGCCAGCGCAGTCCCTCCGGCCATATAATAAACACCGATATCGACTTTTTCAACGATTTCTCTCAGAATATGGTTCCGCCTCTCATCCAGAATTTCAAGATACATCAGTAGTCCCAGAGCTCCCTTCCACCGGACTGTGCCATACGGTAATACGCCATGTCCTGCTTTTTAAGATGATATTTTTTTCGAAGATAATTAGCGACAATCGGGTTTAACGCGCGGCGTTTTCTGGCCGCATCTTTGATCTCTTCATCGCTGTACTGATCATGTACCCAGTCGATTCCGCTAAGTCCGCCCTTTACATACAGCCGCGTAATAATAAAATCCTTGTTCTCTTCAAGATTCAGTTTATCAAAATCCGCGTCCCAAAAACACGGCCGAAACTTCTCCGGAATTCTTGCAGCTACCATATAGTACCTCCAAAACAAGTTCCCATAAGTAAAACGACTTACGTCGTTTACAATAGATATACGCTTTCTTTGTCTACAATTTTCATAGTTTTATAGTAATTCTGGAAACAGGCCATGTCAAGAGAAAAAAGACTCTTCCAAAAGAAAAAAGGTGCCCCGGGTATATAGCATAAAGACTGCCGACGAAGTCGGAGAATCCTTTATGCAGTGCACTTTAGCCTCTAAATTCCCTTCCCGGCTCTATGCATCCCAAAAGTCACCGGCTCATACCGTTTGCGCAAAACACGGACCACCCGGTTCAGATCGCCTTCGACGACGACATCATATTTTCCCGGAATGCTGCCGAAGGTCACAATCTGCTCCATGCCGATCATATCTTCCAGTTCGGTAAGCATATGCTCCCGCGAGGCTTCCCGGTTGTAAATCTTGATATAGGCACAGCCCGGATAATTTGTGGAATCATAGCAAAGGATCTTAAACCGCTCTGTAAATCCGCCCTGCTCCAGCGTGTGGTAAAAATCCCGGATGATTTTTTTCGGATAAAGGAGCATCAGATAGACCGCTTCCGCGTCTTCGGGCGGACGCCTGCAGACATAATTGCGCAGCGGGGATCGGCGCAGCCTGGCGATAAGCTCCCCATGAACCTTCTCATCAGTCTCCTGATAATAGATCACCATTGCATCCTGCAGAATCACATTGGTAAAACACATCAGTCCCTGTGACTGCGCCAGATCAAGCAGTTCTTTTGTCTCCTTCACTGTCAGGGTAAACTTCTTCAGATAGCGTTTTTCCTGAATATCATAAAGAGCCGCGCCATCCATAACGATGACTGGCAAACGCAGCCGGACGTCCCGCATCGGCTCCAGCAGGGACGCCGGTGTGCGCATGGTGGAAATTGTGAAATTCGCGCCCTCATCCAGCATCCGGTTCAGTTCTACGCGGCTGAAATCGCTCAGAGTATCCTTCTCGTCAAGAAGCGTCCCATCCAGGCCGGAAACAAAAAGGATGTCCTTTCGCTTTCTGCGCGGCAGGGAAAACGTGTTCACCAGAAGGCCGATCAGGATGCCGACAACGGTGTCCAGAAACCGATTCCACACGAACAGATACGGGTTCAGGTCACCTGCGTGATTAACCACGATACTCAGAAAGACCACGCAGGAGAAATAGGACGCCTGCTTTTTCTTAATCAGGACAGTCGTATACAAAATCAGAATGATCATCGCGGAAATCACAGCCGCGTTGCCCGCCTGAAACCAGAACGGTCTCGCCGCCAGTATTTCTGCGGTGAGGATCCTGCCACGGGCAAGAAGAAAAATCAGCCCGAACACTGCCCCGATGATCGTGCCGATCATACGCTGATATGCGTTCTTAAATGTCGTGGCCGTATACATCTGGATGCACCAGAGCGCGGCGAGCTGTGAATAAAAGACAATCCCGGCGTCCCCGCGCAGAAATGATACAAAATAACATAAAATAATCGCAGCCGCTGACTTCAAAATCCGCATTCCCGGATGCGGCAGGCGCCACAGAAAGGAAAAAATAGTTCGCTCCGATTTGCTCGCGGTGTTCATGTGTAGCTTCCTCCATCAGATCAATATAAATCGCCGGCAACAGGCAGGGGCCCGGCTTCGGTCCACCCTTATACCAGGATCAGCGCAGCGGATGGCGGCATATGCAGTGCTATAACTAAAATTGTGATTAAGACGGCACACTGGCTTACGCACAGAAAAAGAGCCCCTGTATGTGGGCTCCTTCGCTGCTCGATAATATTATATCTAATGCTTGGGAATGCCTAGATGTGTATAAGATAAAGACTTCCCTCTGCGCCTGGCGAGTTTTTTTTTATTTCTACGTCTTTACTCCGCGCATGCCCAGATTTTTCTCTGATCTTCACCTGCCCTCCGCGTCTGCCCGGATTTTTTCAGATCCGCACCTGCCCGGTCTCGCGGTTTTTTACGCGGAAGGCGTGCGGGGTCATTCCGTAGCGTTCCTTAAATACCCGGTGAAAATAGCTGTTGTTTTCGTATCCCACAGAGGCGATGATGTCGCTGACCGGCAGGTCGGTGTCGCAGAGCAGCTGCACCGATTTGCTCAGGCGCTTTCTCTGAAGGAGCTCTTTGAAATTGTGGCCGGTGCTTTTTTTGATCAGACGGCTCAGCGTATGGATCGGAAGCCGCAGTTCAGTACTCAGCTCCGTGAGGGTCGCGCTGCGGTATTTCTGCTCGATATAATTCAGTGTCGTCATGGAGATCATATTCTCATACTGATCAGGCCGGCAGGTCTGGACGCTCTGGATCGAATCGACCAGATACATGAAAATGAGTCCCATGGTGGTCTGATTAATGCGGCTGTCGTCGTTTTCGCCGGTCACCAGAGAATAAATCATGTTTTCCAGCAGGTTCTGAATCTGAAGGTTGTCCGACACCTTGAAATACAGATATTCGCCCCGCTGCTCATCGCGGCGCAGAATGTTCACGAGAAAATCCGCAAGGACGTTGTTTTTGCCGGTCATCGTGTAAGCCACATCAAAGAACTCCGGAAGCATGATAAAATTAATGGCAATGTCATTCTCCCGCGCGGGGAGAATTTCATGCCATGTAAACTGATTCAGAAAAAGCAGCTCGCCTTTTTTTACGACGACCTCCTGCCCCCCGATGATGTTGGTCAGAGAACCCTCGCAGACATAGAGAGCTTCAATATAGTTATGCCTGTGCAGGGGAAAATGGACAAAACGCGTATGCGTCCGCACCGTGATCAGCTTGCCCTCCTCGAGCATTTTCGCGCTGTCAACGGTAAACTGGGACGACTTCAGAACGTACCCGGACGCATACAGCTCCCGGTCTACCTGATTTTCTCCGTCCAGAATTTTCTGCTCTTCATCCGTTATTTTTCTGAGCTGGTCGAGAAGCTCCTTACGCATATCCGGCCTCGATTCCCTATTAGTCCAGATGGAATACCTTCTGCAGATCTACGGATACCGGGCTGTTGTCCGGGTTGGTCTCCATAATGTCCGCCATAAAGTCCCACCACTTGCGGTTGATCGCGGTGTCAGAACTCTGCGCCCATTTCTCCTCGTCCTCAATCTCGATGTAGCCGAAGAGAGTCAGCGTCTCGCGATCCAGAAAGATCGTATAATTCTTTCCGCCATACTCGTGGATCATGTCCTTCATCTCGGGCCAGAGCTGATTGTGTCTTTTCTCGTACTCTGCCTCCTGCCCCGGATACAGTTTCATTTTAAAGCCCTTAATCATCGTAAAATCCTCCTTTCACTCACTTCCGAATCATTCTGATGATTTCAGAATCATTCGGACGGCAGCTGTCTTTTCTGATTATACTCTCTCTCCTGCCCGGCGTAAAGAAAAATTTCTCATATTATAAAACAGAAATGTGAGTGCGGCCGCGTGCAATCGGATAGGGGAACGTCTTTCTCCCCTATCCGCCTGCGCCGGCCGCGTCCAGCGAAGCTGGAATACTCCTTGCGCGGCCGCGTGCATAAAAAAAGCAGAAAAACAGCCGGGGGAGCGCTTGCCCCCGCCGGCCGTCTTTTACTACGGTTTTTTTCGAAGCCAGCAGATCACAATCAGCCATAAGCCGCCGGTTCCGAATCACTGGCCTCTAACCAATAAGTACTAAACACTGGCTGCCAAACACCAGCCACTAAACACTAACCACTAAGCACTTACCACTAAACACCAGTCTATAAATTAGTACAGCTCAGCGTACTCTTCTACGTTGTCCGGGTTGAACTCAAGCGGCAGACCAAGGATGATCTCTGTGCCGCCGTCAGATGCCGCTACGATCTCGAAATCGCCAAGATCTCCAGCTGTGAAGGTCTCGCCCTCAGCGCCGGTGATTTCCTCATTCGCGATCGCGATGGAGGTGTAAGCAGCGAGGGTTCCCAGGCCCTGCATATCCCACAGATAGAAGTACGGGCAGGAGTAGTCATCGCCATCGCCTGTGTACTCAAGCATCTCAGACGGAAGTCCAAGGCCGGTCAGCTTGCAGGTGCAGTCATTGTCCTGCAGATACTTTGCAGCAGCAGCGATACCAACGGTGGTCGGCGCACAGATGCACTTCAGATCCGGATAGTTGGTTACCAGAGCTTCGGTCTGATCCGTAGACTTCTGGGACTCATCATCGCCATAGGCAACTTCTACCAGCTCAAGGTCTGCATACTTCTCATCGCTCTCCATGATCTCCTTCATAGCGTCGATCCATGCGTTCTGGTTGGTCGCCTGAGAGGTTGCGGAAAGGATTGCCCACTGGCCTTCGCCCTCGCAGATGTCATATACAGCGTCCATCAGAGCCTGCGCTACTTCGGTAACACCAGCCTGGTTTACGAATACCTGACGGCTGTCTGCGTTTACAGCAGAGTCAAAGGATACAACCTTGATGCCGGCGTCCATAGCCTCTTCCAGCTTTGCCTGCAGAGCGTTCTCATCGTTTGCGGAGATGCAGATTACATCGTAATCCTGAGAAATCAGGTTATCCAGAGATTTGATCTGAGCGTCTGCTGTAGCCTCTTCCGGATAGATGATATCTACGGTGGAGCCTTCTGCCTCAGCGGTCTCTACGAATGAAGCAGCTGCGATCTCAAAGAACGCGTTTCCTGCAGACTTTGCAACCAGAGCGATCTTAACGCCCTCTTCCTCTGCCTGGACAGCTACCGGTGATACACATCCGAGTACCATTGCGCCGCAGAGCAGCGCGCTCACAAGTTTTTTGTTCATGTTCGTTTCCTCCTTAAAAATGTTTTTATATTTGCAACCGTACAGGGTCAGCCATTCGAAAGCAGGCTCTGCACGGAATACAACAAGGTAAATAATTTCTCAGCTCTTCTTCACCTTCGCGGCCTTCTGAATCTGGCTCACGATATTCGGAAGTGCTACTGCCAGCACCAGCAGCAGGCCGATGATCAGCAGGATGACCTGAGAGTGTACGTTTCTCTGTCCAAGGCCGATGCGCAGGCAAACAATGATGAATGCAGCGATGATGCCGCCAGCGACGTTTCCTTTTCCGCCTGTCGATGAAATGCCGCCGAATACTGCCATGGCAATCGCGTCCATCTCAAATCCCTCGCCGGTCGTCGTATTTGCCCCGTATGAGGAAGAGACGATGAACAAGGCGCACAGTCCGGAGATCGTACCCATAACTGTGTAGATGATGAAGCGGATCTTCTGCACATGGATGCCCGAATAATGAGCGGTCACACGGTTCGTACCAATCGCGTAGACCTTGCGGCCAAACGTGCTTTTGCCCAGAATAATCGCCGCAATCACTCCCAGGATCAGTACCAGGAACAGGATATAGGGAACCTGTCCGACTTTCCCGGCGATGGCCTTAAAGCCTGCCGTGTTGGAAAGGGAAATGCTTCCGCCGCTTCCCAGGACGATTTCAGCGATCCCGCGGAAAATAATCTGCGTCGCCAAGGTCACAATCATCGGCGGCAGCTCCGGGAAGTTTGTCAGTATCAGACCGTTTACCGCGCCGCACACGGTTCCGACCGCAAGTGCCGTAAGAATGACGATGATAAACGGAGCGCCGGCGTTGCAGACGATGCAGCTGATAGTAGCAGACAGGCACACAATCGAGCCAACCGAGATATCAATCTCACCTAACACCAGGATAAACGCCATGGTCAGCATCAGGAAAACTTCTGCCAGATATACCGGCATCTGGCGCAGTACGCTTGAGACATTGTAAAACTGTGAAAACCACACGCAGAAAATGTTGACGGCGATAAACAGGACAACCAGAATGCCTTCCCAGCTGAGCAGCATGTGCTTAATCGGGTTTTCCGGTACGTTATTAATACTTCTTCCAGATTTTCCGGCCATGATCACATCTCCCTTCTCTTCAATGCATTGTTGTCAGCGGTGCGCTGCAGGATCACATTCATGACTACAACCACCAGAATCAGAATACCCTTAATCGTATTCAGCCAGAGCTGATCGAAGAAAGGAATCAGAGGAAGTGCCTTCGCGATTGTCGCCAGGATCAGCGCGCCAAGAAGTGCGCCCACCACAGAGCCGCGTCCGCCGCTCATGCTCACACCGCCGATAACGCAGGCCGCGATGACGTCCATCTCGCCGCCCTTCTGCATGTTCGGCATTGCCGAAGCGTAAACCGCTACCTGAAGTGCGCCTGCCAGTCCCGCGAGGCATCCCATAATCGTGTAAACCATCAGCTTGATATTCTTGACATTGATACCGGAAACCTGCGCTGCCTCCGGATTGCTTCCTACGGCGTAGATCTTCCGCCCGGTGCGCGTCCATTTCATAAAGAAGAAGAAAATGACATAGCACACAATCACGACCCATACCACACAGTTCAGTCCAAGGAATTTGGTGGTGCCAAAGTCCTTAAACGTGCCAAGCGCAGCCGCGCTCGCCCACTCACCGCCGTTGGAAATCAGATAAGCCATCGCGCGGTACACATACATGAAACCCATGGTAGCAATGATCGGCGGCACATCCGCTCTGGAAATCACCAGTCCGACTACCAGGCCGCAGGCGATGCCGATCGCAATCGCGATCAGGAATGCCAGCACGGTGCTGGAAATATATTCATATTTGATCAGCATACCGATGGCCATACCTGCTAACGCCAGCGTTGAGGTGATCGAAATATCAATGCCGCCCACCAGCATGACGCAGAGCATACCAAGCGCCATCACCATGGTCACCGCATTATTCTTGACCAGGTTTGAAATCGATTTCGGAGTAAAGAACGCCGGATTGATAATCGTGACAATCACAATCATCAGAATCAGAATCACCGCCAGCAGAGCTTCGCGGGATCCGGTGATTTTTTTCATCAGAGATTTGTTTTCCATTACTTCGCATCCCCCTTCCCTGCATTTGAGCTTTTCTCCATAGAGAGCTCCAGGATGATCTCCTGCGTTGCTTCTTCTCTGGAAAGCTCGCCAGTCTTGCGGCCATTGCACATAACGATGATCCGGTCTGCCATCCCCAGGATCTCCGGCATCTCAGAGGAAATCAGCACAATCGCGTAGCCCTTCTGCGCCAGCTCGCCCATGATCGCGTAGATCTCTGCCTTCGCGCCGACATCTACGCCCTTGGTCGGCTCATCCATAATCACGACCTTCATCTCCTGGCCGAGTGCCTTCGCGACGACGACCTTCTGCTGATTGCCGCCGGAAAGAGAGCTGGCAGGCTGGAAAATATCGACCGCCTTGGTATCCACGCTCTCCAGAAGATCTCTGGATACCTCACGCTCCTTCGGCTCGTCATTAAATCCGTTTTTCGCATATTTATTCATGGTCGGGAGCGTGACATTGCGGCCCAGACCCCAGCTCATGATCAGACCCTCCTTCTGCCGGTCCTCCGGAAGAAGGATGATGCCCAGATCCATCGCGTCAGAGGGCTGTTTGATATGTACTTCCTTTCCGTCCAGGTAAACCTTGCCGCTGTCCGCATGTGTCACACCGCAGACGCTCTCTACGACCTCTGTACGACCTGCGCCTACCAGACCCGTCAGACCGATGATCTCGCCTGCATGGACATTGAAGGATACATCCTTGTAAAATCCGGCTCTGGAGAAATTCTCCACTCTGAGGACCTCTTGCCCGATCTCCACCTTCGGCTTCGGGAAAAGCTCATTAATCTCGCGGCCTACCATGGCCTTGATCAGATCCGCGTTCGAGATCTTATCCACATCATAGGTACCGATATACTGCGAATCCCGGAATACGGTGACTCTCGAAGCCAGACGATACATATCCTCAAAACGGTGAGAAATAAAAATGATGGAAACGCCTTCCTCTCTGAGCTGATCTACAATCCGGTACAGCTCCTCGGACTCTCTCTTGGTCAGAGACGCCGTCGGCTCATCAAGAATGATGATTTTCGCGTTTGTGGAAAGAGCCTTCGCGATCTCAACCATCTGCTGCTGCGCCACGCTTAAGGTACCCATCTCCGCTGTCGCGTCAAAGTCGGAATTCAGCTGCTGCAGAAGCTTATTTGCCTCCTGGTTCATCTCTTTCCACTGAATCATGTGGTGCTTCACGATCTCATGACCCATGAAAATATTCTCCGCCACTGTCAGGTGCGGATAGGATGTCGCATGCTGATAAACCGCCGCGATGCCCGCGGCCTGCGCGTCCCTGGGACCTTTGAAATCTACCTTTTCTCCGTATAGGTACATTTCGCCCTCTTCTGCCTTATGTACACCGGTAATCACCTTGATAAAGGTGGATTTGCCGGCACCGTTCTCACCCATGAGTGCGTGAACCTCGCCCGGCTTCAGCTGAAACTGGACATTATTCAGAGCCTTCACGCCCGGGAATATCTTCGTAATGCCTTTTAATTCAAGAACATATTCAGACACGGCCTCTTCCTCCTTCTTGGTTTTAACTTAGGTTCATCCTAACATTTTCTGAAAATAAATAAAATGGGAAAATTTTTCGATAAGGGTAAAATTTTTTTCTGTTTGCTTTTTATGCAGGCGGCGGTATTTTCCCCTGAATATTGGGCATTTTTTCAAATTTTTCACATCTGTCACTCGTACTTTCGTATTTTTTATGTTAAGATATGTGTAAGCTACAAGCTATGCGAAACGTTTCTCTCACTGGCGCCGCGAGCTGCCCTCGCCGGGGTGGCATCCTCGCCCTTCGGGCGGGATATCCGCCGGGCAACGCGAGAGGGCATTTCACAATTGGCACGGACACAACATACACGCGTCTTAGAAAGGAACCCTATGAAATTACTGATCGTAGATGATGAAGAGCTGACACGCACCGGCGTGGTCTCCTCGATTGACTGGAGGAGTCTCGGAATTGATGAAATTATCCAGGCGGACGACGGGGTCAACGGACTGGAGATGGCCCGCCTTCACCACCCGGAAATTATTCTCTGTGACGTGCGCATGCCGCGGATGAACGGAATCACCATGCTGGAGAAAATCGAGCAGTTTCTGCCTGACACGGTTTCTATTTTTATGAGCGGATATTCGGATAAGGAGTACCTCAAGGCCGCGATCCGGCTGAAGACAGTCAATTACGTGGAAAAGCCACTGGATCCGGCTGATATTCGCGAAGCCGTCCTTGAAGCGGTCCGCCGCTACAATCAGAACCGGCACTCGCGCCGGGGAGAAGAGCTGCAGTCCATACAGTCAGCCTCGCGCCTTGCCCTTCTGCTTACCGTTCCTTCCGGCTCCGGCAGCCAGAACAATAGCCAGGACGATATGCAAAAGCTTACGGAAGAGCTGTCTCTGAGCCTGTCCTCCGCGTCCTTCTTTACCTGTATCATTGTACGGCTGCAAAGCGCACCGGAAAACTCAAGGACTGCCTACGATGAAATCTACCACCGCCTGGAGCAGTTTCTGAAAGGTTATCAGACTGACTGTCTTTCTGTGGAAAAAAAGCCGCAGCATATGGTTTATTTCCTGATAGGAAGGGAAAAACCTTCCTCACGGCTCCTTTCTGCCATCTGTGATTTTATCGGCAGCTGCTATGCCTCCTACGGTCATTATTATATTGCGGCCGGCAAAACCTGCAGGGGGATTTCCAGGGCATACCAGTCTTACACGGATGCCGTGATCCTGCTGCAAAGCAGCTTTTTCTTTCCGGCAGGCACGCTTCTGACCGCAGATATTTTTACGCAGACGCCATCTGTGCCGGAGCCGCCGGACTCTTCCGTTTCCACCGAGCAGGCTTTTACAAACGCGCTCTCCTCTCTGGATGCGGCAGGCTGCGACCTCTTTTTAAAAAAACTTTTTCAGAGTTATAACGGCTGCCGTTCGCTGATGCCCAACCAGGTACGGGATTTGTACTACAAGCTCTTTCTTGTGCTTGAAGAAACCGGGCGCAGACTGCACCTGAACGCAGACAGACCGGTCCAGGCCGATAACATCATGGATGAAATTGAAAATTCCTTCACCTATGAAGAGCTGCATCAGGCGCTCGTCTCCAGGACGCACCGTCTGCTCGACGAGGCGAAAAATGCTGTTCCGGAAAACGCGACGATTGCCCAGATTAAAGAATATATCAGCAAAAACTATAAAAATGAGCTGCTTTCTGTCAAGGACATCAGTTCCCATGTGTTTCTGTCTGTGTCCTATGTCTGCACTTTTTTCAAAAATGAGACCGGGCAGACCCTGAATCAGTACCTGACAGAATACCGCATGGAACGCGCAAAAGAGCTTCTCGCGGATCCGCAGTACAAAATCTCCGAAATATCTTCCATGGTCGGTTACAGCGACGGAAACTATTTCGGCAAGAGTTTTAAAAAATATACCGGGCTGTCCCCATCCGAATACAGGGAGAAAATGACTCGATGAAAAAATTGTCATCCGAATACAGGGAGTAATTGGCTCAATGAAAAAACTGCGTCAGATCTATCTGAATTTACATATTCAGACCAAGCTTATGGTCGTTATTCTGCTGGCTGTCTCGATCCCGGCTGTATTTGTGTTTCTCTTTTTTTACAGCAGGCTGTACGGCATGGTGGTCTCCTACACCATCCGCCAGGAGCAGGACGCATCCGCCACTACTGCCCCGCTGATCGAGGAAATGGTCGAAGAGGTTGTGGCTGTCAGCGACAGCTTAAGCGATCTGGAGTTTTACCGGATGCTGTTTCAGCAGCAGGTAAATGAACCGGTGAGCAGCCTCTCGCAGTCGGAACAGGCAGCAGACTTTCAGGAAGAGATTGAGCAAATCAAGGCCGATGGCCTGATCTCTGCCATCCGCATTTACATGGATTTCCCTGACAAAGACTCCGCTCTGTTTACAGATGAATATACCGAAGGCA
The DNA here is from genome assembly GCA_021201665.1 of Lachnospiraceae bacterium. Classification (GTDB taxonomy): domain Bacteria; phylum Bacillota; class Clostridia; order Lachnospirales; family Lachnospiraceae; genus Choladousia. The sequence continues at coordinate 20,672 of JAJQEO010000114.1, read as the reverse complement.
TCCTGGCTCCGATGAGTCAGGCGCAGGGAACATACTGGTATGGTATTTTAAAGGGAACAAACGCTTCTTCTCTGCACTGTCCTTCCTTTTACCTGGGTACAAAAGAAAAAGAACAGTACGGCGACATGGCTTACATCAGCGTGGCCACCTTTAATTACGAAGGAGAAGCCTGCACAGCTTACATCGCGGTTTACTATTCCTGTAACGGTATTCTGGAAATTCTCTCTGACAATCTGTCTCTGGATGGCAGTGTTTCCTATATTATTAATGAAAGGGATAATATTGTCGCTTCCTCAGATACCTCGCTTTCCGGTCTTTATTGGCTCAGCTATGAGACGATCGAAAGCGCGTTTATGTCCTCTAATAACTTTATTGAGCGCACAATTCTGGACGAGACCGTCTATGTCGGCTTTTACAGCATCACAGAATCCGGCTGGTTTATGGTGACCATTCTGCCCTCTGATCCTCTGATCGCACAGAGTAACCGCATTATCCGGCAATTTGCGCTGCTTTACCTCGCGGTAGTTCTTGCTGCTATTCTGTTCGCGGCCCTTCTCTCCCATTCGATTACCAGAAGAATTTCCTCTGTCAGCAGCCAGATGAATTCTGTCCGGGAAGGGCCTCCGCAGCCTATGGAGCCTCCGGACGCGCATGATGAGGTCGGCAATCTGATTGACACCTACAACTATATGGCCTCGCAGATCAACAACCTTCTGACCGAGCAGACCAGGGCCGCCGAGGATCTGCGCATCTCGGAATTTAATTCCCTGCAGGCACAGATCAATCCTCATTTTCTCTACAATACGATGGATATGATCAACTGGCTGGCGCAGCAGGGACGCACTTCTGAGGTGAGTAGCGCGATACAGGATCTTTCCCGCTTTTATAAGCTCACGCTCAGCAGGAAGCAGACCATTGCCACGATCGCGAGCGAGGTCGAGCATATCACAATCTATGCCCGCCTTCAGAATATGCGTTATCACAACAGCTTTTCTCTGATTACAGATATCCCCGACGACCTGATGGACTATCTGATCCCCAAGCTCACACTGCAGCCGGTGGTAGAAAACGCTATTTTACATGGGATTCTAGAAAAAGACACCAAATCAGGAACCATCGTGATCACCGGATGGATGGAGGAGGAGGACATCATTCTGCTGATTTCCGACGACGGGGTGGGCATGTCACAGGAAGCACTTAAAAACATTCTGTACGGAACCGGCCAGAGTGCGTCCGGCGGCACAAACATTGCCATCTACAATACACACCGCCGTCTCCAGATCCTCTACGGAGAAAGCTATGGACTCAGCTACTTTAGTACCATAGGAAAGGGCACCGATGTGCAGATCCGCATTCCAGCGCAAAAAGAATACCATACTCCCTACACGGCCGGCGGAATATCCGGCGCCAGCATCCCGGCAGCCAGGCCTCTGGTCGCGATTGCGATGCCGGAATCCGTCTCCGGCACAGGCTTAAATTCCGTCTCACCGGAAACCCTTCTGGATTATAGTCAGGAGATCACTAAAAATCTTTACAAAATCCAGAGTCTTCATCAGATTTCGGAAAAACTCCCCGCCGATGAAAACCTCTATATCCTGACACACACGGTAACAGAGGATTTCCCAAATCACTCGCACAGCTATTATGAATTAAATTACCTGTGCAGCGGCACCCTGATCAATGTGATTGACAACCATGATGTCTATATGACAGCCGGAGATCTGGTATTTTTAAACCGCAGCGCGGTACATGCGCTGCGCTGCACGCAGCCGGGCGCGGTGCTGATCAATTTCTGTCTGAAACCGGAGCTTTTCCACCGCACCCTGCATGCATTTATGTCAGAAAAAAATCTGATCTCCGATTTTATCAACGAAACCGGCACCTCCGGGCAGAATTTTATCTTTTTCTCCCTCGGGCACAGCCTGCAGCCTCAGACCATCCTGACCTCCATTATCCAGGAATACGCGGATAATCAGTTTCACCAGTCCTTTGCGCTGGAAGCTTATTTTCTCCTCCTGTTCAGCCATCTGGCAAACTCAGAGCAATTCAGCTATAGCGGAGTGGACAAGGATACCAGTCTGATGCTGCAATACCTGCGCGACAATTTCAGCAAAAAAAATATCCGGGAAATCGCCGGACATTTTATGCTCACCTCTGATCAGCTGAATGAGCATCTGAAAACCCACACGGGGCGAAGCCTGCATGATTTTATTGATGAGCTGCGGCTGGAGCGGGCAGTAAAGCTGCTGGAAAACCATGATTATACCATCTATCAGATCGCGGAAATCTGCGGATTTCAGAGTCCGGACGAGTTCTCACGGATTTTTTATCAGAAATACCAGATTACTCCAACAGAATATCGGAGGCAGTTTCTATAATGTGCCTCCGATATTCTGACTTCACAGTATAAAGCTTTTCCCCCGCGCAGCTGCAGGATGCACGAACTCAGGGTTCGCTCACGCAGGGTACATTCATTCTCAGGCAGCATTCCGCCTCAAGGCTTCTCGTACAGGAATTCCTCCGGCAGCGTGACGTTGAAGCCCTTCGCGAGATCCCGGAAATTATCCGGCGTGATGGTCTGCAGCTTCCGCGGATTCATGGAAAGGATCTTGACCAGGATTTCCGCCGACTTCTCAACCGTATGCAGCAGCCCGAAGGTCAGGTCAAAATCCTCGCCGGAGCAGAACATCCCATGGTGCGCCCAGATCACAACGTCATATTTTTCCATCAGTTCTGCGGTCTTCAGCGCGATCTCGCGCCCGCCCGGCACCATCCAGCCGACCACGCCGACGCCGTCCGGGAATACCACCGGACATTCCGTCGCAGTCTCCCAAAGCTCTCTGGTGAAGACCTTGTCCGAAAGCGGCAGCACAAAGGTCAGTGCGATAATATTCGTCGTATGCGCATGGTAAATCACACGATGCCTGTCGTTCGTCAGCTTTTTCTTTACCTCATGGTTCATCAGGTGGGTCGGCAGCTCGCTCGTCGGCCGTCCGCCCTCTACGAGTCCCCAGCGGATGCGGTAATTCACGCCCGCGTCGTCCAGCTCAATGATGGCCAGGCAGACCTCCGGATCAACGATAATGTTACGGAAATATTTGCCGCTGCCGGTCACCAGGAAAAACTCACCCGCCAGTCCCGGCACCTCCGTGCCGATCGGCTCCCACTCTCCCGGTGTGTTCAGACGCGGACGGATCATCTCCACCTCGTCCGGCTTCAGGCGGTAGCTAAGGTTGCCGCCGTTTCTCTCATGCCAGCCCTGATGAAATCCATCATCCGCCATCTTGATAAAGCCCTGCATAAATCTCGTTTCCAAAATTTTCATGTCTTTTCCTCTCTTTCCCGATTAGGCCCGGCTCCGGTTCGGAGCCGACTTTTTTTACCTTTTTGTTTTACTTTTTTGTTTTACCTTTTTGTTTTACTTTTTTGTTTTACTTTTTTGTTTTACTTTGTTGCTTTACTTTTTTGTTTTACCTTCTTGCTTTGCTTTTGTTTTTTTCCTTGCTTTTTATCCCTTTGATTTTTGTTTTGTGTTGTTTTTGTTCCTTGTTAATGTTGTTTTATGTTGTTTTGCGTGTTTATTATATATTGTTTTATGTGGTTTGTAAAGAAAATTCTGTTTTCTATTTTTAACAGTTTTTCAGGAGTTCTTTCTTAAGAAAATATACAGATATGACAAAACGGAATCTTTTATCTTTCCGTGCATATACTAAACCATGAACTGCGTAGTAGACAAAAGCGGCAATTAAGCAACAGCACTGGTGTAATAATTTCAACTATCCTGTTGACATGCCGTTCATAGTCTGCTATAGTAGGTTCAGTGATCGTGTTGCGGAAACTTGCGAAGCCCGCGGCCGGGGGAGAGCCTTCGGGTCTCTCCCTCTTTTTCATATCAGGAGAACACAATGACAAAAGTAAAAACCTTCTCGGATTACGAACAACAACTATACATATTGACATCAGAAAAGCAAATCATCATACAGAACACGGATTTTGCGAAAGACATTCTAGAGCGGATTGGTTATTTCCCATTGATTGGTGGATATAAGCATTTGTTTCGTATTCCTTTTACAAAAACATACAAATCAGGGACAACCTTTGAAGAAATCGTTGCCCTTTATGAGTTTGATGCAGATTTAAGAGAATTGTTTTTTAAATATCTGCTTCAGATTGAACGACATCTGCGTTCACTAATGTCCTATTATTTTTCTGAAAAATACGGGGAATCGCAGACAGCCTATCTGGATGTAAACAATTTCAATTATTGTAAAAAGAACCGAAAGGCTATTATCCGTCTGATAGCAACCTTACAGCGTGCTACGACTACGACCGATTATGCATACATAAATCATTACAGAGATACCTATGGAAATATTCCGCTTTGGGTTTTGGTTAATGTCCTTACTTTTGGGAATCTTTCCAAAATGTATCAGGTATTCCCGCAGACCTTGCAATCAAAAATCTGTAAATCAGTAAAAACCGTCAATCCAAAACAGATGGGGCAGTTTTTATCATGTCTCACGAAATTCAGGAATGTATGTGCGCATGGTGAAAGGTTATTTACGTATAAAACGATAGATGCCATTGCCGATCTTCCTATACACCAAAAAATGCACATTCCTATGGACGCAGAACAATATATTTATGGGAAGAAAGATTTATTTGCCGCTGTCATCGCTTTTCGCTATCTTCTCCCTGGGAAAGATTTTTGCCGTTTTAAGCGAAGCCTGAACAAATTAATTACGGGCTTAACGAAATCCGTCATACACATAAGTGAAGCGGATTTATTAAAACAGATGGGATTTCCACCAAACTGGAAAGAAATCACCAGATATCGCATTCCTTAAAAAACGGATAGGGGAATTCTCTTCGTTCCCCTATCCATATTGATGCAAAAAACGTACTTCGTAAAGTATTATGAACTTTCAGGCGCATAAACAGCGCAGTTTTATACAGTACTATTCGTTATCTGGTAACTATATCCACCGGCACATTGAAGATCTTCGCAACCTTGAGGATGGTGTCGATGTGTCTGCCGGTCGCTGCCGCGAAGTGATGGGTCGGGCCGCACTCGCTCCAGCGGTTGACAAACTCTCTCGCGCCGCAGGTGAAGCGGGTACGCATATTGGTGTCGCCGAAGGAAAGGATCTCGCCCTCTTCGTTTACGCCCTCTGCCACGACGAATTTGAAATGTCCATCGCCGTCCTGCGTGATCGCAAGGTAGGTCACCGGTCCTAAGTACGGATAGAACTGGGTCAGGTAGCCGCCGCCGGTCTTGCCGTGGAAGACTTCTACGATCTTCATGGTCGGCTTCTTGTCGGAGATGTCCGCGTCGCCGGAGCCGCTGTGGCCGATGATCGCGATGTCATCATTGAAGTCGATGGAATACATCTCAGCGAGCTGGCCGGTACCGGAGATGGTCTTCAGGATGCTCATGGCCATCGCGACCTTCATGTCGCCTTCTACCGCGCAGGCCACGCCCTGCTTGATCAGCATGGAGAATGCCGGGATCAGCATACTGTCAAGGACACCTGCTTTTCCCTGTGCCAGTCCGTCGTAATGAGAAGCGATCAGGCCGAGCCTTTCATCCTCAACCCACTTCTCAAACGCAACGACATATTTTGCCATATCCCATACCTTCTCGATGGTGCCGCCGCCTTCGATATCAAAGGTATCCAGGATATCCTGTGCCTTCGCGCGGATCGCGTCCTCGTCGGTCACATTGTCCGCGATGATCCACATTTTTTCCCAGTCAAACTGCTTGGTATACAGATTCATTCTTCTGTACAGGTTGGTCTCGTCGATATAGAGATCCATCATGCCCGGATACGGTCTGCCGATCTGCGCGATATTGGTATCGCGGAAACGGCGGCGGGTCTGGGCTGCCTTGCACCAGTCTTCGATCTCCGCCTGCACACCAGCGTCTCCGCCCTCTACCACACCGGTAATTACCGCATGTCTCTTGCCAAAGCGCTCCAGGTCTGCCACCATCTCACCGACCGCGCCGCAGGCATAGCCTTCGCCCAGCCAGGAAGCGATGTCCGTGTGCTGATAATCCAGAGCTTTGAGCTTCTGTACATTTACCAGTACGACCGGCACATCCAGATCGCGGACTGCCGGGAGCATATTGTAGGAGGTCGCGTAGGTCAGCAGCTGCAGAAATACCAGATCTACATCTGCCGCGCGGAACTTTTCTCCCGCCGCCTGGGACTGCTCCTTGGTGGTCACCATGCCTCCGTCGATGATCTCTACCGTATCCGGCAGAGTCTTTTTGAATGCCTCGAACTGTGCCTCAAACTCCGGCACCAGCTGCGGGAACTGCGGCAGATACGCGCCCAGTGCAATTGAAAATACGCCTACTCTTGCTTTTGTCTCTACAAGCATGTGATTCCTCTCCTTTTATAAAAAAATTTTCTTACCAGTTATGCCAGTGTCTTTTCGTTATAAACCTTGATACCAAACGATTCGTGGACGCAGGTGCGTGCCTCCTCGATCGTATTGAACTCACCTTTTTTCAGCATCTGCGCGAGAATATTGCCGATCGCGGTGGACTCCGTCGGTCCGGCGTGAACCTCCTTGCCGGTCGCCCTGGCCGTCAGCTCGTTCAGATACTCTGCGTTGCTTCCGCCGCCCATGATGTGGATGCGGTGATACTCACGCCCGCCCATCTCTTCGAGTTCTTTTACTGTTTTCGCGTAGCATTCTGCAAGGCTTGCGTAAATCACGGTTGCCAGCTCTCCGAGAGTCTCAGGCACCGGCTGTCCACTCTTACGGCAGTAATCCTTTACGGCCTCAGTCATGTTCTCCGGAGAAAGGAAACAGTCATCATTTACATCGACTCTGGACGGGAAATCCTTTGCCTCCTCCGCCATGTCGCAGATCTTGCCAAAGCTGTAGGCATCATGAAACTCATGCCGTACAGACTGGATCATCCAGAGTCCCATGATATTTTTCAGATAGCGGAACCGCCCCGCATAGCCGCCCTCATTCGTCAGGTTCAGCTCACAGCTTCTCTTCGAGCAGTCCGGTGTCATCCGCTCAATACCCATCAGCGACCATGTCCCCGAGCTTATGTAAATAAAGTCATCATCGTTTGCCGGTACAGCCAGCACTGAAGAACCCGTATCATGTGTCGCCGGAGCCACAACCGTCAGGTCAAAGCCAACCTCTTTTTTCACCTTTTCACTCAGATTTCCAACCACCGTGCCAGGCATGATCAGCTTCTGGAAAATCCCCTTCGGATAGCCAAGCATCTCGATCAGCTCATAATCCCAGTCCTTTGTGACCGGAGAAACCAGCTGTCCAGTCGTCGCCTCCGTGTATTCGCAGGTCTTATTTCCGGTCAGCAGATAATGGAAATAATCCGGCACATGCAGAAGCGTCCGCGCCTGCTCCAGCTGCTCCGGATGATTTTTCTTAATCGCCATCAGCTGGTAAATTGTGTTAAAAATCGCTTTCTGGATACCGGTTCTTGCATAAAGATCCTCCAGCGAAATGATCTTGTATACTTCCTCATCCATCCCGTCTGTGCGGTGGTCGCGGTACCCTACCGTATTGCCGATGACCTGATCCTGATCATCCAGCAGCACAAAATCCACTCCCCAGGTATCAATGCCCATGCTGGTCGGTATCTTACCGATCTCTTTGCATTTCTTCAGGCCATTGACGATTTCCCCAAAGAGGCGGTCATACTCCCAGCAAAGCTCACCGTCCTTTTTTACAAGACCATTTTCAAACCGATAAATCTCCTCGAGCTGAATCTTTCCATCTTCCATGTGTCCGAGGATATGACGGCCGCTGGAAGCGCCGATATCCACCGCAAGATAATAAACCGACATGTGTAAAACCCTCCTGAAATTTGCCGCGCGCCGGAAGCACGCAGTCTTTTGCCATTTCCTGTAATTTTTGCTATTTCACACTGCAGACTTTTGCTATAAAGCAGCATGCATGTAAAATTTATCTATCCAGAACATCAGACCACCAAACTAAGCTTCACTTCAGTCGCTGCTGTACTGAACTGTCAATGAAAATTATACTATAAGAAGCCACATCTGATAAGACTTTCTTTTGTCAGAAAAAGTGTCTTTATTTGCATCCCCAGTTCCGCCATGCATAAAATAGAAATATAGACCATGCAGATTTATCTGCAATGGGCTATATTTCTATTTTATAGAATGGGCGGAACGGCGCGCTGCTGCAAGCATATAGCCCAGAAAAGGGCTGCCGCAGCAGCCCTTTTCCATACGCAGATACGCATAAGGAATCTCTGGTTTTTAGATGATACTTAATCCGCCATCTGTTTGATGATTAGTCATACAGGTTCTGCGCGATCTCCTCGTCGTCCATGTTCTCAGCCGTATACCACTGGCATCCGGTATCAACATCTTCTACTTCCTCGCCCATAGCTGCCGCTACCAGAAGTTCTACCAGGGTCTCGCCCATAGCTACCGGAGCCTGTGTAATAGCGCCAAGGAATGTGCCGTCAGCAACTGCTGCCTTGATGGAAGCGCCTGAGTCAAAGCCTGCAGCGATGATCTGGCCTTCGCCTGTGCCAAGAACGCCGCGGTTCTCATTTGCTGTGATCATAGCGTTTGCGGAATGCTCATTGGAACCATAGATAGCGATGGTATCTTCCTTGTCCATCAGAGTACCTGCGTCTGTTGCTGAAAGCTCAGAAGTAACGCTTGCCGGAACGAGAACTTCGATGATTACGTCTGCGTCGTCATCTGCCTCAAATGCAGAGTCAGTGATGTACTTCTCATTGGAGTTGCTTGCAAGGCCAACGGTCTTGCCATCTGCCTCGGCGAGCTCACCGATCTTGTCGATGAAACCAAGGCCACGGTTAACAACGGATTCAGATGTAGCATCCTGTGCCACAACACCAATGCGAACTGCGCTCTCAGCGTTTACAACAGTCTCCTGAATCGCCTCATAAACCATCTCTGCCGCAAGCTCACCAGCTGCATAGTTATCCGTTGCGCAGGTCGCGTATACGGAGCCTTCCGGAGCATCCGGAACGCCAGAGTCAAAACCGATTACCGGGATGCCTGCTTCTGCAGCCTGTGTCAGAAGATCCTCTACAGAGCTGGTATCCAGAGCTGCAAGACCGATTGCGCTCGGGTTGCTGTCCAGTGCGCTCTGCAGCTGTGTTACCTGCTGCTGAATATCAGACTCGCTGTCCGGGCCTACAAAGTTAACAGTAACACCGAGCTCTTCTGCTTTGTTGTTTACGCCCTGCAGCACTGCCTGCCAGTACTGATGCTGAAGACCTTTGGATACGATCTCAAGCGTAATTCCGGAATAATCCACTTCCTCGTCTGCCTTTACTGCTACGCTGCCAAGCATGGAAGCAACCATCGTCGCGCACAGCATCACTGACATCACTTTTCTTTTCATGTTGTAAAATCCTCCTTTAATATAGAATTAGTTTTATGTAAACCGCCCCTTGACGGCTGACATCATTTTCATAGGCACGCCCTGTCGCAGTCCCGTCCGTTCTTTGTAAAAAACAGACGAACAGCCGGGCAGAACTATTTTTACCGGGCGAGCCGCTTGTTCTTTAATACATCAATATAAACGGCTACAATCAGCACCAGACCGATGATGATCTGCTGGTAATTCGCCTGCAGGCCGATATAGGGAAGGCCCGTCTGCAGTACAGACATGATGAACACACCCAGAATCGTGCCGACCACGCTGCCGGAGCCGCCGCTCATGGAAGTACCTCCGATAATCGCCGCTCCAATGGCGTTCAACTCAATCCCGCCTCCGCCGCTCGGAGCCATGGACTGAAACGCCGAGCTGTAAGCCAGTCCTGCCAGTCCTGTACACACACCGCAGATCATATAGGCAAGCATCTTGTAGTTTTTTACATTGACGCCGGAAAGCCGGGCTGCCTCTTCATTACTGCCGATAGCGGTGATGTAGCGACCGGGTCTTGTCCTGTTCAGGAACAGGCTGAACGCAATCATCAGCAGAATCACCCAGAGAAGGCCGAGCGGATACTTGGTATTTCCGATCGTAATCTTAAAAATCCTTCTGGTCCAGCCGTTCGCCGCCGAATATGCCGGCCAGGTCACGCTGGTGCTGTTCGTGGCAATCGCTCCAAGTCCCCTGGCAATCATCATCGTACACAATGTCGCCAGAAACGGCGCATGTCCGCCTCTTGTGACAATCAGTCCGTTGATGGTCCCCATCGCCAGCCCCAGAAGCAGTGTCACCAGGATACCCACAATTACAGGCATATCCTTATGCGTGATCAGGTACCCTCCGATAATCGCGTAACAGAACATGCCAGTACCGATTGACAGATCTACGCCGCCGGTAAGCAGGCAGAATGTCACGCCCATCGCAAGAAATGCCAGATAATAAGTGTAATCCATAATACTGAGGAGGGTCGAATATTTTCCGAAAGCAGTACTGTTAGCCCGGAAGAAAACAATCAGCAGAATCAGCACGAGCAGAACCACGATCTTCTGCACCCCGATCACCTTTACAATCGGATTGTTGGTAAAGGCGTTCCCCGTCTTTTTATTTGCAGTCTTATCAGCCATGATCCTTCCCTCCTAATCCCTGCGCGTCGCCGCATGCATGATCTTTTCCTGCGTTGCTTCTTCAATACCTAGCTCCCCTGTCTTGCGTCCCTCACACATGACCACAATCCGGTCGCTCATTCGAAGAATCTCCGACATTTCCGAGGAAATCATGATTATAGATTTGCCCTGGTCAACAAGTTCATTCATCAGATGATAAATTTCATTTTTCGCTCCGACATCAATTCCTCTGGTCGGTTCGTCAAAGATCAGGATGTCGCAGTCTCTCACCAGCCACTTCGCGATAACCACCTTCTGCTGGTTTCCTCCGGAGAGATTGATCACCTCCTGATCCACGCCGGGCGTCTTTGTCTTCAGAATATCCACGTACTTCTGAGCCGCTTCATCTTCCTTCTTCTTGTCAATAAAGATTCCCTTCATGAAACGCTTCAGCGACGCCATCGTTGAATTCTCAGCAATCGTTTTTTCCACGACAATCCCAAACCGTTTCCGGTCCTCGGAGAGATAGCCGATGCCACAATTTACCGCATCCTGCGGCGTCTTGATAGTGACCTTCTTGCCATTGACATAAATGTCTCCGCTCTCCTTCGGGTCTGCTCCGAACAGAGCGCGGGCCGTCTCCGTCCTGCCGGCGCCCATAAGTCCTGAGAATCCCAGAATCTCACCCTTCCTGAGTTCAAAGCTGACATCCTGCACCATACGTCCGGCATTGAGGTGATCCACCTTCAGCACCACCGGCGCGTCGGGAGCTACATGGCTTTCGGTCTTGCCTTCTTCGTAAATCACGCGGCCTACCATCATGCTGATGATATCGTCCTTCGTACAGTCCTCCGTGATCAGCGTCCCTACGTAGGCTCCGTCACGCATGACCGTCACGCGGTCCGTGATGACTTTAATCTCATCCATGCGGTGCGATATGTATACAATCCCAAGCTGGCGATCACGGAGATCACGGATGATCTTGAACAGCTCCTCAATCTCTGCCTCCGTCAGAGCCGCTGACGGCTCATCAAAGATAATCACCTTCGCGTCGTGGGAAATCGCCTTGGCAATCTCGCACATCTGCTGCTTACCTACAGTCAGGCGGCTCATGGTCTCAGTCGGGTCAATGTCGATCCCCAGGCGGTCGAAAAGCTTTCTGGCTTCCTCATTCATCTTTTTATCATCGATGAACTTGCCGCGCATGATTTCACGGCCGATAAAAATATTCTGTGCTACAGTCAGGTGCCCCATCATATTCAGCTCCTGATGCACAATCACAACTCCCGCGTCCTGTGCCTCGCGCGGATTTGAAAACTCGACTTCCTTCCCCTCGTAGGTGATCGTCCCGGCATCCTTTTTATAGATTCCGGTCAGAACCTTCATCAGCGTAGACTTTCCTGCGCCATTTTCACCCATCAGCGCATGTACTTCGCCTCTGCGGACTTCCAGATCCACATGATCCAGCGCGTGTACGCCAGGGAATGATTTGTCGATGCCTTTCATGGTTAAAATCACGTCGCCCATCTTTTATGATCCCCCTTTGCTTAATTGCGCCTGCGCCGGCTGCGAAGATCCGCATAAACAACAGCCAGAACGATCAGGCCGGTAATCACATACTGATACTGGCTCTGATATCCCATCGCAAGAATTCCCACCTGAAGGAGGGAAATAATGACCACTCCGATAAAAGTACCGCCGATCGACGCGACACCGCCTGCCATGGATGTGCCTCCCATAACACAGCTTGCGATCGCGTCATTATTAAATGTGTCGCCGCCGCCCGGCAATACCGTCGTGTACACGCCTACGTAGAAAATAGCAGCTACTCCTGCCAGCCCGCCGCTGATAATGTAGGCAAGCATCTCCCATTTTTTCGTATTGACGCCGGAGAGGCGCACCGCCTCACGGTTGCTGCCGATGCACAAAATATAGCGTCCCGGCATTGTTTTATGTAAAACAATCGAGCAGATCGCACTGCCCAGAATCAGGATGATAATACCGGTGGGAATCTGCACTCCGCCTACCTGAACCTTGATCAGATTCTGATACCAGCCGCCCGGCCAGCTCACGGACTGTGTTTTGGTAAACACGCTGCCAACGCCCTTTGCGATCATCATGCTGGCCATGGATGTGATGAAGGACGGCAGACCGCCGTAAGCCACGAGAACGCCGTTGAAGGCACCGAATGCCATGCCAACCAGCACGCTCACCAGCAGACAAACTGCCACCGGCCAGCTGCTCTTCGTCAGGAGCTGTCCGGAAATCAGGGCACAGCAAAACATGACCGGGCCTACTGAAAAGTCAATGCCGCCTGTCGCGATAACGAAAGTGACTCCCAGCGCCAGGAATCCGAGGAAATAAGCATAATTAAAAATGCTCACGATACGCGAATAGCTCAGGAATGTCGTATTCGGCTTCATAATAGGTGTAAGGATGGCAAACAAGACAAACAGCAGTACCAGTACGCAAAACAATACCACTGTGTTGAAGCCAACCTTTTTGACGATTGCGTTGTTTCTGATTTTGTCCACTGGATTCCCTCCCGGCTTCATAAAAATTTCAGGCAGACTCTGGGATTTATTGCAAATACTTACAAAAAAATCCTTTCGCCGCCTCATGTTTTTTAAATCCCGTCCTTAGATACTTCTCTATTATACACGCTTTTAGTAAATATTCAACAAAAACTTGTGCGAATTGCCCAATTTTTTTATTTTTTTATCTGCAAGCACTCGTCCTGCCGTGAAGCTCCATTTACAGACGCGTGTCCATCTCATAATATGCCCGCAGGCACTCATATCCTTTCTCAAACAGCTGTTTCTGCCTGTCGTATACTTCGCAATAAGCTTCATCCGGCCAGAATGTTTTCTCCCGCCTTACAAATTTTCCGACAACAGAAAAATCCGGAAATGCTCCGACTCCGACACCGGCGATCACTGCTGCCGCGACAGAGGTAGATGTCTCCACATGATCCAGGCGGTGCAGCGGCACTCCCAGCACATCCGCGAGAATCTGTGCCGGGACATCTCCCCTGGCACCGCCTCCGGTAAGCACCAGTTCCCGGATCTCGCCCCTCTCGCTCTGTGCCTGCATGATAATGGCCAGGTTCATGGCCACACCCTCCAGAACCGCGCGGATATAGTCGCACTTCTCGTGTTCCGTCCGGATGCCAAGAAAGCTTCCGGATGTGTCCGGATTCCACCGCGGGCTTCTCTCTCCCAGCAGGTAAGGAAGAAAGATCAGTCCTTTGGCTCCCGGCGGGGATTTCAGGACCAGTTCATTCATCAGGTCGTATGCAGAAACGCCTTCCGAAGCCGCACCCTGCGAGATTCCATTATCGCACAAAGAGCTTTGGTCTCCTGCACAGGTGATATCGATTGGCGCTGACAGTCTGTGAGAAAGAGCGATCTCTTCCTGGCAGAGGACTTTTTTTATATAGGCATAGGAGCTTCCCGCAGACTGCATGGTACCGCAGGGCATGCATTTGCCCGGAATCACATGCGCAAAGCAGATCAGAGACTTCCTGCTGTCCATGAACACCTCATCCGCCGTCCCGGCAATCCACGCGGATGTCCCATAGGACAAAAACATCTGCCCGTCCGCGATGCTGCCCGCTCCCAATGCGGAGCAGGGTCCATCCCCTCCGCCGCACACAATAGCCGTCCTGGAAGTCAGTCCCATAGCAGACGCCGCGTCCGCGCAAAGGGAGCCGACCACGTCTGTCGATGCATGAATCCGGGGCAGCTTACCCGGATCAATCCCCGAAGCCTTTAATACCTCTTCCGACCATGTCCGGTTTTGCAGGTCAAACGCGTCTGTTCCGGAGGCTTCGGACTCGTCCGTAACGAATTCCCCGGTCAGGCGGCAGATAATATAATCCTTTGCAAGGAGCATCTTATATGTTTTTTCATAAATCTCCGGCTCATGGTCCCGAATCCACATCAGCTTCTCAATGCTGTAGCTCGCGCTTGGCCGATGCCCGTTAATCTCATACATCCGGTCAAACCCGACCGTCCCGATCAGATGCTCTGCCTGCTCCTGCGCGCGCATATCTGCCCAGATCATAGCCGGTCGCAGCGCGTTCCCCTGTTTATCAACAGCAATACAGGCCTGCATCTGCGAAGAAAACGACAGTGCCAGCACATCTTCCGCCGCGATGGAGCGTGTGATCTCACGGGTAGCCCGGCAGACGGCCTCCCACCAGTCCCGGGGATTCTGCTCAGCGTAATTGTCATGGAAAAAGTGTACTTCGTACGGCACCGTACAGCTGGCGACCAGCTCTCCTTCCGTGGAAAACAGAGAAGCCTTATCCCCGGAAGTCCCCAGATCATGCGCAATCAAATATTGAATCATACCATTGTCTCCTTTCGCCCATCCTCTTCCTTTGTCCTTCATGTCATGCCTGAGGATCTGTCGCGGAATTACATGCCCATCTTGCACCGCCTAATACGCGAATCGCAAACTCAAAAAGGCTCGACGCAGTGACCCGGATAAACCGGAATCGGAATTTTGCCATTTTCGCAAAATATCGTTTATAGGTGCCTGATCAGATACCTCAGCGCGTTTTTATCTGAGTATAACACACACTTACCCTTATGAAAACCAGAACTTGTATGGATTCATTCTCCTGCGGATTCTTTTTCCTGCACACTGCTTTTTATGCTAAAACAACGCTGTTAAAGGCAACTTTTTTTCACAAGCTGTTAAAAGCCACTGTTAAAGACAACATCTGTTTTCATACGCTGTTAAAATCCGCTGTTAAAAACAACGTCAGTTTTCATACACTGTTAAAAGCCGCTGTTAAAAA
>JAJQEO010000114.1:0-5233 GCA_021201665.1 Lachnospiraceae bacterium | reverse complement strand
TGTTAAAAACAACGTCAGTTTTCATACACTGTTAAAAGCCGCTGTTAAAAACAACGTCAGTTTTCATACACTGTTAAAAGCCGCTGTTAAAAACAACATCGGTTTTCGTTGACATTAAGATTTTCGTGTATTACTATTAACAGAAGTCAGGGTTCTCTTATGACCCGCGCCGCAATCGGGCCGGATGAACCCTCAGTGATTATCTGCAGCGCAGGTTTTTATTCACAAACATACGCTCATTGGAATGCGCTCATAAGATACACATTCATTATCAGGAGGATGAACAACCATGAAATACTTACTGGACACTGCCAATCTGGAGGCGATCCGTTTTTGTAATGACATTTTCCCCATCTCGGGGGTCTCCACCAATCCGTCAATTGTCAAGGCTTCTTTTGCAAAATCCGAGAAAAAGCCGGACTTTTTTGCCCATATGAATGCAATCCGTGCCGTGATTGGTCCGGAAAGCCCATTTCATATTCAGGTCACTGCACCGGACAGCGACGGCATGCTGCGGGACGCGGACGCGATTCTGAACCGTGTCGATGAGCAGGTATGCGTAAAGATCCCCGTCACAATGGAAGGGCTTAAGGCAATCCGGGCATTGAAAAAGCAGGACATCACCGTCACAGCGACCGCCGTCTACGGAAAAACGCAGGCATTTCTTGCTCTCGAGGCCGGCGCGGACTATATCGCGCCGTATTACAACCGCATGGAAAACATGGGGCTGGATTCCGATGGAGTGATTGCCGCTATCGCGCAGATGATCAGCGAATACGACTATCCAACGCAGATTCTGGCCGCCAGCTTTAAAAATGCCGGTCAGGTAGAACGCGCATTTGAAGCAGGCGCGCAGTGCGCGACTATGGATCCTTCCATCCTGCTTGCGGCACTGAAACAGCCTTATATTCTGGATGCCGTAGAAACATTCCAGTCTGACTGGAAAGCCATATTTGGCGACGTTACGGCCGCAGAGCTTTCCTGATGCCTGCCATGCATTCAGGGTATCTTGTTTCTCTTACCTTTACACCAGTCCCGTATTCTTCGTTTATAATCTTTGATTTGTTTGAATTATTGGTTCGTTTGATATCATTGATCCGTTTGATGTCATTTTAAATGATCTGACATATATGTATTTACCCGCGTATCTGAAACCAGAAATTCAGGTGCCTGTATCCTTATCAGATTTTTATCGCTGACATCATTCATATATTCAAAACGCATCCATTAGAAAGGAGAACACTATGTTAAAAGGAATTCCACCCATTTTATCCCCTGAATTATTAAAAGTGCTCTGCGAAATGGGGCACACGGACGAGCTGACCATCGGAGACGGCAACTTTCCCGGCCACTCATTCGGCACCCAGGTCATCCGCATGGACGGTCATGGCGTACCGGAGATTCTGGACGCGATCCTTCAGGTTTTTCCGCTGGATACCTACCCGGATGAGAACGGCGTGATGGTTCCGCCCTGCACGCTTATGGCAGTAGAGCCGGGCGACGACGCGAAGACACCGATCTGGGACACCTATAAGGAAATCGTCGCGAAGTATGACGAGCGCGGGGCTGCCTGCTTTGAAGAGATCAATAAATGGGATTTCTACAAGAAGACCCGCGCAAAGTCCAGAGTCGTCATCATGAGTGGGGAGACCGCGATTTACGCGAATCTGATCCTCCGCAAGGGAGTTGTCATTCACTAAGCAATTTCTTCAATCGCCTTCAGACACCATTGATTGAAAGAATGTGGTCGCAATCCCATTGGCCTTAGACAATGGGTGGTTCACAGCTTTTATGTAAGCACCATGCAGCAATTTTTTTTAATCAATGTATAACCAAACTTTTCCATACATATAAATAAAGAAACGCTCCGGCAAAGTATTATTAATCATACTCTGCCGGAGTTTCGTTTCAATCGTCATCTTTCATGGTCTGCCGTTTCACGGTCTGTCAGACATGGTCTTCCAAGCTTACATATCCGTCTTACGTAAAAATTCGTTCCCCCTCATCAGGTACACGTATTTCTTAGCAGAACAATCATTATTTCTTATAAAACGGTCCAAAATTCTTGCATGCGCGGTAGTCTGCGCCTTCCTTATCCATGCCAAACGCATTCCATGCCGCCGGACGGAAGATCTTCTCTTCCGGTACGTTGTGCATGCATACCGGGATGCGCAGCATCGAGCACATGGTGATCAGATCCGCGCCGATGTGACCGTAGCTGATCGCGCCATGGTTCGCACCCCAGTTGTTCATCACGTCATAGGCTGTCTTGAACGGCGAACCTTCCTTGCCGTCGCAGCGCGGTGAGAACCAGGTGCACGGCCAGGTATAATCGGTTCTCTTCCAGAGAATATCGGATACCTCATCCGGGAGATTCACGGTCCAGCCTTCCGCGATCTGCAGCACCGGGCCAAGTCCCTTTACAAGATTCAGACGGATCATAGTCGCCGGCATCTCGGCTCTGGTCAGGAAACGGGAGGAATAGCCGCCGCCGCGGAAATAGCCGTTGTCAGCAGCGTTCCAGGTGGTCGCCTTCAGGCAGGCCTGCATATCTTCTTCTGTCATATCATACCACGGCTTGATTACGCCGTTGCCGTTCTCATCCTTGACCTCGCCGCAGGCATCCAGACAGCAGGCACCAGAGTTGATCAGGTGGATGAATCCGTCTGCTTCCTTTGCCTTGCCGGTGATCTCATAGCCGGTCGCCCTCTTGCATGCGCTTGCGCTCCAGTAGGTGCGGACATCCGCGAACATCTGCGCACGGTTCGTCAAAAGCTTCATGAACAGCATGCCAAGGCCATTCAGCGCGTCATTCTCAGTCGCCAGTACATAGGTCTCACGCGGGCCGTTCCAGTCGAAGGAGGTGTTCAGCATTGCCTCCGGGAAGTCGCAGTTCGGATAGAAATCCGTCCACTGTCTCTGCCCCTGGAATCCGCCTACAATCGCATTGTGGCCGACAGCCTCTTCCTCGCAGCCCTCCGGAAGGTTCGGGTTGCCATTGTAGAGGTCCTTGATGATGCACATCATCTTAACAATGAATTCCCAGTCCTTTTCCTTCTGCTCCGGAGACTTCTGGATAAACTCCGGGTTCTTGTCAAAGCCTTCCGGACAATTCTCCTTCGTCCATTTCAGAGCCTTCTGATACTCTTCCTCGTCATAAATATTCTCAGACATGCGGCGGATAATCTCGACCTCATCAATGGATTCTACGCGCATGCCCAGATAGGACTCGATGAAATCCTGATCCATGATGGAGCCGCCGATACCCATCGTCACAGAACCGATCTGCAGATAAGATTTCCCGCGCATCGTAGCTACCGCGACTGCCGCGCGGCCGAAGCGAAGCAGCTTCTCCTCAACGTCCGCCGGGATGGATGTATCGTCCGCCTCGCAGACCTCGTGTCCGTAAATGCCAAATGCAGGAAGTCCCTTCTGCGCGTGGGTAGCAAGTACGGAAGCCAGGTAAACCGCACCCGGTCTCTCTGTGCCGTTGAAGCCCCAGACAGCCTTGATCGTGTTCCGATCCATATCCATGGTCTCGGAGCCATAGCACCAGCACGGTGTCACGGTCAGCGTGATCGCCACACCCTCTTTTTCAAACTTTGCCTGGCAGGCGGCCGCCTCAGCCACACGACCAATCGTCGTGTCAGCAATGACTACCTTTACCGGCTCGCCATTAGAATATCTCAGATTTTCTTCAAATAATTTTGCGGCGGATTTCGCCATGTTCATCGTCTGCTCTTCCAGAGACTCGCGAACCTTCAGTACCCCGCGCCGTCCATCAATCGTCGGGCGGATACCAATCACAGGGTACTCGCCAATCAGTCTGCTTTTTGCCATTTTCATTCCCTCCATGAAATTAATATGTACATTTTTGCCAACGTTTTTCCTTGAGAAATCCATTCGCTGTGGCAATTATACACCATTCTTTTCCTAAATGCACGTAAAATATTTCATAAAACGATAATTCGTGGTTTCTCGCAGTTTCTGCGGCTGACTCTGGCCCATCGCATCCATTATCTGAAACAGATACGGCTGCACAGCAGCCTTCCTGTATGCTAAGTATGCCAGAAAGCGCCATGCAGCCGTACATTTTCCGTACCTGTTTATCTAATCATATTTTATCTGTGTTTTGATCAGTAGCTGTACACCTTGGTTCCATTCGGGATATTGGTATAAATCCATTTCGCATTTGAAAGAGAGAGCCGCACGCAGCCATGCGACGCATTTGTACCCAGGCCGCTCTCCTGTACCTGTGTCATGCTGCCCGGCTGGTAAAGGATCGAATGGAACAGATAATTTCCATAAAACTGCGTATAATACCAGCAGGTATAGCTCGACCCGAAGGACAGTCCTCTTCCCGTCACGGTAAAGGAACCCTTCACCGTCGGCGAGGAAGCCTTACCTGTCGCGCAGACCCAATAATATTTCAGTGTCCAGTTTCCATAAGAGCCATAGAAGATACCTACCCGGTTAGTCGTGGAATTGACCAGAATCAGCCATTTGGTGCTGCTTGAAAGCGACTGTGCTTTCTTAATCATGGCAATCGCGCTGGCTTCCACACTGCCGGTCTTCTTGCCCGTGCTGTCCACTTTGCCGTAGCCCTCCGAAGCGGAGCCCACGATCCCACTGGTCTGCAGCACACCTGAGCTGTTAAAGTAGTAGCTTGACCCGCTGATCGTTACCCAGCCTGTCTGCATTACGCCGCTGGATGAAAAATAATATTTTTTGCTGCTGATTGTCTGCCAGCCAGTCAGGGCGCGTCCCATCAGCACTCCGCTGCCGGTCGGGCTGAAATAATACTTGCTGCCGTTAATTGTCTGCCAGCCGGTCTGCATCTGACCGCTGCTGTTAAAATAGTAGTAATAATCGTCAAGCTTTTTCAGGCCTGTGGTCACGGCAGCTCCCTTTCGGATCGTATCGCCCGATGAGAGGGTCTGCGTAGACTTATAGAAATAATACTTATAGCCATCAATTGTCTGCCAGCCGGTCTGCATCTGACCACTGCTGTTAAAATAGTAACGATAGCCGCTGATCTTAATCAGGCCGGTCGCGGCTGCCCCCTTCCGTATCGTATCTCCCGTCGAAGAGGTCTTCGATGACTTATAGAAATAATACCAGTTGCCGTCTACTTTCTTCCAGCCGGTCACCATCACGCCGCTGCTCTTGAAATAGTAGCGATAGCCGCTGATCTTAACCAGGCCGGTCGCGGCTGCTCCTTTTGGTATCGTAT
>JAJQEO010000049.1 GCA_021201665.1 Lachnospiraceae bacterium | reverse complement strand
CAGGAACTAACAGGAGGCCTGAAAATGCATTCGCCTCCATTTCTTCCTGTTGGTCTGCGGAATCATCAATTGTCGTAGAAGCCAGAACAGAGCCTTTTTGCAGCAGTTCCTGGTCCTCATCTTCAAGATAACACCAGATATGATACAATTCATGCCCTGCCGCAAAAATTTGTTTCGCAAGCGGCATCTTACAATTCAGGAGCAAAAAAATCCTGCCGCCACGGACAAAGGTACATGCGCATAAATTGTCGTCATTAATCGGATAGCGGAAAAACTCAAACGGCATTCCCATTTTTTTCGTATAATTCTCTATAACATGAAAAATATCATCCTGAATGATATTTGCCCCATTATAATTCAGGTTGAAGCCATCCGCACGTTCCCGCAGCTGGTCAAACTTATTTTTATCCTTTACAAAAAGGCTGTTATCTAATGCGCTGTACATATTCAAATCTCCCACGTCTGCATCATAGCTTCTGAATTTTCTCTTACCCTTGCATGGAACAGAACCATATCCGCTAATTCATCCGCGATAGCTAAAGCTTCCCTTGCTGCATCTGTTTCTACCTGTCCCATGAATGCCCTGATAACGTTTCCGTCTTGTTCCATATCATGTATAGCTACCAGTTCCTCCATGCTAACATGAAAATAATCTGCTATGCGATGAAGTTCCACCGCATTCACCATTCTTGAACCATTCAGTATTTTATTAACAACCTGCTTTGTTACACCAATACCTTCCGCAAGCTCCGTTTGCTTCTTATTTTGTTTTTTCAACTGCTCCGATACATTGTGGGCAATTACAGTGTTCATATCAATCATTTCAATCCCTCCTAAACCAAGGATATTTATTCGCAGCTTCAATATATATTAAAGTTTCGATTTTGTCAACCTGATCCATTTAAATTTTCGTTTAAGCATAATGTGTGGTATCTATTTTCGACACTTTCCTGCTGTGTCTGAATATTAAGGGATATATCAAAATGATTTTTAGCGGTACAGCCATCTGCCATCATCCCAATATGGCTGCGCCTCTCGCTGTGATCCATGCAATTCATCAAACAAATTAAATGCGACAAGATTTCTTCTCCATTCTCTGTTTCCTCCCCCAAATCCTCCATGCCAATTTCCGTCCAGCCTTTATGCGGAATATTTAGATTTCCCTGATGCATTCACCCCAACAAAAATGCATCCTTTCAACACACCGTTATCGGAGACATTAACCTATCACGTTTTACGTATAACGATTATAGCACGGCTTTTCGCAACTTTTTTTCGCACTATTTAATTACATTCGCAAATTTATTACGGAACTATTTAATTTTGCTCGCAAAATTATTACGATACTATTTAATTTGACAAAAATGGGACAAAGCAACACATCCTCTGCATTCCCCTGTCCCCATTGTGATTTCCTGGGCTTATCAAAACTCTCGTACATTAGAATCAACCGTAGCAGTATGGCGGTCTGCCCATTCTGCAATGACAAGACCCCCTCTTGAAACTTAATTCTTGAAACTATGGATCGGCGCCGGGATACGTCCCCGGCGGCCGACAAACGCTTCGCAGGAGAACGAATTGACCGGCATGATCGGCGCATAGCCAAGCAGGCCGCCAAATTCTACCATGTCGCCGACATCCTTGCCGATCACGGGGATCAGGCGGACAGCGGTCGTCTTCTGATTTACCATGCCGATGGCCATCTCATCCGCGATGATGCCTGAAATGGTGGAGGCGCTGGTGCTGCCAGGGATCGCGATCATGTCAAGCCCCACCGAGCAGACACAGGTCATCGCCTCCAGCTTTTCCAGTGTCAGAGCTCCCGCCTGCACAGCATCAATCATGCCCTGATCCTCGCTGACCGGAATAAATGCGCCGCTTAAGCCGCCCACATAGGAGGATGCCATGACGCCGCCTTTCTTCACCTGGTCATTTAAGAGAGCCAGCGCGGCTGTCGTGCCGGGCGCACCGGCATGCTCCAGACCGATCTCACAGAGAATATCCGCCACGCTGTCTCCGACCGCCGGGGTCGGCGCGAGAGAAAGATCAATGATGCCAAACGGAATCCCCAGACGCCTGGACGCCTCCTGCGCTACCAGCTGTCCGACGCGCGTTACCTTGAACGCAGTCTTTTTAATGGTCTCACAGAGCGTCTCAAAATCCGCGCCGCGCACCTCCTCCAGAGCGTGCTTGACGACACCGGGCCCGCTGACGCCGACATTGATCACCGCGTCTCCTTCCGTCACGCCATGAAAAGCGCCAGCCATAAAGGGATTGTCATCCGGCGCGTTACAAAACACGACAAGCTTGGCGCATCCGAGGGAATCCTGCTCCTTCGTAAGCTCTGCCGTCTGTAAAATCATCTCTCCGAGCAGCCGCACCGCGTCCATATCAATGCCGCACTTCGTAGAGCCGACATTAACTGAGCTGCATACACGCTCCGTCTGTGAAAGTGCCTGAGGGATCGATCGGATCAGATACTCATCCGCCTGCGTCATCCCCTTGGAGACCAGGGCAGAATACCCTCCGAGGAAATTGACTCCGACCTCTTTGGCCGCACGATCCAGCGTCCGCGCGATCGTCACAAAATCCTCAGAAGAATGGCAGGCGCTGCCGCCCACCAGGGCGATCGGTGTCACAGAAATCCGTTTATTTACAATCGGAACCCCATACTCCCGCTCGATCTCGGCTCCGGTCGAAACAAGATCCTTTGCCACTGTCGTGATCTTCTGGTAAATCGCTTCATTCAGCTTGTCCAGGTCATCGGTAATGCAGTCCAGCAGGCTGATTCCCAGCGTGATCGTCCGCACATCCAGATTCTCCTGGGTGATCATTTTATTTGTCTCACTGACTTCGAATATATTAATCATTGATCTTCCTCTGTATCATCAGATTCTATGCATCATATTAAATATGTCCTCGTGCTGGCAGCGGATTGATACGCCGATCTGCTCTCCGACCTTTTCCAGCTCTTCAGCAATCTGCCCACCACTTTTGGGCGACTGTGTCGCGTCTGTCACCATCATCATATTAAAATACCCCTGGACGATCGTCTGTGAGATATCCAGAATGTTGACATTATTCTCAGCCAGGTACATGCAAACCCTGGCGATAATCCCGACGGTGTCTTTTCCTACTACAGTGATAATTGTCTTTTTCATCTGTTTTTCCTCTTGTGCTGTACACATATACAATCTGTCTTTAATCCCGCTATCCACTCACACCGCAATCATTTGAGACGGATGGTCGCGCTTCGCGATCTGGATCGGGAAATCACTGCCCTTAAAGGGATTTTCCCCGGCGGTAATCTCTTCGCTTACTGTCATCAGTGCCAGCTCCTCCAGATTATTTTCCTTGCTCAGGTGTCCAAGGAGGACACTTTTCATATTGTCATGAAGAATCTCGCCAAGCAGCCGTCCCGCGTTGTCGTTGGAAAGATGCCCCTTTAACCCCAGAATCCGCTGTTTCAGAAAATAAGGATATTTGCCGACCTGGAGCATGTTAATGTCATGATTTGACTCAATCAGCACCGCATCCAGATTACGCAGATGGTTGATGATGTAATCGTCATAAAACCCCAGATCTGTCGCGACCGCTACGCTCTTGTCCTCGTGGGAGAACCGGTAAGCGACCGGCTGGGCGGCGTCATGGGAGACATGAAACGGAAGCACGTCCAGATCCCGGATCAGTAGATGCTCATCTTCGGTAATGTCATGAAAGAGAGTCTCATCAACCTCCCCCAGCATATGGCCGGATAACATCGCCTCCCTGGTGCCTGCCGAGCAATAAATGGGGATCTCGTACTTTCTGGCAAGGACGCCGAGTCCCTTGATATGGTCG
Source organism: Lachnospiraceae bacterium (assembly GCA_021201665.1). GTDB lineage: Bacteria > Bacillota > Clostridia > Lachnospirales > Lachnospiraceae > Choladousia. Next base: position 9,903 of record JAJQEO010000049.1, on the reverse strand, counting down.
GAATGTTCATGAGTAATCAGAATCGCGTCCAGTTCTTCCGGCTTCCGGTCCAGCCCATTCAGACCTTCCACCACTTTTTTCCCGGTGATGCCGGCATCAATCAGCACGCTGGTGTGATCCGTCCCAACAAAAATACAATTCCCGCTGCTGCCGCTCGCTATACTGCAAAAATTCATTATTATCCGTCCTTATGTATCGTAAAACCCCTGTCCCTCCATATCCCTGCACATTCAGAATGAGTCTGAATGGCCACCAGCGCCAAGGATTTATACGGTGTCATTTATCATTTGCTGCGCATAAAAAACAGCCGTTTGCATACTATCATAAAACGCAAAAGCTGACAAGTACATGTTTTATGGCCAGCTATTTTTCATGCATCAGCTTTTCATTACGCACTTTCCGTATTTCCATCATGCACATATCAGGCTAAAAACCATACATCTGTCAGCCATCCTGCTGCGCATTGCGAAGCATGCATAACGCCTGGTCTATCTGCGTGTATGTATCGTTCAGATCAGACCCGCTGTTGTCGATCACAACCGGGCAGCGGAGGCGGAATTCTTCTTCACTCATCTGATTAGAGAGGATCTGCCGCACCTTTTCCCGCGAATACCCGCGTGACTGCACCAGACGCTCTTCTCTGGTCTGCTCATCCGCGTAAATATACCAGACCTCGTCGCAGATCTCATCGTAATGATCCTCCAGAAGCAGGGCCGCTTCTATCACTATGAGGACAAACGGCACAGAAATATCCGTATCGCGGGCCTGCTTTCGATGACCGCAGATCTCATTGCGAGCCTTGCTCTCAGCGAAGGGTTCTTTCGGATTTCCGGCAGTCTCAGCGGGAGATTTTTTCTGAATTCCGGCGGTCTCATCGAGATTTCTGACGTTCTCCCGGCATATCCTGTCAATCTCTCTGCGGATTCTTTCTTTCACCGCCGGATGCACAATCTGATTCAGCCTGACCATCTTTTCCCGATCCGCATAGACGATATTGCCCAGCCTTCTGCGGTCAATGGCCCCGCCATCTTGCAGAATTTCTTTTCCGAATGCGGCTACAATCTGGTCGAAACAAGGCTCCCCGGGCTGCTGTACCTGATGCCCGATCCGATCCGCTTCCAGAAGACAGGCGCCATAACGTTCTTTTAAATAAGAAAGAACCGTACTTTTCCCGGCTCCGACGCCGCCGGTGATGCCGAGGATCCTGTACTCACTTCGCCTCATACCAGTTTTTTCCGTCATGGACGTCCACCTCCAGCCTGACACGCAGATCCGCCGCGTTCTGCATTTCGCGCACCAGAATTTCGCGGACCTCCTCCAGTTCCTCCGCCGCGGTCTCTACCAGCAGCTCGTCGTGTACCTGAAGGATCAGCCTTGATCGCATATTCCGGCTCTGAAGAGCCGTATTGACACGGTTCATCGCGATTTTGATAATGTCAGCGGCTGTTCCCTGGATCGGGGCATTCATCGCGACCCGCTCTCCGAACGAGCGCTGCATAAAGTTGGAGGATTTCAGCTCGGGCATCGGCCGGCGGCGGCCAAAGAGAGTCATCACATAGCCGTCCCGTTTCGCGTTTTCGACCGACTGATCCTGAAACCGCTTAATCCCGGGATAGGTTTTGAAATACTGGTCGATATAAGTTTTCGCCTCCCGCTGTGTAATACTCAGGTTCTGGCTGAGGCCAAAGGTGCTGATGCCATAGACAATGCCAAAGTTCACCGCTTTGGCGTTACGGCGCAGCTGCGGGGTGACTGCTTCCGGCGGAACGTGAAAGACCTTTGATGCCGTAGCCGTATGGATATCCTGCGCCTCCCGGTAAGCCTGGATCAGATCCTCGTCGTTGGAAAAGTGAGCCAGCACACGCAGCTCGATCTGGGAATAATCCGCGTCCAGAAAGACAAATCCGTCATCCGGGACAAATACCTTTCGGATCAGCCTGCCAAGCTCCATGCGGATGGGGATGTTCTGCAGATTCGGATCCGTACTGCTGATACGCCCGGTCGCCGTGATGGTCTGATGAAATTTCCCATGGATACGTCCGTCCGCTGAGATAAAATTCGCCAGACCGTCCGCATAGGTCGATTTCAGCTTTGTCAGCTGACGGTATTCCAGAATATCAGAGACAATCGGATAGTCGGGGGCAAGCTTTTCCAGCACATCCGCAGCCGTGGAATAGCCGCTCTTCGTCTTTTTCCCGTGCGGCAGCTGCAGCTTTTCAAATAAAATCGTCCCCAGCTGTTTCGGGGAATTAATATTAAAGGTCTCGCCGGCCTGTTCGCAGATGGAGGCTTCCAGCTCTCCAATCCGTCCGGTCAGCTGCTCTCCGTAAGCCTTCAGCTCGTCCGCCTTCACCCGGATACCCGCGCATTCCATGTCCGCAAGCGTATAGACCAGCGGCATTTCAATCTCATCAAACAGGGATTTCATCCCCATCGAGTCCAAACGCTCCTCCATCACCGGCTGTGCCCGGTAAAGAATCAGAGCCTGGCGGCAGGCCCAGGATGACAATTCCTCCGGTTTTTCCTCCAATGCCTCCTCCAGCTTCTTTTTCCCAAACAGCTCCACGCGCGACGGGATCGAAGCGTCCAGGTATTCCTTCGCAATGTCCTGGGCGTCGTAGCTGTCTTTAAGCGGATTTACCAGATAGGCGGCGATCGCGGCGTCAAAGAGCCGGTCTCTGATCGTCACCGGAATCGAAAGCGACGGCAGCTGCTCCTTCAGGTGCAAAGTGGCCGCGCCCGGACATACCCCCAGAAGCTCCAGCAGCTTTGTACACAGATAGTCTTTCGTCAGAAAGCCGCAGCTCTGGATAAAGAAGGCTTCGTCCGCAGCCCTGCAAAGCGCAACGCCGGCAAAAAAGTCCCCCTCTTCAATCAGCGAAAACGAAATCCGTCCGCCTGCCATGTTGGAAAACACCTCATCCGCTTCGTTAAAATCCGTGATCAGATGAAATTGTTCGCTCTCAGCCTGAGTGTCCTCCTCCACATGGAATCGCCCCAGAAGATTTTTAAATTCCAGACGGCGGCAGAGCTGCAGAGCTTCTGGAGTATAGAGATTTCCCAGCTTTGCTTCCTCCTTGTGCAGCTCAAATGGAGCGTTCAGGTCAATTGTGGCCAGAGTCTTGCTCAGCTGTGCCATGTCATAATGCTCCCGCAGGGCATTGCGCGCGCGCGGCGGCGTGATTTCTTCAATATGCGCATAAGCCTCCTCAATCGAGCCAAACTGCGCAATGATTTTCGTGGCCGTTTTTTCCCCGATACTCGGAACCCCCGGAATATTATCCGACTGGTCACCCATCAGCGCTTTCACGTCAATAAACTCCGTCGGGGTCACCTGATAGCGCTCCTTCACATCCTTCGCGTAATAATTCTCCACCTCCGTGCCGGTCGCCCGGGTCTTAGGTATGCGGATCAGGATGTCGTCCGTGGCCAGCTGCAGCAGATCCCTGTCGCCGGATAAAATTGTGACGGAAAGACCTTCCTTTTGCATCTGCCTGGACACCGCTCCCAGAATATCGTCCGCCTCATATCCTTCCAGCTGCATGGTGGGGATCCCCATCGCCTGCAGCATCTCCTTCATCAGCGGCACCTGCTCGTGCAGCTCCTGCGGCATCGGTTTCCGCGTACCCTTATATTCCTGATACATTTTATGACGGAAGGTCGGCACCTTCAGATCAAACGCGACCGCCGCGTAAGAGGCTTGTTCTTCCTCAAACACCTTCAGAATAATATTTAAAAACCCATAGACTGCGCCCGTGTGCAGCCCTTCAGAGTTTGTCAGATCCGGCAGCCCGTAAAAAGCCCGATTTAAAATGCTGTGGCCATCAATCAGTACGATTTTTTCTTTGTTTTCAGACATCTTGATTCCTTTCTACGTCTCATTCTCTGCAGCGCTCACGCTCTCGCTTCCGCCCACATTCTCGGTTTCACTCTCTGTCTCAGTCTCTGTCTCCCAAGCAGATTCATCCCCCAGCTCTTCCGCCGTATTCCCGCGCTGCTGCATATACATGCGCAAAATCGCCCGTTCAAATATCGTGTCGCTGCTCAATCCCTGTTTCATCCGGATGCCCGTAATCAGAGAAATCACCAGCGTCAGCTCGGCGAGCAGGATCAGAATCACATGAGAGACCTTCGCGAGTTTATGCCTGATAATATTTCGCCTGGCAGAGCGGATCTCCTCATGCAGCATCTTTTTGAAATCGTACTCATGATGAGTTCCCTGGTCCATGGCATTCAGCGCGTGGTAAGCAATAAAATAGATATCCAGCTCTTCCATGCAGTCCTCACACGTTTCGATATGCGCAAGAAAAGCCTCCGTATCCCGCTCCGACAATTCTTTTTTTACAAACGGTACGACCATCCGCCTGGCCTCATTGCACTTCATTGCGCACCCTCTTCCCATGTCGTTTCACGCCAAGGTATCGTCTCAAACACGTTTTTTCCAGATATCTGAACAGATACCTTCCTGGCAGCGCAATCGGCAGGTACTTCCCGCCTCAGTAACGTGCCAATCGCGGAGAATGTTCCGTTCTGCACAGTAAATCAGAAATAACACGGACTCTTCCACGCGCGGCTTTCTTTTTTGCGTCCAGCCCTTTTCCCTCTGGTAGAATAGCATAATCTGTAAAAATATTCAACGCTGATTCGATTTTTCGCTGTACGTGCCCGGAAAAATCTGATAGACTACCAGTAATCACAGAATTCAGACAGTAAGCAGCATCTATGAAGTAGGCCGTTCTTGCAAAAGAAGCATTGTCTCAGGCTGAAAAATTACAGAGAACCGGCCACTGACATTCACTCTGCAAGGGAAAATAACAAAGAAAGAGGTACGATTATGAAAGAACAGTTATACACCATCCCGCTCAATGACGCGGTAAATGAAAACGACGAATGTCCCTTCTGCTTTATCGAGCGCAAGCTGGAGCAGGACGCGATCGACTTTACAATCGGCAGCAGCTCCTCCTACATGGAGAGCGATATCCGCGAACAGACTGACAAGACCGGCTTCTGCCGCGAGCACCTGAAAAAAATGTACGACTATGGCAACACGCTGGGCAACTCCCTGATCATGAAAACCCATTACCAGAAAATCATGAAGGAGATGCACGAGCAGTTTGAATCCTTTAAGCCGGGTAAATCCCAGAAATTCAGCCTGATCCGCCGTTCAAGCACAGGCAGTGAAAAAAACGCGATCCAGGCCTGGACCGAATCAAAGGACTGCAGCTGCTACATCTGTCAGATGATCCGTCCGACCTTTGACCGCTATATCGAAACATTTTTCTATCTGTACAAACAGGATAACGCCTTTAAAGAAAAAATCCTGCATGGCAAGGGATTCTGCCTGCATCATTTTGGCATCCTCTGCGGCAGCGCGGATCATTATCTGAACGACCGGGAGCGGGAAGAATTCTATCCCGCGATTTTCGAAGTGATGGAGAAGAATTTTGAACGTGTGGAGGAAGACCTCTCCTGGCTGGTAGACAAATTTGACTACCGCAACCGCGACGCCGACTGGAAAAACTCACGCGACGCCCTGACACGCGGCATGCAGAAGCTGCGCGGCGGTTATCCGATCGATCCTCCTCATAAAGCGAAATAGGCCGTTCCCCCATACCGCCGACGGCCTAAATATCATATCAATGCGAGCGAATAAAATTACTGATGCCAGCATTCCCCTGAGCCGTTACTGACAGGTTCAGGGGAAACGGCAAGGTATACTTTATGCCAACCCCAGGCTCATTTTCAATTCAAGAAGCTCCTGCTCAAGCTTATGTGTCCGTTGTTCTGCAATATCAGCCCGCCGTTCTGCCGCATCCGCACGTTGACGTTCAAATTCGGTCGCTTTCCTTTCTTCATTCCGGCCTTCTTCACGCCCCTGTTCACGGCCTTCTTCACGACCTTCTTCACGGCTGTCCTCCATCCATTCTCTGAGTGCCTGACACATATTATAATTCCCCCTTTCATTTTTCACGTGGTTTGTCAATTTGATTCTTTCCAGTTCTGAAGAATGCGCCAGATCCATGATGGCATCGACGGCGGTCTCGGATACGTTGGAAAAAGCGTCCCTGTTCTCTTCTATGAAATTCTGCAGACGCTCCTTCTTCCTCGCGTATTTCACAAAACCGAATACTACCCGCAGCTCGTCGCCAAACTCAGCAAGTTCAGAATCGCTCATCCGGTGGATGTCCAGGAGGTGCATCCTGTAATCCGGCGCGTACCGGTTCCACTCACTCGCTGCAAACATATCTGAAAGCTGACGCGGACCCTCCCAGGGTTCATCGCCCCAGTAAATCACAAGTGTGACGCATGGAATGAGCCGGTCTCCCCGATAAAAATGATCCAGATACTCTCCCCCAGACAGAGACACTCCCGTACCAACAGATTTCCCGGAATGCTTTTTCTCATATTCCAGTTTATGCCTGTCTGTTATGACGCGTATCTGCCGAGCGTAGTTGAGATAGTCCATCTCCATCACACGGAAAGGCATCTGATAGCTTTCTCTGTTCTGGTTTTCGATGGCAAGTATCGCGAATACCTGGTCCTTCCTCAATTTCCTGACGATGTCGCGATACTGTGTGATAGTCGTGCGCGTCCCCTGCTTCATCCGCAAAAAAGCTGTCTCCCTGCCCTCGTCCGTCAAAAGATCGGACGGAAGAATGGTCTTCTCGCCTTTAAACACTGCATGGTTGAAAACATCCGCAAAATTTTCATTGCTGCCAAACAGCAGAAAGGAAGCCGAGTCCTGTTCCTTCCCCTGCCCGCCAATCTTTCCATCAACAGGCTGCGCGGATGTCTTTGTTTTACCTGCAGAAGCCGCAAGTGCTGTTATTTTACTTACAGAAGCAGCAAATGCCGTTATTTTTGTGGATGCCGTTGATTTACCCACAAAAAATGTCGGTAAGTGAATTTGTTTCTTTTTTGTTCTCATGCTGTATTGGGTTTCCCCGGGATTATGTGGAGTTTTTCAAATGGGATTTAAACACAGGTTCACTCTACTACAAATGGCTATTCTTGTCAACGTATATTTCATAATATTTATAATTTGTTTTTATTTATAGTATATGCCTCATACTGACAGCAAAGATCAGTAAGGACTGGTATCGTTGAGAAAGCGCATTTCCCTGCAGCATCGAGCAAAAGTTCCCAAAGAAGTTTTCTGGATTGCTCTCCATTGCCTAAAATTTAAAAGCGGGGTATCCCTTTTCCGATACGTAAAGAAACAGGAGTGAGGCATTATTAAAGCAATTCTTATCTCGCTCAGGTCGTTGATAGATGAAACAAAATTTGCCGAAACAAAAAGACCAAATTCAAATTTGCCCCCTTCGGAGTGGAATTTACTTTTTCACTTCAGCCGATACAAATTTTTTGCCATTTTTTAAAAACTATCTTGACTTATACAAAATGGTTTGGTATAATGCCATTTGTTCGCGGAAGTGTCGGAACTGGCAGACGAGCAAGACTAAGGATCTTGTGAGCATCGCGCTCGTGTGGGTTCAAGTCCCATCTTCCGCACGAATATATGAAGGCAGTTGGCAAAAGAATGACAACTGCCTTTTTAATTTGGAACAGATCCGTATGTGTCTTCCTGACATTAAATCACAAATACAGCCGAACAGCACCCCGGCAGAGGAACCAGGCATGCAAGCTATGGCAAAATCAATAATGCTATGGCAAGATCAATAATGACGAATACGTAAAAAGTAAGATGGCAAATGGCAAGTGCAGCCCTGAGTGATCAAACTCCCTCAGGGCTGCTGCATTTCATATACAAACGAAACCTGTTCATTTTTCTTTTTCTTCAGCCCGCCGGATCAGGCAGTCCTTTCCAAGGAACGCCGCTCCGTAGCAGAGTACCGTCCGGTATCCTTCGATCCGCAAATTTTTCGCGTACTGCATCCGCTCGATCTGGTCGAGTGCCTCCTGGCATTCACTCTCTAACGTGGCATCCTTCCTTTTGCCCGGCCATTTTGCCTCGATGACAATGGCGCGCCTGCGGCGGCGCTCTTTGATCACAATACCCGCGCGCCCCTTCCCCTGCTCGGAGTTAGATTTCACCTCGTAGCCTGCACCGGAGAACATGCCCGCGACAAATGCGTGATAAAAATCTTCTTTATAATCATAGTAGCTGATGGTGTCAAAGAGAATGTCCGAGACATCTGCCGTCAGTTTCTCATCTTCCCCGTTCCACCACTCATCGAACAGTCCGCTGCGGTCCCTGGCTTTGACGGAAGCCTCAAACCAGGACTGAACCGTATCCTTAAACACGGACTTTACCTCTTCATTCGGAATGCGCAGGGATGTTTTTCCCTCCTGAGGTGTCATCCCCTCCGGAAGCTCCTCCGGGAGCACCTGCGTCAGATATCCGGTCAGATAGAGAATGCTCCAGAGGTTATCCTCAGAGGAGTGAGCGATGTCATAGGTCAGATCCTCACGAATCCGCTCCTGAATCACCCCTCCGGCGAGCAGGATTTCAAATTTATCGTTTACGAACATATCCGGCAGATCGATAAAACGCCGGATGATGTTATTATGACTTGTATCCAGCCAATGGTTGCCAGGAGACGCATTCGATTTCAAACACAGAGCACGCACATGAAGCAGCACATCCCATGGACAATAAACCTCTGTCTCCCCAAAACGGTAGCCATCATACCACCGTTTCATCTCAGGCAGTGCTTCTGACAAATCCGCATCCGCGAGAATCTGCTCAACATCCTTTTCTGTAAAACCAAAACAATCCTGATAACTGACATCCGAGATGGAGTTGGAGATAAAGTTATTCGCTCCTGTAAAGATACTCTCCATCGCCACTCTCAGACATCCCGTTACAACAGCGAACTTCAGGTGCGGATTGGATTTCCAGGACATTCCGAGCAGCACCCTAATGACATTCAGCATCTCGTCATAGTAGCTATTGTCACTCGCTTTCGCGAGGGGGACATCGTATTCGTCCACCAGCAGGATCACTTCTTTCCCATAATGCGCATGCATCATACGTAAAAACAGGTCAAATGCATTCTTCACTTCATCAAGCTCACCTTCGCGCGTGTATAGTTTATTGAAAACTGCTTTATCCTCAGCATCCACGCGGTCACTTGTTTTCAGATAAGAATGCTCTTTGCAAAGCTTTGATATCACCTGCCGGAGCATCCCATACGCATCCGGAAAATCCAGCCCGCTCACATCCTTCAGCGTCACAAAAAGCACCGGCCACTGGTTCATCCACTGTGTACACAGTTCCACGTTTTTTGAAATCTCCAACCCATCAAAAAGCTCACGGCTGTCTTTGCGGATATCAAAAAAGCTGGCGAGCATGCTCATCGCCAGTGTCTTCCCAAACCGCCGCGGGCGCGTGATCAGGTTCACCTGAAACGGAACACTCATCATTTCACTTATGAGGTGGGTCTTGTCGACATAGTAACAGTGTTCTTTGCGCACTTTTTCAAAAAGGTCAATGCCATAAGGCAGAGGGATCATCGCCATGTATCTTCACTCCCTTCGTACAGAAGAATTGTCTTTATCTGTAAATCTGATACTAGCATACAAAGTCACGATTTACAAGGTACAACTTTCCCCCGATCATTTTTTCAACTACTATGCCATTCACCGTTTTGTATGTCTGGATGCACACGTAACAGATCTTTATCCATTTAATACTGCCAGAATCTCCTGTGGGATAATTCAGCTTTTCAAAATACTGCATAAACGACACGACACGTCGCCCAATATCAGTTTTCCTCCTCACGATAAACCAATTTGTACTTACGCTTACAGCTTATGGGCTGATAAAATAATATCCCCTTGAAATCCATTTCCTCGTGTGTATAGTGCGCATACGGACTTCCAACGCCTTTTCCATTATCCTCAGTTCCACGACATTTCCTTCTTTCCATTCAGGCAAGG
>JAJQEO010000007.1 GCA_021201665.1 Lachnospiraceae bacterium | reverse complement strand
GGACAAATCCCGGCGGCCCGGGAGGCATGGACAGGCGCGGAGGCATGAATCCTCCTCCCCCCGGAGGGAGGAGGCGCATGTTTTTCGGTTTTACCCCGTTCTGGCGGCGCGGCTATGGCGGAGGATACTACCGGGGTGCGGGCGGAGGATGCCTGACAACTTTTATCATCGTCATTGTTCTTGTCTTTCTGGTTACCTTTGCCGGTATGAGACAGGTCTGGCGCGGTACCGGCTCACAGGGAAGCTCTTCCGGGACAAGTGCCTCAATAAGTTCAGATGAATCCATCACATCGGGAAGCTCTGACGACGATCTTTTGGCCGGGGAGGATTCCTCAAATGTATCTGACAGCCAGCGGGAAAAGGTGGTATCGGATCTGGAATTTTCCAGTGACTGTATTTTAGACGAGCTTGGCTGGTTTGATGATACGCAGACTGCCGGGGAAAGTCTGGAAGATTTTTTTGGCGCAACCGGAGTCCAGCCTTATGTATATCTGCGCTCTTATGATTCGTCCCTGACCTCAGATTCAGAGAAGGATGACTTCGCCCAGCAATGGTACGAGGACAACATTGATAATGAGCAGACCTTCCTTTATATCTATTTTGCCGAAGAGGATGCTGACAACGATGTAGGCTATATGTACTGTGTCTGCGGGTATGATATCGAGGAAGTTATGGACGAGGAAGCGCGTGAAATTTTCTGGGATTATGTTGACGAATACTGGCCGACAGATCTGTCCACAGATGAGATGTTCGCGACGATATTCAACGCTCTCGCGGATGAGATCATGTAAAGAACAATCAAGTTGCTGCCGGTAATGACCTGGTGCAGGCAGGAAGCGGTTTTCGCCTCCTGCCTGCTGCATTGTATAACTGTGTACAGTGCCTGTCCTGCCACAAGTTTTCAGTCTGACTTTTTCTTATATCTGTTACTTATAGCTTTTTCTTATGGCTTTCCATAGTCCTTGTCAGTCAAATACCCCGATGCAAGCATACGGGGCATCAAATTTGCAGCGATGCAAGCATCGGGGTATTTGACCCTCGCGGCAGTCGCCAAATATCCGCGCAAGCGCGTCTACTTGGCTCGTTGCTTCGCGGGAATAAATCATGTCGGCGTATTCTCTGCCCTGTTCCTCTTTTTATCCGCCTTCGCCTGAAACCTTTCGTTATGCACAATAAAACGTTCATGGCGTCCTCCGCCGATTCTGCCCGTCTCGTCATAGGCATCCACCTGAAAGACAAGGCGGCGGCCGTCGATCTCGACCAGCTCGCTCTCACAACGGACCTGCATGCCAAGCGGTGTCGGTGCGTCGTGCGTAATGTCAAGGCGAATGCCGACCGTCCCGTCTCCTTCCTCAAGATATGGGGCTACACTGTCCTGTGCTGTCTTCTCAAGCAATGCAATCATCGCCGGCGTGGCAAATACCTCCAGCGTGCCGCTTCCCAGCACCTTTGCGGAGCGTTCCTCTGTAGAAAGTATTGTCTGGTATCCTCTGATTCCTGTTTTCAGCATGTTTTCATTCCTCCATGGCGTATCGGTATTTTCCGAAATTACAACTGTGGTACTATTTCTTTCCTTCTATGATGTCCACTTTATAGGCACTTACAAACGATTTTTTGCGCAAAATGGCAAAATTTCTATTCCGGTTTATCCGGGTTAGGGATATTATATTTTATAAACCAAAACCTTCCTTCTGTCACGTGAAATTTAATTTCATCTCAAATATTATCCATTTTCAACAGTTTTCGGCAAATCAGCCTTTTCACTTTTTCCTTGAAATTTCAATTGTTTCTGTTATACTCCATTGTAAGAATTATGTAAAGAAAAGGTATCGTCCATGTAAAGTTCCGCACACAGATGCCGGAGCAGCCGGCAGGCAGGAACCCGTCTGGAAATCCGGGATTTTTGCAAATTCCGGACAATGCCTGCGGGATCTGCACATTTGACAGTGGAAAGGAAGCGTTTTTTATGGAATATTTCTGGTATGTGATTGCAGCTTTGGGAGCCGGTGTCGGGACAGGGCTGGCGGGACTGTCGGCAGCGACGGTCATGGTGCCGATTCTGATCGTATTGTGCCCCTCTTTTGGCGGGGAATATGGGCCATATCAGGCGACGGCGATTGCTCTGGCTTCTGATATACTCGGCTCTGCCGTAACGAGCGCTACATACGCCAGAAATAAAAAGATTGATCTGAAGCATGGCTGGATCATGATGGCCTGTATCATTTCCATGAGCACGCTCGGCAGCTATGTCGCCTATCTGGCCGGGAGTCAGGTACTCGGGGGATTTACCCTTTTTCTGACCTTCTGCATCGGCATCCGGTTTCTGGTAAAGCCAGACTCGTCAAATAAAAGCGCGGATAACGCCGGTGTGAAGCTTGGCGCAAAGGAAATCGCAATTTCTCTCTTTTTCGGACTGACAATCGGATTCGGCACCGGATTTGTGGGAACCGGCGGCGGCATGATGATGCTTGTCGTATTTACCATGTTCCTGGGATACGAACTGAAAACCGCTGTCGGAACCAGCACCTTTATCATGACATTCACCGCACTGATTGCCTTTACCAGCCACACACTGATCCACCCGGCTATCGTTCTGGAACGTGCGGATGTGCTTGCGATCTGTATCGTGACTGCCACCATTGCCTCCCGTCTCTCCGCGCAGTTTGCCAACCAGGTCAGCAGCCGGACCGTCGGGCTGGTCACCGGAGCCGCACTCACCATCCTGGGGGCGGCCATGATTTATCTGAATTATTTCCGGGGTACCACTTTGCCCCCGGTGTTGTCTGAGATTCTCCAGACAGTTCTCCACCTGATGATTTTTCTGGTGATCGCTGTCGCCATTGCCCTGTTCTGCTTTGGCGTTCTGGGCGTAAAGGGAGAGCTACGGCGCAAATTTCTGCACATCATCGCGTTTCTCACCACGCCGGTCATGGCGGCATCGCAGGAGCACTGGTATGTCGTAGCCATCGTGGCGCTTCTGTTTGCAGCCGTCGTGTACCCGATTCTGAGTCTGCTGGAACACACAAAATATTATCAATCCATTCTGCAAGAACGTGAACAAGGAGAAATAAAGAAAAGCCTGCTTTTGCTGTTTTTCATGGAGGCTGGCCTTGTAGCCGTATTCTGGGGCTTTTTAGGTTCGAAGACCACGGTGATCCTTGCAATCCTGGTCTGGGGCATCGGGGACTGCACAGCCGCCCTCGCCGGAAAGCGTTTCGGGAAGCACCGCTTCAGCTGGCGTATCGCGGATCATCACAAAACCTGGGAAGGAAGCGCCGGCATGGCGCTCGTGGATTTTATAATACTGCTTATCTGCCTTCCGATCGCCGGTGTCTCATGGCCGGTCACGATCCTGGCCGGAGTCATCATCTCCGTCTGCGCGGCTTTTACAGAACTCATCTCCAGACATGGGTATGACACAGTCAGCGTCCCTGTTGCGGCGGCCGTGCTGATTTACCTGGCGCTGCGGATCTGATTCATACCTGACCCGGATAAACCGGAACCGAAATTTTGCCATTTTGCTGAGTTTTTGAGCTGAATTTCTAATGTGTAAACAATCGTGCAGAATTAAATAGCCGAGTTTATGAATGATTGCATTCACCGACTGTGACCTGAATTTTCACCTGCAGAGGCGGTCCCTCCAGATATACTACATTCTGGCAGGCTGCCACGACATCCGGCTCATGGGTCGCGAGGATCATCGGAACCCCCATCTTTTTCAGCCGTTCCAGAATACGAATGCGCCGCTCTGTATCGACTCCTGCAAACGGCTCGTCCAGCAGCAGCAGTTCTCCGCCAAGTGCGCAGCAGCGTGCCAGTGCCAGCCTGCGGGCCTGGCCGCCTGAGAGTGCGCCGGGATATGCGTCCTTCACATCCTCAAGCTCGGCAAAAGCCAGCCATTCATCTGCCCGATCAGGGCAAATATCCAAAATATGCTCCCTCACAGTACGCCACGGCAGCAGACGATCCTCCTGAAAAAGGATACTGACCTGCTGCTGATCAAGTGGTTTGCTCTCACGCGATCTATTATCAGGCGGTTTATTCTTGCCCGAGTCATTATCAGGCGGTTTGCCCTTGCCAGAGACATCATCAGGCAGATTATCCCTATCGCGAATCAGAAAAATACTGCCCTCTGCCCTTTTCTCCAGGCCGGCCAGGATCCGCAGAAAGGTAGTCTTTCCGCATCCGGACGGACCGGAAAGAGCGGTCAGCCCATCCACCGGGATATCCAGACTTAAATGAGCCGCGACAGGCTTATCACCATAGGAAAAAGTCAGATTATCTATGTGTAGTTTTCCAGTGTCATTTACTTCATTTAAGGATTTGCCGCGCAGGTTTCCTTCGTTTAAGGATTTACCGCACAAGCTTCCTTCATTTGATGGTTTTCTATGTGAAAATTTCCAGTATAAAATTTTTCTGTGTGAGGATTTCACGGATGAAATCTTCTCGTGAGAAGTTTTTTCCAGTGAAATAATTTCGTCTGAAGATTCTTCATGTGGGGATTTTCCTCCTGAAGATTGTCCGTTTCCATTTTCCACTTTTTGCAGATTCAGCAGCCTGCGCAGTATTGCTTCCATCGTCAGGGACAGCAAAATGATCACCACTGTCCAGGCATAAAGCTCAGGGGACTGCAAAGCGGTTTTCGCTTTTGAAAGCTCTGTCCCGATTGCGTAGCGGGGCGGACAGATTACTTCGGCTGCCACCCCGGATTTCCATGCAAGGCCAAGTCCGGTAGCAAGGCCGCTGCTAAAATAAGGGCGCAGGGAAGGCAGCCAGATCAGGCGGATCGTTTTGAAGCGTTCAAAGCGATAGGCAGCCGCCATCTCGAGAAGCTTCCGGTCGACCGAATCCAGCCCCAGGCGCATACTGTTCCACACGATCGGAAGCACCATCAGGGTCGAAATACAGCCGGGGATATTTTTACGAGTCACCCAGAGATAAACCAGCAGAATAAAGGAAACCACCGGAGTAGCGCGGATGACGCGGATAGCTGGCGAAAGAAAAAGATCTGCAAGAGGAAGCCGGAATGTCAGAAGCGCCAATAAGCACCCCAGAAAGCAGCCAAATAAAAAGCCGGTGAATACACGCCCCAGGCTCAGAAAAATACTTTTCCAGAAATTTCCTGTGCCAGAGAGCTCCAGCAATGTGCTTCCCACCGATACCGGTGTCGGCAGCAGCAGCGGAAAATTTACATAAACTGCCAAAATCTGCCAAACCCCCAGCCAGAAGGCCAGGGGCAGGATGATTTTACTAAAAATCTTTTTCATTTTCCCAGACATAGAATAGGATCATTCTTTCATGTACTGACGCAGAATGTCAGCTTTTTTATACGCAATCGCAGACATCATCGTTTTTACATTCGTAACCACAGGAAGCCATTATTTTATTCGTAATAATAGAATCCGTCATCCGGAAGCGCTCCTCCGACCGAATCCGGGTCAGCCTCATACAGCACATCATAGTAATCCGAGATCGCCGGCTCCATCGCCTCGCCAGAAATGAAGATCAGGTTGCACTGCGGGATCGCCGCCGCGGCAATCGCCGCGGACGGGGTAATACCAAGCTCCGCGACAAGCTCCGCCGCTTCCTCCACATTTGAATTGACATATCCGATAGATGCTTCGTATTCATCCAGGAATGCTTCTACGGCATTCGGATATTCTTCGATAAACTCCGTGCGGGCAACCACCGCTGTCATAATCAGTGAAGAACCACTCCCGATCTCTTCCCAGATATCATTGACATCCAGGGCATCCCTGACGGTACCGTCACTTTGCAATATCGCTGCGGTCGCCGCAGGCACCGGCAGCATGGCAGTCTCAATCTCTCCGGAAATCAGGCCGGCACTGATCTCAGTCGCGTCCGCAAAGACAATTTCCACATCACTATCCGGATCCAGATCATTAGACTCCAGCAGATAGCGAAGGATATATTCCGGGTTGCTCCCCTGGCCGGTCGTATAGATCGTCCGGCCTTCCAGATCGGAGATAGACTGAATCTCCTCTCCGCCTCCGCTCTCCAGAATATGCAGCACACCCTGGGTGCCAAGGGCAATTACCTGAATTTCAACTCCCTGATTGTACAGATTCAGCGCCGTGTTGGATGCCATGCAGGCGATATCAAGCTCTCCGGTGGTCAGGCCGGAGACAATCTCACTGTTATCGGAAGCAATGATATAATCATACGTATTCGTGGTTTCGCCATTGTCACTGTCCGTCAGCAGCTTTGCCGCACCGATCCCGGTCGGCCCGGAAAGCACGCCAAAGCGCACGGTGTCTGTCTCCTCCGCGGCTGCACCACAGGCGAAGCATCCGGCTAAAAACGCGGCGGCAAGCAATGGTGCAATGGTTTTTCTGCTTTTCTTATTGTTCATGAATAAATTGTTCATCAGACCCTGGGTATCCTTTCTAAGTTTTGTCATGATAAATGAGTGATAATGCAGCTTTCATTGTATCTCAGAAATCTAACCAGAGTAAGCATACTCCACAGATCAGCTCCGGTCAAGGAAAATTTTCTGTATACTCCGGACATGGACAGTCCTCGCTTTTGGCAGTATTGAGCCCTAAGCCAGCATCCATTAATCAAACGCCAATGGCGTAAGGCTAATCAGCTACTGACCACTAGCCATTAGCCACTAATCACTAATCACTGAACACAGACCACTAATCACTAACTACAAATCACTGGCCACCGGCAAAGGGATTTACATGCACCATCACATGTTTAATATTTTCAAACGTATTTTCAAGTCCGGTATGAACCTTTTCCGCAATCGCGTGGGCGTCCTCCAGCTCCATGTGCGCATCTACCGCTATCTCCACATCCACATAGACCTTCTCGCCAAACATTCTCGTCTGCAGCAGGTCGATCTGCCTCACTCCGTCCTGACGGGCGATAAACGCGCGCACCTGTTCCGTATAATCCTCATCACAGGCTGTGTCTGTCAGCTTGCGCACGGCGTCCCGGAAAATATCCACCGCCACCTTTAAAATAAAAAGACAGATCACAACGCTGGCCGCGGAGTCCAGAACCGGCAGTCCGGCTCTCGCTCCCACGACGCCAATTAAAGAGCCAACGGAAGAAAGGGCATCCGAGCGATGATGCCAGGCATCCGCCATAAAGGCGGATGAATGCATCTTCTGCGCACAGCTTCTGGTATACCAGAACATCGCTTCCTTTGAAATGATAGACAGAGCCGCCGCTGCGAGAGGAAGTACCCCCGGTATTGCAAGCTCCGCATAATCTCCGGCCAGAATAGTTTTCATCCCGGCCATACCGATGCCAAGTCCCGTGGCAAGCAGCAGTCCGGAAAGAATAATAGAAGAAACACACTCAAAGCGTTCGTGCCCGTACGGGTGTCCGGCGTCCGCGCCGCGCTTTGCGATCTTCACGCCGATCAGGGCAATCATAGTTGTAAGCACATCTGAAAGCGAATGAACGGCATCTGATACCATTGCGCTGGAATGCCCCAGCACGCCGGCAATAAATTTGAACACAGAGAGAAAAACATTTCCCGCGATACTGACTGCGGAGACCTTTGCGGCCAGAGCCGCATTTTGGGCATCATTCAAAGTTTCTTTTGATTTGTTTTCTTTTCTTCCCACCATCAGATAACATCCTTTCTTTCCTGCAACGTTTGAGTAAATCCTCCGGCATTTCAGGATATAGAAAAAGCATCCCGAGCCGATAGTAATAGTACTTACTACTGTCCCGCAGATGCTATGTTACCTGCTGTCGCATTTGCGACCCGGCAGCCGAATATGTGTCAGGGCGGTACACCTGCCTTCGCCCTTCTCACAATCCGGAGCCTGATCAGTTTGTACTGTAGATGATGCAGTGCAAATTATTTTGAATATCATATGCTAATGCCAGCGAAATGTCAACTATTTTTTACCATCTCAGCAGACACGCTGCGCTGGAGAGTCCTCCCCCAAACGCTACCATCACCAGCAGATCGTTTTCTTTAAACCTGCCTGCGCGGTTCCATTCATCCAGAAGCAGCGGAATACTCGCTGCGGAGGTGTTTCCGTATTTCTGCAGGTTCACGCAAAAATGATCCGCCGGGACATGCTTCATCCGCCGGGACGCGCTGTCGATAATGCGCTTGTTTGCCTGATGAGGAATCACCCAGTCCAGATCCTCTTCCTGAAGACCTGCTTTTATGAGTACCTCATCTACCCGTTTCGGAAGGTTGCTCACGGCAAACTTGTAGGTCTCCTGCCCGTCCATATGGACCAGCGGCAGCTTCTGCTCGTTGAGGTTCCAGGGGGAAATCCCGTTTTTCGTGGGTATCGCGATCACCTCGTCGTTTCCCTCGGTCACAAAGGAGGAGCCAAGATAGTTATCTCCCGGCTCAAGGACTGCCGCTCCGGCCCCGTCTCCAAACAGTACAGCGGTAGAACGGTCGTGCCAGTTGAGAATCCGGGACATCGATTCAGCACCGATCAGGAGCATTTTGCGGATCCCTCCTCTGGCAAAAAAGGCCGCAGCCGTATCCATGAGATAAATCCAGCCGGTGCAGGCCGCACTCAAATCAAAACAGGGACACTGCGCCCCCAGGCTTTTCTGTACAAGCGCAGCCATGGAGGGGCAGACATATTCCCCGCTGATAGTCGCGCACAAAATCATATCGATCTCATCCGAAGTGGTATGCGCGTTTTCCAGAGCGTTTCTGGCAGCCCCGACGGCCAGATCCGAGGTCGTCTCTGTCGTGCAGACATGACGCTGCTCAATGCCGCTGCGACTCTTGATCCATTCATCGCTCGTGTCCAGAAATACCGTCAGATCGTCGTTTGTCACGACCTTTTCCGGCACACAGCTTCCGGTTCCGATGATTTTAAAGCTCTTCGGTCTTGCGTTTACAGTTCCATTCATCTGATTACAATCCTGCATGTTTTAAACCTCTTCTAAATCTCTTCTGTATGTAAATTTTATAGTATGGCGAAGTAAGTATCTGTCGTCAAAGAGCTCATGCATCCTGCACCGCCTAACCCGGATAAACCCGAACCGAAATTTTGCTATCTTGCGCAAAAAATCGTTTGTAAGTGCCTGATGCGCGAATCGCAGGCTCTGAAAGCTTCGCCATAACCCGTGAAATTTCCAGTGAATACGCATAACGTGCAGATAAAATTATCCGCATACGCAGACAAGTGTTATGTCCCGATTTGCAAAGCGAATCGAAAACACGAAAACTCTGGCAGCACGGGAATCCTGCAGAGCGGGATTCATAACTGTTCAGTACCTTCACAGTTACGAGGATTCTATCTTTCCCACAGACCAGGTCAGATCATAAATATCCGTCCTGCGGGCGTTTAAGAGCGGCATCTGTCTGCGTATTTTCTCCGTATCCCCGGGCCGGAACTCACAGTAAAGGATCGCCTCCCGCTCATCCAGCCTGGCCAAAACATCACCCCATGGCGAAACTGCGAGAGAATTTCCATAGGCGTGATAGCTGCTTTCCATGTCACGCGCGGGTGAACAGCCCAACATGAATACCTGGTTGTCTACCGCGCGGGAGCGGAATGCCAGCTCCCAGTGAGCCGGTCCGGTCGTCATATTGAAAGCGGCAGGCACCAGAATCACATCCGCGCCTCCAAGCGCCAGCAGTCTGGCCAGCTCCGGGAAGCGGATGTCAAAACAGATCATCAGTCCCATCCGGCCAAATTCTGTGTCAAAAAGTGTTACCTGATCGCCTGCTGTCAGTGTCTCACTTTCATGAAAGTGCTGTCCGCCCTCAATATCTACGTCAAACAGATGCATTTTCCGATGTTTCGCAATCTGGCGTCCCTGGCGGTCAAAAACATAAGCCGTATTGTAAACATTTCCTGACGCTATCTCCGGCATGGAGCCTGCCGCCAGGTAAACCCCTGTCTCCCGGGCTATATTGGAAAGCACAGTCCAGTTTTCCCCGCCGTCGGGCTGGGCATATGCCCGGAAATTGCCCGTTTCATAAGGACAGGAAAACATTTCAGGCAGCATCAACAGATCCGCGCCATTACCGGCCGCCTCCTCAATCAGAGAACAGGCTTTTCGGATGTTTGCATCATTTTCTTTTTGAGTACGCATCTGTATCAGAGCAGCCTTCATCGCATCATTCCTCCATGTTCCCGGATCAGACCGGCTGCTTTCCGGATTTAAATACATCCATCATCTCCCGAGTCAGACTTACCCCATCATCCTCGGGTACTTCCTCGCGCGTACACCATTTCGCGACAGAAAGCTCCTTTTCATCCATCCGTATGTGGGTGTCCCGATCCACTTCTGCAAAAAATCCCGTCAGAAGCGTGTCCGTAAACGACCAGGGCTGGCTTTTATAATAGCGGATATTTTTGACCCTCAGGCCGACTTCCTCCAGCACCTCGCGCTCAACCGTTTCCTCCAGGGTCTCCCCGATCTCGGCAAAACCGGCTATCAGCGCGTAATTCCGAAAGCTTCGACCCGCATATTTGGTCAGAAGGATCCGATCCCCGTCCGTCACCGCAACAATCACGGCCGGACAGATCTTCGGGTATTCAATCTGGCCGCAGGAGGGACAGTGCATCATGCGTTCTTTTTCACTATGTACCATATGCTTTCCGCAGGCCGGGCAGAAGCGTCGGCTTTGGTACCATTCATAGAGCTGCAGTCCGGTCACTCCCGCAAAAGCGGCCTCTTTTGGTCCGACCGTGCGCATCCGCTCAATTTTCTCCCAGGAATATCCGGGAAAGAATTCTGTGAGAGATAGCTCTTCCTCCATCTGAGCAGTCTGCGCCTGCCCCGGAAAGCTTTTTTCCGAATCGAGTAGGGAGACTTGTCCCCTACTCGCCCGCGCGGGGCGCGTGCAGCGTAAGCTGCTAATTTCCTTACGCGTCCCTGTGCATAAAAAAGTCCGGAGGACTTCGCTGTCAGGCAGAAAATAGGCAACCCCGTCAATTGAGAAAAGGTAGGTAATCTTTTTCCCCGCTTCCGGCCATACTTCGGATACCTTTGCAAATGTCAGAAAGCAAATCTGCTCATTTTCACATTTCACAAATATCTCCCGTCCACGGTAAAATAAAACCCTGCTGTCAGCTTCAGGTACAGCCTCCGGGTGGTATTCATTGCGAAACCTGTGTTTTCCTATGTCCTGTATCATCTTTAATTACTTCTTTCCCATCGATTTGACACATTACTGCCCGATTATACCATTTTCCGTAAAATATGTATACAATAAAATGTGTAAAAAAATGGAGAAGTATCCATCATCGACGCTTCTCCACCTGTATCACTTTCATTCACGTGCCATAGCTCATTCTGTTTCATACCCTGCCGGCACAGGCAAGCTACGTCATAAAATGTCGTCTTTTGCCGACGGTTCTGCGCCTCGGTCGGCACTTAACGACTGCCGCTGGCACTCAGTGCCCTCCTCCGACTACCCGGCACGTTGCTCCGTGAAAATTAATTCCCCAGCTGTGCTGCTACTTCTGCCGCGAAGTCTTCCTGCTTTTTCTCGATGCCCTCGCCGGTCTCGAAGCGGACAAAGCTCTTGATTGTGATCGCGGCGCCGTTTGCCTTCGCCACCTGTGCCACATAATCGCTTACAGACTGCTTGCCGTCCTCCGCCTTTACATAGATCTGATCCAGGAGGCAGATCTCCTTGAGCTCCTTCTTTACACGGCCCTGGATGATACCCATGATCACCTTCTCAGGCTTCTGGGATTCCTTCGGGTCATTCTTAATCTGCGCAAGGAGGATTTCCTTCTCATGCTCGATATACTCTGCGCTTACTTCCTTGTCGCTGGTGTAGAGCGGCTTCAGAGCAGCTACCTGCATGGCAACATTCTTCGCCATCTCTTTGATCTCGTCATTAACTACATTGGTCTCGACATCAACCAGTACGCCGATCTTTCCGCCCATATGGGTGTAGGATGCCACAAAACCGGCTTCCTCTTTTACCTGTGCGAAGCGGCGGATGTTCATATTCTCGCCGATGACCGCGATCATGCCTGCCAGAGTTTCCTTAACAGTCTTGGATGTGTCAAACTTCCACGGCTCCGCAAGGAACGCATCGATGTCAGCGGCCTGGGTCTCCATCGCCTGCTCGGCTACCTGCGTCACATAATCCTGGAACTTCTCATTCTTTGCCACGAAGTCGGTCTCGGAATTAACCTCTACCGCTACCGCGCTCTTGCCGTCCTCAGATACGAGAACCTTTGCCATACCCTCAGCCGCAATCCGGCCAGCCTTTTTCTGCGCGGTCGCAAGGCCTTTCTCTCTGAGCCATTCCACGGCCTTGTCCATATCGCCCTCGGTCGCCGTCAGAGCCTTCTTGCAGTCCATCATGCCGGCACCGGTCATCTCTCTTAACTCTTTTACCATTCCTGCTGTAACAGCCATTTTTATGTCCTCCAAATTTTAATTATCAGAATGCCTCTACCGGTGCTTCCTCGTAAGCTTCCTCAGCGACCTCCGGAACCATCTCCTCAGCGCCCTGCTTTGCCTCGATCACAGCATCCGCCATCTTGGAGACAATCAGCTTTACCGCGCGGATTGCGTCGTCATTGCCCGGGATCACGTAATCCAGTTCCTCCGGATCACAGTTCGTATCGCAGATACCGATCAGCGGAATGCCAAGCGTGTGTGCTTCCTGTACACAGATATGTTCCTTTTTCGGATCAACTACGAAAATCGCGTCCGGGAGTCTCTTCATTTCCTTGATACCGCCAAGGTTCTTCTCCAGCTTCTCAATCTTCTTTTTGAGAGCGATGACTTCCTTCTTCGGCAGGACGTCAAAAGTGCCGTCCTCCTGCTGTCTCTCCAGATCCTTAAGGTATTTGATTCTGGACTGGATGGTCTTGAAGTTTGTCAGCATGCCGCCGAGCCATCTCTCATTTACATAGAACATCCCGCATCTCTCAGCCTCAGTCTGTACCGCGTCCTGTGCCTGCTTCTTGGTGCCGACAAAAAGGATCGTGCCGCCGTTCGCCGCGATATCCGCAACTGCTCTGCATGCCTCATCTACCTTTACCACCGACTTCTGCAGGTCGATGATATAGATGCCGTTTCTCTCGGTGTAGATGTACTCCGCCATCTTCGGATTCCATCTTCTGGTCTGATGACCAAAGTGAACACCGGCTTCCAGTAACTGTTTCATTGAAATTACGCTCATGTCTTTTCTCCTTTTGGTTAGATTCTTCCGCATGCATCGTCTCCCGGGGGAACCAGACCGGCACCATCCCCGGAATCAACACACGTGTCTGGTTTTCAACTCGCATAGTATAGCATAACCCTTTGCTGTAAGCAAGCGTTTTTTAACAGGATGAATTAAATTTATGAGCGTTTTTTACCGAAGGATTAAATTTCGGATGATTAAAACCACAGAATTTCCTTCTGCGTTCACGATTCATCCGATCCCGGGGAATTCAGAATCGACCGGACCAGCTCAAGGATTCCCTCAAAAGAAATCTGACAGTCTCCGCCAAAAATCTGAACCGGCACCGGTTTTTCCATTCCATAGATCGCAGTACGGCGGTCATGTTCCAAATCATACACAATCACCTTCTCCTGCCTCAGATCCACGATCCAGTATTCCCGCACACCTGCATTGGTATATTTGGCAAGCTTAATTATACGATCTTTTCGATCACTGGAAGGGGACAAAATCTCAACCACCAGATCCGGGGCGCCGTACACGCAGCGTCTGATCACCTTATCCCTGTCGCAGACAACCAGCACATCCGGCTGAACCATCGTCCGCACATCACAGTCAAGCTGCACATCCACGGGAGATGGGAAAACAAGGCAGCTTCCCTTCCTCGAACGAACATAAGATTCCAGTTGAAACGATATTTCTTTAACTGTGGCCTGATGCGCCGTATTCGGAGCAGCCATGTCATAAATCACTCCGTCAATCAACTCGACCCGCTGGTCATCCGGCAGAGCGTAGTAATCCTCAAGCGTATATTCTCCCTGG
Source organism: Lachnospiraceae bacterium (assembly GCA_021201665.1). Lineage (GTDB taxonomy): Bacteria > Bacillota > Clostridia > Lachnospirales > Lachnospiraceae > Choladousia. The sequence goes on along the minus strand of JAJQEO010000007.1, from coordinate 65,466 downwards.
CGTTTCGAGGCATATTTAAGACCAGCTTCCATTACCATATCTTCTTCCGATGCGGATTCACGCTGGTCATACAACAGATTCTTGCTGTTTTCCTCTTTCTTCTGCTGTTCTTCTTTTGTCAGAGTTGTAATTTTTTTATTCATACAGATTCTCCTCCCGTCAATAGCATCCGATCGCAGCAGACTCAGCTCCTGTCAATCGGCGAGCGTCGTCTGCTATATTTTCTGAATACATATTACAATATAAATATACACCTGTCAATATGTTTCTCAAATATTATTTTCGTGCTTTTTCCTAAATATTTGTTTCATATCATATCAAATGATGTGATTCGTTTTTCTTGCAACAAAAGCAGGTATATGATACAATGAAAGCCGCGCATTTGAAAATCGCTGCGCGATTGTATATCCCGTACGAAGTGCGGGATGCCACCCCGGCGAGGGGCGCGGCCTACATCCATACTCGCTGTGCGAGTACGGACATATGATATAGTACAGCTATTGAAAAAATTTTTACAGAAAGCAGGCAGCAGCATGAAACAGCAAAGACCCTACCCGATCCTCACCGTCAGCAAAAAAGCCGAGCGATCCATCCAAAATGGCCATCCCTGGGTCTACGACGCAGAGATCCGGCAGGTAATCGGGACTCTGTCAAACGGATGCCTTGTCGATGTTCTATCTGATTCTGCTAATCAGGATCCGCGGCAGAAACAGAGCGAGGATAAATCTTTCGTCAATTCCTCTGGTTCCACAAAAAATGAGACACAGCACCAAAAGATGGGAAAATATCTGGGTACCGGTTTTTACAGCGAGCATTCTAAAATCCGCATCCGGCTGATTTCGCGCAATGCAAATGATAAATTCGACGCGGCTTTCTGGGCGCGCAGAATCCGTTATGCCTGGGAATACCGCAAAACGGTCATGGGTGCGGACATTGACTGCTGCCGGATCATTTACGGAGAAGCGGATCAGTTCCCGGGACTTACGGTCGACCGGTTTCATGATATTCTGGTGACGCAGACGCTCTCCTATGGGATGGAGCTTTTAAAACCTGTCATTTTTCCGCTCTTGTACCAGACTTTGACTGATGACGGGCAGATTATTCGAGGAATCTACGAGCGTAATGATGTATCCATACGCGAGCTGGAAGGACTGCGCCAGTATAAGGGCTGGTATTCTCTGGATTTGGCAGACAAGACTATGAATGAACATGCGAATCCGTTTCCCACGAGCAAGACCATGAATGAATATGCGAATCCGTTTCCGAAGAGCAAAGATACAGATGGCCATAACGATACACAAAAAGATCAGGGTGAAGAGGGGCAGAGACCGGCTGCGCTCTCCTGCCTCACCGAGATCACGGAAAACGGCATTATTTATCAGGTAGATGTGGAAAACGGCCAGAAAACCGGTTTCTTTCTCGACCAGAAATACAACCGTCAGGCGGTCGCCCGTCTGGCCGCGGGGAAACACGTGCTGGACTGCTTCACACACACCGGATCCTTTGCGCTGAACGCGGCAAAAGGCGGAGCGGCTTCTGTCTGCGCGGTCGATATTTCCCAGACGGCGATCGATATGGCACGCCGCAACGCCGAGCGCAACGGACTTGCTGACCGCATGACCTTCCGCGTTGCCAACGTGTTTGATCTTCTCCCGCAGCTGGAGCACAGCCATGAGGAAAAATACGATTTTATTATCCTGGATCCGCCGGCCTTTACCAAAAGCCGCCGCACCGTGGACAGTGCGAAGAAGGGCTATAAGGAAATCAACCTCCGCGCAATGAAAATCCTGCCGAGAGGCGGTTATCTGGCCACCTGCTCCTGCTCGCATTTCATGCCTGACGAGCTGTTTATCAAAATGCTGCATTCCGCGGCCGCTGATGCCGGGGTGCAGCTGCGGCAGATTGAGGCGAGGCAGCAGGCACCGGATCATCCGATCCTCTGGAATGTGCCGGAGACGGACTATTTGAAATTTTACCTCTTCCAGGTAATATGAAAAAGCTCTACTAAAAGGAAACGGAAGGAGAACAGGTTCTGTATCTGAGCCATTCTCCTTCTTCTCATAAAGCATTCCTGCAGTTTGGCGTTCTCCTTCTCCTCATAAAGCATTCCTGCAGTTTGGCGTTCTCCTTCTCCTCATAAAGCATTCCTGCGTTCAGCATTCTCTTCCTCTCTGGCAGTTCGGACAATAGACGCTGCTGCGCCCTCCAATTACACATTTGCACAGTGTTTCTCCGCACTTCGTGCATGGTTTTCCTGACCTGCCATAAACACGCAGATATGGAGTATTCCGATAATCCTTTCCCTTTCCGGCAAGATACTCTTCCGGAGAAATGACATTCTTTTCTATAAAGTATGTCAGCTGCTCCGGAATTTCACATGCAAGAGAGTTCCACTCCTCGTCAGTCAGCTCATTTGCCGGTTTTCGGGGATCAATTCCTGACGCGAACAGGATTTCGTCCGAATAGATGTTTCCGATTCCGGCAATTACTTTTTGATCAAGCAGGCATTCCTTAATCGGTATTCTGCGCTTTTCCAGCCTGTCGATGAGATAACGGCTGTTGAAATCGCTGTCAAATGGTTCTTTTCCCAGGTTTCCGATGCCAGTCACTGTATCCTCGCCCGACTCCTTATGCATTTCATCGGCTTTCAAATACCAGAATCTCCCAAATCTTCTGGTATCCACGAAACGCAGCTGCCACTCGTTTTCCATCTGCAAAATAATATGGGTATGCTTTTCCATTTCAAAAACCGGAGGAGTGAATAAAAGACATCCTGTCATTCTGAAATGAACAATCACACCATCTCCGCTTTCTAAAAGTATACTCAGAAATTTTCCTCTTCGGTCTATTCCTGCCACCACCTGATTTCGCAGGGCTGCAATAAAAGCGTCCGCATCCGGATATGCCACTACTTCCGGACGGTTCACTACAGCATTTTTGATAACGAGTCCTCTGATCTGAGGCTCAAGTACCCTTCTTACAGTTTCTACTTCTGGCAGCTCCGGCATTTTGTTTCTTACTCCTTATTGGTCAGGCAGAGTTCCCTGGGCCGGGTTTGTCTGCCTGACCCTTTTCTAAAATTTCCCTGTACAACTGTTTCAGGCTCTCAAATTCATTCTCTGACAAAATAAATGATCATACGTAACTGTTCAGTACCTTCACAGTTGCGAGGCTTTCCCCACATGCTATAAGTTTTCATACGTACCTCGCAGCAAATGCGAGGTACTGTCCTGAATAGTTACGATCATACAAATCTTTCAGTGCTCTTTTTCATTTCAGTTACGGCATTTCCTTCGCACTGTAAAGAGCCTTCTTCGCGTCTTCCGCGCTCGCGAATGGGCCAGGAAGCACGACAAGTCCCCTGTGCTCACCCAGATAATCCGAATCAAAGGCTATCGGCGTTCCGTCCGGATTTTCGTACTTCTGCTCCGGCTCGAAGGCTTTGCCGAGGATTTCCGTATTGATCATCCGGCTCGTAAATCCTTCCAGCATTTCGTAGATGTTCGTGTCCAGATAGAGATTTCCTTCCTTTTCCACAAGCTCCACGCGGATATCCTCACTGCCGTTTGCGGCGGTCCGCCCATCCTTCTCATGCCGGCTCGCTTTCGCGCCGCCGAGGTAGATGTTGCCCTCGGACCACACCGGCAAATGACCGAAATGCGCCGGCTCGCATTTTTTCATATCGGCAGGCTTTGTAAAGTCAAACTGCGCGATCCACTCGTCCCAGGTCGGATACTCGTCAAACATCCAGATGCCGACGGCGCGGTTTTCACTGTCAAATCCATCGTCCGAATCGTGCGGGGTAATCACATCCTCCGACGGCCATTTCTGCACGAAGATGTTGTTGTAGAAGCGGTCATCTCCGTGAAGGATGGTCATAAAGCCCATGACCTCTGTGCGGTGCGGGATATGGTATGGCGTATAGCGCCAGCCGGTGCCGTCTCCTACGCAGGTCAGTGAGCCGCAGATCAGATTATGTACCATGGCGACGCCCTGTGTCGCGAAGCGCATGGAGACCTCGGAGAGCAGGATGTTGTTGTCAATCAGTGTCGGGCCATGGCTCACTTCCACAAAAAGATCCTGAGACATCATGCTGCCCTTCAGATTTTTCGCGAACGGCGGCATCTGGTTGTCGTGCAGCAGGTTCTGTGTGATGCGCACGCCCTGGGCCTCCCAGTCGCACCAGATGCCCATGGTGCAGTGGTGGATATGGTTGCGGCGCATGATGACGTCAATCGCGGCATGCAGCTTGATGCCGGAAATTTCCGCGCCGCCCTGTTCCATCATGTTGTTGATATGATGGATGTGGTTGTCCTCAATGATACTGAACACGCCGCCCATGCGGCCGATGATCCCGCCCTGCTCGCAGTGGTGGATATTGTTGCGGCGGATGATGTGGCTGCCGACACGCTCCTTCAGCCAGCCGTGATACTGCCCGCGGCAGACCGCGTCCCGCTCCATCTGAGTCGGGCTTTTGACCTGTTTATAAGTAAAATAATGCTCGTTTTCCGGGTCCAGATATTTGCCCAGAGAGATGCCCGCGCACTTGCTGTCGGAAATCTCGCAGTCCTCAATAATCCATCCCCTGCTCCAATGCGGGCCAATCATGCCATCCTGAAACGCCGCGGGAGGCGCCCAGGTCGTCGCAGCCTTATTGATCTTAAAACCGCTGACCGTAATATAGCCAACCCCCGTCTTTGATGGGAAAAAGCACTCCCGGCGAACATTGATTTCGATGTTCTCCTCATTGGGGTCCTTTCCCTGAAAATTTGCGTAGAGAACCGTCTCGTCCGTTTTCTCATCCTGTTCGGTGTACCATTTATAAATGGACTCCTCCGGCACCCAGCTGCACTCGTAAACCTCGCCCCTGGTACACTCGTCCAGAGAAGCCGCCTCATACATAGCCTTGTTGTTCAAATAGACACAGCCGGTGTGCTTATTCGCCTCCGCAAAATACCAGTCTCCGTATACGGGTGTGGTATAGGGATTGTACGAGCCAAAAACACTGTTTTTCACACGCGCCGTCCAGACGGTTCCTTCGTACAGACTCCAGCCGGTGAGCGGCTCCGCGCCGGTAATCACCGCTCCGAGCGGTTCCGCGCTGCGGTAGGTAATCCGGGCGTCCTCGCATCCTGCGTTTACCGGATCCACATATTCCCGGTACATACCAGGTGCCACGACAACCTCATCTCCCGGCCGCGCGATCTTCGCGGCGTCATTGATGCGCTTAAACGGCATCGCCTTTGTTCCATTGCCATCATGGGCTGCGTTTGCGTTTACATAGATAATCATAATATCCCTCCATATGATCTTGTTATGATGTTGTTATAATCTTGATCTTGTTATGATCTTGTCGCTATTCTGTTGTTGTCCTGTCGCGATATTGCCGCAGTATTGCCACAATCCTGCCGCGATATTGCTGCGATATTGCCACATTCCTGCCGCATTCCTGACGCAAGCTTGTTATATCTCCGGAATATCCGAAATCACAGGGCTGTCAAACACCGTGCGCGGGTCGATATCAATACAATGATATTCATCCCTGTTGCCTCCGATATCCCATGCGACCGTGCCATTCAATACGGTCAGTTTTCCGCGGAAAATCTTCTCGTCAGCCAATATTGAAAAAATCCCGCCTTTTTTTATAAGCGGTTTCATATCAAACTCCCTGACGCCGCCGTCATTCATATAGGCATAGACAATGAAATTATTCCCTGCCACAGCCTGAAACACTTCCGGCGAGAAATATTTAAAATTCAGCTTAGTGTCTGTCATAGGAATCACCGCCTCACTACATTAAGGGATTAATCCGGTTTAAAGGCATATTGTCTTTTGAAAGTTCCCAGTTCTGCATCAGTTCGTCTTTGTGGATTTCCGCCCATGCAAGCACAAATTTCAGCTGCCTTTTCGGCAGATATCCTTCACTGATCACGCCATCCTCTATCAGCACTATGGCATGGTTGTTTCCGTATTCCGCATGAAAATGCGGAGGATTATGGTCGTTCCAGTACATCGTTATCCTTATTCCGTAAAACAGGCTTATTTCCGGCATTTTATGATCCTCTCTTTCTGTTCACAGCTATATGCAAGTCCTCACACGGGATTTTCGCTGCGCGGCTTGCTTTTCCAGGCTTCGTCCTCCTGACTTCGATCGTTTTACAGAGGAACCCGTCCCTGTCTGTCCGGGCAAAAAACAATGGTTCCTGGTATAGAACTGTAATTCCCCTACCCTTACAGAAGATAAGAGACTGCCGCCATGGCAAATGGCATCACGAGCTCACAGACCGTGAGGAAATACCCTGCAAGGTCACCGTTGATTCCGCCGAAATATTTCATCGCCCGGTGATAATACCACGCAAAAGAAATTGCCGCCCCGGCAAGCGCCGCTGCCGCATAAACAGGCTGCAGGATGAGCATGACAATTGCGGCGATCAGAATGTAGCAAGCCGAAGTTATCTGAATCACCCTCGTCTGCGCATTTTTCGAAAAACCGGCGACCGTACCCTTTACCGAAGCCTTCGGAAAGGTGACGACCGAAAATGCGCTCAACGAGCGGGATATTACAAAGCAGCACGCATACACAGCGACCAGTTCCCCGCGCACAGAGTCCAGCACCCCATACAGCAAGAAAAAATAGACAATCCCACAGATAATGGCAAAAGCGCCCGCATGGGAATCCTTCAGGATCTCCAGGCGTTTCTCCACCGGCCTCCAGGAGCTCATGGCATCGGAGGTATCCAGGAAGCCGTCCAGATGAATGCCGCCCGTCACCGCGACCGGAATCGTCATCAGAATGACATTTCGAAGCGCGTCCCGGACTCCCAGATACGAGACAAGCGCATCCCAGCCGAAGCAGAGCAGACCGATGATGACTCCAATCCACGGAAAAAAGCACATGACATATTTCATGTTTTCCTCCGACCATTCACACTGCGCCGCCGGGAGCTTCGAATACATGGAAAACGCGATATTTAAACTGCTCCAGCATCGTTTGAACATCCGCATGTCAGCCAGCCTCCCCCTGCTCCGATTTTACTTCTCTGTAATAAGAATTCCTGCTTTCATAAATTTCATTTTTTCCCTCATTTCACCTTCACCGGAATCCCGTACACGACTTCGGTGACCGCATCCGCCTGCGCCGCCATCTCCCGGTTTACCGCTCCAAGGCAGGAAAGATAGCGCATTGTCCCCTCGTCATAGGTAATGCCGTCTGAGAAGACTTCATTCGTCACAACCACCAGATGCCGCACCTGATGGCGCAGTGCCTCTATGCCGCGCAGAACCGCCGCGACGGTATCTTTCCCGGCTCCATCTGGCTCAAACATCTCATTCGCTACCAGGTTGGACATGCACTCCAGTAAGACGACCATATCATCCAGTCTCATTTTCTGAATAATCGCTTTCAAATCCAGCTGCTCCAGCCCCGTATAGCATTCAACCGTCTCGAATTTTTTTTCTTTGCGAAGGTTCCGATGCCGCTCCACCCTGCGCTTTCCATCCTCGCCACAGGGAATCATCGTCGCGATATAGATTCGTCTGGAGGAAATCGCAGTGACACAGCTCTCCGCATACGCGGATTTTCCACTGCCGCTGCCGCCCGTAATTAAATGAAACGAAGAAAGACTTTCCTGCACTGCCATCTACTCTAAAACCTCGATCTTACATCTGTGCTTTTTCGATCCCTTCTGGCAGCTGATCCCTACAGCCAGAATTCTACCCGTCGTCAGGGGTTTTTCTCCCATTTTGCCTCGAAACCGAAGTGCATAGTTTTTATCACGGATCTGCTTAATCGCTGCTTCTGGTGTCCTGTCTACTTTCAACTCTAAAATCAGTCCATCACCTTTTCCGTTTCTGGGATAAAAAATAAAATCCACATATCCTTTTCCAGCCTGATCTTCCTGTTCGATCCGATACTGCCCCCTTGCAGAGAGATAGGCAAGCTTCACCGTAGAAGACAGTTCCGTTTCATCCAGATAAATCTTGTGCGGCGATTCTGTATCATGGATATAGCCAAGTGCGTCGGCCACAGCATCGGCATCCATCGCCAGTGTTCTTTCCAGAATCCTTGCCGACTCTTTCTCAAAATCGCGCAGATAGTCATAGGAGGTTTCTTTTGCGATCGTGTTTTTAAATTCCTCCATCAACTCTCTGTTCGGAATACTGACACAGCCATTTTCGTAATTCAGGAATCCATATACAAGCATCGCAGAAAAGATTTCATTTTTCGTCTGCAGCTCCATAGACGTAGCCGCGTATTCCTCCACATTTGCCGGAACTGCTTCTCCTTCAACCATAAGAGCTACATCCGTTTTCATCCCCGCGACATCATTCACAATATATTTTTTTACCTCAGAATACGGGCCTGAACCAGTCCAGTAGCTTGCAATCCGATTGTTTGTAAGAGCATAGACAACCGATCTGGGATTATATAATTTTACACCGTCCAACGTGCGGTAGCCGTCATACCAATCCTTAAGATTTTCTCTTGTAAGAAGCGGTGCTTCCTCGTTTTCGAGATATCTGTCATACAGCAAGTCCACTTCCTCGTTCGTAAATCCGAAATATTCACTGAATTTAGACTGCGTAGCAATCGTGTATTCCATAAAATTATTAATTGTAGAACCACTGGAGTATTTCGCTATGGGCAGTATTCCTGTCATGTAGGTCATGGCAACATAAGCCTGGTTTTTAATCAATCCCGCAAGAAATTCGATGAATTCCTTTTTCTCGTTATTTTTCAGAAAATCTTTGTGGAAAACACAGTCCCACTCGTCGATTACAAATACAAACTTTTCGCCATTATACTCGTTAAACACATCAGAAAAGGCATCCCAGACAGCTCCGTTCGGATCAATATCCGCATCCGGATACGCCTTTATCAGATCCTTGATCAGACGCTTTTCAATTCTCTCAATATACTGCGCATAAGATTTGCAATTCCGGGGCATTTTGCTGAAATCAATAAAAACAACATTATACTGATTCAGATAATCCCGATATTCCGAAGCTTCTGCTATGAAAAGACGGTCAAAAATATCGGAGGTATCCACAGCCTTTGAAAAAAAAGACGCTATCATATGGGCCATCATGCTCTTGCCAAATCTGCGCGGTCTGGTAATGCAGATATCCTTGTCATTCCGATAGAAAAAAGGGAACAGTTCTTTCATAATCTTGCTCTTATCTACAAAGTATTCTGACTGAGACGCAAGCCTGAAGTTTTCGATCGGTTCTATGCTGTTCAGATAATATCCCATCACAACGCCCCCTTTCTGACGCTATTTACTGCATAAAAAGATCATTATTCAAAAAATCTCTCACTAATACCAATACGTCCGCCAGTTCCTCTCTCGTATGTGCCACGGAAAGGAACATTGCCTCAAACTGTGAAGGAGCGATATAAATATGATTTGACAGCATATGGCGAAAATACTCTGCGTATTGAGCCGTATCTGAGGTCTTTGCAGAAGCATAGTCCACCACTGGTTCCGATGTAAAAAACATGCAGCCCAGCGAGCCGCAGGAATTGACCTGCACTGCCGCTTTGGTTTCTTCCGCAATCTGCTTTAATGAGCCATAGAACCACTGCCCCTTTTTGTTCAGTTTATCATAGATTCCCGGATGCTCCTTCAGAATGGTCAGCTGCGCCAGCCCGGCCGCCATGGCCACGGGGTTCCCGCTTAAGGTGCCTGCCTGATAAACGGGACCGACCGGGGCGACGCGCTCCATGATCTCGCGTTTTCCGCCGTAAGCACCGACCGGCATGCCTGCGCCGATGATCTTGCCGTAGGTCACCAGATCCGCGTCCACGCCAAAGTAGCCCTGTGCGCCGGTAAAGCCGAGGCGAAAGCCGGTGATTACTTCGTCAAAAATCAACACAGCGCCATATTTTGTGCAGAGGCTGCGCAGGCCCTCCAGGAATCCTGGCGCCGTCATCTCCTTGTCAGCCTGTTCTGCCGAAGAGGCATTTTTGTCTTCTGCCAAGAGACTCTCCGAAGCTGTCGGCGCTGCCGATGATCCCAGATGTCTGCCTGGTAAAGGCGGCACGACCCCCATATTTGCCCCGACCGGCTCAACGATGACCGCGGCTATTTCTTCCGGGAATTCCTCAAACAGCCGCTCCACGCTCGCCAGATCGTTATAAATAGCCAAAAGCGTGTCCTTCGTACAACTCTGCGGCACACCAGCGCTGTCAGGTACTCCTGCTGTCATCACGCCGGAGCCCGCCTGCACCAGCAGAGCGTCGGAATGCCCATGATAGCATCCCATAAACTTTACAATCTTATCCCGTCCGGTATAGCCGCGCGCGGCGCGGATCGCGCTCATCACGGCCTCCGTACCGGAATTGACCATGCGCACCATTTCCACATTCGGAATCGAGCCGCAGATCAGTTCTGCCATCTCGACCTCGCGCTTCGTCACCGCGCCAAAGCTCAGACCGTCCTCACAGGCTTTCATCACTGCCTCGCGCACCTCCGGGGCGTCATGCCCCAGGATCATCGGTCCCCAGGAGCCGACGAAGTCGAGATAGCGATTGCCGTCCTCATCTGTCATATACGCGCCGTGCGCGGACGCGATCATCCTCGGCGTCTGTCCTACCGAGCCAAATGCCCGTACCGGGCTGTTTACACCGCCCGGGATTACTTTAAGGGCACGTTCAAATAGTTCTTCTGATTTTGTCATAGATTTCACCCAATTTTCCCCTCACGGATATACTTCGCGATTTCCTCCGCGAAATAGGTCAGGTAAATGTCACATCCTGCGCGGAATGCGGAAATAGCTGTCTCGCAGATGATTTTCTCTTCATCAATGTAGCCTAGCTGTGCGCCCGCTTTGATCATCGCGTATTCCCCGCTCACGCTGTAGGAAGCGATCGGCACGTCCGTCACTTCCTTGATTTTCGCGACCATATCCAGGTAGGACATCGCCGGCTTTACCATAATGATATCCGCGCCTTCCTCCACATCGAGCAGTGCTTCCTTGATCCCCTCGCGGCTGTTGTGGTAGTCCATCTGATAGCTTTTGCGGTCGCCGAACGCCGGTGCGCTCCCGGCCGCGTCGCGGAATGGCCCATAAAAAGCAGACGCGTATTTTACCGCGTACGACATGATCGGCACGTTCAGATACCCTGCCTCATCCAATGCCGCACGGATTGCCGCCACCCGACCGTCCATCATATCCGACGGGGCGACCATATCCGCCCCGGCTTTCGCATGCGAAACTGCCGTCTTTGCCAGCAGCTCCAGAGTACGATCATTATCCACATACCCGTCCCCGCAAAGCACACCGCAATGTCCATGCGAGGTATACTCGCACATACAAACATCCGTAATCAGATACATCCCCGGAAAATCACGCTTTGCCTGCCGCAGAGCCTTCTGCACAATGCCATCTTTGGCGTACGCACCGCTGCCGGCCTCATCCTTATGATCCGGGATGCCAAAAAACATGACACTCTTAACCCCCACATCAAGCAATGACTGCAGTTTTTCACCCATCCGGTCCACGCTGTAGCGATACTGACCCGGCATGGTCGGAATCTCTTCCCGGATTCCGGTTCCTTCCTTTACAAAAATCGGATAAATCAAGGACGACGCATCCACGCGTGTCTCCCGTACCATCTTGCGCAGAATTTCATTTCCGCGCAGCCGCCTCGGGCGGATTGTCATATCCATTTTCTTCACCTCTGCATAACAATTTTCAATCTCATGGGCAGCCCTTTATATGATCCCGATTACGTTCTTTTCACTCTTCAGGCTCTTATATCGCGGTGCTGTTTTGACGCTTCACCCTTTCAGTCCGCGCGACTGCCGATCCATGTCTTCCACTACAATATCGTAAATTTCGCCCAGCGAAGCACAATACTCCAGCACCTTCCATGGCTCATTCGTATGGAAATGGATCTTAATCAGTTCCTCATCGCCGACCGCCAGCAGGCAGTCGCCTTTAAAATTTTCTGTGAAGTACTCGCTGATCGCGTCCTCATCCAGATCCTCTCCCTCAATTAATAATTGTGTGTCATACCTAAACTCCAACATAACTAACAATGCCTCCTTTTCATTTTTTGATCTCTTTCATCATCATATATTCATTTAACAGCGTCCCATCTTTTAATCTGACTGCGTTGGGTCTGATACCTGTAATCCGAAATCCCATTTTTTCATACAGATATCTGGCCCGGTTATTTCCCTCAATAAAATCCAGTTCAACCTGTAGGACATCCTCGCGGCTTTGAGATAATCGGATCAGTTCCTGCAGCATTCTTGTCCCGATTCCCTGGTTCCAGAATTCACGGATGATTCCAAGCGCCACACTCGCCCGATGTTTTGTTTTTAAATTTTGCTGAAACGAAATTTCACAGTTGCCGACAAGTCTGCCTTCTACAATACAGACAAGCATTGCTTCATTTTCCGAGATATTTTTCTGTTCCAAATAGTTCCATTCTGATTCTGCCGTATATTTACGGCATTCTTCCGGATAACTCATTAGGAAATCAGTTTCACCTGCCACAATATACAGAAAATCGAGCGCACCCTGCGTATCTTCTTTTTTCGGACTGCGAAGCAAAGCCCTGCGGCCATCTTTTAATTCAAAATAGATATCACTGATATACATGAATGATTTCTTCCTCCGCAAACAGATTACCTGGAAAAGTACGCGCAAAAATCCATATCCTCACCCTTAATATGATGCCCCATATAATTCTCGATAAAATCAAAATATCCGTCAGAGCCATTTTCCCGGAGCATCAGGTCTACGGAATCCTTAATTCTCAGGAGGCACATGACAGGCCTTTTATAATAATCATGAAGCTGATTTTTGTCAGAGAGATCAGATATATTCAAAGATTTAAATTCCCTGGACTGCCTGAGGGCATGAAAGCTTTCCGGATTCGTAAAGGGATCAAATGCCATCAGTAACGCCTTTTCCAGCCGTTCATTGTCCGCGTTTCGAAATGTGCCCGTATCAAAGCTTTCCCCGGTGTATCTTTCTTTTATGTCGAACAGAACAAGAGCGATCGCCTCATCCATCCGACGGCTGTTTGAAGATGGAAACCGACGATGAACTTTCAGCACATTTCCTTCCATTGGCAGCAGCATCATGGCATACCGTTCCTCATCTCCATGCGGAACCATGCCAAATTCCTGCTTCATCTGAGAATAAATTTTACCAAACTGATAGCGATTAACCATAATCCTGCAATCTCCTTCGTTTTTCCTGTCAGCATCATAATTGTATCGGTATGTCAAAGCAAAATCAAGAAAAATATTAGCCGTCTGTTTAAATTACACAACTCCCTCTATCAGGATTTTGTCGCCAAATACAATCTCTTTAACGCCGCGCGTTTTCTTTTTATTAAAATTAAAACTGAGCATATATCCTTTCTTCATATGGAAATAATCCAGATAACCGGATAACTGCTTTTCCCCTCTCTCGTTATAGGAATTTCCGCGCCACAGCTTTAATTCCAGAATATTCTGCTCACCCTTGTAGTAAATGACCACATCCATCCGCTCACTGTTCCGGGTCTGGGGTTCTATGCTGTAATTCCCGATTCCATTGATGATCGGTTTCAAGTAGAGGAGAAAATATTTTCTGCCGACCTTCTCCAGGAATTTTTCATCCTCTTCCCCATAAAGCTCACTGAAGGTTTCAATAAACTTTTCCAGAATACGCCGGACATCCAGATGCCCTCCAACAATAAACTGATTCCTTTCCTGCGCGCCTGCCTCATAAAGCTTATTTCCAATAAACTCTTCTGAAATAAAATTATTATAAAGTACAGCTTCAAAAATCCGATTTGAGATTACCGCTGTTTCATTTTCATTCTGGATAAAGCCAAACATCGCGGCATCCTTTATATAGGATGCTGTCGCAACATAGGGAATTGGGCTGCCGTTAAAAAACAGCTCTTTTAAAAGAGGCTTCAGTTCCGGATAAGTCGTCAGTTTTCCAAGGAGGGATTCATAGAGTGGGTTGTCCTCCTTTATAATCCGTTTTATTGCTTCGCTCAGCCCTTCCATAGTCCAGGCCTTACTTTTATCAGGGTATTCAGGGCTTCCTGCTATTTTTTCATCCAGTATTTTACAAATACGAGAGACCAATACCGGATATCCCGATGTGTAATCATATATGACTTTCGATATTTCAGCTACACTCATACCTGTATGATAATCATTTTCATATTGATTTAACATACTGCTGATGTTTACCGTATCAAAACTCATCGGCACATCAAAATCAGCTGCTATATTCCAGGGGCTGTTAGGCTGATGAGCTTCATGTGGAATCGCCCCCTCCCTTTCGGTCGGCGGCAGGTCGCGCCCATCATTAAAAAAACGCTTCGCGTTGGATGGGCGCTCTGGCCGTATCTTTCTTCTGATATTTCTAATATCATGTACCCCCGCAAGAATGACTGACTGAAAGGTCGGTGTCTGCCTTCGGTCCAGATAATCCGCACGCAGCTGTGCCAGAAAGCTCAAGAACACCTGATTGTTCATCGAAGCGTCTACCTCATCTATCATCAGAACAATCGGTTTGTCTGCTTCCGCGCAAATATCGGACAGATAATCAAACAGCTCCAGCAGCTCGATATCATCACGTTCCTCTCTTAATCCAGTTTTTAAAGGAAGAAGAAGGTCCTCATCCAGTTCATTGTCCAGACTGATTTTTCTCAGAAAGCGTTTGGCAAAGGCAATGGAAAACTGGTTTTCATTTACGAATTTATCCGCTCCAAGCTTCTGAAAATCGAGGCTGACCACAATATAATCTTTTTTTAAATAAGAGGCCAGTGCCTGTAATGTCGTCGTTTTCCCATACTGCCGTCCCCTGTTAATGGTAAAATAATCTCCGGCATCCACCATCTTTTTAATCGCTTCCAGTCTGGACGTCAGATCTACCATATAATGTTCATCCGGTCGGCATGCTCCGTATACATTAAATATTTTCGCCACGAAAGATTCCCTCCTTTCCTGCCGTTATCTTTTTATATTGTATCGGTCTGCCCAATTGAAGTCAAGGAAATTATGCTTTAGAATATCTCGTAAATTATCCTGCAAAATATCCTGTATAAATGTATTCGTACCCTTTCACCGAATTCCCTGCCTTACCTCGCACAAACGCTCTATCAGGCTGTGAATGGATGCTTCCGCGGCCACCCAGGTCTTCATGCCCAGCGCGGCTGCGGCGGCCTCGGTCTGTTTTCCGATACAGATGGCCTGTATTTTTGTGAAATCAATTTCCGGAGCCACGCCTTGCTGATGGGATATCTGCCTGCCGCAGGAAGAAGATGTCTCCTCCACAGCCGCAGCGAATCCACGGACAGTGGATGCACTGGTAAACAGCACATAATCAATTTCCCCGCTTGCAAACTCTTTTGACAGATCCACAAAACGACTGGATTCATATCGGGTCTCGTAGGTCGGGATATCGTCTATGAAAAATTCATCCCCCAGTTCGGCAATTAGTTCCGGCGATCCGGCTGCGGCGCGTGGTATGAGAATATGCTGAGGTATCGCCCCCTCCCTGTCGGTCGGCGGATATCCCACACGAAGTGTGGGATGCCACCCGGCGAGGGGCAAGACGCGCCCATCATTTTGAAAACGCTTCGCGTTGGAGGTGCGCCGTGAGGACAGGCCGCGCTCATCATTCTGAAAACGCTTCGCGTTTGTTGGACACTGAGCAGAAAATCTGCGCCCATCATCCTGTAAACACAGCCTGTCCCGCAGCGCCCTTCCCAAGTGTGCCGCGTCGTAAATCTCCGGCATCAGATCCGCGTAAAAGCCATGCTCCGCGAGAGCCTTTTTTGTTCCTTTTCCGATTACGGCGAGCTTAACAGAGCCTAGTGCGCGGCAGTCCATTTCGCGTTCTGCCATTTCTTCAAAGAAAACCCGCACCCCGGTCGGGCTGGTAAACACAATCCACTGGTAAGAATCCAGCCTTTCTAATGCCCGCGCAAGCCGCTCATTATGCGGAATTTTTTCGGTGCGGATTGCCGGGATTTCCAGCACCTCGGCTCCTTTTTCGCGCAGCTTCGCAGCCGTTTCACTGATCAGCTCCTTTGGACGCGTCAGCAGCACCTTTGCGCCGCCAAGCGGCTGCCGGTCGACCCACGAAAACTGTTCAGAGAGAGAGCAGACCTCTCCGACCACAATAATTGCCGGCGTACTGGATCCCTGCAGTCTGACTTCCTCCTCCAGAGTCGCCACCGTCGCCAGAATGCGGCGCTGATGGGCGGTTGTCCCCTGCATCAGAAGGGCAGCCGGTGTTTCGGGATCCATGCCGGCCGCGAGCAGCCCGCGGCATATATCTCCGAGCGCGCTCACGCCCATCAGGAAAACAAGCGTCCCTTTCGTGTGAACCAGTGATTCAAAGTCAATATCCAAAACGCTTTCATTATTCGGAGCTGTATGGGCAGAGGCAGAGTCAACTGAATCTGCAGATTTTTTTGTCGCAAAATCCGCAGATTTCTTTACCAGATGCCGGACATCTCCTGCCGCCGCCCGTTTGTGCCCCGTAATAATATGCACGGAAGAGCAGAAATCCCGGTGTGTCACGGGGATCCCCTGGTAAGCCGGAACCGCCAGCGCGGATGTCACTCCGGGCACCACTTCAAACGGCACCCCCGCCTGGACCAGTTCCTCAATTTCCTCTCCGCCGCGGCCGAAGAGAAAGGGATCGCCGCCTTTGAGCCGCACCACGCGCTTTCCTTCTTTTGCTTTCTGAACAAGCAGTCTGCTGATCTGCTCCTGCGGCAGGGTGTGATGGCTCGCACGTTTTCCGACATTGATCGCCTCCGCCGCATCTGGGATCATATTTAAAATTCCCTGCCCGACCAGCGCGTCGTATACCACGACCTCCGCCGTTTCAAGAGCCCGCTTTCCCTTTAACGTGAAAAGCCCGGGATCCGACGGACCCGCACCCACTAACAGAACCTTTCCGCAAAACTCCTGCTGGTCGATCGTGACACATCTGCTGCCTTCAAATTCAAACTTCACCACCCAGGGCATGATATTTTTGATTTTGTCAAACTCCTGATATCCAAAGGATGGATCATAGAAGTTGATGATGGTGCCTAAAGCGGTGCCATGGCTGCCCACGGCAAGATTTTTTCCCGGATATTTTGCAAGAAGAGCCTCCAGAGCCGCAATATTTCTCTGCTGTACTTCTTTCAAACATTCTCCGTCCGAAAGCTTATAGGTAAAATCAGCCCACTGCCTTTTGGAAAAGGACTGAAAATCGTCAATCCAGACGCTGTCTACTTTCCGCTCTCTGAAATCATCCACAATTTCAATCGGAAGATTCTGCTCATCAGCAAACGCCTTTACCGTATCAATCGCCCGCTTATAAGGAGAAGATATGACAGCATGGATGTTTTTATCGCGCAGATAGGCAGTGACCCGGTCACGGTCACGCAGCCCCCTGGCCGTCAGCTCCCTTTCCATATCGTTATGATTTTCGTAATCCGGCTCCGCGTGCCGCACAAAATATACGGTTGTAATCATTATTGCCATCTCCATACTATGTCGGTAATATAAAAACTTTTCAGCTAAAACAATCAAATGATTCGAGTGACAAAAGGGTATGATACTACGGATTGCGGTCGACCTGTTTCAAAACGGTCGTTCACTTTGGCACAACCATCCAATTCAGTTCTAACAATCATACAATCAAATTCAGAGGAAGTAACTCTGATTATAAGAGCTGGCTTTTGATCTTCCCCGCCAAAGCTTCTCCCAGCGCTGCCGGATTATCCATGACCCCTGTTGCACTGTCCCTGCTGCTTTTTCCGGTCGCTTCATCAAAGTAAAAAACGTCCAGCCGTAACCGCAAAAGCCCGCTGTCATTTACAGCCAGCTTCCCGCTGCAGGCAGCATCCTGCCCACAGATGGAAGGCGCAAAGCTGTCCGGCAAGTCACCTGATAAATCAGCCTGCAAATCAGCGGATAAGTCAGCCTGCAAAACTACTCGTGGTTCAGTATCTGAAATCACCCTCGCATATGCCGCCACCGGTGTACTGCAGTTTCCGCCAAGTGCCCGCACAAATGCACGCTCCGCCTGTGCACAGGCCTCTGCCGCCGGATCTGAATATCCCTCCAGATAGCTGTAATCCTCCCCTGCGCGCCCCTGCACTGCCAGAATTCCCTGTCCGGCCGCCGGAATCATTTCTTCTGTGGAGAAATACCTGCTGATTCTATGTTCGAGTCCGAGCCTCTTTAAACCTGCCGCAGCCAGGATCGTCGCGCAGTACTCGCCGCCATCCAGCTTTTTCAGCCGGGTCTGCACGTTGCCGCGGATCGGAGCGAATGTCGCCTGAGGATACAGCTGCGCAAACTGCAGCATCCTGCGTCTGGAGGAGCAGCCGACCGGCTTCGAAAAATCCAGTTCCTTCACACCGTCCGGAAGAATCAGCGCGTCCCGCACGTCTTCCCGCGCAGAATACGCGATCAGCGGCAGTTCCCCGGGAAGCTCCATCGGCACATCCTTCAGGCTGTGGACGGACAGATCGGAACGGCCGTCCAGCAGCGCTGCGTCCAGCTCCTTTACAAAAAGGCCCTTTCCTCCGATTTTTTCCAGGGGCTGATTCAGTATTTTATCGCCGGTGGTCTTCATCGTGAGAATTTCCACAGTGAGTTCCGGATGACTGCGCTGTATGTACTGCCGCACCATCTCCGACTGAATCACAGCCAGGCGGCTTTCCCGGCTTCCGATAATAATCTTTCTGGTCATTTTTCGTTTTACATATCCTTCTTATTCTGAATATCGTGATATCCAGGTTTTGCTGTATGTTTTCATACGGTCTTCTCCTCAAGTGCGAAGACCTGTCCTGAATAGTTACCAGGTTTTATTGTACAATGATTGCCATCAGGTTAGAGAACACCCCGATGCGTTTCCCATCAGGCAAAGCAAATCTGCCACTGTTGCCGAACAACAAATTCTGCAGCGGGCAGTTGACATCCAATTTGCTCCAGATTTCAAGATAAATCCTGCTCTGCAGGCAAAATTAATCAGTTTCCCTGATCATAGAGTTTCTCCAGCCCCTCTATGCACTCCCGGAATGCCGCGTCGCTTACGCTGCCGCGCAGTCCAAAAAGCAGTTTATTCATCGTGCGCTCCGCCGCCGCCTCTATTTCTTTATCCAATGCTTCCCTTTCCCTGGCCGGGAGCGGCAGGCTGCGCAGCTCTTTTGTCAGGCGTTTTTCCAGATCGAGCGCGACCTGTTCTTTGATCGTCTGGATTTTCGGAATCACATCCAGGCATTCATACCAGCTGAAAAAGTCTTTCATCTGCTCCTCAAACAGAAGCTCCGCATCGGCGATCGCCTGTTTTTGTGCCTCGCTTACCGCTTCCTCCCGGAAACAGTCAATGTCATACAATCGCACGCCGTCCAGCTTGGCCACAGATGGATCAATGTCCCGCGGCACCGCCAGATCTATCAGCACGATCGGCTTGAACGAAATGACTCCGGCAGCGTCAACAGGAATCTGCTCCTTGTCGGCAGCGTCAGCAGGAAACTGCTCCTTCCCGGCATCGTTCAAAATTACCGGGGCTTTCCGTTTGGACATCCTTCTCCTGCAATCTTCCACCAGCTCCCTGGTCAGTGTATAGTTCGGGCTGACGGTCGCGCTCAGCACATAGTCACATTCTCCAAGCAGCTCCATTCTGCGTCCGTAATCAATACGAGAACACTCCGGGGGAATCTCGACCACACCGCTGCGGTACTGGCGCACGGTCACTGTCACATCCGCCCCTTGCTGACGGAGTTCCGTCGCGGCCAGCTTTCCCATTACACCGTTGCCGATTACCATGCACTTTTTCCCGGCAAAGGTATAGCCGTCTTTTTTCAATGTCTGAATTGCCGCGTGGACAGCTGACTGGTCGGTGGAAGACAATGCTCCGCGGGTCTTCACCTTTTTCGCCGCAGTGACCGCCATCCGAAAGAGCGTCTCCAGCACATGATCCGCGGCATAGTGCTCTCGGGAAAAACCCAGCGCGTCCTTTACCTGTGTCACGATCTGGTCGTCGCCCAATATCCGCGATTCCAGCCCGGCAGCCAGGCGGAAAAGATGATGCACGGCTTCCCGCTCCTGCCGGAAATGAAAATAAGAGCGATAGTCGAGCGAACCGGGAATGCTCCGGATATCGCAGAGCAGTTTATAAATGTCACTGTCAAACTCCTCTCCTGTGCTCAGGTAAAGCTCCATCCGGTTGCAGGTGGAGATCATGACGCACCCTTCGACCCCTTTCACCCCTTTTAAAGTTTCCAGCGCTTCCGCCATACTTTTTTTTGTAAAAGAAAAAACGGTACGTATATCAATCGGGGCATTTTCGTGGTCAATGCCCGCCATCCGTATTGCCAAACCTTCGCCTCCTGTATTTCTTCTCGCTTTCGGATTTTGCGACATGTGTGTAAACAATGCTAACCATTAAAAACCAAACGATACCAAAAAGTCAAATATGCACTGGCATACCTGCGTCCGTCATGATTCTGACATCCCGCCTCGTTTCATAGCCTCCAGCACATGATCCAGAAACAGTTCCCGCACCCCTGGGTATTCCCCCAGTCCTCTTAAAACACAGGTCACCTCAAATCCCGCCTTTTCAAACCGGCTTTTCCAGGAATCCTCATCCGCGCCCGCCAGATCATTCTCCGCGTGATCCCCGGCCACAATCATGAAAGGCGCCAAAATAACCTTCTCCAGACCCTTTTCCTTCACCTGACGGATCAGCGAATCCAGCGCCGGATAAGCCTCCACCGTCCCCATAAAAATATTCGGATAACCCATATCCTTAAACTGATAATCCAGAGCGGCATAGATCGAATTCGCGTAATGCTCTGTCCCGTGCCCCATCAGGACCAGTGCTTCATCCGGTTTCGGCTCCATCTCCCTGACCACGATCTGAATCATCCGGCGATTATCCTCCCGGGTAGTCAACAGCGGTTTTCCAGTCTCAACCTTCGAAAACAGATGCCGGCATGCCTTCACCGTCTCCTGCATCTGGTCATTTTCAATTCCATTTAAAACATGCGTCGGCTGCACAACGACCTCTGTCATACCATCAGCCGCCATCTGAATCAGCGCTCTCTTTACATCCGGGATTTTAATTCCGTCCCGTTTCTCAATCTTCTGGCGGATCATCCCGCTCGTCCAGGCGCGGTACACCTTCCATGCGGGAAACCGCTCCCTTACGCACTCCTCGATCCGGTCTATCGTCTTTTTCCTCGTCTCTTCGTAGCTGGTCCCAAAGCTGACCACCAGAATGGCTTTTTTGCTCTCGCTCATTTCTTTTTATCCTGTTTAACAGCTGCCACACCGCCAGTCATTCCCTTACTAAAATGCAGCTGTTTCCTTCCTGATTACATTTTCCCGTTTCCGCTATCTGTACACATTGTTTGCAGGCGTGCGTGTACATGCTTCTGTACTCTGTTTCTCACGCCTTTGCCAGTTCACGCTTCATGGCAGCCTCCACAAAGCCATTCAGGCTCATCTGATGAGATGCTGCAAAAATCGCTGCCTCACGGTGCAGTTCGGGTGAAACCCTGACATTAAAGCTGCCCTTGTATGCTTTCTCTGGTTTCTTCCCTTCTTCTTCACATAATTCCAGATAATCATCCACAGCACTGTGGAAATCTCCGACAAGATCTTTCGCCGTCTCTCCCTCATAGGAAATCAAAGCGCGAATTCCCATGACCTTTCCAAAAAAGATCCCATCTGTCTCGGAAAACTCTACACTTCCGGTATAACCTCTATAACTCATAGTATTATTCATATAAGATCCTCTCCTTCTAATTTCTCAATCAGCTGTTTCACCTGATACTCCAGCAGTTCCTTCCTCGGATGCGGTTTATGCAGCAATATTGGTGTCCTGTCTGCACAGCTGAATTTAACCCGTGAACCGCTCGTTTTTCCTTTATCTGAACGGATGTAGCCAAAAAATTTCAGCAATTTTTCCGCTTTAATCGGATAGGGGAACGCTTTTCTCCCCTATCCGCTGCGCGAGCCGGGTACGGGCTCTGCCCGCAAAACTCCTTGCCCGGCTCTGTGCATCAAACGTAAAATCTTTAGGTTTTGATTTTAACTTCTCTATAAGTTTTTCCTTCTGTCCCACCAGGCAACCCTCCCTCTTATTAAAAAATATCCTTCTCAATAACCGAAGTATAGCATATATGTGAAATGACTGCAACTATTTTTAGTTGCAAAAATATGAATCTATATAA
Organism: Lachnospiraceae bacterium; assembly: GCA_021201665.1. GTDB lineage: Bacteria > Bacillota > Clostridia > Lachnospirales > Lachnospiraceae > Choladousia. The sequence continues at coordinate 43,250 of JAJQEO010000007.1, read as the reverse complement.
AGCCGGCCAAAATATTTTACCATTGATACTTCATCTGGCTCTTTTTTATCGTTTATGAATAATTTTCCTGATTCTGCCAATACTTTCCAGTGAACAGAATAAATTTCAGGAGGATGTTATGGCAGTCAATTTTGAGAACAGTATCACAAAAGACAACCTGATGCGGGCCTTCGCAGGGGAAAGCCAGGCGAGAAACCGCTACACCTTTGCGGCCTCTCAGGCTAAGAAGGAGCAATTGCATGTGATCGAGGCGGTTTTTACCTATACCGCCAACCAGGAGCGTGAACATGCGGAGATCTTTTATCAGCATCTGCAGCAGCTCTCCGGTTCCACGATCCATGTGGACGGCGGCTATCCTGTCGACATCAGCGACAGCATCAGTGACCTGCTGCGCAGGGCTCAGCACAATGAATATGAGGAAGCCAATTCCGTCTATATCAGCTTTGGCGACACCGCAAAGGAAGAAGGCTTTCTGGATGTAGCCGCCTCCTTTCACAAGATCGCACAGATTGAAAAATATCACGGAGACCGCTTCGGACGGTTCGCACAGTACATGGAGGATAACAGGCTTTTCGTCTCCGATGTACAGACAGGCTGGATCTGCCTGAAATGCGGATTTATCTACACCGGTTCCAAAGCGCCCGTCAAATGCCCGGTCTGCCATCACGATCAGGGGTATTTTATCCGGCTGGAGCTGTCGCCGTTCGCGGATGTCAGGTAAAATCGCATCAGAATCGGGCAGGAGGCACCCCTGTGCATCAAAAATCGGGCAGAGGAACTGATCTCCCTGTCCGATTTTCTGCTCGATTATTTATCTCATTTACTGTTTGATGTGATTTCTGTCAAAAAACACACTTCGATCCTGTTTTTTCACACTTGCCGTTACCATTTCTGCTTGTTTATCCGTTCTCTCTCCCGGAAAAATATTCGTTTTTCAACACCCTGTAAAGCTCTGCCTTCGTCGCGTATTCATAAGGATTCACGTAAAAGACCCCCACAATCCCCAGGGTCACCGAACTCAGCAGCTCCCAGGCGATAAAGGACAGATCGAGAATGAATGTCTCCAGCTTATTGCCGTCCATCATCGTCCGGCTGATCGAAAACGCCACATCCGGCTCCATATCCGGAAAATCCGCCAGCAGGTAGGGGATCATGCAATATTCATAGGACTTCACAATGCCCGGAATCACCAGCAGCAGCGTCCAGAGGAAGGTATAGAGCTTCCTTAAAAACTGCGTCTTTACAAGGCTCCAGTAATACCCGCCGACAAACCCGGTCAAGAGCATCGACGGATGCGCCCGCAGACTTTTACTGTTCCGCCCTGAGGCTGAGCCTCCATCACCTTCTGAACTCGAATCAAGGCTCTGATCACCTATCAGGTTTTCCACTGAATCCGCAAACGTATTTTCAGAATTCTTCACGAAAAAACGGCAGCCGCCGATTTCCAGCACCGGTGTGACCAGAAATTCCAGCGCCAGTGCCACAAGAAGAAAGAAAACCGTCATCACCAGTCCGGCTGTCGACAGCAGCAGAGAGACCAACGTGCGGAATAATAGCGGCAGCCCGCTAAAGGCGCTGTTTACCACCTGCTCTGCGGCTCCGGAAGTCAGAAAATCTACAACACCGCCACTTGAGCCGACTTCAATGCCGATATTATTGTAAATATCCTCAAAATACGACTCATCGTATTCATAATAATCATCATAAGTAACCGATGTACTGCTGTCATCATTGCTCGTGCTTCGGCTCGTCCCCTGCATCAGCAGGGAAAGAACCAGCGCGACTACCACGCACCTCCAGTAATTCCCTTTAAAAGCAACCTTTGCACGGTCTTTTAGCGTCTCTCTTCTCCACATAATCATCTGCCCGCCCTCCTTTTTGCAGAACTGTACAGCTCAGGTACATTTGCATACAGGCAGGATAGCACACTCATCCGGCATGGAAAAGCAAAATATTCTTATTTTTTTCTGAAGGGCGCGTAAAGTCTGCGTAAATCTGCTTTCGTCAGATATGTACTCTATATTTATCAGTAATGGTTCCGTACCTTCACAGATACTATATACTTTCACAGGTACTTCACCGCAGGTGCGAGGTCCCGTCCTGAATCGTTTCGTTTACAAATAAGAACCCGGAACATTGCAATTTGGATTATTATCTGTTAAGATAGTGCCGGAATTTGAAACATCATTTTTCTTTATTCCGGACGCTTACCTGGAGAACCTGGTGGGAGGCAGACAATGGCATTCACAAACTACATTCTTATGAATAAAAATCATCCGGTAGCTGAAATACGCTATGACCTCGACGGGCACCAGGCGATTGCAGTCAAAGAAAGCTTTGATCTTGCTTACGCGCCCCCAGGCGCACTGACAGTAGACAAAAAGATGACCATCTATTCTTTTAATTCCTGGTGGTCAGGCCGTGCCATTCCGGCATCCCGCAACCAGCTGCGTTCGCTTATGGAACGGCTGCGTCTTGGATCTGCCCATGGAGCTTGCTGAACGCTGCTTTGGCCTGTCACTGTCCGACTGCTACTGGCTCGATAATCCGGCCGAACCGCAGGAATGGAAAAATATTAACTTTTTTGAAAATGACTTCAGCAATGATCTGGGATTTCTGACAATGGGGCAGCACTCTTGCGGAGGGCTGGATCTTTTTTCTCCAAACGGCACTCTGAATGGAAATCTCCAGAAAAAATGGAAAATCGTCAATGGGCAGCGCATTCTTCTGAAAGCAGGATCCGGCCGCACATCAGATGAAGTATGGAATGAAATCATAGCCTCAAAATTACATGAAAGAATACTGGAGCAGCAGGATTACATGCCCTATTTTCTGGTAAAAGAAGACAGGAAAACATATTGTGCATGTCCAAACATGCTGGGAAAAGATGAAGAGCTCGTTCCTGCCTATGATATAATCCGTTCCCGCCGTCAGAAACAGGGCGTTGATGATTATCACCACCTGCTTGACTGCTATCGGAATCTGGGTCTTTTGCATCCGGAGATTTCTCTGTCTAAAATGTTCGTTTCTGACTTTATCATGGCAAACTGTGATCGTCACTGGCAGAACTTTGGCGTCATCCGGAATGTAGAAACACTGAACTATACCAGAATTGCTCCGATTTTTGACTGCGGCAACAGTCTCTGGTGCTGGGAGACCAGTCTTGATTCCCCGGAAAGCTATGACTATTATGCACGTCCTTTTGATCTGGACTCACTCACGCCGATGGACCAGCTCCGTCTGTTCACAGACTTAAGCTGGCTGGATACCGGCAGACTTTCCGGATTTTCAGAAGACGTACAAAACATCCTCCGCTCAAGCGGAATCATGCCAGAACTCCGCATACAGCAAATTGTTGATGGTGTGGAGCGTAATATAGAAGCGCTTTGCACCTACGCGGCCAAATTGCACCATTAACCTGTAGTGAGGGGCAAATATCCGTGCAAACTATGCCATAAGGGGCTCGTTGCTTCGCGGGAATAATATGCCTGTCTCGCCCTTCCTGATGCCTGAATCTCAAACGCAAAAATCTGGCGCAGCACATCACCCGCACGCACAGTCGCACTCATGAAAATCCAGCAGCAGCTTCTTTTTGCAGGTGCCAAGTCTCTGCTCCCACTTACTCCTGGTTTTCTCCGTTTCCCAGCCAAACGGCAGCATGTGATAATTGACCAGAAACAGAAATTCCACCAGATCCTCCGTGCTTCCGAAATCCTCCAGCGGCATATGGCAAAGCAGATAATACGCTCCCACACTGTCATGCGAAAAATAATGCGCAACTCCTTCCGCATCCATCTGCTGCGTAAACAGCTTCCCGATATCGTGAAGCAGGGCAGCTTTGCAGAAAAGATCTCCGTATCCCTTCTCACGAAAACGATCAGCGACAAACCGGCAGTGCTCGCCCAGGGGCATCGTATGATGCGGGTTTTTCTGATCAAAACCGTCCATCCTTTGCAGGCAGTCCTCGATAAAGCCATCCATCCGGCTCTGGCCGTTCTCTGCAAAACCGTCCATCCGGCTTTGGCCGTTCTCCGCAAAACCGTCCATCCGGCTCTGGCTGCTCCCGGCAAGCACATTCATCTGGCTCAGTCTGTCCATAGCCGGTCCGCTCACTAACTGAGCTTCCCGTCCTTTGAATGCGCGATAAATCCTGATTTCATCAAACCCTTCTTCATAGAAAGGAATCTGAAATCCCTCGGCCTGGCGGCGAATGACTTTCTCCGGCACCGGATATTTCCGCAGCGGATTGTCCCGAATGCAATCTTCTACCGGCTTTATCACAACGCAGGCACAAACCGTCTTCGCCAGCCCGTTCACCCCGCCCAGCAGACTTCTGCGAGCCTTCATGGTCAGCTCCGTGGCATCTGCAACGACCGTTCTTCCGGCACGCAGGCCGTCCCGGATTCTCTGGTTAAAAATGCGGAACACTTCATTTGTCCTGGATTGGTCTGCGCAGTTTCCGCCGGACAGCTCGCCGCGGATGGTGTCCGAAGATACGATCAGTGCGTCCTCTCCGGCGGCAATTTCCCGGGCAATGGACGATTTTCCGCTCGCAGATAGTCCCACCATGAGGTATAAATTTCCTGCCATATATTTCTCTCCTGTTATAAAACCGAACCGCAACCTGGCTCCATATCCGGCGTTTCCGATTGCCTTGCTAGTCGAAACGATTGCTGCGTGATGCAGTGAACCAGTCAGAATCTTTTGCCGCATGAGAATTCCTGAGAAATCCCTTCCTAATCAAAAAACGCCCGGATATCCTCCATTTTCGTGTACGACGGACACTTTTCACTCCCCCGCTTCAGGAAATTCAGGTCATGCCCCAGGTAGTGTTCCCTGCAATATCCCTGAAGCTCACGCGGCACATGCTCCGTAACCCACAGCATGAACGTCTTTCTGTCCTCCTTCGGAGCCGCCTCATAATAAGCTTCCACCATATCAGATTTCTTTCTGACGTACCGGTATACCAGCTGGGCATCCGAAAGAACCCTTTTCCGGTAATTTTCAGGAATTTTGGATAGCAAATCATCAAACCGGCCTTCCGCGATGCTTATGACAATCTGCTTTCCAGAAAGCAAGCCGTCGATTGTCCGGTGAACCATAACGTAATCGTTGTATTTAATTTTTACCTTATAGCCGTCAATATTCAGGACAAATCCTTCCGCTTCGTTTGCCGTCCGGTCATCCAGCTCCGACACCACCTGCTCCAGATTTTTGTCATAAATCCGCGTATGTGGAACCTGAAACGCATCCGCACACGCACAGACCTCCGCATAAGAAAACTCACGCCCGGTATCCACCTCGCGAATCCCGGTCAAATAAAGTCCCTCCTGCTCCTTACCGTAAGTAACGATATGCGCATCCTTCTGTGAGATGTACTCAAAAACAAATGTCCATTCCGGATGAGCCTGCACCATGTCACAGTGTCCCGGGCTCTCCCGCAGCATCCGGTATCCGTCCGCGAGCCTCCAGGAATTATCCGGATCAATCGACATGCTTCCGGACATCAGGAGTTCATTGTGATACCACCTGGCGCACTGCATCGAGCCGTCCAGCTTTTCCGAGAACTCCACACACCGCGCGTGACAGATCCGCTCCTGCACGGCAGACATCGTCGTCTCCTCCCGCTCGTTCAGATTCCAGAACTTGCGAAAGGGCGTCAGAACCAGCGTCTCTTCCTTCACGTCAATCACAACACCGCGGCACTCCTGATAAAACCCATCAAACAAATCCCAGAATTGAGAATAATCCAGCCCCGTCCCGTCAAAAAGCCGGTTGTAATCTCCGTAGTGGATCAAAAGCAGTGTGCCCTTCTGAGAAAACTTCAGAGGACTGAGCATTTGCTCATACTCATACTCGTATTCATGCTCATATTCTTGTTTCCATTCTCCGGCATCTGTCCGTGCCCATGTCTGCCGCTTCTTTACTTCCACGTCCTCAGTCTCTGTTCCTTCAATACCTTCATGATCCGTAATCTTTTCCGCCAGATCCTCATGACGGGACAGGTCTTTCTGCGAAAGCCGGTGCACCCACCGCTCCAGACAGGTACCTTCAGTGGTTCGCTCATAATCGATCTCTCCAAAGCGTTCCAAATAAGCACGCTTGATTTCTATCACTTTCTGTAACACAGGGTTCCAGGTATTCCATCCCGGCATGCACTCACTCCCTCTCTGCCGAATTACCGATTTTCTGTAGCAATTATAAACTAAGAGGGCATGAAAAGCAACCAAAATATTGCATTCAGAACAATATGGCTTCTGGAGTTCCCAGAACTGCCAGGCTTCTGATAATGCGCGTTCATAATTGCATCAATCAAAACATTATGTGAAATAATGTTTGTTAATATTGATCCATATAAAACAGCATATGCATAAATTTGTGCTGATTATCGCGTCAGTTAAAACGGCATATGTCCAGACAAATCAGATATACTCAACCGGAAGCGCCACTATATTCTCCTTCAGCCAGAGCACAGACGGATACATGCACAGAATGACCCCCACACCGCGTCTTTTTCCCGGAATCCGGTCCAGAACATCAAACGCGTTTGTCATAGTCAGCTTCGGGTTGGCAGACATTTTAATTTCTACAGGATAAATTACGTCATCCTGCTCAATCAGCAGGTCAATCTCATTTTCCCGGCTTATGACCTGTCCGTTTTCCGATACTCTGCGCTTATCCTTTCCCCTGTACCAAAAAACGTACATACGATAATCCAGCCCGGCATTTGAAAAAGACTTCAGAATCTCAGAGACAACAAAGCTCTCAAATAATTCTCCGGCCATCGCGCCATTCATCGCTGTATCAGGACTCTGGTACTTTGTCAGGTAACATACCAGTCCCGTATCGCGAAAATATAGCTTTGGAGTCTTGATCGCGCGTGTAAGCGCAGAATTTGAAAACGGCTGTAAAAGATAGATAATCCCGGAAGCCTCCAGAAGCGAAGTCCACTCTTTGACAGTCCCTACGGAAACCTCAATCTGATCCGCAACACTCGAATAATTTAAAATCTGTCCGGTTCTCGCGGCCATAGCCGTCATAAACTGCGTGAATTTCAATTTATCCTTCACATTGCCAAGCTCATTAATATCTCTGTCAATATAAGTCTGTACATAAGAGGAATAAAAAATCTGCCAGTTCACCTTCTGATCAATTAACGCCGGATAACTGCCTCTGTGAATCACCTTCCAAATATCCTCTATCTGGCAAACAGATGACGCTCTGGAAGAAATGTAGTTTTCTGACGGAACAAAAGGAGCATCAAAAGAGGAATCCATAAGCTCCCTCATGGAAAACCCGGTCAATTCCAGAACAGCAATTCTGCCCGCCAAAGACTCTGATACATTCTTCATTAAATGATACTGCTGAGAGCCTGTAAGAAGGAACCGCCCCTTCTCATCACTCTTATCGCACTCCATCTTGATGTAGGGGAATAATTCTGCAATATACTGCACCTCGTCCAGGATGACAGGCGGCCGGTTGTTACGGAAAAACAGTCCTGGTTCCGCTTTTGTCTCAGAGAGCAGCACAGGATCATCAAATGAAATATATCTTCGATCTCCATACATATGCTGCAGCACCGTTGATTTCCCTGTCTGTCTGGGGCCAGTCAGCAAAATCCCCTTAAAACTTCCTGCGGTATTTTGTATCACTGATTCGATTGCTCTTTTTTTATACATGGCATGCCTCCATTACGACTGATTTTTGTTTGTATTATAAATTAGTCGCTATACGACTGTCAAGTACAAAACTGCGCATCCAATTTTTGAATGCGCAGGAGGGATATGAGATCTCCCGCACCTTCTGTACCTCCAACAGGCGAAAAAGATATTCATAATTCTGCACAGCTTCTTCCTTCCGCCCATCTCTGACCTGAAACGCCAGAAGCTTTGTAAAATAAAGCACGCCGAACAGAGAATACGCATCCGGGAAGTATTGCTTTTCAATCCCAGTCAAGGGCCTTTCATTCTGATAGGCTCCGATAAAAGCATCCCACAGCTCTTCCCGCAAATATTGTTTCATATCCTCTTCCATGCGCTCGTCAAAAATGGTTCGAAACCAGCACTGCAGAATATCTCCGATCAGGACTTCATCCCCGGCCAGGTTAAAGTCATACAATGCAAGCCGCCCATCCTTCCAGGCAAGATTGTTGCAGCTGTAAATATCTCCCTGAACGGCGGCTCTCGGAAGAGATGACCATGCCCGTTTCACAATCGCCAGCCTCTGATTATATAGATCGACAATCTTTTCATAAGCGGCAGCAGGCATAATTTCATGGTTGGATTCCTTCCAAAGCCTTGCGTAAGAAGTATCTCTAGTCAGGATTTCGTTATACAGCAGAGAAAAACCGATCCTCATACCGGAATTCAGAGAAATCCGATGGGTCTTACCGAGCAAAGAGCCGACTTCCCGCAAAAAATCCGGCGTTATATGCGCAATTTTCTCCCCCATCCACTCTTCCACAGTCACATCCATGACCTGAGAATCCTTTTCATAAGAGACACAATAATGTCCATCCTTTTTCATGCGAAACGGCGTGGCAATGCCGTTTTTTCTGAGCAGATCTGAGAAACACGACTGCTGCTCAATCAATTTAGTCGGAAATACCGGCTCCCTGATAAATTTTATTACATACCTTATATCGCCCTCGACTTCCGTGAAAAATATTTTTCGGATTACATCATAGGGGACAGGATGATCCGGCCCGTCCGCCAGCAGCGCCCACTTTTTCAGTGGGCGCTGTATTCCGAATTGCTCCAGGCAGCAGCGGATATCTTTTTCATCAATGTCCATACCGATCCTTCTTTTAGGTTTTTCTTCTTTTGATCTTTTCTTCTTTTGATCTTTTCTGCTTTTGGTCTTTCCTTCTATTAGTCTTTCCTTCTTTTGGCTTTCTGATCAGAGCGTTTACGCTTTTCTTCACAAGCACAGCGCCGGTCTCTCCCGCTCAATGATATTCATCCCCACGCACAGCCGCTTGACATCGCATGCTCATCCCCGGTTTCCCTTCCGGTTACTTCAGCTGCTGTCATTGTATTGGTTTGCTCAGCAGCTTCCATTGCTTTGATTTCTTCTTCTGTGAACATGAAAATCTCCTCCTTTCCTTAAAGTATCGCTAATATCTGACAATATCCTGCGCTAATCCATTGAGTTCCTTCGCTATCAGAAGGACCGCTTTCATAAGTGCTGGATCCGTTACCTGCCCCCTTTTCATGCGATTATACTGAATCCTGGCACTGGTGAGCATGCACAGCCGGTTCAGATAACAGATCTGTCCATCCGGTTTCCAGACATTCCCTGTCGCGGAATGATTCATTGCGTAGCAGGTTCTGCAGAGCCGAACAAAAAGGCAGGTGCGGCAGTGATGATAAAGGAATGTTTCCGCAAACGAACATTCCCGGAAAACAGTGCTTCTTCCGGCGACAGCCATCGGTGTCAATCCCTGACAGGGGTACCAGCCGTCTCCCTGTGCGTCGTAACAATGCCGCCTGGTACCTGCACCGCAATAGCGAAATGCCCCATCCACCGGTTTCAGGATCTGCTTCAGATTCAGATCCAGCATAAAGCACAGCGGGATGTCATTAGCACTGTAGTAATCGACCAGCTGCATCATATTTTTCAAAATAATTGGTTCTTGGTGCCCCAGGTCAAACTCTACTCCGGAAGCGAAGTTCGCTTTGCAGCGAAAGCCAAGGCCTTCCAGATAAATAATCCCATTCGCGAAATCACAAGCCGTATCCGGTGAAATTGTCATCTTGGCAACACACCCGGGCCAGGTTTTCAAAAAGAAATCCCGATCTATCTGCCCAAAGGAGCCTCTCCCGGAAGCATCCGCCCGACTGCGGTCATGCATGGCCGGCGTCCCATCCAGACTCAGAGTAATGTGAAACCGATCCTTTCTTTCTTTGAGCCACTTTTGAATCTCCCCATGGATCAGCGTACCATTGGTAGTCGCCGCATACGTGACGTCGCATTCTCCATATTCTTTCTCTACATACTCATACACCTGCCGCATCACGGAAAAATTCAGGAAAGGCTCTCCCCCAAAGAAAGAAATCTGCACCCGACTGTCACTGACAGCAGGCAATTCACTTACAGAAGACAATTCCTTATCCAGAATTTTTTTAGCGGACTCAAAGTCCAGCCCGTGCCCTTCCTGCTTTTCATAACAGTACCGGCACGCCAGGTTGCAGCTTTCTGTCAAAACCAGCATAAGTTCTCTCATGTGGGCTCCATCTCTTTGTGTCGTCCTATTTTTTTGATTCGAGTGGCAAAAGGGGTAGATACTACGGATTATATCATTACATTATAAAAATTGACAGACCACTCGCCGTCCGAAGTCAGACAGACGGCAAAGCCCTCGCAGGAAAAAGCCGGGTTATCGCTCTGCCATTTTTCGACTTCCATCAGGAAATCCGACAGCTCAGGCGCGTATTCCGCTCTGCCTAATACCTGCGCCAGCCCCTCATAAATTTCCATCGGATTCTTGATATAAATCTTATATTTGGAAGCTTTCCCTTCCGCGTAATCTGTGCCGGCCATCCAGAGATGTCCGCCGCAGACAGACAGCAGCCGTGCCGCACATTCGGAAAGAAGCGCAAATTCCTTCGACCCAGAGCGAGCCAGCTCCTCCAGATACACCGAATCCATGTAGGAAATATTTTTATGAAGAACATCCGGATGCTCACACATTCTCAGAAAATAATGGCATTTCAGGACCTCTATCGCATCCTCCTGTGAAATCATTCCCAGAAAATACAGTCCGGCATGGCGAAATCCTTCGCGCTCCGTCACCCGGATCTGAGAGAGCTTTCGAATTTCTTCCTCCGCTTTCTTATAGAAAGGGACTTTTTCAGACAGCCAGGCAAAGAGGCTCTCCATGTGATCGTCTGAGCGGTTTTTCAGGCCGATATCGAAGCGTCCTCTCCCCGGGATCTGCAAATCCCGCACCAGGGTTACATAGCGGATCATATTTTTCGAAGAAAGATAATCAATCAGGGGATGTGAGGCTTTCTGACTGTAGGAATTCCCATAGTATAATTTAAACTGAACGGGCAGTGTACTTCCACCGGAAATGTCGATCCCCAGATAGTCAATATCAGCAGCATGTGAGAAAAGCTGTGACTCCGCACAAAATTCTTCGAACTGATTCTGAATGCTATTCATGTTTCAAACTCACCTTCCCAGCCTTTCCCTGATGGCGGCCTGATCCTGACGGTCCTGCCAGGTACAGCGGATATTCACCAGATGCTCCGCTATCACAAGGGCTTTTTCAAACCATTTCCGCGCTTCCGCCGGGTCGCCGGCATCCAGAGCCGTATCGCCAATGCGAAGATAGACACTGGCCACATCGCGCTGATCCTTGGGCATCCCGCGCTTTTTAGCGTGCGGCTCCCGGATTTCCAGCACTTTTTCAAACCACTCCCGGGCTTTGGGGTAATCCCTTCTTTCCCGGGACAGATCGCCCAGCTTGAGATAGCAGACGCTCAGATCACGCATCGGTTCCGCGGTCTCATTTACTGCAACAAGCCTTTTAGTGACAGCAAGCGCTTTCATAAACCATTCTTCGGCTTCCGCCAGATCGCCGCGTTCCTGCGTCAGGCGGGCCATCCGGTCATAGCAGATTCCCAGATCCCGCAGGTAGATGGCTGCGCTCTGACTTGCTTCCAGCCGCCTGGCGATGGCAAACGCCTGATCAAACCATCTCCCGGCCGAATTCAGGTCGCCGCGCTCCTGCGAAAGATTTCCCAGCCGGACATAGCAGTCTTCCATCTCCCGCCAGCTGGCAGGCGTCTCGCTGACCGCAGCCAGACGTTCCGCGAATACACGGGCTTCCTCCAGATGCGCCATGGCTGTCTGCTGTTCTCCGAGTCTCCTGTGAAAATAGGCCTGCCTTTCATGAATGGTAATCAGGTCGTGCAAGACCTCCGGTGTTTCAACAACAGCGACGGTATCAGACTCCCTGGAAACTTCCGCGTCAGAAGCAATACCCGGCTCCCCGGGAGATTCCGAAACACCTGGAATGCTGCAGGCGGCCGCCAGTCTCCGGGCAATGTCCAGTTCCTTTTGATACCATTTTGCCGCCTCTGTCGTGTTGCCGCGCACGGCCTCTAATCTTCCAATACGGTCGCAGGCCGCACAGTAATGATTCCGCGCTTCAGAGTCTGTCAGACGGTTTTCTCTGGCTTCTGCAGCCAGAAAGGCGCGGTAAAAATAGAACCTTGCCTTATCCAGATGTCCCCATTCCCGGCAAAACTTGCCTGATTCCGTATTTTTCCGGAACAGATGGCTGCCGGCAACTGCCTCTGCCAGCTCTTTCTTCCTTCCGCACTCATCTAACAGCTGCAGAAGATAGCAGGCCTCGAATTCCGTCATGTCATCAGGACTCTGACGCAGCTGAGACAAAAATGCATCGGCCATCGTTTCTTTTGCGTCCTCCGCAGAAACGTAGTACAGCCTGTTTTTCTCGTAATCAGTCAGCCATTCTATTATGTAAAAATGGGAAAAGGTAACCGTTTCCTTCCCGAACACATTCTCACCGTACTCCAGCAAAACCTCGATGCGCCTGAAAAACCGGCGCAGCTGCTTTTCCTTCCAGTGGAAGATACGCCGCAGCTCTTCCGTGGGCAGCGGTTCCTCCGCCGCGCAGAGGATGCCGAAGGCCGGCTCAAACTGGTCTTCAAAGTCTTCCAGATCAGGGAAAAACCATTGAAACCAGCTGTTAAAGGAATTCTGAAGACCATCCGGAAATTTTTCAGAATCTGCCAGGGAGAGTCTTCCTTCGAGAATTCCCTGACAGACCAGCTCAGCGTAAAGGAAAATGCCCCGTGACCGAAGAGTCAGTTCATCCAAAGCAGCTTCAAGATCGCTTCTTACTATAGATGCCTGGTCATCATTTCCGGAAAGAGCAGCCCGCAAATCGGTTATATTCGCAGAGTCAGTCAGAATCGTCTGCATCGGAAGCTGTTCCCGAAATTCTGAAGACCTCTTGCGCCGGGCTTCCGTCTGAAAAGAATCGTTCAGCATCTTTGAAAAATACATCCGCACATCTGCAAGATTGTCACCCATCATGCCATCCAGGTTCCGCTTCCGCAGCAGCTGATTCTGTCCCAGATTCTGAATCAGAGCAGGTACCGGGCGGCCAGTCACAAGCACTCGCAGCCAGGATGGAAGCATGGGCAGATAGGTACCCAAAGTTTCCGCAAGCGGATTCTTATCTGCGGTACCGGCCTCATCCAGTCCGTCAATCACCAGACAAACTCTCTCACGCCCGCCGTCTATAAGATTCGCCAGAGGCTCTTCAAACAAGATGCGGAACAATTCCCGCTCATTACAGGCACCGAACATGACAGGTCCATTTAACCGGCCATGCGATCCTCTTCCCGGCTGCCGATCTGACGACAGCTTTTCCTGCACCTGTCCAGGCATCAGCTTTTCAGGCTCCTGCTCCGGCCCGACATCTGTCTCCTCGAAAACTCCGAGCCGCGTCAGCAGGCTTTTGCGGTAATCGGGAACCCGGCAGGCCAGCAGATAGGAGAGCATTTTCAGAATGCTTCGCGGATCGTTAAACTGCTGCTCTTTTGCACGGCAGAAAATAGCCGCCGCCACGCGAGGATTATAATGCGTGTAGTGCGCGGCGAAAGCACTCTTGCCAACGCCCGGACTTCCGCAAAGGAACAGGACTCGCTCGGCATTTTCGTCATTCAGCCAGTCCTCCAGATATCTGGTCAGCCATTCGCGCCCCACAAAGGGCTTTTTCAGGAGAGCGCTTTGACGGCTGGTATTGGGAAACACCTGCAAAAGCTCCTGCAGAGTCTGAATTTCGCCGGAAAATACACGGTTATCCGGCGTTTCAAGAATGCGGAACAGCTTTGACATACATCCGCCGAACCACTCCTCAAAGGCTTCCGGATTCCCGGAAAGACGCTCTTCCCAGTCGCGCATATCCAGCCACTGGTTGTGGGAGAGCGTCGCCGGAATGATTTTCTCATCGCCGAGCAAAATGGTGTAGATGTGCTCCCCTCCTTTTACACCGATGACGATGTTAAGCTCATCCAGGCAGACGCTGCGGGAGCGGACATAATGGTCTGAAAGACAGGCCACTACACCATTGCTGCACCGCAGTCCCTCCGCGATCTCTCTTCGCCAGTTGACACCCTCGTGAAGCTGATCCTGATCAAACCAGACCTCATGCCCTCTTTCTCTCAATGCGTCCGCAATCCGGCGGCAGAGGGGATGCTCCGTGTGCCCATAGCTGATAAAAATACGCAGGGGCTGTTTTGTCTTTTGGTTCTGCACTTGGTTCGTCATATGTAGCATACCTCAAAATCTGTTGAAGTCCGGTTTGTGCCTTAGCTTTGTGTTTCATACAGTAGATTATCTGAAAAATTGAGGCGAATGTCAATGCAAGAGTGGAAAAATTGCGAAAAATTCAAAAGGATCAGCAGGGAGACTTGTCCCCTGCTCGTCGCGCCGGCCGCGTATAATGTCATAAGGATTGCCGACGAAGTCGGAGGGCGCTGAGTGCCAGTGGCACTCGTTTAGCGCCGACCGGAGCGAAGCGTAGAACCTTATGACGTGGGCGTAAGCCATAAAACTCCCTCGCCGGGTGGCATCCCACGCTTCGCATGGGATATGCCTTACGCGGCCGTGTGCATATAAAATACCCCGGTCAGGATTTCTAACCGGGGTATTATCTTTTCATATGATAACCGCAAAAGGCTCAATGCCATCCTCAGGCAGCTGCGCTCATCAATGCCTTGTCTTCGTCCTTACTCACCACATGAGTACGGACATTTCAAACTGCCTGATCAGGCATTTACTCCGCAATAATCGTAATATCGCCTCTCGTCTCGCCATAATCCGCTTCCGTCACTACGCCGTCAAGGACTTCCTCAATGTACGCGATCACAGCCTCATCGAGCGGTGTGCCGGTATCCATCACTTCGGATACGGAGAATGCGTAATAGGTGTCGCCGCCTGCTGCCAGGAAATCGTTCGTCACAACCGCGTAGGTCGCTTCCGGATCAAATTCCTGACCATTGATCGCGGTGATCGTCACACGCTGGATCGAAGCCGGTCCATAGTAGGTAGAACCTTCATACTGCTCACCCTCATCATAGGCTACCGTCGTATCCACCGTAAACTCAATGCCAGCGGTCTGCGGGAATGCGCCGATTGCTTCCGGAGTGCTGTAGGTGGAAGCCTCCAGAGACTCGAGAAGTACCTCGCCTGTCACATAGACGACTGCCACAGTATTGCCAAACGGAAGTACCGTATTGATATCGTTCATCGTGATATCGCCCGCCTCGATAGTCGCACGGATGCCGCCGCCGTTTGTGATCGCCACAATATTTTCTTCCTCAATGCCGAGAGTCTCCACGCCGTCCCTGGTCGCGTACCAGAGCATCGCGTCAGTGATCAGATCGCCCAGGTTGGTCTCCTCAGTACGCACACCCGGCTCACGCTCGCCGTTCAGCAGCACTTCCGTGGTCGCGAATACTTCACCGTAGACAGCCTCAATCTCATCGATAATCTCCTGTGCCGCGGCCGCCGTCGCATCGTCAGATCCGGAATAAGCTCTTGTCTCCACCAGATAATTGTCCACGATCTCGCCGTCCGCGCTGATCTCAATCACGCCAATGTTTTCAAACGCAGTACCGGTCGACTGGATCGGCTGTCCGTCTTCACCCTCCGTCATAACGGTATGAGAATGGCCGTCAATCAGGAAGTCTGCGCCTGAGATATTATCCCAGAGGTCAACCGAACGGTTTGGCTCGCTCTCGCCGTCCACGCCCAGATGCACCAGACCGATAATCAGATCGCACTCCTCTTCCGTGAGAACGTCGATCTCGTCCTGAGCGGCAGCGTACATCTCATCCTCCGCCAGGAACGTAACGCCCTGGATCTTTGCCGGATGCGCTTTTGTCGCGGTCTCCGGAGTCTCTACGCCGAAAAATCCGATCGTCAGGCCGCTTTCCGTCGTAATCGTCGTGCTGCCGTCAAAGGCATTTTCATCATTATAGAGAATATTGGTATTGATCACCGCGAATTCTGCGTCTTCCAGAATCGTTACCAGATTTTCATAGCCGTAGTCAAATTCATGATTGCCCAGTGTCACCACATCATAGCC
The DNA here is from genome assembly GCA_021201665.1 of Lachnospiraceae bacterium. Lineage (GTDB taxonomy): Bacteria > Bacillota > Clostridia > Lachnospirales > Lachnospiraceae > Choladousia. The sequence continues at coordinate 27,118 of JAJQEO010000007.1, read as the reverse complement.
GGCGATATTCATCAGCTCTACCGCGGTCGCGCCCTGCGACGTACTGACATAGGTACTTCCCTGAATAAAGTCACCCGCATCAACCATGATGACTTCCGCGCCGGCCGCTTCATAATCCGCTTTCAATGCCGCCATCGCCGCATATCCGGTAATGCTGCCGTGTACGTCGTTGCTGTGCAGAATGATGGTCTCACCGGAATAATCTCCCTCAACCTCGTAGGGGATGATCACTTCCGTCTCGGTCTCTTCCTCAGCCCATACCGCAGCTGACATAGAAAAAACCATGCTCATGGAGAGCACGCCGGCAAGAAGCTTTCTGGCATCTTTCCTTTTCATTTGTTTTCCTCCTTTTTCCTTCCATAAAGATACTTTTACAGTTTTCACCGCATCAGACATGCTCCGGCCTGGATGACATATATCCCAAAAGGAAACTCCGTGAACTCTCCTTTTGAAAAATCCTGGCAGGAGATGCCTTCAACCTCAATAAAAGTAGCATAAATGGCAATCCATGTCAATAACCGTCGTTTTTTCCTTAAAAATTTCGTGAAAAACCTCCTGTCATCATTCTCTGACAGGAGGCTGCTTTCACTTTGTCTGCTTTGTCTGTTCTTTCTACTTTATCTGCTCTTTCTGCTTTGTCTGCTCTTTCTGCTTTGTCTGCTCTTTCTGCTTTGTCTGCTCTTTTTGTTATTCTTTTCTTTCCATCACGCTCAGATAAGCCGGACGGATAATCTTGTCCGCGCAGATCAGCTCCTCGATGCGGTGTGCGCTCCAGCCGACGATTCGGGCCACGGCAAAAATCGCCGTGTAAAGCTCGATTGGGATATCCAGCATGCTGTACACAAAGCCGCTGTAGAAGTCGACATTCGGACTGACGCCCTTATAAATGTGGCGCTTCTGCGCGATCAGCTTCGGAGCCAGCTCCTCGACGGTCGCGTACAGGTGCATGTCCTCATCACAGTGCTTCTCCTGCGCCAGCATCTCGACGTATTTTTTGAAAATCCGCTCTCTCGGGTCGGAGAGGGAATAAATTGCATGGCCCATGCCGTAAATCAGGCCCTTATGGTCAAAAGCATCTCCGTCCAGAATCTTCGAAAGATAAGCTTCCAGCTCCTCGTCATCATGGAGATCCTTTACGTTTGCGCGGATGTCATCCATCATCTCCATGACCTTGATATTCGCGCCGCCGTGCTTCGGTCCCTTCAGGGAGGACATCGCCGCCGCAATGGTGGAATAAGTATCGGATCCAGAGGAAGTGACGACACGCGTCGTAAACGTCGAGTTGTTGCCGCCGCCATGCTCCATGTGAAGGATCAGTGCCGTATCAAGTACCTTCGCCTCGACCTCCGTATACTGCCTGTCCGGACGCAGCATCATCAGAAGATTTTCCGCTGTGGAAAGCTCCGGCGAGGGGCGGTGGATATACATGCTCTCGTCGTTCTCGTAATGGTTGTATGCATGATATGCGTAGACAGCCAACACCGGGAACAGGGAAATCAGCTCAATGCACTGGCGCAGGCTGTTGTGCACGCTCGTGCTTTTCGGATTTTTATCATAGGAGGCCAGGGTCAGGATGCTCCTCGTCATCGTGTTCATAATATCAGAACTCGGCGCCTTCATAATGACATCGCGCGTGAAATTCGTCGGCAGAGTACGGCTGTTTCCGATGATCCCTTTGAACTCCTCCAGCTCGGACGCGTCTGGCAGCTCGCCCATCAGCAGAAGATACGCGATCTTCTCAAACCCGAATTCCGACGGACCCAGGTTTTTGATCAGATTTTTCACATTATATCCACGGTACCAGAGCTCCCCGTCGCAGGGAATCTTTTTCCCGTCCACCTTATGTGACGAAACAATCAGAGAGATATTCGTAAGACCGGTCAGAACACCGTTTCCGTTGATATCTCTCAACCCCAGATTTACGCCATATTCCTTGTACAGCTCACGCGGAATGCTGTCATTCTTCCGGCAGATCTGCGAACCTTTTCTTGTATAATCGGTCATATCAATCATACGCATTTCCTCCCATTACTCTAAAAAACTATAAAACTACCGCAGCAAGCCTCACTCTGTTCGTGATTCATTCGTTCCGGCCTGCCTGTCCGTCTGGCTTTCATTCCATTCACCCGCTTCTCGCTTTTCCGGCTGCATTATTTAATTATGCCATTGCCTGCGGTATATTAATTTGTTCCGTGAATTAGCATTTCCTGATCTGCCTTGCTTCATGAATATCGTTCGTTTATTTGATTTGTATGAAAAGATCACCCTCTGAAACCAGTCGTTTTCGATTTGCCTAATTCCCAACTATCATACCACATTCATTTTTTTCGTCAATAGTTTTTAGATTTATTTAAGAATTGTCAGATATTATTAACAGAAAAATGTACGCATATCCATCATGAATATTTTGATATTTATATTGCATTTTAGTGTAGCTTCAAATATACTGATGCTATATTTTAATGTCTTTTAGCATATATTCCATGATTCTCAAAAGCCATAAAAATCTAAAACAAACTCTGATTGACTTAAGGGGATAAATCCCATATAATTGCAGAAAGGAGCTACAACATGGATGAATATACAATTATCTTTTATCGCATGGATAATGATAAATGTCCTGTAAAGGAGTTTCTCAATTCACTGGATACAAAAATGCAGGCTAAAGTGCTTCGAATGATCGCCTTATTAAAAAAACATGGCAACGATCTCAGGGAACCCTATTCTAAGCATTTGGGCGATGGCATATTTGAGCTGCGTACCTCACAAGGATCTAATATTTCAAGAGTCTTATATTTTTTCATGATAGACCAAACAATAGTACTCACTAATGGATTTATCAAAAAAACTCAGAAAACACCTCAAGGCGAGATAAACAAAGCAAAACGATACAGAGAAGATTACTTAAAACGAAAGGAGCATTTATAATGGATGACTTCACAAAATATCTCGAAGAAAAACTAGCCGATCCAGAATTCAAAAAAGAATGGGACGCCTCTGAACCGGAATACAGCCTTATGGATGCAATTATCACCGCCAGAAAATCTCAGCACCTTACTCAAAAGCAATTAGCCGAACGCACTGGAATAGATCAATCAGATATTAGTAAAATCGAAAACGGCGTAGCTAACCCTGCTTTATCTACTTTAAAGCGCCTTGCTGATGGCATGGATATGATTTTAAAGTTAGAATTCATACCCAGGCATTCTGCCTGATGATCCTGAATCTGGCGATTCTGTCGCTAACTTATCGGAAGGAGAGTACGCAAGCTCTCCGCTTCCGCTCCGGTCGGTGCTAAACGAGCGCCACTGGCGCTCAGCACCCTCTCCTTCCGATAAGTTATATTATTTATGGTATGGCTCTCCACGAATAATCCGAAAACTGCGGTAGACCTGCTCCAGCAGTATGACACGCATCAGTTGATGGGGAAACGTGAGTCTCGAAAAGCTCATCTGCTCATCTGCGCGAGCTCGTATTTCTTCTGAGAGACCGAGTGACCCACCAATTACAAAGCATATGCTGCTTTTTCCTCTAATCTGCAGCTGCTCGATTTTTCGGGCAAAGCTGACTGAATCCGGCATTTCTCCCTCTATTACGAGTGCAATCACATAATCCGTATCATGAATGCACTGCATCAGCCGCTTACCTTCGATCTCTTTGATCTGATCCTCTTCAGCTTCAGAAGCATCATCCGGGGTCTTCTCATCGGCCACCTCCTGAATTTCCAGCTTGCAGTAGCGGCTTAACCGTTTCGCGTATTCCGCGACAGCATCGCGAAGATATTTTTCTTTCAATTTTCCAACGCAGAGTATTTTAATCCTCATAATTCAAACTGTTGATGATTCTCAAATAGAAATGTTCTGCTTATAATGCCGTATTTCGCCCTTATTTCTTTTAAAGCTTCGTCTGCATCCTTTACATCCCCATTGTCAATCTGTTGCTCAGATACTTCAATGGCTCCGTACATTGCAAGCCTTCGCTGCGCATTTTCATATGTCTCCATGCTCATAATCACCATATCTCCATATCCATTTTGGCAATGTAAATGGGTTTGTCAGATCAAAGTGGCACATATCCGACATTTCTGAATTATTTCCAAGAAAGCAGACATCTGCCTGCCGACACAAAGCGTTTCCCGCCGAATCAGATAGGGATAGTCCTCTCACCCTATCCGCCCGCGCGAGCCGCATACTTTGTCATAAGGATTGCCGACGTAGTCGGAGAATTCCTTATGACATGGGCTTCAGCCGCAAAATTCCCTGCCCGGCTCTGTGCATCAAACAGATGTCTGCTTCTCATTTGTAAAAATATATAAAATCTATAAAACGTCTTTACTTCGCGCTCAGGAACTCATGAATTCCCTTCGCCGCTGCCTTGCCGGCACCCATGGCGAGGATGACGGTCGCCGCGCCGGTCACGGCGTCGCCGCCCGCGAATACGGCGGTCTTGGATGTCTGGCCGGTCGTCTCATCGGCGATGATGCACTTTTTGCGGTTTACATCGAGACCGATCGTGGTGGAGGAGATCAGCGGGTTCGGCGAGGTGCCGAGCGACATGATCACAGTGTCCACGTCGAGATCAAACTCAGAACCCGGGATCGCCACCGGACGTCTTCTGCCGGACGCATCCGGCTCGCCAAGCTCCATGCGGATGCAGCGCATGCCGCAGACAGCGTCGTTCTCATCTACCAGGATCTCGGTCGGGTTGGTCAGAAGGTCAAAGATGATGCCCTCCTCTTTCGCGTGATGGACCTCCTCCGCACGGGCCGGGAGCTCTGCCTCGGAGCGGCGGTATACGATGTGTACCTCCGCGCCCAGACGAAGTGCTGTGCTGGCAGCGTCCATGGCCACGTTGCCACCGCCGACTACCGCCACCTTTTTGCCTTTTACGATCGGGGTGTCATAGTCCTCGCGGAACGCCTTCATCAGGTTGTTTCTGGTCAGATACTCGTTTGCGGAGAACACGCCCTTGGCGGTCTCGCCCGGGATTCCCATAAACATCGGAAGCCCTGCGCCGGAGCCGATGAAGACTGCTTCAAAGCCTTCCTCATCGAGCAGCTCGTCGATCGTCACGGATTTGCCGATGATCACGTTGGTCTCAATCTTTACGCCGAGAGACTTGACATTCTCGACTTCCTTCGCCACAACGTCCAGCTTCGGAAGACGGAACTCCGGAATGCCGTATACCAGCACGCCGCCTGCCTCATGCAGTGCCTCGAAAATCGTCACATCGTAGCCCAGCTTTGCCAGATCGCCCGCGCAGGTCAGTCCGGAAGGACCGGAGCCGATGACCGCGACCTTGCGGCCGTTTTTGGACTCTGGTGCAGGCGGCTTAATGCCGTTCTCTCTCGCGTAATCCGCCACAAAACGCTCGAGCTTGCCGATCGATACGGCCTCGCCCTTGATGCCGCGGATGCATTTGCCCTCACACTGGCTCTCCTGCGGACATACACGACCGCAGATTGCCGGCAGGGCGCTGGACTTTGAAATCACCTTATAGGCTTCCTCGATGTTGCCCTCTTTTACCTCAGCAATGAAATCCGGGATATTGATATTAACCGGACAGCCCTCGATACATTTCGCGTTCTTGCAATGGAGGCAGCGGGTCGCCTCTTCCATTGCTTCCTCTTTGTTATATCCGAGACATACCTCCTGGAAGTTTGTCGCTCTTACCTTTGGATCCTGCTCTCTGACAGGCACCTTAGTCATTCCTTTTGCAGCCATTATTTGTCACCTCCGCAATTTCCGCATCCGCCATGATGCGTTTTTCCTTCGCGATACGCAAGCAGCGCACGGCCTTCTTCCGTCTTATACAGGGTCTGGCGCTTCATGGCCGCGTCAAAGTCTACCAGATGTCCGTCAAATTCCGGACCATCTACGCATGCAAATTTCACCTCGTCGCCGACCAGGATCCGACAGGCGCCGCACATGCCCGTGCCGTCCACCATGATCGGGTTCATGCTGACGATGGTCTTCAGATTGTATTTTTTCGTCGTCAGGCAGCAGAATTTCATCATGATCATCGGGCCGATGGATACGCAGTGGTCATAGGTCTTGCCCTCGTGCTCGATCAGATCCTCGATCACCTTTGTAACCATGCCGCTTCTGCCGTAGGAGCCGTCATCCGTGGTTATGTAAAGATTGTCACAGACCGACTGAAACTTATCCTCCATGATGACCAGCTCTTTTGTCTTCGCGCCGATAATCACGTCACAGCCAACGCCGTGCTCATGCAGCCACTTTGCCTGCGGATACACCGGCGCCGTGCCGACACCGCCTGCAACAAAAAGGATTCTCTTTTTCTTAGTCTCTTCGAGCTCGCTCTCCAGGCACAGCTCAGAGGGCTGTCCAAGCGGTCCCACGAAATCATGGAAGAAATCTCCCGCCTGCAGTTCGGCGAACTTCTCTGTGGAGACACCGATCGGCATGAAAACGATGGTGATCGTCCCGGCCTCTCTGTCAAAGTCACAGATGGTCAGCGGGATGCGTTCTCCCGTCTCGTCCGCCTTCGCGATGATGAACTGCCCGGGCAGACAGCGTCTCGCGACACGCGGAGCGTCAACAACCATCTCATAGATGTTGCTCGCAAGCTTTCCAGCTTTTAAAATTTTGTACATAACCTACCTCCTCGAAGTATCATGAATCTTATGATTCTGTCATTGACTTACCGGTTTCGGATGTTTAAGACCCCTTCCGACAAGTCACATTGTTCTAAGTATAAAACAATCAAAGTCAGAATTCAACGGTAAATTTGAGTAATTCAATTCTGCTCCAGATAGTTTTCAAACTGTTCCATGGACATCAGGATCTTGCGGGGCTTGGTCCCTTCCTCCGGTCCGACGACTCCGGCCTCGGAAAGCTGGTCCATAATCCGGGCGGCGCGGTTGAATCCGATTTTGAAGACCCGCTGGAGCATGCCGATGGACGCCTTGTCCTTTTCAATGATAAACTTTCCGGCCTCGGCGAACAGCTCATCCGTATCCGACCCGTTTTTGGCCGCAGCGGCGGAGCTCTGTGCTTTCGCGATTTTCTCTTCCATATCCGTACTGGCCGGGAACGCGCTGTTGTTCTCCTTCAGGAAATCAACAATATCAGAGACCTCCTCATCGGAGACAAACGCGCCCTGCACGCGCGCCGGTTTCTGATATCCCTGCGGGTAGAAAAGCATGTCGCCCTTGCCGAGCAGCTTCTCCGCGCCGTACATGTCGATAATCGTGCGGGAATCCACACCGGAGGATACGGAGAACGCAATCCGGGAAGGCATGTTCGCCTTGATCAGTCCGGTAATGACATTTACGGAGGGTCTCTGCGTCGCGATAATCAGGTGAATGCCCGCCGCGCGCGCAAGCTGCGCCAGACGGCAGATCGAATCCTCGACCTCTCCGGGCGCGACCATCATCAGGTCGGCCAGCTCGTCCACGATAATCACGATCTGCGGCAGCTTCTGCGGCTTGTTCGGGTCGTCCACATCTTCCAGAGCCTCTATTTTCTGGTTATAGCCTTTCAGGTCGCGGACGCCTACCTCGGCAAACTTCGCGTAACGGTCTGTCATCTCCGCCACGCCCCAGTTCAGCGCCCCGGCTGCCTTTTTCGGATCTGTCACGACAGGAATCAGCAAATGCGGAATGCCATTGTAAACACTCAGCTCTACGACCTTCGGGTCAATCATGATAAGCTTGACCTCGTCCGGCTTTGCCTTATAAAGAATACTCATAATCAGAGTATTGATACAGACCGACTTACCGGAGCCGGTGGCACCCGCGATCAGCAGATGGGGCATCTTCGCGATGTCAGACACCACGACCTTGCCGCCGATATCCTTTCCGGTGGCAAACGCCAGCTTTGATTTATGATTCTGAAATTCCTCCGATTCCAGCAGATCGCGGAGCGGCACCGTGCCGTTCTCCGCGTTTGGTACTTCGATGCCTACGGCGGATTTTCCCGGAATCGGGGCCTCAATACGGATATCCGCAGCGGCCAGGTTCAGCTTGATGTCATCCGAGAGGGAGACAATCCGGCTAACCTTCACTCCCTGCTCAGGGAGCAGCTCGTAGCGCGTCACACTCGGACCGCAGCTCACGTTGGTCACAGTCGCATGGACGCCAAAGCTGTTCAGCGTCTGCTGCAGCTTGGCCGCAGTCTGCCGGATCTCCTGCTCCTGTCCTTTTTTCGACTTACCGGCACCCTTTTTCAAAAGCTCCAGCGGCGGAAATACATATTCCGGAGGTGCTGCTTTTGCAGCCTCAGCCGCTTCTGCTTCCACCGACGCGATTCCTTCCGCAATCTCCTGCTCTGAAGAGCGGGGATTGCGTTTGATCCTGGAGCCCTTTTGCGCCGACTGTTCTGACTGATCCGACTGATCTGTTTCTTCTCGCTGGTTCGAGCGTTCACGCTGTTCCTGAAGATCTCTCTGTCCCTGATTCTCCCGGTATTCCGATTGTTCCCACTGAGTCCTGGATTCCTCAGGTTCCTGGGATTCCCGCTGTTCCGAATAGTCCCGTTGGCTCGTTTTTATCCGCGCTTTTTGCGCGGTACCGGCAGAGTTCCGTTCCGAGAAAGAACTCACATGCCCGCCAGCGTCTCCCGTTTTCGGGGATTGCCCGTCAATCGTCTCCAGGCGCGGAAATTCGTCTTCAGCAAGCCTCGTAAAGGAATGTCTGTCCTCCTCTGATTTTACGCCTGGCCTTTTTTCTTCAAATGCTTCCGTCGTATCCTCACCCGAAAGTCCTTCGCCTTCAATATGCAGTGCGCCCATATCCGGATAGAATATTCCATCCTGCGCGGAGACAGACGTCCCGGTTTTCTCTGATTTAGCCCCTGTCCCCGATGGAGCGAACCCGTCCCGACCCGCTTCGCCCTGACAGGTTTCCTCCAGATCGATAAAGCTTGTTTCATCATCCGGCTCATAGGATTCCGGAAGGATCTCGGTCATCCCTGCGGGTTCTTCTCTGTTTCCCGTAATCTTCGTATTCAATGTCACACCGCTCGCATGACGGCGTTTCCTTTTTGTTTCCGTTTGTGGATAAAACATCACAGAAACATCCAGCTGGCGGTCTTTGTCCTCCGAAGGAGCCGCTTTTGCGGCAGCTGTTTTACTGGCTGCTTTCGTGCCTTTTCGGCTCACGGAAGTGTATTCTGCCGCGGCCGGGTATATCACGCTCTCATGAATCGGATAAACAGGCACAGGCTCCCTCTGTACCTCCCACGTTCCTTCAGAGTCTTCCCAGCGAGGGGACTTTTTCGCGCGGCCGCCCCAGACCACCTCGGAACGTTCCCGTTCTCCGTGTTTTTCACGCTCCTCCCGGCGCTCCGCAGCCATTTCTCTGCCTTCGTCCCGGAATCCATTCTGGTAATCGTCCGCAGCTGTTGCGCCCTCCTCTTCCTGGCGATCCCGAGCCGATTCTCTGCGTCTTTCTCTGCGTTCCGCGGCCGATTCCCTGCGTTTGTCTCTGTGGCGTGTTGAAGATTCCTTCGCGGACTGCCAGAGACTGCCTCCTCTCGATTTCATCCCGCCCAGAAGCGATTTCTGAGAGATCAATACCAGGGCGATCAGGGCAAACACTCCGAGCAGCACACCGGTGCCTGATTTTCCTAGCGCCGGGGCAAGCACATAACAGACTGTGCCGCCAATCACTCCGCCTCCCTGCTTTCCGGCCGCGCAGCGCGCATAAAGCTTTCCGATCTGATATACTCCGCCATACTCACCCTCAAGCAGTGCCGCAAAGCAGCAGATGCAAAGATACAGCAGGGCGCAGGAACCAAACTTTATGGCTGCCAGACGGCTCCCCTGGTTGGAAATCCAGAACGCGCACGCCAAAAACAGCAGCAGTGGAAACACCCACGCCGCGATTCCAAAAATACCGAAGCAAATATCTGAGAACATGCTGCCGACAAAGCCGCCTATCCCAAAAAAGCTGATAAACACAAAGATGCAAAAAGCCAGTATCAGCCACAGTGCCGCTTCTCTGAAAAGAGAGGAGCCGCCATACTGGGAGGTCTGCACAGGCAGATCTGTTTCGGTCCCCAGGCTGCTCGTGCCTCGCCCGGAGGAGCTGGCGCCGGTCCTTGCGCGCCCGGAGGACGACCTGCTTACAAATGTTCTTTCATCAGAAACAGAAGCAGCCGTCTTTTTGCTCCTGCTGCGGCTGCTCGTAGAATTCCCCTTCTTTTTCTGCGCGGAGGGTTGTTTCGTTACCGCCGCAGTCTTCTTTTTTTCAGCATTTGATGCCAAACCTAACTCCCCTTTCAACCCCATAACCTGCAAAAAGCTTTTCGGTGCAGCCTGACTTTCCCTCATCTTTTGTACCAGCCAGCTCTGTTTCAGCACCCATAACCTGAAAAAGCCTTTCGGTGCAGCCTGACAGCAAGTGTCAGGGCCTCTTTGAACAGCAAACATAATATCCTACAGAAGAAAATGGGCCCCAATTGCGATCACGCCAACAACTGCGCAATACACAGAAAAATAAATAAACTTTTTATTTCGGACAATCACCAGCATGGTCTTGATGCAAATATATCCAACCAGCGCGGCGAAAATCATTCCCACTGAATAAACCCCCACCTGCTGCGCACTGACAGGCTCCGCAATCACGTCTCCAATTTCCAGCACAGCTGCACCGAGTATTGCAGGTATGGACAGGATAAATGAATACTTTACAGCAAAACGCCGGTCGAGACCGCAGAGCAGGCAGACTGCAATCGTCGTCCCTGACCGTGAAAGTCCCGGCAGCGTCGCGCACCCCTGTGCAGCTCCGATCAGCAGGGCGTCCCTGCTGACTGTGTCACGCGGCAGCTTCGAGCCTTCCTGCACCGTGTCCGCCATCAGCAGCAGCACCGCCGTGATCAGCAGGCAGATCCCGGGGATCAGCAGCGTCTCTGAGGCGTCCGATATCAGTTTCTTCCCGAGATAGCCGATCACCGCTGTCGGAATGGTGGAAATCAGTACCAGCAGTACAAATTTCCGGTAGCTGTTGCGGATCATTTTTTTGTATTTCAAAGAAGTTTTATGTATTTTATTAAGGGCAAAGATATGGAGATTGTAAAAAGCATCCCCGATCATAAATACAGTCTCCCGGATCATTTTCCAGATATCTCTGCGATACACCACAAAGACGACGGCAAGTGTCCCGATATGCAGCATAATATCAAAAAGCATGCCGCCGTCCGTCTCGACATGGAAAATATTCTCCAATATGGCAAGGTGACCCGAGCTGCTGACAGGCAAAAACTCGGTCAGTCCCTGTACAATCCCAAGTAATATAGACTGAAAGATAGTCATGGCCGCCTCCGAGACGCGCAGTTTCATTTATCGGAATGGGCAGCCAGCGCAGCTCACAGACGACAAATGAATGACAAAATCGTCAGATTTTGAAGTGTTATGCGAAACGATTTCCCTCGCACGATTTTCACTGGTTGATTTTTATTAAATAAATCTTTATTGATTGCTTTTCGTCAATTCGTAAAGCTTCCTGAGCGCTTCCCCGATCCCGCCGATCTCGTCGATCAATCCTTCCTTTACGGCTTCCTGCCCGACAAGGATCGTTCCGAGATCCTTTGTGAGAATCCCGGTATCCAGCATGAGCTCCTCGAGCCGGTCCCTGGAGGCTCTGGAATGGTCGCTGATAAAGCCCAGAATGCGGTCCTGCATCTGTTTAAAATAATCATAGGTCTGAGGCGCGCCTATCACGGTGCCGTTCATGCGGACCGGATGGATCACCATCGTACCGGTCTTTACGATGAAGGAATAATTGGTAGAAACAGCAATCGGAACGCCGATGGAATGGCTGCCGCCAAGCACCAGCGATACGGTCGGCTTGCTCAGGGAAGCGATCATTTCCGCGATCGCCAGTCCCGCCTCGACGTCTCCCCCCACGGTATTGAGCAGAATCAGAAGTCCCTCGATACGAGGATCCGCCTCAATCTCCGCCAGCTTCGGCAGCACATGCTCATATTTTGTTGTTTTGGAATTGCCCGGAAGACAGTCATGCCCTTCGATTTCACCGATAACGGTCAGCAGATGAATCCTTCCGTGCAGCGATACTTCCCCGGTATCCCGGATGGCCTCGCGCCGCGCTTTTTCCACGTCCTGCGTGTTTTTTGTATCCTGTCCCTGATCCCTGTATACATGACCCATATCCATATTCTCCCTCCTGGAATTTCCTGATCCTTATGCTCCGTATCTGGATGTCCTGAATCAGAGTATGCCCGGAAGTGGGAATTATTATGTATATCTGCGGAAGCCTGCAGAGATCTTTTTCAACCGTTCAGTATTTTCACAGCTAAGATCTTTTTTAGCTGTTCAGTATTTTCACAGCTGCGGTCTTTTTTACTTCACACTGTGAAAATATTCCTTTTGCAGCGTATGCACCATATCGACATAGTGTTCACGGCATTCTTCCTTCCTGCCGTCCTCAATCATGGAAATGCAGGGGGAAAGCCACTCGTCCCAGATGGAACGATAAATGGACTCTGCGTCCGGCTGCTGGTCGATATGCTTCACGATGCTGGGAGCCTTGTCATAATACTCCAGAATCAGCTCCGCTCCGCCGGGGCTTTCGGCCAGATAGGTATCCCGGTAATCCCGCAGAGTGGCCAGCTCATAGCAGTCGTCCGGCTTTCCAAATGTCCGGCAGACTGCCGTCGTAATATAGCACCAGGTCTTATGAAAGCCGGCCTCTATCGTCGAAAAATCAGCCGCCTGGATATTAGTCTTCGGAAATTGCCGTTTCCAGGAGGCGACCATGCTTTCAGAGAGCGGTTTGGAGGACTCGCCATGGAACTCCAGTACCATGGGCAGAACAAAGACAGCCATGGTCAGATTCAAATCCATCAGCAGGTGTTCCTTCTTACTCTTGCGGGTACAAGCGTCAAGCTGTTCCTGAGCATACGCTGTCAGAGCATCAGCCAGCTCTGTCAGAAATTTTTCTCCGCCTTCCTCAGTCTTGTAATGCTTTTCAATTGCGTCAAAAACAGAGATGTTCTCCTGATACATCGTCTGAAACGCATCTGTATAGTTCTTTTTCTGGAAATACTCCATCACCCTGCCGCCGCAGCAGTCAAGAAGCCTGGGAGTTCCTTCCATACTTGTCTGATAATCGTCCATATTCTCACTCTTCCAGGTTCGTATATACCGCCTGCACGTCGTCATCATCATCGAGCAGGTCCAATGTACGGTTCAGCTGTCTGATATCCGTCTCATCCGTCAGTGAAACGTAGGTCTGCGGGATCATTGTGATCTCGGCGGAAGCCATCACAATCCCCTCGTCCTCCAGCGCCTGTCGCACCTGGCTGAAATCATCCGGATCGGTCAGAATTTCAAAGCTGTCCTCTTCCTCAGAAAAATCCTCCGCGCCGGCATCCAATGCCATCATCATCAGGTCGTCCGGCTCCATATCGCACTCTTCGCGGTCAATAATGATCTGTCCCTTTTTATCAAACATATACGAGACGCACCCCTGTGTGCCGATCGTGCCGCTTCCCTTGGTGAATGCGTTGCGGACATTTGAATAGGTACGGTTCTTATTATCCGTAAGCGCCTCCACGATAATCGCGATTCCGCCCGGTCCATAGCCTTCATACGTCACATACTCATAATTAACGTTTCCCATCTCGCCGGCAGCCTTCTTGATGCCGCGGTCGATGGTGTCATTCGGCATGTTATTCGCCTTTGCCTTCGCGATTACATCACGGAGACGGCTGTTATTCGCCGGATCCGGACCGCCCTCCTTCACCGCTACAGCAAGCTCGCGTCCGATAATAGTAAAAATTTTCCCTTTTGCCGCGTCGTTTTTTTCTTTCTTATGCTTAATATTCGCAAATTTAGAATGCCCTGACATATCATCCTGCTCCTTTTCAAATTCATAAAATGAAACGATACCACGGAAACCGCATGTTCTGCGCTCTTTTGCATCATTTCCTGTAACAGGATACCATTTTCGGGTTCGTTCGTCAAGGTTCTATCTGTTTTTTGATCATCTGTAGTTACTTGTTCTCTCCGGTTTACGCTCCGCTTCGGTCGGTCCCTGCGTCCTCGATTTTCTACGAAAATCGGGACATAAAACGCGTGTCACTGGCACGCAGAACCCGCGCAGCGGGGTGCGTGGCGCGGGCATAACGTGTGACTATCTGTACTTCTCAACTGCGGAGCTTATGTAAGCAGCTCCGCATGATTGGATGCGAGACAGGCCTGCCTGCGGGACCGCACGCCCTCCTGTGGCAAAATCTGTAATTCCAGGCTGATTTTCAGAGCCCGGTCTACCTGCTCCAGCAGCTCATAATCTACATGACAGACGCGATCCTTCAATCTTTTTTTATCAATCGTGCGCAGCTGCTCCAGAAGGATCACAGAATCCTTTACGATCTCATATCTTGTGGAATCAATCTCCACATGCGTCGGGAGCTTTGCTTTATTCATTCTGGACGTAATGGCCGCGCAGATCACGGTCGGACTGTGCCGGTTGCCGACATCATTCTGAATAATCAGGACCGGACGGATACCGCCCTGCTCCGAGCCAATCACAGGTCTCAAATCCGCATAATAGATATCACCTCTTCGGATATTCACAAAATCACACTCCTATACAAAAAATTCTGAAGTTCTGTCGTTTTGCCTTCTCAGCTTTTTTCTAATAATCATTACTTAAGTATTTTCATTACTCAAGTATTCCCAGAAATCCTTTGTATATTCATAAATTCATGATTTTATGAGACAAAAATCCTGACTGACACGTACCGGTTTTCGGTCAAAGAACAAATCAGCTGCAGCCTGTGCATCATCTGTCAATGCGGCACGAAGCCATTTGCTTATCTTAGGACTCAGTCAATATATACACGAGGTACGCGTTTTCCGATATCACAGACAAATTCGTAAGGAAACCTTCCTGAGACAGCGCCCAGTTCATCCACCGTGATCTCTTCTTCGCCGTTCTTGCCCAGCAGGGTTACTTCGTCGAGCAGTTCAGCATGAAAACCGGTCACATCCGCCATGAACTGATCCATGCACACACGTCCGAGGATACGAGCGCGTTTTCCCCGTATCAGGACATTCCCCCGATTGCTCAGGCTGCGGGGATAACCGTCGCCGTAGCCAGTGGGAATGGTGGCAATTTCCATTTCTTTTTCGGAGACAAAGGTCCCTCCATAGCTCACCGGAGTCCCCGCCGGAATCCGTTTCAGGCAGACGATATGAGATTTCAGCTCCATCACGGGATACAGATGATTTCTCTCCCGATCCATCTCATCAGACGGATAGATTCCGTAAAGGATGATCCCCGCGCGCACCATATCCATATTCGCGTTCGGAAGCTCCAGGATGCCTGCGCTGTTGGAGCAATGGCGCATAAAGCCTGTAACGCCGTGTTCATTAAGACTGTCGCAAAATCCAGCAAACCGCTCCATCTGACTTCTGGCGGAGCTTTTTTCTTTCTCGTCCGCCCTTGCAAAATGGGTAAAGACTCCCTCAATCTGAAGGCCGTCCATCTGAGCGATTGAAAGTGCTTCATCAAGACCCTCCGGGGTATCCGGTACACCGATTCTGGACATTCCCGTATCGACCGCGAGGTGTACCGGGGTTTTACCCGATGTGAATCCTCCAGGGATCTGTGCAGAAGCCTCACAGGCGAATTCCCGCGCCATCTGACTGGTGAACACAGTCGGACGGACGCCGTGCCGCGCCATCCAGCTATAGTCTTCGGCAAACGTATATCCCAGCACAAGGATCGGCTTCTTCAGTCCCGCATTTCGCAGCTCCCTGGCCTCGGATACTGCTGCCACAGCATATCCCCAGATATCCTCATCCGGCTCCAGCATCCGCGCGATCGGAACTGCGCCGTGACCATATCCGTCTGTCTTGATTACGGCCATAATCTTCGTGCCGACCCGCAGATTTTCCTTGATCACGCGCAGATTCTGCGCGATTGCCCCCATATGAATATATGCTGTAATTCGATTATGTACGCTCATGCGTTCCTCCTAAGTTCCACCGATCTCCACAACGCTCAGACAATATGTGCAAAGTCGGCTTTGTCGTTCGCATCACCTGGCCGACACGCTCCGCGATGTCCCCCGCGATCATTCCATAAGAGCCAAGCTCCTTCTGCGCAAGGTCTCCGGCGAGTCCATGCAGATAAACTCCCAGCACTGCCGCGTCAAAGCAAGGCATCCTCTGTGCGAGCAGGCCGCTGATCAGACCGGATAGCACATCCCCGCTCCCGGCGACAGCCATTCCATCGTTCCCGGAGGTGTTCAGGTATACCTGATTTCCGTCAGATACCGCAGTCCGGGCATCCTTCAGGACACAGACCACGCCCCACGCTTCGGCAAGGGAGCGTGATGACTCAATCAGGTCTCTGGCTATCAAAGCTCTGTCTTTCCCTGTAAGACGGGCCATTTCTCCGATGTGAGGCGTCAGAATCCGTTTACCGCTCATTCCGGCAAGACTGCTCCAGAGACTCCCGGCAATCTTCTGTCCTTCCTGTCCTTTCTGTTCTTCCAGTTCTCCCTGTTCATCCTGTTCTCCTCGATTCAGCGCAAGGAGATTCAGAGCATCTGCGTCTATTACCAGAGGCCTCTCATATTGCCTGAGAGTAAATTGCAGTAGTGACGCAGCCTGGCAGGATGTGCCCAAACCCGGCCCGATGCAGGCGGCATCGGACCAGTCAAGTGCGTTTTTCAAAAGCCTCTCTGAAGCTTCTGCAGAAGCATGCGGATCCCAGGCGGTGACTATCGCCTCAGGCAGGCAGGTCTGAATCACCGTCCGGTTACATTCAGGTGTAAAAATACGCACCATCCCACATCCGGAACGAAAAGCACTTTTTGCCGAGAGCACCGCAGCACCGCTCATTCCCTCACTGCCGGCGATCAGCAGAAGCTTTCCGTAGGTTCCTTTATTGGAATATGCGCTGCGCGCCGGAATCCTGTCCAGATCGTGTTCTGTATATGTAAAAACAAACGGATTCTCTGCATCCGTACAAATCCCAATATCCCTGCAGATCAGCTGTCCGCAATATGCGGCGCCCGGATAAAGAATCTGCCCGATCTTGCGAGCCGCAAAGGTCACCGTCAGCTCCGCGTTCACCGCGACACCCATCACACGCCCGTCATCCGCGCTGATGCCAGACGGGATATCCACAGCTACCCGTTTCGCCCTCTGGGAGTTAACCCAGTGGATTACCTCCTCGTAATGTCCTTCCACCGGTCTCGAAAGCCCGATGCCAAAAACCGCGTCTACTATAACAGTATATTCCGCATCCATGAAATTACTGCTGGTTTTTAACCCCAGATTTTCACAAATTTTCTTCTGCAGCCGGGTTTCGTCACTCATAGAGGCTTCTCTTCCGACAAATGCAACCGTCACGTGACCCGCTCCTGCCGGATAATTTCCGTTCACGCCAGGATTTTTCCAAGCTGAACCGCAGAAACCCCGGGCTGAAGCACATGACTGCCAAAGAAGTCTCGCGATGGCAAATCCGTCGCCGCCATTATTCCCGGAGCCACAGACTACCAGAACCCGCGACAGATCCAGGCGGGCTTTTTTCATCTCTTCCACGACAGCCAGGGCTGCTCTCTCCATTAACACAGCGGACGGAATTCCAATCTGCCGGATCGTATATTCGTCGCACGCCTTCATCTGTCCTGCGTTAAGAAGTCTCTCCATACGCCGCCTCCCTCGCTGCTACTGCTTCTCTGTTTTTCGGTGATTCAGGTCGTAGGACAGCTGCATCAGGCTTTCTGAAAGGTGAACATTTTCCACCACCACATCCTCCGGGACGTGCAGGTCTGTATGTGCAAAATTCCAGATAGCCTTTACTCCATTCTCGACCAGAACCGGTGCGATTGCTTCCGCGCCGTTTTTGGGAAGCGTAAGAGCAGCTATCTGAATCTCATTTTCCTTCAGAAACTGCGGCAGCTCATCCGTCATACGGATCGGAATCCCGCGGACGATCTTTCCATCCAGTGCCGGATTAATATCAAAAATCCCGATAATAGAAAATCCGCGCCGTTCAAAGTTGACATAGTTCGCGAGTGCCTGCCCCAGATGTCCGCCGCCTACAATCACCATGTTATAGGATTTGTCCAGACCCAGAATTTTCCCGATCTCACTGTGGAGATATTTCACATTATAGCCATACCCCTGCTGGCCAAAGCCGCCAAAATTGTTCAGATCCTGGCGTATCTGCGACGCAGTCACATTCATCATGGTGCTGAGCTCATTGGAAGAAATCCGTTCGACGTTCGCATTTATAAGATCGCCAAGATACCGGTAATACCGCGGCAGCCGCTTGACCACCGCCTTTGAAATCTCATGTTCCGACACTGTTTTTCCTCTTTTCTATTAGTTCCTGCTTATTCGGCCAGCTGTTCCCACTTTTCATAGAGCTTTTCCAGCTCCTCCGACACCGACGCCTTCTCCCTCGTCAGCTCCAGGCATCGGTCCACATCCGTAAAAACCGTCTCATCCGCCAGAAGCGCGTCGATTGCCCGGTCTCGTTCCTCAAGCTCTCCAATGCGTTCTTCCGTCCGTTTCAGCTCATTCTGCTGCCGACGTTTCGCAGAAAGCTCTTCCTTGCGCCGCGCGCGTTCTTCTTTGGAAGCGGAAGTGCTGATGCTTTCCTTTTCCGATGACGCCGGGGCATAGATCCTTGTCAGCTCCTCCGTCTTTTCCAGATAATAATCATAATTTCCCAGATAATTGACCAGCGCCCGGTTTTTCAGCTCCAGAATCCGCGTAGCCGTCTGATTGATAAAATAGCGGTCGTGTGACACATAGAGCACTGTTCCGGTATAATTTCGCAGCGCCTCCTCCAGGATCTCCTTCGATGTAATATCCAGGTGGTTGGTCGGCTCATCCAGTATCAGGAAATTCGCGTTGGAAAGCATCAGCCGGGAAAGCGCGAGTCTCCCGCGCTCGCCGCCGCTTAAGTCGCCAACCCGCTTATAGGCATCGTCCCCGGTAAACAAAAAAGAAGCCAGGACACTGCGGATCTCGGTCTCTGTCATATCCGGATAGACATCCGAAATCTCTTCAAACAGCGTCTTGTTCATATGCAAAAGCTGATGCTCCTGATCGTAATATCCGATCTGTACGCGGCTTCCGATGGTAAAGGCACCCGCATCGGCCTGCTCCAGTCCGTTAATGATTTTCAGTATAGTGGTCTTTCCCGTGCCGTTATCCCCGATCACGGCGACCCGTTCGCCGCGGCGAATTTCAAAATTCAGATCCGAAAAAAGCTGGTTCCCCGGCCAGGACTTCGCCAGATGGCGTACCTGCAGCACATCATTTCCGCTCGGTGTGCGCGGGGAAAAACGCAGATGCATGTCCGCTCTGACCTCTGACGGTTTTTCGAGGACCTCGATCTTATCGAGCATCTTTTCGCGGCTCTCGGCACGCTTGATCGATTTTTCCCGGTTAAAGGATTTCAGCTTCGTGATGACTGCTTCCTGGTGACGGATCTCCTGCTGCTGATTCAGCCAGGCCTTCCACTGAATCTCACGCATCCGGGCTTTTTTCTGCGAGTAGGCACTGTAATCCCCCTCAAAGGTCGTCACCCGTCCGTTGTCCAGTTCAAAAATCTTTGCGGCGACACGGTTCAGAAAATAACGGTCATGCGCGACAATCAGCACCGCCTTCGCATAATTCTGCAGGTACCCTTCCAGCCACGCGATGGAGCTCATATCCAGATGGTTCGTAGGCTCATCCAGAAGCAGCACGTCCGGCTCATCCAGAAGCAGCCTGCCCAGTGCCACGCGCGTCTTCTGTCCGCCGGAGAGTGTGCAGACGGGGCGCCCAAAATCCTCCTCGGTAAAGCCAAGGCCCTTGAGCACTCCCGTCACCTCACTCTGAATCGCATATCCGTTTCGGTTTTCAAACTCAGTAGAAACACGGTTGTACCGCTCCATGAGCAATGTATACTCATCCACAGAACCATTTACTGCTGATTCATTTGCTGCCGAGCCATTCGCTGCCGAAGCTTTCACTGCAGAATCATTCGCTCCTGAGTCTTTTGCCAGGGAACCTTCGGAAAGGGTCCGCATCCTGGCCTCCATCTCACGGAGGGACTGCTCCATCTGCAGCAGGTCACTTTTAACCTTCAGCATTTCCTCATAAATCGTCGCGGTACTGTTTACATCCTGATGCTGTCTTAAGTAGCCCAGCTTTTTGCCGCGGGTAATGGAAACAGCGCCGCTATCCGGGTCAAGCTCTCCCGCAATCATCCGCAGGATCGTCGTCTTGCCGGCGCCATTCATCCCAACAATAGCGGCTTTCTCCCGTTCCTCAAGGTGAAATGACGCGTCAGAAACGATCACATCCGTCCCAAACGCCTTTGAAATATTCTGGCAGGAAAGTATCATTTTTTGTATGTTCTCCTCTGTCTGGCCTGATTGTCTGTATCATTCGTAACCGCTCAGTACCTTCATAGTTACGAGTCTTATACCCTTCTGCCGCCCAAAGCATTTCATTTGCATTCTGCTCATGAGGCACCTGTGCCGTGATACATGCTGCAGACCGGCGGCGGCTATTCATCGCCTGTATCTGTATCTGTGTCCGTATCCGTAACAAACTGAGCGCCCACATAACCAACCACGCCGTCGATCCTTACCTTTGTCCAGCCGCCGACCTTTTCAAGTACCTCCACCACAGTACCATAAGCACAGACGGAGATTGTCGTATCGTTTCCGTCAGCATCCTCGTATCCTGCCTCGCTGCGGAAATTGCATGCGGCATTCAGTGTGGAATATACGCCAGTAGACTCTTCCGCCTCCTCAGACGCGGCAGATGAGGAATCCGCCGCCGTGCCTGTGTCAGATGAAGAGTCCACTATCTCACCCTCAATCACGACGACATCGTCCGTACTCGTCTCCTCCGCGTCCTGCGCGTCATCCGTCCCGGAGGACGAATCTGTGTCCGAGCTTTGCGAACCGTCCGCATCAAACGCGGCATCTGCATCCTGCGCAGCGTCCGTCTCAGCTGAGGCGGTCCCATCCGCGGTCTGTGTATCATCTGTACCGGAAGAAGAATCCTCTTCCTCATCCTGCGTGTTGTCGGACACAGACACCGTGTCAGCCTCCGCATCCAGTGAACTGTCAGACCCTGACGCAGCGTCCGCCTCTGTGTCCTGCCCGCCATTGGTTTCTGACGCGGCATCTGTTTCTGACGAAGCATCCGTATCAGAGGCGGCGGTAAATGTCTCCGCCGTTTCCGTGTCATCTACGTAAACAACATCCGAATCCTCAATTTCCCTGGTCATGCTTCTGTAGAGCCTGTATCCTATCACCCCCAGAAGGACCAGCAGCGCAACTGCCAGGCCAATAAATAACGATCTTAAAAAGCCAAAGGCTCTGTCATTTTTACTTGCCATCCTTATTACCCCTCTTAACTACCTTTTTGCGGGCATCTGATCACCAATATTTCTCAATCGCCTTTTTGGACTCTCGTCCGTACCAGATGCAGAGAACAATAAATATTACCATCGCCGCCATGGAAATATAAATATTCACGCTCCCGACCAGATCCTGAACCAGAGAAAGGACTCCGCAGACGGTACTGGCGATACCGAATGCCAGCTGTTTTTTCCCGATCGTCCGGATATAGCCTTCAACATCCTTACATCGGGCAATATGCAGCTCCTTCGGCAGCATCATATTCTGCCGGAGCTCATGTGTCCGCGCCATAAACGCATACTGCGCGATAATATAGATACCGCAGCCGATGATTAAAAAATCAATCATGATATAAAAAGAAACACTCGACATATTCGTTCCTCCTCTTTTTCCGGGCCTGCCGGAATGAAAATTCTTCCTCTGCCCTCATACTTTTCTTCAGGCACTTAAAAACGAATTTCCTGCACAAAATGGCAAAATTTCTGTTCCGATTTATCCGGGTTAAAGTAAGCTTTTAAATGGCCAGGCAGCCGATAAAACAGCAGACAGCCACAGAAGATTAATGGCACAGGAATCGTTTCACCGCCGCTTTCATCTCCTCTTTTTCAATTACCGTGTTATGCAGCACAGGCGCCGTGCGGATCTCCTCGATCGCACGCGGAATCTTCGTCCCGGCTATTTTCTGAAGCTCGTCAATCAGCGCAAAATCGTCCATTTCGTCATACTTAAGGTCAATCGCGGTCATCACGCTGCGGGCAAATTTGTAGGGACTCGCCGTGGAGGCTATCACGGCAGGCACGCCGCTGCATTTGCCGGCAAAGCTGGTATGGTAAACGCTCGAAGCTACCGCAGTGTGAGTGTCCAGCACATAACCGCACTGCTCATATACACGCCGGATCTCCGCAGCGGTCTGTTCTTCCGTTGCGTAGCCGCCGGCAAAGTCGCTCATGGCGGCAGCCATCTCTTCCGTCACCTCATAGCGTCCCTTCTGTGTGAGCTCCCGCATCAGCGCGGCATTTTTTGCGGCATCCTTCCCACAGGCATGGTAAATCAGGCGCTCCAGGTTGCTGGAAATCAGGATGTCCATGGATGGTGAGGATGTCAGAATAAAGTCCCTGTTCCTGTCGTATACGCCAGTCTGGAAGAAGTCATACAGCACCTTGTTCTCATTCGAGGCACAGATCAGCTTCCCGATCGGAAGACCCATGTTCTTTGCGTAAAAAGCAGCCAGAATATTGCCGAAATTGCCGGTAGGCACTACGACATTCATCGGCTCTCCGGCCGAGAGCGCTCCCTCCTTTAGCAGGCAGCCGTATGCGTACACATAATAGACCACCTGCGGCACCAGGCGGCCGATATTGATGGAATTCGCAGACGAAAAACAGAAGCCCTCTGAGGAAAGCTCCGCCTCAAGCTCCTTGTCTGAAAACAGGCGTTTCACTCCAGTCTGCGCGTCGTCAAAATTCCCATGAATGCCGATCACGCAGGTGTTGGCGCCCTTCTGGGTCACCATCTGCTTTTCCTGGACGGGGCTGACTCCGTTTTTCGGATAAAACACAATAATCCTGGTCCCCGGCACATCCGCAAACCCGGCGAGAGCAGCCTTGCCCGTATCACCCGAGGTGGCTGTCAGAATCACGATTTCCCGCGTCTCATGGTTTTTCTTCGCCGCCGTCGTCATCAGATAAGGCAGGATCGAAAGCGCCATATCCTTGAAAGCGATCGTCGCGCCGTGGAACAGCTCCAGATAGTGCACCCCGTCCGCGTCTTTCAGAGGCGCAATCTCCTCTGTATCAAATTTATCGTCATATGCCCTGCGGATACAGTCCTTTAGCTCCTCCTCCGTATAGTCGGTCAGGAACTGCTTCATCACCTCATACGCTGTCTGCCGGTACGACATTCCGGCCAGATCAGCTAAAGAAACCTCCAATGCAGGAAACTGCTCCGGGACAAAGAGACCTCCGTCCGGAGAAAGTCCCTTTAAAATTGCCTGGGAAGCCGTTACCTGAATATCCGCGCTTCTGGTACTGGTATACATCAAGTCCATCGTTTTTTCTTCCTTTTTTCTTTGATTATGATGATACAAGGGACACAGGGTCAGGAATGGAACTCATGTCCTTTTGTCGCTCGAATCATTATGATATGACACAATGGATTTTTCATCCGTTCTATATGATAGCACATGAAAAAAGCTGTTGCAATGGAAAATGCAACAGCTTTTTTCTGAATTTTATTCTGTGCAGACAGTCACTCACCTTCACTCTGGTATGTATAGAAGTCATGCCCGCCGTATTCAAAGAGCCAGACAAGACTGGAATCAAACCAGGCGAGGTTCGACGTGTCAGCAGCGTCACGTGCAACGAAGAACAGTGCCCCCTGAGTATAATCCTCTCCCGCCAGAACTCGCTCTACCGCTTCGACAGTTTCGTCGGTCACGGTACAGGTATCAATCCTTCCGTCCGCTATGGGCTGGAACTGTGAGTCCTGATACACGACTTCATAAATCGTGTCCGGGAAATGAGAATCCTGGGTACGGTTCAGCACGACGCCGGCAACCATCATCTTGCTCATAATATCCTCTCCGGTAGCCTCTGCCTCAACAATCCTCAGCAGTGTATAATAATCCGTCGAGGACATCTGGTTGTCCTTCACCGTCTGCAGCGTGTAATAACTCAGCTGCCGCGCCCCGGACGTCGCCTGAGAAAACACCGACTGACGAATCGCCCTCCTGTCTACACCGCTGGCTCCCGCCAGCACCTCGTCCTTTGAATCCGCCACGCTGACTACTCTTGTCTCGTCCGCGTACCGCTCCATATCTGCCACGGCATTCACCACGCCCATCAATCCGGCCTGTATTTCCTGGCTGCCGCCACTCTCTGATGAAGAGCTGACCGCGTACACACGGCCGCGCCCTCCAGTGTTATATTCCGAGATCATCCACGCTACAGCGCCAGTCAGAAAAATGCCAAGCAGCAGAATCGCGATCGTCTGCAGACATCGTGAGCATTTCGCAAGGCGAATCAAAGTCCTTTCCCTGTACAATAACAGCATATAAACTCTCCTGTGCGTTTTTATTTTCCCCGGTACATACGTGGATTTATGTACTGGAGGAATTGCCGCGTCAAAGCTGTTTCTAATCAGGCACTTACAGACGATTTTGCGCAGAATGGCAAAATTTCTATTCCGGTTTATCCGGGTAAGATATCCTGAATTATGAAGGCTCCCTGCGGCTTTCCCGTCCCGTCTCCCCAGAGGAATGGGTAATGCCCCTTATCGTTTATACCCGCCGTTATCAGGTTATCTGTATTATAAATACTTTCACTTATTGTGTCAATACTTTTTTCACATTTTTGTAATATTTCTTTCGATTTTTTTCGTCAAAAAATGTCTTTATCTGCAATTAAGGCGTGATTTTTATGTTTTTAGTATCTTTTTATGTAATTTTTTCAACTGACAGAAAAGCATCAAAAATATGTATGATTCCTGAAAATCGTTATTTTCCGGGGTCTTCTCGAACCTTTGGGCATTCTTTTCTGCATTAATTTCGCTATGTAATAATTTTGTAATATTTTGTAATAATTTGTCGGTTTTTGGAATATCATGTGTTTATAAGCATAAAAAAATACAAGATACAGTATGTATGCATCTTGTATTTTTTTAACTGAATTGTAACTATTCAGAACAGCAGGCCACAG
Organism: Lachnospiraceae bacterium; assembly: GCA_021201665.1. GTDB lineage: Bacteria > Bacillota > Clostridia > Lachnospirales > Lachnospiraceae > Choladousia. The sequence continues at coordinate 2,046 of JAJQEO010000007.1, read as the reverse complement.
ACCGCCTTCTTCGAAAGCTATATGCCGCTTGCGCGTCATATGTCTAAGGCTTGATGGGCGTTCCGTCTCGCACAAACTCTCTGCCTTATATTTCACCTCGTCACGTGAAACGCGTCCATGCCCGGATATACGGCCGCAGAGCCTAACTGCTCTTCAATCCGCAGCAGCTGGTTGTATTTCGCCACGCGCTCGGAACGGCTCGGGGCGCCGGTCTTGATCTGGCAGGTGTTCAGCGCGACCGCCAGGTCGGCGATCGTGGTGTCCTCCGTTTCGCCGGAGCGGTGGGAAGCAATCGCGGTATAGCCGGCATTATGCGCCATCTTGATCGCTTCGAGCGTTTCAGACACGGAACCAATCTGATTGAGCTTGATCAGGATGGAATTGCCGCAGCCATTGTCAATTCCCTTTTTCAGTCTCTCCGTGTTCGTCACAAACAAATCGTCGCCTACCAGCTGCACCTTGCCGCCGAGTCTCTTTGTCAGCAGCTGCCAGCCCTCCCAGTCTTCCTCGTCCAGCGCGTCCTCGATGGAGATGATCGGATACTTCTCTACAAGGCTCTCCCAATGACTGATCAATTCCTCAGAAGAGAAATCGCGGCCTGACTTCGGCTGATGGTAGAAGCCCTTGCCCTTCTCACTCTTCCACTCGGAGGAGGCGGCGTCCATCGCGATCATAAAGTCTCTGCCCGGCTCATAGCCCGCCGCTTTCACCGCCTCAAGGATCGTCTCAATGGTCTCCTCATCGCTGGAAAGATCCGGGGCAAAGCCTCCTTCATCCCCGACAGAAGTGGCCAGGCCTTTTCCTTTCAGAATCTTTGAGAGACTGTGGAACACCTCCGCGCACCATCTGAGCGCCTCCTTAAAGCTTGGCGCGCCGACCGGCATAATCATAAACTCCTGCGTGTCTACTGTGTTGGCCGCATGGGCGCCGCCGTTTAAAATATTCATCATCGGCACCGGCAGTCGGTTGCCGGACACACCGCCAAGGAAGCGGTACAGGGGCATCTCCAGAGAAAGCGCGGCAGCGCGCGCAGCCGCGATCGACACAGCCAGGATCGCGTTCGCCCCAAGATTGGACTTATCCTTTGTACCATCCGCCTTGATCATAGCGGCATCCACCGCATAGGTGTCAGTCGCGTCGATTCCGGTGACCGCCTTACTGATCACGGTATTAATGTTTTCAACCGCCTTCGTTACGCCCTTGCCCAGATACCGGCTCTTATCTCCGTCGCGAAGCTCCAAAGCTTCAAACTCGCCTGTGGACGCGCCGCTCGGAGCCGTCCCTCTGCCCGTTGTACCATCCGCGAGCGTCACCTCCGCCTCCACGGTCGGATTGCCGCGCGAATCCAGAATCTCCCTGCCAATGACACTGACAATTTCAAAATAGTTCATTGTAATCTCTCCTCTCTGCTTCATGATCCGGATAGGGGAATGATCGCGCCACTATCCGTCCGGCACAGGCTGCCGGGTGCCGGCAGCACTTTTTTCACGTCCCGGTTTTTCCTGAAAAAAACAGGAAAAATCCGGCCTTGCAAAATCAGAAACGGAGGGCAGGCGGTAGGCCTGCCTAAATAACGTTAGTCGTTTCTAATCTCTGGTATTGTAGCAAAGAGAGATTTTTCTGTCAAGGGGTTCGTCCATCCGCGTTGAAAATTTTGCGAAATATTCGTTACTTTACTTGCCCGGCTGTACAATGAGACAATCTAAATGTGATGGACGGCAGCATTTTAAGCTGCCGCTTCGTCAAATCATATCATATAACAATCTGATCTCCGCATAAATCCGCGCGAAATCTACAACGCAGTCGCCTCCGTAAATTCCGACCGGCACAGCGTCTGTAAATTCATATATTTTGTAGGATTCACTCTTTTCAAAATCATAAACATACACTTTCTTGTAATCTGGATCAATCATCCAGTATTCACGGACTCCGGCCCGTTTATATTTGGTCAGCTTCAACGAGCGATCCCTGCGCATCGTGGATGGAGAAAGGATCTCCACGACAAGATCAGGTGCGCCATAGACACGCCCCTTGCAAAATTTTGTA
>JAJQEO010000038.1 GCA_021201665.1 Lachnospiraceae bacterium | reverse complement strand
CTACTTGTCGTGGCTTTCAAGAAGGTTTTCCCTGGCCGGGGTGTGACCTGTAACTAAGCAGAACCCTTTTTCACTTTTACAGCACCACGCCATCCTTGAAAATGGAAATCTCCCTGCATCCGTGCTGCTCGCTCAGGGTCTGGTGCCCGCTGGCAATCTCTATCACAAGCTTTAAGAGCCTCTCCGCAGCGGCATCAAGCGGCTCTCCGTCCGCGACGGTGCCCGCGTCAAAGTCAATCCAGCCTTTCTTTTTGGCAGCCAGCTGGCTGTTGGTCGAGATTTTTACGGTCGGTGCCGGGGCACCAAATGGGGTGCCGCGTCCGGTTGTAAAGAGGATCAGGTGTGCGCCGGCCGCTGTCATTGCGGTCGCGGAGACCAGATCATTGCCTGGGCCATACAGCATGTTCAGCCCCTTGGTCACCACCGGATCGCCGTATCCGATCACGTCCATGATGGGCGCGGTGCCGCCTTTCTGCACGCAGCCGCAGGATTTATCCTCCAGGGTCGTGATGCCGCCCTTTTTATTACCCGGGCTCGGGTTTTCATAGACCACCTCGTTGTGGCTGAGGAAATAGTTTTTAAAGCCATTGATCATGTCTACAGCCTTCTCAAAGACCGTCTCATCCACGCAGCGGTTCATCAGGAATCCTTCTGCGCCGAACATTTCCGGCACTTCGGTCAGCACAGTAGAGCCTCCCCGGGCGGTCATCATGTCGCTGAAGCGGCCGACTGTCGGGTTGGCCGTGATGCCGGAAAGTCCGTCCGAGCCGCCGCATTTCATGCCGACCACCAGCTCACTTACCGGGATCGGCTCTCTTGCAAGCTGTGCGGCGTACTCCGCGCACTGCTCAAGAAGCTTTCTTCCCGCCTCGTATTCATCCTCCACATCCTGGCAGGTCAAGAATTTCACGCGGTCTGCGTCATACTCTCCTAACTCCTCCAGAAACTGTTCATGGGTCAGGTTCTCACATCCCAGGCTCAAAACAAGGACTGCCGCCGCGTTCGGATGCCGCGCCAGCGCTGCCAGAAGCTTCCTGGTCTGCGCGTGATCTGCGCCGGTCTGGCTGCAGCCGAAGGGATGGGTAAATGCATACAGGCCATCGATAGTGCCCGTCACCAGATCCTGATTCTCTTTTGCCAGATTTTTCGCGACGTCATTGACACAGCCAACGGTCGGGATAATCCAGATCTCATTGCGGATCGCCGCGCGGCCGTCCTTCCTGCGAAAGCCGGAAAACATCTCCGGCTCCACCGGTTCCGGATAGTGCAGGTTCGGCTGATAGGTGTACGCGATCTCCCCGGAAAGGTTAGTCTTCACATTGTGCGTATGCATCCAGGTTCCCGGCACCGCGTCTTCCGTCGCGTGTCCGATCGGAAACCCGTATTTTACGACATCCTCCCCATTTTTGATCGGGCGGATAGCGATTTTGTGACCCTGCGGGATGTCCTCCAGGGCGGTAACCGTCGCCTGCTCCACCTCAATTATTTCGCCCTTTGCGACCGGGTGGAGCGCAACCGCGACATTATCAAGCGGGGAAATCTGTATTGTTTTCATCGAATTCATAATAAATTCCTCGTCATGTTCCTTCCGTTTTTTCAACGTATAAAACACTTTTTAGAGTTCACCGCGAACCGTGAGGATCCGCGGTGAACCATTCAAAGCAGCCATAAGGAATGTCTCCATTTCTAACTTGCGAAGTTCGTCTGCGCTTCAGTCGAGCAAAACGGACATCCGCCGGATGTCCGGTACCCCGCAAGCGCAGCGAATTTCTTGTAAGTTATATCACAGGCAAGCCGCGTACGCTGCCTTTGCTCCTTCCGTGCGGATTTTCTTTAAAATCTCCACAACCTTTTCTTCCAGTCCGGCGATCGCGCTCAGATCCTGGCCCCACATCTTTTCATTTGTCAGGACTGCGTGAACCAGCGCTTCCTCGCTGTCATTCTTATGCTCATAATAGAATTCCAGTACCCAGCGGTCGTCGCTGACAGTGTAGGTAAGGTCGTCCAGATTTGCCGCTTTGCCAGCACCTGCGCAACGCGAAGCGTTTTTCGAATCGCAGGTGCGATCTGCCCTCGCCGGGTGGCATCCTCGCCCTTCGGGCGGGATATCCGCCGAAGCGGAGCGAGGGGGCGTTTCCACTACTGCCGGGCGGCGGCAGATGAGGCCTTTGTCCGTCAGTTCCTGAATGTCATTGCTGTAGAACGCGATGTAAGCTGCCAGCGAGGTCGTCAGGCAGATCGGCAGCTCGCCCTTCAGCGAAATATATTCCAGGAAGGAAGGCATATTGCGGGCTTTCCACTTGGAGGTCGAATTCAGGGAAATGCTCATCAGCTCGTGATCGACAAACGGATTGTTGAAGCGGTCCTGCACTGCCGAAGCGAACGCGAGCAGATCGTTCTTATCCAGCGGAAGGGTCGGGATCACCTCGTCATAAAGCATCTTGTTCATGAAGCCCTTGATGGTTTCGTCGTGCATGCAGTCGCGGACAATGTTTTCGCCTGCCAGATAAGCACCCAGCACAAAGCCGGTGTGCGCACCGTTCAGGATACGAACCTTGCGCTTTTTATACGGACTCATGTCCGGTGTGACAAATACCTTTTCCTTCAGCCCCGCCTTCGCGAACGGAAGAACATCATTCAGAGACTCATCTCCCTCGATGACCCACAGGCCGAACACCTCACCGACATCGAGGAGCGGATCCGCATAACCATGGAATTCTTCAAGTGCCGCCACTTCCTTCGGATCGCGCACACGGCCCGGAACAATACGGTCTACCAGAGAGCCGCAGAACGTGCAGTCTTCATTGACGTATTTCCGGAAGCCGTCCTCGAGCCCCCACTGGTCAATGTACTGATTGACACACTTCAGGAGTTCCTTTCCATTGTTATCAATCAGCTCGCAGGCCAGCATGATGATCCCCGGCTTGCCTGCCTGATAGCGGCGAAGCAGCACCTGGGTCAGCTTTCCCGGAAAGCTCGACGCCGGACGGTCAGCGAGCTGGCATGCCGGATCGTAGACAATACCGGCCTCTGTCGTGTTGGAAACGATAATCTCCAGATCATCGCTTTCCGCCACCTTCATAACCTCTTCAAAATCCTCGTCCTCATACGGGTTCAGGCAGCGGCTGACGCTGGAAATCACCCGTGCGTCATCCACCTTCTCGCCGTTCTGGCTTCCGCGTAAATGCAGCGTGTAGAGCCCTTCCTGCTCATTGATCAGCTTCGCGAGTCCGCCGCCGATCGGCTGCACAAGGACGCATTTTCCATTCCAGCCGGCCTTTTCATTTGCCAGATCAAACCAGTAATCCACAAACGCACGCAGAAAATTGCCCTCGCCGAACTGCATGACCTTCTCCGGCGCTTTCTCCAGAATATAGCCGGTGTAACCAGTTTCCTTCAATACTGCGTAGTTTAACTTGTCCATGATAATTTTCCTCCTTCATTTTCTGTCAAACCTGCAAGTGGTTCCTTTGTTATGAAACCACATAGCAGTTCGTTTGTAAATCTCTTTATCATTCATTTTGTAAATCTTTTTTGTGAATCTTTTTGTAAATCCTTTTGTAAATCCTTTTTGAATATCTTTTGCAGAACCAATCTCACACCCGAAACCACCTTTTACGCATGAAATTTTATGGCAATCGATATTCTTTTTAGCAAACACTATCCTTTAGCCAATCAAAAAACAAACCGTCATCAACGCTTGATATCATAATTCATATTCATCAAGTTACGGATAGTGGAAACATCGTCCGTGATGTTCGCGTCGCCGCGGATGGTATGCTTGATCGCGCTGCTCGCCACAGCGAAGTTGATCATATCCATCGGCCGGTAGTGATGCATCATCGCGTAGATCAGGCCGCTGGCAAACGCGTCTCCGCCGCCCACGCGGTCAAGGATATTAAAGGTAAACATCTTGCTCTCGAATGTGTGCCCCTCATACCACATAAAGGCCTTCAGGCTGTTCTCGCTGCCGCTGTGCGCGTAGCGGACATGGCGGGCGATGCATTTGAGATTCGGGTAGCGATCCACAAAGGCCTGGAATACCTCATCCTGCTCCTCGTAGGCCGGGCGGAAGGGAATGTCATCCTTGATATCGCCCTTGCTGTGGTCATTCTCGTCCTTCCAGAGGTGATAGGGTTCAATCCCGAGCAGCACATCCACATAGGGAAGACATTTCGTGCAGAAATCCCGCGCCTCCTCCCAGGTCCAGAGCTTGCTGCGGAAATTTCCGTCAAAGCTCACCGTGAGTCCTTTTTCTTTCGCTGTCTGCAGGCTGCGCAGAATCAGATCCTGGCAGTTCGGTCCCAGTGCCGGTGTGATTCCGCTTAAGTGCAGCCAGGTAAAGCCGTCAAATAACGCGTCCAGATCAATGTCACTGAAATCAAATTCCGAGATCGCGCTGTGTTTCCGGTCATAGGTCACCTTGCTCGCACGGATTCCGTATCCGGTCTCCAGATAATAACTTCCGAGGCGATGCGTCGGCGTCTGCTCCGGCGTACTCAGAATCACTGGTGTGCAGTGCACATCATTGCTGCGCAGCATGCGGATCGCGCTTTTCCCCAGGCTGTTGTTCGGCACCACCGAGAAAAAGGTACTGTCAATGCCCAGATTCGCGAGGGCAAGAGCGATATTCGCCTCGCTGCCCCCATAGCTGGCCTCAAACGAGGTCGCCACACGGATTTTCTCGTAGTTCGGCGGCGTCAGGCGCAGCATAATCTCGCCGATCGTAATGAATCTTTCCGCCGTATCCCGTTCCGTAAGCAGCGGATTTTTGTGTTCCATACGCTTTCCTCCTCTCCTTTCGTTGTTTTCCATGGACCACGCATCTAAAGCTGCGTAGGTTCATTACTACTCTTTGAAATACAATAAATGGCGTAAATCATTTCAGAACTTCAGGTACATCCGCCAGCCAGAGTGAAGCGATTTTTTTCATAGTTCCCACTAACATGTCCGTACTCACAGCGCAAGTATGGGGGAAAGTCGCGCCCATCGCGAAGCGATTTACTGCGCGGCTCTCACCATCCTACAGTCCGGCCACTCCCGCCATCATCAAAATCAGATAGACGATCCCGCACAGGATCAGTACCACTCCGAACGCGCGGGCCACTTTCAGATAGAGCTCCGTCGGCTCTCCATCCTTTACAGTCAGGAAATGATCCAGCTTCCAGAGCTTTTCTGGTTTACAGATGGCGAATATTCCAAAAACGATGCATACAAAGCAGACTACTATGCTCATAGGCTCATCCCTGCCCTGCGCATCTCCGTGTAAGCCAGCAAAAATGGTCCCACGCCCTTCGCGTCATCCTTGACCACAGGCTCCGACATATAATAATCATAGGTACCCGGGCGATTGCCCTTTCCGCCAAGGCCTGCCACCAGACAGATGCCGCCCAGATGCAGATGACCCTCCTCGTCCTCGGAAAGGTATTTCTCGCGGACGCCGTGGAAGGCCCTCACACCGTATTCCTGATAAGACTCCGGCAGAAATCCGAGCCGCACGCCCTTTAACAGCGCGTATGCCAGAATTGAGCTGCCGCTCGTCTCCAGATAGTTTTTCTCCATGCCGCCGAAGTTAACCACCTGGTACCACATGCCGCTCTCGTCCTGATATTTCAGGAGCGCGTCCATCAGATCCAGAAACATCCCCTTCATCCGCGCATAGGGCTCGCCCACGGACGGGTCCGCCTTATCCAGCGTATCGAGCAGAGCCATCGAGAACCATCCCAGTGCCCGCAGCCAGAAATTCTGACTCAGGCCTGTCACGCGGTCGCACCAGAACATCTGCCGCGAGGAATCCCATGCGTGATAATAGAGGCCGGTCTTCGGATCGCGCATGTGCTCCTGCACCGTGAAAAACTGCCGGAAGATGTCGTCATAATTCTGTTTTTCATGGAAACGGGTTTCGTACTCCATATAAAACGGCTGGCACATATACAGACCGTCGAGCCAGACCTGGTTCGGATAAATATTTTTGTGCCAGAAGCTGCCTTCCTTCGTGCGCGGCATCTGCTCAATCTGGCTGTACACCAGGTCGATCGCTTTGCGGTATTTCTCCTTGCCGGTCAGATCGTACAGCTCAAACAGAGTCTTCCCCGCGTTGACATTGTCAATATTCAGCTCTTCCACAGAATAGCCGTCAATCGTCCCGTCCTCACGTACCTTCGCATCGATAAACGCGTCGGCAAACGCAAAATATTTCTCGTCTTTTGTAATAGCATACATTTCAAGTACTGCCTTGATCATACAGCCATCGATGTAGTTCCAGTTGGATTTCAGCCCCTGCAGAATCTTTTCAATATTCCACGCAGGCCGGTCCGGCGTACTCCGCTCAAGCAGTCCGTCTATGTATTTTTCAATTTTATCCAAGCTCATTCCTCCCTTCCTTCCCTGTTGAAAACTCGCTGCTATTCTTTCCTGCCCGGCAGGTCCCATTTCACAGCTCAACATAAAAAATGCGTTTTCAGAATTTTAGTCTTCTTCGTTCCCTTTGGCAGTTTTTCCTTCGAGCTGATCTTTTTCGCTTCCGCCATCGCCGCCTTCCGCTGTCAGAGCCTCCTGTTTCAGAATATATTCGTCCGGCTCTTCCTCCGGTTTTTCAAAATCACCAGATACGTCTGCATCCTCTTCCGGTTTGATATATTTTTCAAACGCTTTCCGCTGGTAAGCAGCGATGCAATAGCCGATCAGTCCAAACCCATAAATGATCGTCAGATAATTCGCCAGCTGCGTCAATGTGTTTACCCAGATAAACAGTGCCATCAGCAGCGCCATCTGGATGGTTCCCTTCAGATTGTGAAGCGAGACGAAGAATGCGTAGCGGATCGTCGCCTTGACCGGGTTGACAAATTTTGCCTGTACTCCGAACACATACAGCAGCGAGAGCAGATAAGGAACCGCGATAATGCCTGCCCCGCACTGCAGTACCATGCCAAAGGTGCCGCCCTGCTGTTCGCCCAGGATAAAATCCGCCACGAGCAGAATCCCGGCGAGCAGGTAAATCAGAAAAATCGCGGTCGCCTGCTTAAAATTCTGCGCAAAGGAATGAAAAAAATTCTTATACCAGTACCCTTCATTCAGCTGCAGCTTCATGCTGCTGTACATCAGAGCTGTAGTCGCCGCGCCCATCGTAAAGATTGGCAATGAACAGATCACCCAGACCATGTTCAGGAGAAAAATTTTTCCCACTTTGTCCACAGTTCTCCATACAGGGTTATCGATATCAAAAATTTTTTCAAGCATTGCTGTTTCATCCTTCCGTCTGCAAGTCTTTTTACGTTAAACCGCGCTCCCCGCACTCCGCTTTTGCTCACACTCCCGGTGATGGGACGCATCTGCGGCACTCTCCCGCGCGTCACAAACGGAACTCCCATTTATACGTATTTCTCATTTTTCAGATCTGGCATACATCCCACAGCTGCTGGATGTGCTCTCTGGCCTGCACGGCATTTGCCGGCACGGTGTCCTCTAGCGTCGCGTGAATGTACGGTTTTCTTTCCTTTATAAAACGGATAATCCGGGAATAGTCCATCTGCCCGGTCCCGGCGGCAGTCGAGATCAGCTGATTGCCTTCCACCCGGTAATCCTTCAGGTGCATCACCGCGACATCCTCGCCCAGCAGCTCGATTGTCTCCGCGAAAATCTCATCGCTGTTCTGATAGTTGCTGATATCCAGCAGGTTGACCGGGTCAAAAATGATCTGAAGGTTGGGGGAATCAATTGCGTCCAGCACCTTTCTCGCCCGCTTCGGCGTCGAGACAATGTGGCGGTACACCGGCTCAATTGCCAGAATGACGCCCATCTTCTCCGCATATTCTACCACAGGACGCACATTTTTAATAAAAAGCTCCAGCGCTTCCTCCGAATGGCAGGCCTCCTCAAAACGGTACTCCTCATTCGGCGCTCCGGTCTCCGTGCCGACCACACCCGCGCCAAGCTGCGCAGCAAAACGGATGTTGGTCAGATAGCGGCGGGTCGTCGCCTTCAGGCTCACAGGGTTCGGATTCGCCAGATTCAGGTAGCAGCCCAGTACTGCGATATCCAACTGATTCTCAGCGAAAAGCTTCTTTAAATACATTGCATAGCCGGGGGTAAGCGCCCCGTCATCTACCGGATTTTCCGAGATCACCTTGCCCAGCGCCAGATGCGCACAGGCAAATCCCTGCTCATGAGCCGTCTGCAGCCGTTCGGCAAGCGGTGCTTCCTTAACATCATGCAAACGAATTCCTATCTGCATTCCTTATTCCTCCTTTTTACGTTGTTCACTCTTGCCTTTCTTTCGTACTTCTTCAAGCTGGCATTTCATCCTGTAAACGAAGAATGCATTAGATTTTTTCATCGGATCACTTCGTCCACATCATGCAGCTCAAACAGTTCGCCCTCGCAGCCCTCAATTTTTACATTATCAAGGACCAGCCGTTTCACGTTGCGGACGAACACGCCCTTTTTGCTGCACGCGTCCACGCCTTCGGACATGATCGGCACATCGCTTTTGGCTTCTGCGGCGAAAGAAATCTCGATATTCCGCATCTGGATCTGCTCAATCTTCTGCTCCGGAAGGCCTTCAAACCAGAGGGCGGCCACATGGCAGTCCTTCGCGTGAATGTTTTCAAAGTAGAATCGTTTCATGGACGGCGTCCCATCATCCACCGGATATTTTTCGCGGGAGCGCACAAACTCCGTCCGCCCGTCCGGATCGCAGAAATAAAACGCATTTGCCGTAAACGGCGACATCACCTGTTCCATATTGAGGTCACGGAAAATGATGTTGTCGAGCACCGCGTCCTTCCCGCGCCCGCGCCGCGTTTTGATGCGCAGCCCGCGGTCTGTGTGGAAAAACCGGCATTTTTCCACGATCAGTCCGTTGACGCCGCCGGCCATCTCGCTGCCGACTGTGACCGCGCCGTGCCCGTTTTCCATCAGGCACTGATAAATATGGATATTCGAGGACGGCGTTTTGTATTTCCGTCCCATATAAATTTTGCCGGATTTCACCGCGATGCAGTCATCTCCGAGGGTAAAGCGAATCCCGCAGATCGTGACATCCCGGCAGGATTCCGGGTCAATCCCGTCCGTATTCGGAGAAACCTGCGGATTTTCAATCGCAAAATCGCAAAGCAACAGCTGCTCACAAAAATACGGATGCACCGTCCAGGAAGGACTGTCATGCAGCAATACTCCCTGCACACGGATGTTTTTGCAATGATTCAGAAACAGCAGGCGCGGCCGCCAGGCCGTCACCATCACCTTCTCATTGTTCCACCAGTTCTCATACGAGGCTGCTCCGTCGATGCTGCCCTCCCCATAGATTGTGATATCTGAAACATCCACGCCGGTCACAATCCCGGTGAACATTTTCTGCGGATCTCCCTCCCAGGTGCCGAGCTGAAGCTCCTGACTCGTACTTCGGATCTCTCCCGGGAAAATCGCGAATTTCGACCGGTCTGTGAACGCACGGATATGGGCGCCTTTTTCCAGCTCGATATTCACACCGCTCTTTAAAAAGATACTTGTGATCCGGTAGATCCCCTCCGGGATCCGTACGCGCCCTTCCCGCGGGCAAGCCATGATCGCAGCCTGAATGCAGACCGTATCATCCGACTCACCGTCTCCCTTCGCGCCAAACTCCCGGACATCCAGGGTAAAGGAATCCCGGTCCGTGCGGAACGCAAAGGAACCAAGTACAGCCCCACGCAGATCCTCCACCAGAATCATGTAGTCCGAATCCGGCTGTAAATGATAGAGGGATGTAATCACCGTGTCCGTCCGTTTGACCTCTTCTCCATTTTGCAGGATCCGATAAGGCTCCTTCGTATTATATATCCCGCCGTCGTCAAGTTCAAGAGTCACACTTCTGGCGGTTTTCATTATAAGGCGAATATTCATGAAGATTTCCTCTTAATTGCTTCATCATCGAAAAAGGGATGACAGGAACTGCCACCCCTTTGGGAGAGTAACTGTCCAGCGTATTTGAAACTTTACAGTTACAATTGTTCGTAAAAACATCATCCGTCCGAAACGCCCGAAGGCCTTCGTCCAGACAAACGATAAATCAGCCCTTGACACCGCCTGCGGAGATACCGTCAACGAACTTATCCTGCGCCAGGAAGAAGATCACCAGCGACGGGATAATCGAAATCAGGGAAAGTGCAAGTACACGGTTCCACTGGAATCCGGAATCCGCATCCATGGACAGCTTTACGAAGATTGCCAGCGGATATTTCGCCGGAGTGTTCACATAAAGCAGCGGCCCCATGAAGTCGTTGGACGACCACATGAACTGGAAGAGCGCTATTGATGTGATCGCCGGGGAAAGCATCGGAACGATAACCTTAGTCAGTGTCTGCACCGCATTGCATCCGTCGATCTTCGCCGCCTCATCCAGATCCTTAGGCACGCCGCGCAGGAACTGGATCAGCTGAAATACAAACAGCGTATCCGTCGCACACAGAGTCGGCACAACGATTGGCAGATACAGCTTGGAGTCCACCCATCCAAACTTGGAAAACATGATGAACTGTGGAACGTTTAATACTACCTGCGGCAGGAACAGCGTCGCCATCAAAATTGCGAAAAGAATGTTATGTCCCTTGAACTGAAAGCGTCCAAATCCATAGGCGGTGATTGTAACAGAAATAACCGTAAATACCACCTTTGGAATTACATAGGAATAGGTATTGAACATTGCTTTCCAGATATTGATATCGCCGCCGTAGCTGCTCATCGCGGCCTTATATCCTTCCAAAGTCGGATTGGTCGGGATAAAGCTGATGCTTGAGAAAATCTCCGCGTTTGACTTAAAGGTCGCACCAACCATCCAGAGCAGAGGATAAACCATGATAAAGCCGACCGCGATCAGGACGAAATATCTCAGAAAAGTCGTAATATTACGCTTGGATTTGCTTTGCGCAGCCATACTTTAACCCTCCTCATCCGAATAGAATACCCAGTATTTCTGGGACAGGAATGCGATCACCGTGAAAAACATCAGAATAACAAACAATACCCATGCCATCGCGCTCGCCATACCCATGTCATACTGCTTGAACGCGCTGTTGTAAATCAGCAGCGAGAGCAGCGTTGTAGAGTTTCTCGGTCCGCCGGAGGTAATGATGTACGGTCCGTTGAACTCCTGGAATGCCTGACAAAGCTGCGTTACCAGATTGTAGAAAATAACCGGGGTAATCAGCGGAACTGTCACTGAGAAGAACTGACGCCACTTGCCTGCTCCGTCAATCGAAGCCGCTTCATAGAGATCTGCCGAAACGCCCTTCAGCGCGGCGAGGAAAATCACCATGGAAGATCCAAACTGCCATACACGCAGAAGGCAGATGACCATCAGAGAATATCTGGTATCACTCAGCCAGCTCGGGCCGGTAATTCCGATCAGGGCAAGTGCTCCGTTCAGAAGACCCTCATCGCGGAAAACAGCTTTCCAGAGAACCGCGATAGCCACCGAACCGCCCAGGATCGAAGGAATATAGTATATGGTACGGAAAAAATTCACGCCCTTGATCTTAAAATTCAATATGTATGCGACAAAGAGCGCAAAGATCAGCTTCAGCGGCACTGTGATAAACGCATAGCGGAACGTGATACCCATCGCTTTCGTAATCTTCGATGTCGTAAATACATCAATGTAATTCTGCAGCGTGCCGACCACACTGATCCCGCTGAACAGATTGTAATCCGTAAAACTGTAGAACAGAGAAGATCCCATCGGATATAATTTAAAAACAAGGAAACCGATCAGCCACGGCAGGATAAAGAAAAAGCCGATATTATCCTTGCAGAAGCCTATAAATCCTTTTCTTTTCACCTTATGCGGGATCACATTAGCATTATTGTTTTTCGCCAATTTTCCTTCCTCCCTCATGTGTCCTATTGAAAAAGGGTGCTGCCATTTCCCAACAGCAGCCCCCTTAACTATGAACTACTTATTTGTGAGCCACCTGTCTGGGAGTCCCTTATTTGTGAACCGCCTGTCTGTGAGTCACTTATTTGTAGATCAAAGATCTACGTACCTCTTATTTATGAAACACTAATCTGTGTGCCACTTATTCATCATCCAAGTACATCATTGATGCCTTCGATCAGGATCTCTGCCGCTTCCTCGATGTCATAATCGCCATAGCTCAGGCCAGCCATCACATCATAGTAAACACCATCGCTGCTCTTCAGTGTGGAGTCCTCGAAGAGCGGATCCAGAGCGTTGCTGCACCATGCAAGAACCTTGCCGTTCGCTTCTACAGTGGTCTCGTTCAGAATGCCTGCCTCAGAAGCAGCCTCAAGTGCGGATGCGGATACCGGGATACCTCTCTCAGAGCCGAGGATCAGAGCTGCGTCAGCATCGTTCATCAGATAGTTGAGAAGCAGTGCGCACTCATACGGATGCTCTGTTCTCGTGCTGATCGCCCAGCCAAGAGAAACCTTTGTGTAGCCTCCCTGATACTCGCCCAGGTCAGTCAGATAATCGCCTACTACGAACTCGCGGCCTTCCTCAAGAGCGCCCTCATACTTCGATGCGGAAGAATCCCACTCGAAAATACCTGCATAGTGGCCGTCAATCCAGTTCATATTCTGATCCAGAGAAGAAGCGCCGTCGCCGGTGATCTTCGCGATGGTCGGTGTTACGTGAGCATCCTCAAGGCTCTGGATGAACTCCAGACCTTCCTGGATCTGCTCAGCAGTATACTGAAGCTCATTGTCAATTACCCAGTCTGTGCCATAGACGCACTCCAGATAGTAAACCATAAGGATCATTCTGTCATACTCGCCAAGAGCGATCGGATAATAGCTCTCATCATAAGCAGCAAACGCCTCGCCGCATGCAAGCAGGTCTTCCAGAGTCGTCGGGATCTCTACGCCAACCTCATCAAAGGTGGTCTTGTCCCAGTAGAAGATACGGCCGGTCATGGATGCCGGAAGCGCTGCCAGAGAGCCGTCAGAAGCCTCGCACATCTCCAGATAGGACTCACCGATCTGATCAAGGTCAATCGTATCTGCATAATCATACAGGTTCAGGAAAATGGAGCCGTCGGAATCATACTGAGTGATCCAGTTCCAGTTTACCTGGTTGATATCCTGCTCGGTGCCCGCCACGAAAGCGGTAGCCATCTTCTCTTCCCAGCCGTCCCATGCAGAATAAGTAGACTCAACCGTGATCCCCGGATAAGCTTCCATAAATGCGTCGATCGCCGCCAGTGTCGCTTCATGTCTGGAATCGCCGCCCCACCATGAAATTGTGAGTGTACACTCTTCGTACTCAGCTTCCTCTGCGCTCGCTACAGGAACCATGGAAACCGCCATAGCGCCAACGAGTCCGATGGCAAGTACACGTCTTAAACCATTCTTCTTCATTCTTTTATTCTCCTTTACACGTGATGTGAGGGCACCATGCCCATGCGAATTCATCATAACACAGGTTTCAACAAATTGCACTACCTTTTTTCAAATTTTTTTCACAGATTTTTTATATCCTGTTTATAATTTAACAAAGATTTTATTGTTTTTTATTTATTTTTTATATTCTGATCTTATTGAAAACATATCTGGCTGAAATTCGGCTTTAGAAAACTGTAAAATCTGCTGTAAAATCTATTGTCCGATATCAGCTAAAATCTGTTGATTGCAGGGCGGAAATACGATATAATAAGAACGAAGGAAATGAATCGTTCTCTATACAATATAGCCCTGTTACCATTGTGGCAGAATGCCATAGCACTTAAACGGACAAAAATGGAAGGAGGAATTTTTATGACCCTGGAAGAGCAAAAACAAATCGCCATTGATTATTATGTTAACCCGATCCGAATTAAGGCTGCTGAAACTGCAGAAAACAAGGAACTGGAGAGACAAATCAAAATTGCCAAATTAAAGTTGTCTACATTTGCAATAGATCTGTCTGAAATCGAAGCAATGTTTTAAAAAACTTGTGACTGTGAAGATACTGAACCGTTACAAAAATACTATCATCTGTTGTGCCCCCCTGTCTACGGCCGCAGGGGGGCAATCGAGTAGAGAGACTTGTCTCCTGCTCGCCCGCGCGGGCTGCGTCCGGCGACAGCCGGAAAAATTCCTCTCGCAGCCCTGCGCATAAATAAAGAGAAAGCCACGGTGCAATCTCTATGCATCTCGTGCTGTCTGTCCACAGGTGCCTTTTGCGTCAAGGTAAGCGTTAACTGTGCAATCTCTATATATCCCGTGCTGTCTGTCCGTGTCCGGCGATTCCGTATTCCCTGCGGATGGAACGCACGAAAACTGCCGCGACGATGACAGCCAGAACGCCGCTCGCGATATTGCTGACGGCCATCACAATTCCGGCGCTGACATTGCCCAGATCCGTAAAATGCTGCAGCCCCCAGAGCACTGGAATGCGGAACACGAAAACGCGGCAGAAATTCATCACCAGTGTGATTTTGGTCCTGCCGAAGCCGTACAGCAGCGCCATCACCGCCGCATTCACGCCGAGCGGAATCGCCCCAAGCGCTTCCCAGCGGTATATTTCCCTGATCATCACAGCGAATTCTTCGTTTCCTTCTGCAAAAAGAGACACGATCGGATCCAGAAACAGCAAGGTAAGACTCACCAGGACAAAGCCGACCAGAACATTCATAACAAGCGTCCACCGGAATGCGACGATTGCCCGTTCCGGTTTTTTCGCGCCAAGGTTCTGGCTGATCACCGCCGCGCCACCCGACTGGAAACCGTTCTGCGGACTGGTCGTAATTCCGTCAATGTTATTCGAAATTCCCAGCGCGCCCACTGTCCAGGTGCCGTAGACTGTACTCATCGAATTGACGATCACCTTTCCCATGGAAAAAGCTGCTTTTTCCACGATCACCGGAAAGGAAAGGGAGAGCATCGGCCCCAGGACTTCCCTTTTCACGGAAACTGCCCACAGAGAAAAGCCGAACGCGCTGCCCTTCTGGTTCATATTGATGAAAGCGGCGGCCAGCAGAAGCCCCTGCGAGGCGATCGTCGCAACCGCGATCATGCTGACTCCGCTGCCCATTCCGTACACAAACAGGGCGGTCAGCAAAAGCTTGGTCACGATCACGGCCATGTTCAGATACAGGATTCTCCTGGAATTTCCGCGGGAGCGCTCCACGGCAATATAAATGCTGTCAAAAAAGGAAATCACCAGCGCAAACAGCTCCAGCCGGAAATACACGGTTCCTTCAGCGAGAATCTCCTCCGGCGTATTCATCAGCAGCAAAAACATCCGTGCGAACGGCACCAGCACCAGCACCAGGAAGCCGCCAAGCACGGCACAGAGCGCAAACACGGTGCTCACCCGCTGCCGCACCAGCTCCAGATCGTCCGCCCCATAGGCTTCGCTGATCTTCATCCCCGCACCGACCGCCAGGCCGCCGCCGATCGCGGAGAGCATCAGATTGATCTGCGACAGATAGGCCACCGTGGACACCGCCGTCGCCCCAATGTGCGAGGCCATCATCGTGTCGAGAATCTTGAACAGCTGGTTCAGACTCTCATACAGCGCAAGAGGAAAACCGACGTGCAGGATCACCTTCCACATCGGCCCCTCCAGGGAAAATTGTCGAAACTTTTCATCTTTTGAGGATAATTCTGCCTTCATCGTTCTGTCTGTTCTTCCTCCATGTCAGCGTGTGCGCCGCAGATTCCTCCTACTCTTTATATCCAAAATCAGGAATTCCCTCCCAGCGCCTGCGCAGCGCGTGCGCCGCCAGCTTCGGCCTGCGGTCGCGGGTCAGGATGCCCTTTTTGTTGCCGTCCACGCGCATCGGACCCTGGATCGTGGCGAAATCCGCGAAATTCCAGAGCTGCTCACCGATGAAGAAGGAACGCTTATCAATTTCGGCGTTGATCCGCAGATAATAGTCCGCCTGATATTCCTCGCTGAACATTTCCCCATTCGTGTTGTGAATGCCCGGATAGGTGTCCGCGCCATACTCCGTGAACATCACCGGCTTATCCTGTTTTTCCCAGAAATCCAGCTCAATATTCAGCGCGTCGCAGGCCGCGTCCAGATCGCCGCCCAGGTTGTACCAGCCATAATACCGGTTCAGGCAGACCACGTCCATCGTCCTGGTCGTGAGATCCTTTTCATAATTATTCTGGCAGCAGACCAGCGTCACGGGGCGGTTCTGCGGATCCAGGCTGTGCGCCAGTTCATAAAGAGGCGTGAAATAATCGTGCGCGTCCTGCGGGAAATTCTCCAGATCTGGCTCATTCGCCAGCGACCACATGACCACACACGGATGATTTTTATCCCGGTCAATCATATCCCGGACAACATCACGGTGATGGTCATGAATGCGCATCGCCTGATAGGGATTCGTGGCACTTCCGGCGCCGATGCCGACCGCCGGCGTTTCATCAATCACCACGATACCCTCACGGTCGCAAAGGTCATACATCTCCTCCGCATAAGGATAGTGGCTGGTTCGGAAGGAATTTGCGTGCAGCCAGCGGATCAGGGAGAGGTCTTTTACATTCAGACACGGATCCATGCCCCGTCCATGGAAATAGCTGTCCTCATGCTTTCCAAAGCCTTTAAAATAGAAAGGCTTTCCATTGATCAGGAACTCAGTTCCCCGCACCTCCACTGTGCGGATACCGAATTTCTGCTCATACATGTCCTCGCCATATTCCACACGCAAAGTATAAAGATAAGCCGCGCCCGGGTTCCAGAGCTTCGCGTCGGGGATGAGGCAGGAACCTTTCAGTGTGCCATCCTCACTGATCTGATCCGCCACAAAATCCGTCACGACATTTTGCGTCTCATCCAGAATTGTGATGTGAACGCATGGCTGCGTCACATGCTGGTCTGGCTCACAACGCTCCTCTGTTACGTGCCGCTCCGACAGCTCCGACAGTTTTTCTTCATTAAAAAGCTCCCCCTGATTCTGACCGGTCCGCGCAGCATCCGGGGTCTGTCCGGAAGGTTTCTCCTGTGTTCCGCAATATTTGTTGTATGTGCAACCATCTATCTTTCCGCCCGTCACTGTCTCCGTCGAGATCTGGAATTTTACAATCCCATCCCCCTGATTCACATCCGTGACAATGCTGATGTCCCGGATATAGCACTTTGGTGTCGTGTACAGCCAAACAGGGCGGATAATCCCCGCATAGTTAAAAAAGTCAAAGTTCGGCTTATTCTGCGGCCTGCAGCGCGTCTTTGCCATCTCGATCGAGGGAATGCCCGGATTGTCCGAGCCAAAAAACGCCACCGCGTTCTCATTTCCCACCGGGAGCGTCCCATAATTCACCCGGTTATCCACTGCCACAGCCAGCAGGTTTTCTCCCAATTTCACATCGAAGGTCACATCAAATTCAAATGGAAGGAAGCCTCCCTTGTGGCTGCCCAGATGCTGCCCGTTCAGATACACCTCCGCCTGATGCGTCACCGCACCAAAGCGCAGCACAATCCGCTCATCACTCATCATACGGGGTACCGTAAAGGTCTTCTGATAAACCACCCATCCATAGTGGCTGCGCAGATTCACGTCGTCCTTCTGGTCATTGTAGGACGCCGGCACAGCCATGGTCATCGGCTGCACAAGCGGCTTTTTCACCAGCTCCTTCTCATAAGAATCTGCTCCCGCCGTCTGAAAATCCCAGATGCCGTCCAGTTCCACACGCATGCGGCTTTCATTTAGTTGTGGGTACAACATTTAATTTTCCTCCTTTCAGGCACAACCTGTATCGGGTCAGTCAATGTAACTTCAACATCATTTTTCGTTTCGTCTCGAATTAATCACATTCTAACACAGAAATATCCATGCATAAAGTCAAATCTGAAATTTCTTAATAACTTGCAAAAAATTCGCAGCTCTTGCGGCAGCGAACTTCGCAAGTCAGCGACAGAATCATCAAATTATGCAGATTATGAGAAGCGGTTTTCTTCTCATAATCTGATTCGAGCAACAAAAGGTCATGATACTACGGATTGTGCCATGCCCCTTCAGACATAGCACAGATAATTTTTCCTATCATGTTTCACTACCCTTATTTTCTTCCCTTTCCACGGTACCTGCAAAACAAAATCAGGAAATCCCGGTATTCTGGGGGGTGAAAATCTCAGGCCATCCGGTTCGCCTTCCGGCTGGCAGATGTCCTCTGATTTTTTAAATTCTGACCAGGCATTCCCCGGCACATGAGGCTCACAATGTCCGACCCCTCGGTCATCGGGACGAACCCTGCAAAATTCAGTCGATTCCCCGGAGGGATAGTCTTTACAAAGTCCAGCCGATTTCCCGGAGGGGTAGTCCTTGCATGGCTCAGCAGATTCCCTGATGAAATAAGCCTTACAAGGTCCGTCGGTTCCACCCTGACCCTCTATGTCCGGATCCGGGTGCAGCCCCGCGATCTCCTCTATAAACAGAGGAATAAACCCGCTGCTCCACCCATGGCAGAGGCTGGTGTTCCATTTCTGATTCTTCCCCCATGCTTCAAAAGACGCGCTTGCTCCCTCCCGGAGCATATTCCGCCAGCCATAGGCATCCGCCCGGGTCATCAGCCGGAAGCAAACGTCCGGTCTTCCAATTTTCGCGGTGCTCTTCAACGCAAAATAAGTGGGCAATGCGCCGCAGACCCGGCCAGGAGTCTGCAAAAGTGTAAGGTAAGCGTTCTCTGCTTCCTGCGGCAGCAGTCCAAAATAAGCCGCGTATAAATTCGCGTGAAGGGAGCAGTGACCACTCTTTTCGCTGTCCGCAAATAAATGCTGTTTCTCCCGGTAAAATGCCGTGCGGTATGCCGGAGCAATCCGCACCGTCCTCCCGACCGCAGGCAGCCCGAGCAGGTGCTCCATCTGCTCCTGCATCTGATTCGCCCCGTACCAGAGCGCGTTTATAACATTATGGCAGCCATCACCCACCACCGGCCGGGTCAGCGGAAAATCATAGTCGTCGCGCAGATTTTCCGGCCAGTCCACGAGATTCCACAGGTCGCCCACATTTTCAAGCAGGCCATCCGGACGCTGATAAATCAAAAACGATTCCGTCAGCCTTTTCACTGCCGGATAACAGCGTGCCAGATAATCCTTATCCGCCGTAAACTCATAATCCGTCAGCGGCAGCAGCGGAAACAGCAGTGAAAAATCAGCAATCTCCTGCATCACGCTCCCGGGCGCGACCGCCATCATGGACGGTGAAATGCTCTGCGAAGCAATAAAATCATCGATACATTTGCGCATCAGCTCCGTGCTTCCGGTCAGCCATACCTGCGAGCGCCCGGTAATCAGCGCGTCCCCCAGATACTGCCCCTTTTCACGGGTCGGACAGTCAAGGTATCCGTCCTGCGAACAGCAGCGCACCGCGTTTTTGCAGATCTCGAAGATCTGCTCCAGGTCTGCTCCTGACACCCCATAATCGGATTTCTCCGGCCATACTGCAGCGGCGAGGGATCCCACATTGTCCGCCGGAATCATTCCAGCCATTTCGATATTTGTTTTTGTCTCATACGCTTGCGCTGCAAGGGCATTCGTTTCGGCATCTTCCATCGGAATTGCCTCATCACATTTCAGCGTACAGGCATCCTCCTCCATCGGATAATGCCGCACCCAGGCAGATACCTCACGAATCTCTACCGTTTCCGGATAGACCAGCTGCACATAACGAAATCCCTTGTAATCGTAGGGATGGAATCGGCTGATCCCTTCCCCAAGCGTCCAGACCTCCTGGTACGCACATCCGCAGCGCATGTCCCAGCGCACGTTTGATTGGTTGATACTGCAATCTTTTGCTTCATCAGTCAGCTCACCCGGCTGGTTCCCACCAGTTGGCCGCGCAGTATATGCTTTTCCCGTATCAGGGAACACTGCCGTATCTGAGTCCCCTGTGTCGCCCAGTCTTAAAGTGTCTGATTCTCCTGTATCAAACGACTGCGCGGAATCATGCACCTCCTCCAGCTCCTCCCCATAGCGGATCACCACCTGCGCTCCCGCAGGCCCGGCCGCTTCCGCAAGAATCGCTCCGGTAATCTCACGCCCAAAATCCAGCAAGTCACTAATCAGAGCGTCCTCACGCGCAGCATCTTGAAATGGGACGGCAGCACCATCCAAACACGGAGTCTTTTTATCAATGGCGATGTGTTCTGTCGCCGACTCCTGATAGGCAGAAGCTTCCACCGGCAAACCGCCCATCTCCGCAAGGAGACATTTCCAACGCGTATGCGCAACCGGGTAGATCATCTTCTCCTCCAGCATCTGGATTGGCCGCGGCATCATCTCATAATCCGCCCAAATTGCCGGAACCAGATGTCCCCAGGATTCTGCCATGATATTATTGTTATCATCTACATCAAACTCCGGTTTTTCCCAGCCTTCCGGCCAGCAGCGGCTGTCAAAATTCTCCAGGAACTGCGTGTCATAGCCGACCGTTTCCCCACTGTAAGCCGTGCAGATCAGATAACGCCAGCTCTCATCGCAGTGCGCCAGCTCTTCCCAGGCGTCATTGTCTTGCAGGCCGTCCCCGCGCGAAGCCGAAGATTTCTTCTTCCGCACAGAAGCCCACACTCCAAAACGTCCGTCCCCGCTCGTCCACGACCGGCTGATTCTTCCATGATAATATAAATGCAAAGCGATCGTAACCTTATGAAGCCCCATCTCGCAGTTCAAGCCAGAATTGTCGTTGCGCGAGTTCTCAGCACCCTGCAGCTGGGTCTGCGGCACGGGTACGGCGAATAAAGAATTGTCATCCTGATCCGTCACCTGTGATTCGAAAGGAGCTGTTAGCTTTCCCGATCCGAAGGATGCTTCAGGCTTTCCAATCGAATAGCTGTCATAATAGCAGCGGTCCGAACAGGATGCAGACGGCCCCTGTCCTCGATAGGCACCGTCAATCCACAGCTGATAATGATCATCCGCAGCTACCAGAAGCTCATACTCATCCGGCAATTCAATCATACCACGCACCAGCACATGAAAATTCTCCGACGCGTCTGCCCGGGGCAGATTTTCTGCCTCCCTCTCCCGTCCGCAGACATCCACCTGCCGCACTGACGCCCACTCGGGAATTGTCATCCAGCCTGATGAATTCATTTTTTCATTTTCGTAGTTCGTTTTCATAAAATACTTCCCAATATGTAACTGTTCAGTACCTTCACAGTTACGGGAAAAAGGCCATTTAAAATCGCTGCACGATGGGATATATCCCATACGAAGTGCGGGATGCCATCCTGGCGAAGGACTTTTTCCTGTAAAATATACTTTTTCGTACATACCTCGCAGCGAGTGCGAGGTACTGTCCTGAATAGTTACTCCCAATATACTTTTTACGGCGAAAGCTGCCAGCCACGGAAAGTTTCATAGAGTTTTTATATAGGAGCAGCGTTTTTCGTCTTCGCAGCATCATTCGTCCCGCCATCCGCCATTTTCTGCTATAGTATATCAAAGCACGAAAAAATTTGGTAGAGTTAATTTTGCAGCTCCAGGGATTTTTATTCTGTGACCAGTTCAGATCAGAGTCATAAGAAAATACAGGAAAATTCTACATCACTTTTATCAGCATATCTCTTGACATTTTTAATAGGCTATTTATAATAAACTCGTAATACACCAACTCATGAGTTGGTAATTGGCTCCGGATGTCATCCTTGAGGATCACTTGTACAAAAAGGAGTGCATGATGTTTTATTGCCGTGAAAAAGAGCTGTTCTCAATGGAGCAGCGATATAAAAAAGGACATTTCGAATGCATTATCATTTACGGAAGGCGGCGGGTTGGCAAGACTTCGCTGATCAACGAGTTTTGCAAAGACAAACCTGTGATTTATTTCTCTGCCCTGAACGCATCGTCCCGTGAAAACCTGGAGGCCTTATCAAAGGCTATTTGCACTTACCAGAATCCGGGGGCTATAAGTGCGCCTACTTACCACAGCTATGCTGACGCGCTGGATGCCATCGGTGATCTGGCCGTAAATGAAAGGCTAGTATTTGTCATTGATGAATATCCGTACCTCGCCAGAGCAGAAGCCTCCATCTCCTCGCGCCTTCAGCACGAAATCGACCACAAATGGCAGAATGGACAGTTATTTCTGATTTTATGCGGCTCTTCTATGAGTTTTATGGAATACCAGGTGCTGGGTTATGAAAGCCCATTGTATGGCCGACGCACAGCCCAGTTTAAGATCTCTGCGTTAAATTACAGAGAGATGACGGTATTTCATCCGGAATTGTCTGCGGAAGATCAGGCTCTTTTGTACGGCATCACGGGCGGCATCCCACATTATATAAATAAGCTGGAAGTAGAGAATGACCTGGATGAAGCCCTCCTGGAAAACCTGTTCAGTCCATCCGCCTATCTGTTTGAAGAGCCGGAAAACCTCCTCAAGCAGGAGCTTCGGGAACCGGCCATTTACAATTCCGTCATATCCGCGATTGCCGGCGGCGCAAGCCGCGCAAATGAAATCGCGACAAAGTCCGCTCTGGAATCTGGGATCTGCGCAAAATATTTAAAGGTTCTACTGGATCTGGGAATCCTCAAAAAGGAGTTTCCAATCGGCGAAAAGCAGGGGAAGAAGACCATTTACCGAATTGATGATAATTTCTTTCGGTTCTGGTATCGGTTTGTCCCTCACAACATGTCGATCATCAATGCCGGAAGGATCCGCTCTGTATATGAGCAGGCAGTTAAGCGTAATTTCTCCGATTATATGGGGATCATTTTTGAAAAAATGTGCCGGGACTACCTGCTGCTTTATGAACAGAATCTGCCCATTGTCCTGAATGATGTCGGGCAATGGTGGGGAACCGATTCGGAGAGCAGGAAAGAAATCCAGATTGATATCGTGGGAATTCCGGTTGAAGGAAACGAGTACCTGATCGGTTCCTGTAAATACCGTAATGAAAAAATCGGCGTAGACGAATTGGAATTGCTTCGCAGATATGCATCTGTTTTTCGGAAAAACGGAGTATTTCACTATTATATTTTTTCCAAAGGCGGTTTTACGCAGCCTCTGCTGAAGCTGGCGGAGGATGGTGAAGTAACGCTGCTGACTCTGGAGGATATTTATACGCGCGGCACTGGCTGACTTATGCCAGCTCCTAATATTCAGCACCAGATCCATCGGTTCCAGCCAGTGACAGGTCGGGGACCGGAGGCTGGCATATGAAGAACGAAATCCCAATCATATTGATTTCAGAAGGTGCACATGAAACTATCGCCAAAATGAACGGCGGCGTAATCCTGATCAACTGCGCGCGCGGCGGCCTGATGGATACCGAAGCCCTGATCGCCGGTCTCGAACAAAAGAAAATCGGCGGTCTCGGCCTCGACTGCTTTGAGGACGAGGAGGGCATTTACCATCTGGACCGCCGCGATGATATCATCAGCAACCGTTCGATGGCATACCTGCGCCAGTTTCCATTGGAAGCCGCGCAATGATAAATCGCTTCGCGATTTGGCGCGGCCTTCGTCCATACTCGCTGCGCGAGTACGGACATGAAACGTGGTCATGACCCAGCACATGGCATTCTACACAGACGCCGCTGTTTCCAATATGGTCCGGTGTGGAATCGAGTCCATTTGCTCGGTGGTCGCCACAGGGACTTATCAAACTCTTTTGTGACGCCCATGTTTTGTCTCGTTATCCGATGCGGCATGTATATGCAGAATATTTGATTACGCAGCAAAAAATCCACTGATCCCATCATGGATATCAGTGGATTTTTTCTTCATCAGAATCGCATCCTACATTTCAGCCATTTTCTCAACGAAGATTTTATCACTGCCCTTACATTTCCGGATCCGGTATTTCCCAGGAGCCAGATCTGTTTCTTCTGTTCCCAGTCTGAGCCGACACTTCGTCGGCGTTTCTACCTCCATTTTGACCTCTCCGTTCTCACGCTCCCAGCTGCAGGATACGGTTCCGAACGGCAGCTTCAGGGCCGTCTTCGCCCAGCTGATTTCCCGATCCGTATCGGGCATAATCAGGATCCCGTCCAACATCGCATGGTCGATCTGAATTCCGCCGATGTGTCTGTATATCCACTCTCCGACACTCCCCAGCGAATAATGATTCATCGAGGAATTCGTCGGATGGCCGTCCGGCAGCACCGCCATCCAGCTTTCCCAGATGGTAGTCGCGCCCTGCTTTACCTGGTACAGCCAGGAGGGCGGCTCCATCTGATAGAGAAGCTCATAGGCCAGATCCGCATATCCATACTCACACAGGACATCCAGCAGATACGGCGTCGTCACAAAGCCGGTATCCAGCCTGGTTCCATTGCTTCGTATCAGCTCTGCCAGCTTTTTGGCCACTTTTTGCCCAAGCGTGCCGGTTGCAATGCCGGCATAGAGCACGATCACATACAGACCTTGCAGATTTCCTTTTACAGTGCCGTCCTCAGAAACATATTCTTCGCGGACGGCCGACCGAACCTGCTCCAGCAGCCTGGATGTCTGGGATCGTTTTTCCAGAAGGGCCTGTTTTCCTTCCTGATCTTCATCCTCTTTATCAGCGAGCAGCGCGTCCAGCACCTCGAGGTATGCCTCAAGCGTTACCGCGTAAAACGATGAGCTGATGACCTCTGCGGTTGCCGCGCGTCCCAGAGCCATTCCGTTTTTCTGCTTCATAAAGCTCGGTATCAGCCAGTCTCCGTACTGATGCCCGCTGCGCCACAGATAAGGGCACCTCGCCTTTTCCTCTTCGGTCAAAGACTCATAATTATCCGGCAGAATTTTCCGCGCGTTTTCGATAAATCCAAGCCAGTGCTCCATCATCTCCAGATTTTCTTCCAGAACGGAAAGGTCGCCCGTCTTGCGGTAAAGATACAGCGGCACCAGCACACAGCTGTCGCCCCATGCAGCGGAGGTATTATCCTTCAGCTTCTGTGCATTTCGCTGGATCTGATCATTGACAGGAAACGCCGGCACATAGTTGGGGACTTCTCCATTCGGCCGCTGTTCCTCGCGCATATTCGCCAGCCAGCCTTTTAAAAAGCCTCTGACATCCGCATAGCAGCCAGCGGTCGGCGTAAATATCTGAATATCCCCGGTCCAGCCCATCTTTTCCCGCTGCGGGCAGTCTGTGGGAATGCTGACAAAGTTGCTGCGCATACTCCAGCGAATGTTGTGATCCAGTTGATTGAATGCTTCTTCTGAACAGGAAAATTCTCCTGTATAAGACAGCGGCGTCCCCACCACATCCGCATAGATCAATTCGATTTCGTCCTCTGTCACTCCCGTAATCCTGACATATCGAAAACCATGATAGGTAAAGCGCGGAGCAAATTCCACCGGCCAGCTGTCACAGATCAAAACATCCCGCTGCTGCTTGTTGCGCCCTACAATATTCTGAAAGAATTCTCCATTCTCATCCAGGGCCTCGCAGTGCTCCAGCACAATCTCTCTTCGTCCCTGCGCGTTTAGCAAAAGGCGGACGGTTCCCGCCATGGTCTGCCCGAAATCCGCGATCAGATCTCCCTTCGGCGTACGCACCAGCGTTCCCTTAAGAGAATCCAGAACCGCAAGCGGGCGAATCGGCTGCGCCACCAGATTGCTCTTTGTGCTTAAGACTTCATCCGGAATCAGACAACGGCTCCCCGCTGCTTTTTCCGCCGTCCGGCATTTCTCCCACTCCTGCTTGAGTTTGGTCAGATCCCATTTTTCTCCAATATATAAATCCGCATACCGAATATGAGATTCCCGGCACTCACAGGTCTCATCCATGCATAAAACCGTCGGTTCCCCCTGCATCGTTTTCCCCTGCTCCCAGAACTCTGCCTGTGCCAGAAGAGCCAGCCGCTCGCCGTACTGGCAGCTGTCGCCGGAAAGACCGATCCGTCCGCTCCACCAGCCGTCGGCCAGAAGAAAACGGAGCTCATTCTCACCTTCCTGCAAAAGCTCTGTGATCTCATATCTCTGATAATACAGTCTTTTCGGATAAACCGAAATCTCCGGAGCCAGTCTGCGCGTATCCGGCCTTTTCCCATTCACGTATACCTCATATACGCCGCGGGCCGTCGCGTACAGAACCGCCTGCTGCGGGCATTTCTCAAGGAAAAAGGTCTTTCGGATCTCCTGTACAGGGCGCAGCTTCTCTTCCTGCAGCGTCCCCCACGTAGCAGGGTTGAAAATCTGGTAAAACAGAATCTCCGGCTCTCTGGAGGCTGCCTCCTGGACCGGCTCAATCCAGGAGGCCTGCCATCCATTTCCCAGAAAACCCGTATCGAAGCGGGCTTCCATTTCCGAAGCCTCTGCTTTCGATCCGGGAATATTTCTGCTGACGCTTACTTTTACCAGATAGGTGGTATGAGGCAAAAGCGGTTTTCCCTGATAGTTGAAATAAATTTCGCCTTTACCAACATGATGCCAATCCGTTTCAGAATTATGGCTCACGACAATTTCCGTCTCGTCCGCAAAACCGCCCTCGGTATATACTGCGATCTGCGGGGAAGCCTCATCCGTAAACGCGTACCCTGGCTGACCACATATCTGAATCTCTCTGATTCTCAGTTCCATCTGTTACCTGCCCGTCCGGAATTCCAGCTGCAATTCCCTGTTTTTCTCTTTTCTGCGAAAATACTCCGCAATCCTCGGCTGATTCATGGTATAAGCTACGAAGGCCAATACAAATACACCTGATATCACCTGCGCAAGGTTGGAATCCATCTTCATACATACAAAGCCCACGCTGATAATTTCCATGCTCACCACTGCCATCAGAACGCCGATGGAACGGTTGGAATATTTGCCAAGTGTAATCGCAACCATGTTCGGCAGTACCGCTGAAAACATCAGGATCGTAGATTCCATGTTCTGCGCGGCGGTCACCTCATAATTCTGTCCCAGGTAGAACAAACCGGCTACCCCTAAAAACAGACCGACAATCAGATAACGGATCAGCACGTTCCGGACTTCCTTCACGCCGAAGCTGACTGCTATTTTCTGACCATTGGAAAGCGCGCGGTCATTAAAACCAAACTTTGTGAATTTCAGGATCGCCCAGTAAACCACCAGTACGATGCCGGTAATAATAAACATCTGCGGCTCTCTGGCATACCATGTATAGGTCGGCTTTGTGAGAACAGAGACCCCTCTTCCGTTATTCAGAATCTGCGTCAGAGCCTCGCAAATCATCAGATATACCAGAGAATTCACTACCGGCGGCAGACGAAGGACCACATACATCACGCCCTCCAGAACACTTAAGACCGCTGCGGAAGCAATGACCGCCACTGCCAGCACTCCGATCCCGTACTTATTCTGTACCGCAAAATTTCCTCCGATGATACACGCAAGATAAACAATCGCGCCGATGGCGAAATCGAATCCTGAGCTTGAAGAGTGAAAACCGATGGCTACCGCCACACAGATAATCACGCAGGACAGCTTCAGCATGTAGATGAACATTCTCGTAGTCAGAAATGAATTTCCTGTCGCAAGAGAAATCACGGCAAAAATCAGGTAGAGTACAACCGGCAGAGCCACCGTTTTTATAATTCTTTGTAATACAGTATCCTTATTCATAGGTCTCCTCCGGAGCCGCACCTGCTGCGGAGCTGCCAGGGTAATGCTGCGGCGGCTCCCGCAAAGCGGGCCTCTATGTTTCCGAACCATTGTAACTGTTCCGTGCTTTGGCACCTTTACAGTTACAGGCAATTCACAATGAGTTTCCTCCTCTGCGGAGCGCGCATTTTCTGCGCGGCTCCGCTAAAGTCACTTCTCTTATTTCGTATGATCTTCTGCGTTCTTAAAATCACATTACTTATTTCGTACAATCTGCTGCGTTCTCTGAATCGCATCAGTTTTTTCATACGAACTGCCGCATCGTCAGGGTCATATCCCTTACTTTGCATTCTCTGCTACGTTCTCAAGGCTCAGACCTTCAATATAGCTTTTCACGCCTTCAAAGGTAGCTTCACTGTTAAAGGAAACGATCATATCCTTTACAGCATCCGCGGAGATATAATATACCGGGTCGTCAAAGTTGCGGATATACTCTGTGTAAATTTCGAAGTCTTCTTCGCTCTGGATGAGGAAGGTCGGGGACTGAATGTTTACGCACTCGTCTGCCGGATAGTCTTCATACATGGTTCCTTCGATCGCGTTGATCATCAGAGCCACGTTTACACCTGCGCTGGTCGTCAGATTGTCAGAGAACATTGCCACAATACCGGAATCAATCGCGTCTGCCATGCTCTCGTCCGTGCCGTGTCCCATAACTACCGTCTGGCCGATCAGGTTATTGGTGTAAATCTGCGGAACGCCGAAGGACATGACACTGAGCGGGCAGTAGATGACATCATAGTCTGCCGCAGCTACTGCAGCCGCTACAGATGAAAACAGGTCTGACCACGCCGTCTGGATCAGTTCGTAGGTAATCCCCGCCTCTTCAAGGACAGCCACAGAGCCTTCCACCATCTGGTCGCTCTGATCCTGCAGGCCCTGAGAAGGAGCCGCGATCAGCACGCTCTCATAGCCGCTTTCAATGATATAATCCGCATATGCTTCTCCCAGGAAGGAGTAATCATAAGTTCCCAGGCTGCCCAGATAATAATCCAGTCCGGCGGCGAATTCCCGGTCATCCTCATCGCCTAAGCGTCCCAGCATAATAGAGCAATATACCTCATTGTCCTCACAGATCTGCGCCCAGCTCTGGAATCCATCGTCAGAAGCAACCGCAATGCCGTCGACTCCTTTGGAGCACAGGCTCTCGATTACGTTGATCATATCCTCTACACTGTCTGTGTAGGAGACACACTCTACGGTAATGTTCAGATTGTCAGCGAGATAATTCAGGTAGGATTCCAGATAGGTGCCCTGGTCATCGCTCCAGTCATAGAGCACAAACGCAAGCTGAATCGGATCTGCGCTGTCATCACTTGCCGCCGCGGTAATCCCTCCAAGGGATACCGTTGAAAGACACAGTGTCGCTGCCATTGCTGCTGCAAAGCCTTTTGTTAATTTTCGTTTCATAGATCAGTTCCTCCTTTTTTGTTTTCCTTATGTTTTTTGGTTTTACGCAGTCCTGCGCATAATTAACGGCCTGAACCGTTCAATTACTGTTAAACAATGAATAAATGAATGTCTATCGCATCCGCCTATCTCGGCAGCGCTCCCTTCGTCCTCTCGGTGCTGATGTAAACCAGAATCATGAAGATAATGGCCTTAATCAGGGCTACCATACCTGTGCTGAAGCCGCTCATCGTCAGCCCGTTTCCAAGCACCGTAAAAATCAGAGCTCCATAAATGGCTGATGAAAACCGGGACTTCGACCCGCCGGAAAGTGACATTCCGCCATAGATCAGGGCGATCATGACATTGAATTCCGTGCCGGATCCGCTGCTGCCGGTGACGCTCCTGGTGCGCACCATGCTGAAGAAGGCTGCGACTCCGGTGTAAAAGCCGGTAAGTGTAAACGCGATCACCTTGTATTTTGTCAGATTCACACCCAGCTGCGCCGCCGCCACCGGATTTCCTCCGATCGCCTTGTTAAATTTCCCTACCTTTGTGTAATTAAACAGGTAGAAGCTCACTGCCCCGCACAGGATCAGGACGGCAATCTTTAATATGGTATTATCATAAACCGCATACTCGTTTGCAATTTTGTAGGTCTTAATATTCCCGGCAAAGGTCAGAATGCCGCGGAGCACGAACATCATGCAGAGGGATGGCAAAAAGGGAAGGGTGCGGAAATTATCCTGCAGAATTCCATTGATTACACCAATCGCGGTGCAAAGCGCCAGGATTGCAAGCAGGCCGACCAGTATGGAATCCGTGGCGTTGACCACCAGGGTCCCGACCAGCATCCCGACGCCGAACATGCCTCCGATGGAAATATCCATATTGCCATGCGCATATACAAAAATCGCTCCCATGGCAATCATCAGGATGTAGAATACCTGGTTTGTCAGAACCACGATGTTTTTCGATGTCAGAAGGCGTCCCTGACAGATGATCTGGAAAAAGACAACTACGACAATCAGCCCAATCAAAGGAGCAAGCTCCTGTATGCGTTCATTTATTTTATGTGATTTTTCTGAATTCTTCATCTTCATCACCTCTCAGATCATGTACTGAATAATCTTCTGTTCGGTCAGGTCTCGGCTTCGCTCAAATTCCCCGTTAATCCTTCCATCCTTAATCACCAGAATGCGGTCGCACATACCGATCAGCTCGCTCATTTCTTCTGAAATCACCAGCAGCGATTTCCCCTGCTTTTTCAGTTCCGTCATCAGCTGATACATCGCGCTCTTGACTCCGATGTCTACGCCTCGGGTCGGGCAGTCCAGAATCAGTACATCCGTATCCACGCCCATCCAGCGGCTGAAGGCAACCTTCTGCTTATTTCCGCCGGAAAGAGTGCTTACAAACTGTGTCATGTCAAAGCATTTAATGCGCAGAAAATCAATCTGCTCCTGGGCAAACTTCTTTTCCTTTTTACCTGAGATAAACGGTCCGCTCTTTACACGGTCATAGGCGTTGATCAGGATATTGTTCTTAATGGAA
Organism: Lachnospiraceae bacterium; assembly: GCA_021201665.1. GTDB lineage: Bacteria > Bacillota > Clostridia > Lachnospirales > Lachnospiraceae > Choladousia. Next base: position 156,126 of record JAJQEO010000038.1, on the reverse strand, counting down.
TCACGCAGAATCAGGGATTCCTTATCTCTGTCCTTCGACACATAGCCGATCTTATCGTGAATCGACTGCAGCGGGTTTTTGACCTCCGACCCAATCTCCGGCAGGGACACTTTTCCGTAAATGGGCGTTTCAATCCCATAGGCGAGCCGTCCGATGTCATGAATCCCGCTCTCCGAAAGACCGCTGATTCCAAGGATTTCACCCTTATGTAATTCCAGATTGATGTCATACAGCACATGCGTGCAGACATGCTCCATCCGCATTCGGACTTCTTTGTCAAACGTACATGCATAATCCGCGCGGTAGTAATCGCCTTTGATTTCACGGCCTACCATTTTCAGCTTGATATCCTCCGCGTCAAACCGCTCCTTCGATATCGTATCGATGATGATGCCGTCTCGTAAAACCGTCAGAATGTTGCAGATACTCATCAGCTCTTCCAGATCATGGCTGATAAACAATACGCTGTTGCCTTTTTCCGCCATTTCCTTCATAATCCGGTACAGAATATTCCGCCCGTTCAGGGAAAGCGCTGTCGTAGTCTCGTCAATGATCAGAAGTCGCGGATTCGATGACAGGGCCCGGACAATTTCAATCAGCTTGCGCTCCTCAAACGAATAATAATCAATCAGATCCGAAGCCTTAATGTTTTCAACACCTGCCTGATCAATCAGCTCCTGGGCCTGGCGGTTCATCTTGCCGACATTCATCAGTCCTGCCTTGCAAAACAGATGCTCACGCCCTAAAAACAGATTTTCAGCGACACTGATCCCGCTGATGGTACCCATCTCCTGGACAACCATCGACACGCCGGCCTCTGTGGCCTTTACTGTGTCTGCCGGTTGATAAGGCTTTCCCAGAAACTCCATCTCGCCGCTGTCCGCGCTCTGCATACCGGCAATGATGGACGAAACGGTAGATTTTCCTGAGCCGTTCTCACCGATCAGGCCATGGATCTCGCCGCTGCCAACGCTGAAATTCACCTGCTGCAGCGCCCTGACCACTCCGAATGACTTGTCCATATTGGAGATTTTGATAATCGTCTCCGCCATTCTGTTACCTCCTTTGTACTCTGGAATTTTTGAGAAGTGTTTTCGTTTCCACACATACTTTGCGGCAAGCGCGAGGTACAATCCTGAATAGTTACGATTTTCCTTCTCATAATCAGACAGGGTTCCCTGTCTGTATAGCGCGGGGCACGGGCAGAAAAGCTGCCTGACTTCCTTGCGCGCCCTTCATCGTATTAAAACCGGCAGTCACCGTTTTGCCGTTTTCTTTGTTCCTTTAGTTCTCCACATAGAACCGTTCGATTTTATCCATTGTGCAGTCACAGGCTTTCCGAAGACTTCCATCCTCAATCACCTGTTTCAGTTCCGGCGGGCACCATCCGCTTAAATCCCGGTAGCCGTATTCCAGATATCCGTGCGGCATGTTCTTCACCAGGTGACATACCACCGGATGACCGACCTGCCGAAGCTTTTCCGCAAAGAGCCTGCCCTCTTCCCTGAGAGAATCCTGCTCCGCCAGAAAAATCAACGTTTTCGTTGAGGGATCCAGATCCTCTTTCCCGGCATAAAGCGGAGAAATCAGCGGATCTGCGCGCTGTTCGGGCGGCGCGTACGCATAATTAAAATAAGAAAACATTGGCTCGTCGGATTCTTTCGCCAGCTTTTTCTCCATAGGCGGCGTCACCAGATCCAGAAACGGATAGTTTAAGAAGCGTTTCTCAATCCGGAATCTGCCTTCCCGCCAGGCGCGGATGCTGACCGCCACCGCCAGGTTCGCGCCCGCACTACAGCCAAAGGTCATGATCCGGCTCCGGTCAAACAAATACTCCGCGTGCTCAATATAGTACAAAATGGTCTCATAACAGTCATCCAGGGCAGCCGGAAAAGCCACTCCCTTACGATAGCCCACCGACACTACATTGATCCCCAGTCTGCATCGCAGCTCATCATACAGAGCATCCTCCACACAGCAGCCTCCAAAGCAAAAGCCTCCGCCATGGAACGCAAACAGAATCGATGCGTTTGATCTTTCCGCCGGATAGAAGGCTGTAAGGATTTTTCTTTTTGCCAGAGGAATTTCCACTCTCTGCCCGTGAATCTCCATCCTGCGGTTTTCTTTTTCTGTCTGCTCCCGGGTCTGCTTTACAATACGCGCGATCTCCTCCATCCTTTGTCCTGTCACAGCCTCTGTCTCCTCATAATAATAATATTCTGCATAAAATGATACAAAGGACACAAGGTCAGGGAAGCTGTTCACCTTCTTTTCCGGTCTTGTAATTAATGTTGACTTTTTCTGATTTTGTTATTATCATATTCGCAAAAGAAAAGAAAGCCGGCCGCTCGTCCGTCATGAACATTTTATACAGTTTTTGTTCGGTTTTTTCGTTCTTCTTTGTATGTTTTGGATTATATCTTATATCGGTTATCAATGAAATAATATAAGGTCACATGAAATGTTGTTTATTTTTACTTTTTTTGAGGTGATTACATGATTGTGTTTGATGACGCAGTAAAAGAACTGCTGCCGCTTACGACATTGGAAAGGGCATTTCAATATGTTTATGAAAAGCATCTGCCCTGTGAGCATGCAGAAGAGATCCCGGAAGTAAAAGCAATCCTCTCCGCCGATCCCAATGCAGAGAGAATTGCCTCCAGTATTTTTAACCGTCTTCCCAGTACGCAGCAGTTAACCGAGGCAACCATGTTCCGTCCTGACACGGATGTACTGGTCAGCTGCCATATACGCTACCACCCGGCGATTGAGCACTGTCATGATTTTTTTGAGATCCAATATGTCCTGACCGGATCCTTCCGGCAGGATATCGCCGGCCAGGAGATTCACATGAATGCAGGCGATTTCTGCTTTATCGCGCCCAATATTCCTCATAATCCATACGTTTTCAGCAATGACTGTCTGTTCGTAAATCTGCTGATCCGCAAGGGAATCTTTCCGCATGCCTTCCTCAATATGCTCTCCTCCTCCGACCTGATCTCCAATTTTTTCATGCGTGCGCTGTATTCTGAAAAGAGCAATCCCTTCCTGATCAACCACACCGGTGACGATGAAAACATCCGTCTTCTGATCCTGCGGCTGATTGAAACGCAGAAAAGCCTCAGCTCCTATGTCCCCTATCTGATCCGCGCACAATTTGAGGAGTTGTTTTTATATATCCTGAAAGACCACTCCAGGGATTTTTATTCCATGACCGGCTCAAACCGAAGTCAAAAGAAAATACTGGATATTCTCTCTTATATCGAAGCCAATTATAATACGGTATCGCTTTCCGTTTTATCGGAGAAATTCAATTATAATAAGTCCTACCTTTCCCGTATTCTGCAGAGTTATACAGGAAAATCCTTTTCCGATATTATCAGCGACCTGCGTTTTGAGCATGCCAGGAACCTCATGCTCACAACCGATCAGAATATCGAGGACATCATTCTGAATATCGGATACACCGACCGTACCTGGTTTTACCGGGAATTTAAGCGCCGTTACGGCACCACCCCCGCGAAATACCGCCGGCAGAATACCTCTGTCTGGGGGAATGGATGAGGATGTTTTCATAGTTTATTCCAAAAAATCATTTCGAAATGATTTTTTTCTCAAAAAAAGTCATTCCAAAATGATTTTTACTTGATATTTCTATTCTTTCGTTTATAATAGAAGCTGCCAGTAACTATTCAGGATAGTCCCTCACGCTTGCTGTGAAGGATGTATGAGAGTATGCAACAGGTAAGGAAAAGCCCTCGCCAAGGCGGCATCCCGCATAAAGTGCAGGATAAGCCTCGTAACTATGAGGGTATCGAACAGTTACACTGCTGATTCAAAAAACTATATCTGTTCGGAGGTATATATGGAAAGAATCATTACTGCTGAACTTGTAAAATGGAAAGAAACAGAAAAAAACCGGCTGCCTCTGCTGCTCTATGGCGCCCGTCAGGTGGGAAAAACTTACGCGCTCACGCACTTTGGCAGAGACTATTTCAAAAACACCATCTATGTCAATTTTGAGCGGATGCCGGTGATTGCTGAATTCTTTAACGGCGACCTTTCTCCAGAGCGTATTCTGCATTTTCTGGAAGAATACTTTTCCGAAAAAATCGTTCCCGGGCAGACTCTGCTGATTTTCGATGAAATCCAGGCCTGCGAGCGCGCCCTGACATCTCTGAAATATTTTGCAGAAGAAGCACCGGAATACCATGTGGCAGGCGCAGGCAGTCTGCTGGGCGTTGCCATCAACCGGGGAAACTACTCCTTTCCTGTCGGGAAGGTCGTCATGAAAACGATGTACCCTCTTCGTTTTGATGAATTTCTTACTGCTCTTGGAAAATCCCACCTGGTTTCCATTATCCGCGAACATTACGAGACCATGGATGAAATGCCGACCCAGACACACAATGAGCTTCTGGATTTGCTCCGCCGATATTTTTTTATCGGAGGAATGCCGGCTGTTGTCCAGAAATATATTGATGAAAATTCTCTGGTCAATCTGCCGGAGCTGCAAAGTATGATTCTGAACGCGTATACTGCGGATATGGCAAAATACTCTACCCCGGGTGAATGCACCAAAATCCAGGGAGCATTCCGGTCTCTTCCTTCTCAGCTCGCGAAGGACAACAAAAAATTCCAGTACAAGCTGATTCGGAAGGGTGCTACAGCCGGTCTTTTCGGCGAATCCATTTCCCGGCTCGTCATGTCCGGGGTAGCACTCGAATGTGACAAAGTCACCAGAGGCGAGGTTCCTCTCGCCGTGACACAGAACCTGTCTTCTTTCAAGCTTTATATGTCCGATGTCGGCCTGCTTTCTGCCGCCTCCGGAATCATGCCGGAAAACATCGTCCGTCAGAATCTGTCCGATATCTACAGGGGAATGCTCGCGGAAAACTATGCCGCACAGACTCTCTGCTGTAACGGGCACAAGCTGTATTACTGGACTTCCGATTCTCCCGCGGCAGAGGTCGATTTTCTGCTGCAAAAGGAAGGCGCTGTGGTTCCGGTTGAGGTGAAATACGATGTCAATGTTCACGCAAAAAGCCTAAAGCACTTCACCAAAATGTATCACCCAAAACAGGTGGTTCGGCTTTCTTCCAGAAATTTTGGAATGGATGAACAGGGGATGTGCTCCGTTCCCCTGTATGCAGCGTTTTGTTTATAATTCAAAATCCGCTCACTCCGCCAGGCAGCTTTCCCCGGTGCTGTAGTCAATCACGATTCCCGGCTGGACATTGTAGCAGTACACGCAAAAGCAGATTCCCGCACCGCTGTCCTCTACCGAATATGCTTCCATAAGCACCCCATTCACCACCAGATTATCGCCCTCAAACAAAGGCGTCACCCGGTACAGCACATGGTTATCCTTTTCGTCGAGATAGTTTGCTACCTGGTTCTCAAAAGGGAGCATTCCCTCAATATTCAGGTACCTGGTCCCGGTGATGAGATTTTTCTCATTCGCATTCTCCGCCGTCAGACAGTACGCAATCAGATGGCAGCGGTTATAAAGATAGGCAGGCTCGGAGTCAATGACTCCCTCATACTTCGCCTGTACCCAACCTGATGGTTTCACGCTGCCGATCTCGCCTCTCTCTTCCGTGGGCATCAGCTCCCGGCTAATATTGGCATAAGCCACGCCGCATCTTCCCAGAACGTCCAGCTCGCTGTAGCTTTCAAAAGTCTCCGTGTTCATTTCCGATTCTTCAAAAAACGGAATGTTGTCGTTGATCTCCACCCAGGCATTCCCGGAATATTCCGGAATATCATCCAGCTGCACACTGGTTTCGCCCGCTGCTGTCCCCGCAGCTGTATCCGTTGATGTCCCAGCTGATGAATCTGTTTGCGCGTACCGCCAGTTCGCTCCGGTTACCGCTGACACAACAAGGATAGCCAAAGCAGCAACTGCTGTGACCAGCCTTTTTTTCCTGCAGAAAATACGAAAAATTCCCGGCTTTGTCTTTCTTGCTTTGCGGACGGAGTCCGGCTTTTGAGGTTGCGGCTTCCGACTGATTTCGGATCCTTTGCGTTTCGGATCCCGGCTGTTTTCTGACCTTTTTCGTTTCGAAATCTGAAAGATTCCCGTCTTTTTTCGTTCTGATTGCCGACGACTGCGAGTTCCTTTTTCCGCCCCTGTTGTCGGCGTGCCCGGCAAGCCCGGCAATAAGCAAGCCTTGCTTCGGCGCGAATGCCCAGCTGCGCGAGACTGGCCAGGCTGCGCTTCTGCGCCGGCGGCATATGCTTTCGGCGGTGATTTCTTTTTCTTATTCAGAGTATATCCCAGGATACTGCCGATCACGCCGCCCACAATATGCGCCATGTTGGAAATATTGTCCTGCACCGTCAGCCCTTCCACTATCTGCTGCCCCAGGAAAAAGATAGCCACCAGCAAAAAGGTGGCCGGAATTTCCCCTTCCCGGAAGCCGGTAAAGGAAGCAAGCAGCATAAACAGAAAAACGATCCCGCTCGCCCCGCACAGGGCAACATTCGGGAAAAATACATAATTGATCAGGCTTGTCGCAAACGCCGTAATGGTCACCGCCTCTGCCAGAGTCCGGGAAGAATATTTCTCCTCCAGCATAGGCCCCAACAGCAGCAGATACGTCATATTTCCAATCAGGTGTGACCAGCCCGAATGACCGAAAATATGGGTAAACGCCCTCACCCATGTCAGCGGCGAACGAAGGGATGAATGATAAGTCATAAACATCAGCTTCTGTGAAACACCGTCCGTCACCTCATTCAGCAACATCGCCAGAAAACTGACCGCCACCAGCGTCAGCACAAGTGGTGCGTTGAAGGTAATTTTTAATCTTTTTTTCATATAGCAAACCCCAATTTACTCTTCCTCAATCAAAATGCAGCAGCAGCCGACATTACCAAAATCATTGGCAAGTACACAGATATTGTGGTAGATTTCATCCGAATTCCGCAAGGCTTTCGTCTCCATGTGTTCGATTCTCCTCTTCGTTTATTCAGAAGGTCTTCAATATTAATTTCAGATTCCATCACTGCCTCGTAATACAATAGGAAAGACCCGGTATTCTTTGGATTTCTCACATCATTCGTATAGAGACACTCTGCATACTGTAATCTCCCTCATTCATTTCAGTTATGCACAATTATAGCATGCATATTTATGTCTGGCTATAAAAATAATAACCACTCCGTATCAATAGCAGACAGGATTGTCATTTTCTGCTCAAATCATATTACCGCAGCACATACGATTCTCTCTGTCCAAGTTTTAAAGCCTCAAAACCATAAAGATTTAATAGTCTTTCAAAATGTATGGATTCTTAATTGCATTGTTTCGCCAAAAACACTGCAAAAACACACTGGGGAATCAATCCATGCTCCCACAAGAGGAGCGACGTTAGTGCGGGTATTGTTGTTGCCGTTGCTGTAATTTCAATCCACACTCCCGCGAAGGGAGCGACACATTCCGGTATTCCACTGCGAGTAAGTTGCAGACATTTCAATCCACGCTCCCGCGAAGGGAGCGACACATTCCGGTATTCCACTGCGAGTAAGTTGCAGACATTTCAATCCACGCTCCCGCGAAGGGAGCGACGCTACAACAGCGGATTAGCAACAAATTACACAGTTATTTCAATCCACGCTCCCGCGAAGGGAGCGACTACGCTCTTTCCTGTAACGGAGTGGATGCTGAAATATTTCAATCCACGCTCCCGCGAAGGGAGCGACTGCCATCTGGTATAATAATCTAAAACCTTATCAGTATTTCAATCCACGCTCCCGCGAAGGGAGCGACGCGTTCGAGGAATTACAGCTGCAAACATTCGAGATTTCAATCCACGCTCCCGCGAAGGGAGCGACGCGACAGGATAGCAATCGAAAATCCAACGCCGATATTTCAATCCACGCTCCCGCGAAGGGAGCGACATATTTGCAACAATCGCAGACAGCCTTCCCACAAAATTTCAATCCACGCTCCCGCGAAGGGAGCGACGATGTAAAAATACAATCCACATTCTGACGGTTGCATTTCAATCCACGCTCCCGCGAAGGGAGCGACACGCTCTTACCCTGATTCTTACTTCCTGCCGGAATTTCAATCCACGCTCCCGCGAAGGGAGCGACTTGTCCATCTTATGCAGTTCGCACAGCCACAAAATTTCAATCCACGCTCCCGCGAAGGGAGCGACAAGATGGGGTTATCTATGAGTGTTTGGGTGTGTTAAATTTCAATCCACGCTCCCGCGAAGGGAGCGACTCCACATAGCCACACCCATAATCCATCCTGTTCGATTTCAATCCACGCTCCCGCGAAGGGAGCGACCTCCGGGAGAGTGGCGGTAAGCTGGTAATTTTCCATTTCAATCCACGCTCCCGCGAAGGGAGCGACTGGACAGGGCAATTAAAAGAGAAAGGGCTGATTATTTCAATCCACGCTCCCGCGAAGGGAGCGACGACGGCGCGGTTTATAAAAAACGTGAGGAGGATAAGATTTCAATCCACGCTCCCGCGAAGGGAGCGACGTCCTATGGCAAGATGTACTTTGTAATCACACCAGAAGTAATTTCAATCCACGCTCCCGCGAAGGGAGCGACTCCGATCCTCGGAGCGGTGGTCAGTGGCACTCTGCATTTCAATCCACGCTCCCGCGAAGGGAGCGACGGAGGCCTACCATGCAGCCTGTGAGTTTCTCCGGATTTCAATCCACGCTCCCACGAAGGGAGCGACTGGAAAAAGCAAAAGAGCAATCTTACAGCATGAATTTCAATCCACGCTCCCACGAAGGGAGCGACCGGGCGAGTGAACAACCCAGATTCAAAAGCGTCTGATTTCAATCCACGCTCCCACGAAGGGAGCGACGGCAATAATAGACAAATTTTATCTGACAAGCAAGTATTTTATTGGCTATTATCACCTATTTTGTCACTCATTTGTCAGGTGTCATCTATTATTTTCTTTTGTATTTACTTATTTTTTCAGTGCGAAACTCCTTACTTCCTCATGTTCGCTTTGGCTTCGCACGATTACAACATAAGGGTTCCTTCCGCCTCGTAAGTATTCTTAGCGCCAAAGTGTTCAATTTTTGTTTTGTAATTATTTCCAAGATAATAAAACCGCAGACTGTCCTTTTCCGGATCAATGAGCTTCAGCAACGCATCTTTCAAAAGTAGCGATTGTGAAGCGTCCACTACACACTCAAACACGGAATTTTGAACTCTCTGCCCGTAGTTCACGCACTCTTTTGCTACCTTTCGCAGCCGTCTGCGCCCTGCTCCATCTACTGTACTGACATCATACGTAATCAACACCAGCATTCTTTCACCTCATTTCCAGAAAAATGGCGGATATTCATCCAGGTCGCCACGTATGGTTCGCGCCAGAAGCAGCGCCTGCACGTATGGCACCAGCCCCCATTCTATCTTCTCTTTCAAATAAGGATGGGTAATGCTCTCTCGCTTCTTTGCCTGCCACTCGCCGAAAAATACCTTTCTGCCTTTTTCGTTCAGATAAACCGCACCGTCTTTCTGCTTTTCAAAATGCGAAGCGTTTATCTTTTTCATATTAATCAATGTGAGCACAAACCGGTCTCCAGAGACAGCGCGAAGCTCTTCCATCAAGTCTAACGCCAATGATTTCCGGCCAGGCCGATCGCGATGCATAAATCCTACATACGGGTCCAAGCCAACGCTCTCCAATGCATTTGCGCAGTCATTTGCCAGAGCCGTATACGCAAAAGACAACAGCGCATTCACATTATCAAGCGGAGGTCTGCGATTTCGGTTTTTAAAAACAAACTCTTCTTTTTGATTCAATATCAGTTCGTCAAAAACGCCAAAATAGCACTCCGCCAGCTTTCCTTCTTTTCCCCTTAACTCATCCATTTCCGAAATAAGAGGAATTTTCTGATAGCCGTCCTTTAAGGTTTGCGACGCAGTCCGAAGTTTGTCCACATCGACTCTTAATGCATGATCTCTTATGGTTCTCTCTATATTCCATCGGCAGTTATATACCTTACCCAGAATCATATTTTTCGCATAAGCGGTGCTTCTTTCCAGAGAATCCGAGATTCGGTACTGTTCTTTGCGCAGCAAAACATTGCCATACTCTTTCCCTTTTATTCTCGCGAGAAATTTTCCTGTCGGGGAATAAAAGCATAAGCCTATCTTTCTGTCCGCACATGCTCCCATAAAAGCCGGAGACGCTCCTTTATACGTAAAGCAGATAATGTTTTCCAGCGTATGCAGCGGAACTCTTCCGAGGGTGGTTTCGCCATTTACTACCACAACATTTTCACCATCCAGAGTCAGATATGCATCCTCCGTCATGATGTACAGGGTATTTAATAATTTTCTCGTACTCACTCCCCCTTATCCGCATCTTCATCTGTCAGATGAGCTTCGATATATTGGTTGACAGTTCCCTTTTTGTTCAGCTTCGGCACACAAAGATTTGACAGAGAGCAGGATCTGCATTTCGATGATGTCTTGACCTTCGGAGTATAGCCACGGTCAAAATAATCGTGCATCTCCCGAGCGCACTGACGCACATAATCCCGCAGCTCGTCGCCAAACGGTACGCATGTCCTTCGTTTTGTCTCTCCGTAAAAGAGAAAACCTTCATCAATCTGCGTCAGGAACATTTCTTCCAGACTCATCGCCTGCGCGCAGAGCTGTACCTCGTCCTCCTTCCCTTCTTTTGCTTTGCCACGTTTGTATTCTACAGGGATTATTTTCCAGCATCCGTCGTATCCAAAAACAGTAACGCCTTCTGCTGACTTATGAAATTCGACCACATCACACTGGCCGCTCAACCCCAGCTGGGGAGAAGCAATCCGCAGGCCACGGGCAATCATGGTGTCTCCACGCTTTTCAAATTTATTTTCGTCATGAGCATTCTTATGCATCAACTCACCAGCAGTGGTCTGGTAATTTTCAGCCCACTGCTGTTCGATATGAATCAATGCCCACTGCCTTCGGCAAAACACAAAATGCTGCAGACCGGAAAGCATTAAATAATCGTCTTCTTTATATTCCTTCAATAATCTCCGGCTCCAATCCCTCTAATGGCTCGATTAAAATGTCATAGTCATCTACTGATTTCGGGTAATCCACATTTGCTTTTGCAGAAACATGAAGTGTCCGATGTACCTTCGCGGATGAATACTGTCCAATCTTATTATTGTGCTTCCACCAGATAACTTCTATTACTTCCATGCTTCCATCCGGCCTGGCCGCAGATGCATCATTGATAAACAAAGTCCTCAGGCACTCCTTGATTTTTTCAGCATCCTCGTCTGAAAACCCGGTTTTTTCTGCCAGCTGCACGTTGATGGAACCTTTAATCACATACAGGCCAAATTCTACCATATGTTTTGTGCCCATCGTATCTGAGCCTTTCTTACTTCCAGATTCCCCACTGACACTTTTTGTTATCTGCATACTGCTGATGTCTACAGGATCAACGCTTAATGCCTGATGGATAGAAACCGGCCCGCGGACACCAACCGATACACCGTCTCCCTTCGCTTTTCCTTTGATTGCAAAAACCTGGCCAAAGCTTCGCACATCAATCCATTTTGTGCATGCCTGCGCTGCAAATTCTTCTTTTGATACATCTTTTGCAATTGAAGCTGTCGCGCGTGCACTCAATGAATCATAACCATCATCACACCTGTCCTCAGACTGAACAAATATGCTCTCACCCATATCCTGCAAACGATTTCGAATTTTTCTTTTTATACATACATCCGAAATCTCACCATTCCCGGAAAATGTTGTCCTTGGTCGATTTCCATTTAACGGATCTCCATTTGGATTGGCATGGTTCGCCGAAACAATTACTGCAAAATCTATTTTCTGGCTTAATGTACTCATTTTTGTTCCTCCTGCTTTGTTTTTAATAGTTTCATTATTTGTAAATTATTTTACATAATACCTGAGGTTTCACTTGCTTCATCGATTCATTTCACATTTTCTGGGGCATTTTCACTTTCCTTTTTTTCCTTTTTTGTATATAAAACTTTTCTCTGCAAGTAGTATCCCAAAAGATAATCCGGCGTTAAGCTTCTGTTCATATTTTTTAAATCTGTTTCTTTAAATTGGCATGTAATATCCTGAATCCATTTTTCATAATACTCCCTGCTTCCTGAGGACATTCTCTGCAAATAAGGATTCAACGCTGTTTTCAGAATATTCCATGTGGAAAAAGGCCTGTTAACAAATACAGATTGCAACCTCGCAGCATTTGTAGGCCTGTCCGCATTTGTTTCCATGGCACTTTTTTCCGCCACTTCCGCTACTGCCAGCAATCTTCCGAAAAGATAGCTGCGGTCTGTGTTTCCTTCATCTAATACCATAAGTACATTTCCTCCTTTGCTCTTTTTTATAAGTGCGCATGCCGTAGAAAGTACAGTCTCATAATGGCTTCTCGTTTTATAAGCCTGCGGATTGGATGCCTTACATACAATTGCATGAACAATATCTTTCGGCAAAGTCATCTGCTCTATAATGCAATAATAAATCCTTTGCACCTGTTCTTTCAGAAGTTTATCTCCCACATCCAGAAACTGTCCCTGTTCTGTCCCATACGCGCAGCGAATGATTTGTTTTGCTGTTGGCGTGTAAATTATCTGATATGGCTTTTTATCCTGTGTAAATTTCGTAAAATACCAGTTACAGGTTTCATTCCAGTCTTTTAGATGGCTTAAAAACGTGGATGACTTTAATTCGTCATAACAGACAATCGATAAGCGACCGGTAGTAGCAGCATCCAGTCCAATAATGACAATATCGTCATTATCGTCCAGCTGATCCTTATAGCCCTGTATTGCCATTGCCAGCTTTTTCTTGAATCCTTCCTCCGTATCAGGAAAATCTTCTTCATCTTCAGAGAAAATCGAGCCATCCATATCAGGAACTTTTTTCCCTTTTGGATTCCAGCAGATATAGGTCCGTTTATCCTGCATGCCAACCAAAACGCCCTGCTTCGCTGCCAGCCAGGATAACGCATTATGAGCCTTTTGCGATGCCTCATAGCTGATTGTGCAAGCCTCATCCGCGTCTGTAAATCTACCGCGAAAGGTAAAATTTGTCGTGTCATTTGCAGAAACTAGTTTAGCGCCATAGCTTGCTGATACAATCCCTTTCGGATGATTGTTGGTTATCACACTGTTACTGCCGGTTATAAAACAAATATTCTTTTTCCCCGGCTGCACAGACAGATAATATTGCGTATAACACTCCATCAGAGTTGTGTCTTTCCAGGTCGCCTTTTGTTCTGTGGGATCGCCACCTGCCACTCGGAATCGAACCAGTACCTTATCGTAAGGTTGGCCAAATATTTTTTCATTTTTAAATATACCATTTTCATCAGGCTTAATCATTCTATACTCAACCAGATCATGAATGGTATTTTTCTTGCTTAAGTATTTATAAATCGCTCTGACCTTCGGATGAGAATATTCCGATTTTTCCCATTTATGCAGGTTTTCAATATATGCCTGATATTTTTTTGCTGTCTTTTCTCTCTGATCCGAAGGAATATACGAAATATAATCCCCGGCAATGTAAGGAAGCATATCATTCAATGCATGCGGAGCAACACCGCTGGAGCGGGAAGCCGAGGCTTCCGTGACGGGAATCAAAATCCTGCCATTTTCTTTTTCCACTGGCGAAGCCGACTGGAATTCTCCATTCTCGTCTATAGTAATTTCCAGTTGAGAATTGGCAGTCATATGCGCTATTACAGAAAGCGTAGCTGTTCCGTCTGCTGCTCCGGCAAATTGTTTATTGCTTTCATAGGTCTGGTAGAGCATGTTCATCCATGACATTATCCCACCTCCCCATATAAAGCATCAACAGCTGAAAAATTGTGTTCATCTATACCGAATTCTTTCATTTCCATTTTTCGAACCGGTTTATGAATGCAGTCCTTTGGTGAGGCATATTCAATGACGCCCTTTTTCATCACCGCATTCCATAGATTGACAGTCATCATCCCCTGCGTCTCCGGTGAATAGGCTTCATCTGCGTATGTAATCCCATGGTACATCAGGCCAAAGGACAACTCAGGAACATTATCGTAAAAGCTCGTCCCTTCTCCAAATGCACATGGTTCTACATAGGCCTGACACTCCCTGCAGCCCAGGAATACATCTCTTCTCCCACCTTTTGCTATCATCCTTTTGGCGATATTATGATGTTTGTTTTCATTTCGATCCTGTGCAAGTTCCGGTCGGTTTTCATTCCAGATAAAGTGTGCCTTTACCTGGTACCTGCAATCTTTCAGATAAGTATAATACGACAAATCATTTCCATTCTTATTATACTTGATCGGTCGGATTCCTTTCGTCTCCGTCTGAATCGGATTCATAACACGCACCTTATCCACTATCCAAATAATTGTAGGTTTCCAGTAGATACTGTGAAGCACACCTTTCATCGCCTCATATGATGGAATCTGCGTACTAAGCTTTTCCCCACCGACTCTGGTAATTGGATCACTAAAAAGAGCATAATCTCCGTAAACTTCGAATTCTACAAAATTATCATGATCCATTCCGTTCATACCTCCTTTCCATGAGCACATATTACACCAACAAGTATCCTTTGTCAATAAAAATTTTCAATATGTTTTTAAGTTTAAGATATATATTAATATTAGTCTTGACAAAATAATCATCCAACGTATAATAGAACATGTCGCAAACAGCGTGGATTGAAATAATATCTTTTTAAGTTTTAATCCGGAAATGAAAACAAATTTCCGGATTAAATTCTGCTCTCTATTCACTTCATCCAGCTATCAATATCAAACTCCGGGTGATCAGCATCAAAGCCAATATCTTCATTACCATCTTCCTCGCATTTGTAATATGCAAGATTCAACGTATAAAAATCATTTATGCTTTTATTACACAATACAATATCATTTCCAAGATATCCTAACAGCTGATTTTTCCACAGTCGTATCGTATATTTACTCGCCTGTCGAAATAATTCTTTTCTATATCCTATATCCCGACAGGCTTTTTCGGTATAAAGATCGTTAATAATCTCTTTTCCTTCTTTATACGGCACAATCACATCCACGGTGTCTTCATCATATACTGTAAAATGGTGCCCCGCCTCTTTAAATGCCTGCTGCAGATAAAATCTTTCCTTCGGCTGTCCTCTTTTTGAATACTTGCTGTTTTTAGAAAGCAACTCCAGCAGCGTATCTGTGCCCTTGTTGATCTTGTAATCAAAAAGGCCATCTTGCTCGTAACCTTGAAACAAATCCCGATAAAAATAGCTGATGCTTTCCTCTCCACAGATATCATTCTCATATTTCTCCGGATGCTTTTTATATTCGGCCAATAAGTCAATCATAGCGTCCTGTGCTCGTTTAATATCATCCAGATGAGTCAGTTTTTCTTCCCGGTATCGAATCAGATGTACTTCACATATATGACCGTAGTCTCCGCTGCGGTTACATCTTCCTGCTGCTTGAATCAGGTTATCCAGTCCAGCCATCACGCGTATAACGGTTTCAAAACTAAAGTCCACACCTGCCTCCACCATTTGAGTAGATACACAAATGATTTTACCTTTCTTGTCGTCTGTAAGTGCCTCGTTGATTGCCTTTAGTCTTCCATCTCGATGTTCCTGGCACATAGAGGTAGATAAATGAAACAATTTATAATCATTCTCTGTTTCAAGCACTTTTAATTCTCTGTAAATCGCTTTTGCTTCTGCTTTCGTGTTGCAAATAATCAAGAGTGAGCTGACATTTCGAATAAGCTCCGTGCCAAAATCTGCTATTTCTCCTGCGCTCATCGTTTCTTTCCATCTTGACAAATCTATTTCTGTCCTTTTAAATATCGCCTTCATTTTGTCCGACTTTATAATTATGTCAGCCGGAGTCGTATAATGAATCGGATGATTGGTCATCCCCAGTTCCGGTTGTGTAGCAGAGGAAAGCAGGATTGTCGTATGGAAAAACTGATATAAGAAATTCATTGCCAGATTAAACATATTAATATTTTTTTTAGGAATGCTCTGTATCTCATCGAATACGATCACACTGTTCGCGTAGCTGCTCATTCTCGTAATACAGGTAGTCTTATCCGAAAAAAGATTCATTAAAAACTGATACATTGTGGTAAAAATAATAGGTTCATCCCAAAATTCACTGACAAGCTGGCTTTCCTTTAATTCATCCAGCTTTTTTTCGTTTTCTATCACAGCTTCTGAATGATGCTCGCCTATCTGATCTTTTGCTTCTGTAAAATCACGTATTACTTTTCTGTTTTGTTCCAGAACGCTCAGCAGCGGAATAACTATAATCACTCTCTGCTTTTTCGTTTTTTCCGCAAGGTGATAAGCATATCTCAATGTGCTGAGTGTTTTCCCTGCTCCAGTAGGAACCGAAATCTTATAAATTCCATCTCCGTTTTCTGTAAACGCTTTACATTGATCGGATATTTTCTGTCTCTCCTGATTAATTGGAGTTTGCGTTGCTCCCGAAAATGTATCTATTATTTTTCCCTCCAGATACGCCGTTTGTCTGCTCCAAAAATCTTTTTTTACAATTTGTGGCTCATGCTCCATTCCCTGCATAAACTCCGCTGTATTCACGCGGTCTCCATACATAACAGCCGAAGTAAGCATCCGCGCAAAAATACCTATCGTAAATTTTCTTTCTATTGTTTTTGCTCCATTCGAGTGAAAAGCGAATAATTTAAGATAAGTATCCAATGCGCTATAAAAAGCTTCCACCTCCCCTACTGCTTTTTGAGATTCCTGTTCTATTTCCCGCTCTTCTACATCTTCAAGAAACCTCTTTCTGGCTAATTCATATTCCAATTCTTCTCGATTTTCATCAAGACGATGCTGAAAGCCATTCCTTTCCTGTATATCTACGCAATCAAACAACCCATGGTGTGCCCCAACAGCATAAGCAATGATTTCGCTTGTCAACAATTCGTAATCGTTTCCAGAATGATATTTCTCTAAAATATAAATCACTCCAGCAAACGTATGATTAACGCTTCCTCTGACAACCGACTCTCCCATTCCAATTTTGTTCAAATATATCTGATACTTGTCCGAATATTTCCCCATATCATGCAGCATCCCCGCTGCTTTTGTCAAATGCTCGTATTCTTTACAGTATAACCTTTGATTTGCAATTTCCGCCGTTTCTTCCAGATGGCTTAACAATGACTGTCTTTCTACATCGATACCATTTTCCTTTTTACGCATGTGTGCATAGTACATATGCTTTTTTTCTGCACTCTCACATTCATTATTCTCAGTAAAGGTTAAACAACTATTATCAAAAAAATCGCACTCACTCCGCTGTCGTTTCAATTCTTTCAAATCATCAATCGCCATCTCTACATCCAACGTATGAAACCCCAGCCAGCACTCTTCCATTGTCCTGGTGTCTGCGATTTTGTATATTTCCCGGCTGCTCTCGCCTGAATAATAATGCCAGTACCGATAGACATATCCGATCCAGTACATGATTTCTCTTGAAAATAATTCGCCGTCTTTTTTTAGTATCCCTGCAGCCTCCTCCTCCAGTTCTTCCAGAATGTATTCCTCCCCTGCCCACTGAAGGCGGTCATAGGTATCATCCAGACACTCCGCGGCCCGGCTGTTCATAAATGTTTTTATAAAAATCGGAGAGTCATATCCACTCTTTAGTGCCAGCTCAAAGAGACGTCCCTGGATATCGCATAATTGCCGCTTATCAAGACTTAATTCCAGCATAGTCGTCACCTGCCTTTATTATTTCATCAAAAAAACATCCCTTCTCTTCGATATTGCACATCTCCTCCGCAAGTGCGATTCCTTTTTTTCGGTTGGATTCGCTCTCTTTTTTCAGTCTCATCCGCTGCTCCTGCGAAAGTCTCTGTTCATCGAGAATTATAATTTTACTACATACTTTTTCCGTCAAAGCAACATACTGTTTTCCAAGTTTTAGAATTGAAAGGCTGTGTATAAGAGCTAAATCTGTTATTTCACCATTAAAAAAACGATCAAGAACTACGAACATCCGATCATTCGCGATATAAACAGTCACCATGTCGCAATCTTTTCCCCAGCTTTTTATCCGCTCATAGAACTGTGTCCTTTTTTCAGCTTCCATTTTCTCGCGATGGTAAGCTACAAATAACGCCCATTCCAATCCCACATCGATTCTTAATATTTCTAAGTCTGAAAGGTCAAAGCTAAGTTTATATAATCTGGCTTTTGGAAAATTGCAAATTAAGGTTAGAGGCTGGCTATGGTCCGTTCCCATATAAAAACCTTTTCCAAAGTCGCAGCGTTCCCGGCTAATCGGCGCGATTGGTCCATGGATTCCTTCTTTGGAGCCATGATAAAGTGTTATGATCTCATTGCATTTTATGACAGGTGATGCCTCAAACAGAAAAGGATATATTTGGTTTGTTGCCGCATTTACTTCTGCCATACTCTTCCCTCCTAGTAATTGGCGGATCATTTGCGCCAAGCTGATTATCCACAACCTGCAGGATGAGAGCTTTTAGCCGTGGGTTGCAAGGCTCGTTGGCGAAGGAGAATATATGCTCATAGGTTGTCAAATATCCTCTCAAATCCCCATCGTAGTATGCGTCACTCCCTTGCCTATAGCAATCAGCATATTCTCTATCGTCTTCTGATAATACTTTAAAGTCTTATCTGAGCAGCCTTCGATTCATTTTGCCTCAATAAACTTTTGAATCAGTTCATCATTTTCTTTTTCATCATTATCTGAACACTCGTCTGTATCATATTTAGCGAACGTGTATTCCAGAATCTCCCGTAGCTTTGCAGACTGCGCATTATCGAGATACAACAACATTCTTTGCAGTACTTCACTCATAATTTTTTCTTTCATAGTCATTCTTCCTAAAGATTCCAGAGAACGACATCAACGGCAGCTCTGATGGGCCAACTCTCGCCGTTGGTGGGAGTGTAGTAATCATTCAAATTATTCTTCTCCGTAAAAACCTTCCTGACTATACTCAGCCCATTTTTGGTACATATCAAGATAATGTTCTTTGATAAATGCTTGAATCTTTTTTATCTCTCGGTCGTTAAGCGTTCCCCTATTCTGCAAAACAGAATCTCCATCTTCTTTCACAAAAAATTTTGCCGATCCAGCCTCTGTCATTTTTCGGTCACTGGCATGAACATGCATGCACTCTACTATGCAGAAAGAAGTAAAATACAAGTAATATCCGGCAACTTTAAACTCATAATATTTCGGCATATTACTCCTCCATAAATTTTTGATTTTGCTCCAGATAATTCTTCGCAATGCGTAATTCTATATCATCCATGGATGTTTCCAGCATCTCTCCTTTTTTTGAAAAAACAGCAGCCTTCGATGGCCGGTTCAAATTTATCACTCGATAGCCCAAATCACATTTTGTAAAAGCATAACCATTCACAATTACATCTGCGTTATCTGCAATTTCTTTAATGTCAATCATATTGAATTCTGACCTCCTTAATCTGATTTAAATACTCATCTGCGTCATAATATAAATCCTCCAGTATAGGCACCAGATCAATATATTCTTCTATCAAGTTTTCATCATGACTATATTTTGTCATAACGACAATATAGCCATGATCCCATTCTTTGATTTCCGAATAATACTCCAAAGAATAGGGCGTTCTGAACCGAAAAGTATCCTGTCCAAATCGGAATATTGTATATTGACACTTACTACTTAATATTGCATAATCCATTTGCTTTCCTCACTCCTCAATCCCTTTAACCTTCTCATACAAGATATTTTCCAAATCAGACAAGGCAGGAATAAAACTGTCGCGAATCAGGAGTAATAATTCACTCGCCTCGTCCTCGTTATAAACATGAACAATGGTATTGCGTTTTTTTAACATCGTGAGCCATACACTCTCATCGCTGGCAACCCCCACCTTGTATCCAAGCTGCACGATTTCACGTGGTGAGCCAGTCTCAGCTCCTTCCACGCCATGCAGACATAAGACCGCCTGTAAGGCTTTCCACGCAAACTCAAAAGACAGGTTGAATTGACCAATCACTCCTGTCCTGTAAATAACGTTATTATCAGCCATTGTAAAATCTGCGGTCTTTAGATCACTCAGACAGTTCGAGAAATTGTCAAGTTTCCTCATATATTAAAATCCCGTCCCTTTCAATTTCATGCTTTAATTCATCATCTATCCCTTTATCAAGGTTTATGACATCGAACATCAGCAACGTATGGGAACGCTCCACAAGGTCTAAATATAGCCCGAGGGTGTCGCCCCCGCAGACTGCAATGTCAATATCACTTCTTACCGTATGTGTGCCTCTTGCCCGTGAGCCAAAGAGTATCACTTTTTTAACGCCACGTTCTTTCGCGAAAAGGCAAATATCCTTCAACACTATGTCAGGAATGTTATATTTCATATCCAATCGTCCCAGCTTCTTCCGAAGCTCATCCTCCAATTTCAGATTTTATAGTTATACACACAGAGCAATGTTTTATAAGGTTTCTGTCCAATTATCGTCCGCCTCTTCTATCGCATCAATGACCTGCTGTAATTTTATCTTCATCGTCAGTCCTCCCCATCCTTCTATCAGTTCTTTTCCCGACGGATATTCTATCAAAAAGTGAAAATACATAGTCCCTCCATTCCCTCTCGCGACTGCGTTGCTCGTTGGCCATTGAAATTTCCCGGCGCAGGCGCCGCATATTTCTTCCGGTCACATTATCCGAAATATTCACTGTACCACAAATCTCCTACCATAGCGCCTTCGCTTGCCAGATCCTGCACAAAGTCATAGGAGGAAGCCTGTTTTGCAACAGAAAATCCGTCTTCCTGTTTTTCCAGAACCCATACTTCATCCGGTGAAAGAGCGTTTACAAAAAATGGGCTGTGCGTTGTCACAAAAAGCTGCTTTCCATAGGCGCTCCCGGCGCTTCTTTTCATTTCGATTGCCAGCTTTGCCATGTACTGATGGTAAAGTCCATTTTCCGGTTCTTCCACAAATACCAGCTGACGCGGATTTCGTTCATGTAAAAGCAGATAATAGGCAAATAGCTTCAATGTACCATCGGACATTCTCTGAGAAAAAAATGGCTCGTCAAATCCTTCCTGCCAAAATTCCAAAACCATCTGTCCGTTTTGCAGCTTTACTGGTTCTATCTTTGTAATATTCGGTATCTTAGTTTGGATATCTGTCAGGATCTTCTTGAACTCAGACGGATTCTCCCGATACATATACTGGGCAACATTATTCAGATTGCTGCCTGTACGATTCAGATGCTGTGCCGGTGCCGCAGTTTGAATCTGTCTTGCCGCATCCGGTGTGAAATAGCATAAGTACCAGCTTTTCAAAAAGCCCAGAAACATTTCAATTCTGGAATACTGTTTCATTGCTCCCAGTGTCACTATTCCAAGCTTTCGCGTATCTGCCAGTTCAACATTTACCTTTTCTCCTTCGCCAACAACAGAACCGTCCTCGTTCTGTCCGCTGCCGGTTCCTTCAAATGCATACCCTTTTCCATCTGTTAAATACAAAAAAGAAAGCGGTCTGCCATTCTTCTGATTCGGGCGGCGCTGCCGCAGACGTTCTTCTTTTACATAAGGTCGGTCATAATTATCCTTTGCAATCGTCAATTCATAAGTAATTGGTCTGGAATTTGTATTTTCTTTATAATAAATTTCAAAATGAATGGGATCCTTGCTTCCCTGAGACACCAGCTGATCATAACCGCCACGATTGTTGGCATCACACGCAGTCTCCACATCGGAAAAAATACATTCAGAAATGAAGCCAAACGCATCCGCAAGGGTACTTTTTCCACTGCCACTCTGTCCAATTACTGCAACCATATTTCCAAGTTCTTCGCCGGACTGATCACTGAATAATTTTCCCATCTGTACATCCTTCAGTGAGCCATAATTTTGAATCTTAATTCCAAGAATTTTCCCCATATCGCTCCTCCACGTATTCATTCACAGGTTATACCGGCATTTTTTCTCACCCAAAGCAATCATGCACAATTATAGCATCCATATCTGATTCTGGCTATAAGAAATTACCAATTATTGAAGGTTATACAAAGTCCCTTGCCTGATTCGGTGCTTCAATCGGATAAGGGAACGCTTTCTTCCCTATTTGCTGCATCAGCCGCGAGCTGCAAAGCGACGAGATTTCTTTCGTGTCCGCGCATAAAAAATCCCGGCCGCTTTCCAACACCAGAAAGCAGCCGGGCGGCTTTATGATATATGCAAGATTCTTTTCCTCATCACGGCTGTTTCCCGATATAAGCCAGGATACCGCCGTCTACATAGAGGATCTGTCCGTTGACGAAGTTGGATGCGTCGGATGCCAGGAAGACTGCCGGGCCGGTCAGGTCTTCGGTCTCGCCCCAGCGGTTGGCCGGTGTCTTGGCGCAGATGAACTGGTCGAACGGATGGCGGCTGCCGTCTGCCTGCGGCTCGCGCAGCGGCGCGGTCTGCGGGGTAGCGATGTAGCCTGGTCCGATGCCGTTGCACTGGATGTTCTGTCCGCCGTACTCGGAACAGATGTTTTTGGTCAGCATCTTCAGGCCGCCCTTGGCTGCGGCGTATGCGGAAACGGTCTCACGGCCAAGCTCGCTCATCATGGAGCAGATGTTGATGATCTTGCCATGGCCCTTTTCGATCATGCCCGGAATGACGGCTTTGGAGACGATGAACGGTGCGTTCAGGTCTACGTCGATGACCTGGCGGAATTCTGCTGCGGACATCTCGCACATCGGGATGCGCTTGATGATTCCTGCGTTGTTTACCAGAATGTCGATCACGCCGACTTCTTCGGTCGCTTTCTTTACCATAGCATTTACTTCGTCTTCATCGGTCACGTCGCAGAGATAGCCTTTTGCTTCGATGCCGAGCTTCTTGTACTCTTCCTCCGCTTTTTTCAGGCGCTCTTCGTTGTGTCCGTTAAATACGATTTTTGCTCCTGCCTCGCCGTATGCGGCCGCGATTGCAAATCCGATCCCATAGGTTGCTCCGGTGACGAGGGCTACTTTGCCTTTCAGTGAAAATGAATCTAATACGCTCATGTTTTTCTCCTCCTTGATTTTTGTAAAACGACGTATGCCGCTATATACCTGGTTCATTATGTGCCAGTTTACTGCGTGTTTTTCTTAACCCGATGTGCGTTGCAAATATGATAGCTTTTCCAGTCTCTCGTGCACAAAATGTAACTGTTCAGTACCTTCACAGTTGCGAGGCTTATCCCTGTAAAATATACGTTTTCATACGTACCTCGCAGCAAGTGCGAGGTACTGTCCTGAATAGTTACCACAAAATTTACTTCATATCCGTGATCGCGATGTTGTCCATGTCGTCGAATTCCTGGTTTTCGCCGCCCATCGCCCAGATGAAGGTATAATTGCTGGTGCCGGCGCCGGCGTGAATCGACCAAGACGGGGAGATGACGGCTTCTTCATTGTGCATCACGATGTGGCGGGTTTCCTGTCCTTCGCCCATCATGTGGAAGACTACGTTGCCCTCCGGCAGGTCGAAGTAGGTGTAGATCTCCATGCGGCGCTCGTGGGTATGGGCCGGCATGGTGTTCCAGACGCTGCCCGGCTCCAGTACGGTCAGGCCCATGCAGAGCTGACAGGTTTTGAGAACATTCGGGTGGATGAACTGGTTGATGGTTCTCTTGTTAGAAGTTTCGGCAGCGCCGACCGGGCGTTTTGCCGCGTCTTCGATTTTGATCAGGCGGGTCTCGTAGGAGCAG
This sequence comes from Lachnospiraceae bacterium, assembly GCA_021201665.1. Taxonomy (GTDB): domain Bacteria; phylum Bacillota; class Clostridia; order Lachnospirales; family Lachnospiraceae; genus Choladousia. The sequence goes on along the minus strand of JAJQEO010000038.1, from coordinate 132,381 downwards.
TGTGCCGGGGCAGATACCATGTAGAACTTCGCCGGAGCTTCCGGACTGTCACTGGTGAAGAGGACCTTCTTGGCGCCTCTGGTGATGTAGAGGCAGTCCTTGTTGCCCATCGGATACACGGTGCCGTCCACGGTTATTTTTCCCGGGCAGCCGATGTTAAAAATACCGATCTCGCGGCGCTCCAGAAAATAGCTGGTGCCAAAGTTTGCCCATACGTCGATTCCCTTTTCAATCGGAACCTCCTCGTTGACCGGCATGCAGCCCAGAGTCACCATACGGTCCACGTGGCTGTACACTGCAACGACCTGATCTGCCTGATACAGGTTCTGGATCAGAAATTCATCCCGCAGCTCTTCGGTCGTGTAGCGCTTTACATCGCGCTGGTTTGCTGAATAACGAATGTCCATTTTTCTTATCCCCTTTCTCTGTTTTGGAAGGAAGGAAGCATTTGCTGTTTCATTCCTCGTGTTTCCTTTTGTGGTTATGTAATGTTGTGTCTATATAAGAAATCGATGATACATCGATTTCTTATATACCTTTCACGCCTTCGATCGACCTATTTCAAAACCATTTTCTCTGTAAAAACAGACACTGCTTATCAGGCTCCGATGATGCATGTTTTGTTTAATGCTTTGTTTAACGCTTTTTTTAATGCTTTGTTTAACGCTTTGTTTAATGATTTGTTTAATACCTTGTCTGATGTCTGGTTTTACGCTCTAAATCAGGTGCACAGGCACGTATCGATAGCAAGGCAAACAGAACGGATCTGTGGTCTGCTGTTCTGGCAGATAAATTTTTACAGGTAGCAGACTTCCGTCCGAATCGTCTGTGTCCCCTTCCTGATCTTGTAGACTGCCATCGGGATCACGGTTTTCGGCGCGATCAGATTGGTATTCGGATCGGGGGTGAGCACCTGGCCGTGTCCGCCGCCCAAAAGGGAAGAAACTGTACAATAATCTCCCTGACATACGGCTGTGGCGGATGGTCCGTCCTCTTTCTGAAAAAAATCTAATGGACTGACACGAATCGCAAATCCTGCGTCGTATGCCGTGCATTCGATCTCGCAGACGATCCGATGCGCCCGGATATGCCCTTTTTCAGTCGGGCGGATTTCGGTCTCGACCATAATGCCGACCACGGGCGACCACTTGCAACGGATCCCATCCGAGCCGATGGTATAGCCTTCTTCGGTCGTGTTTCTGGAATAAAAGCGGCCGTTGATTTCGAAGGTCAGGATGTTGTCCGGCGCGCATTCGTACAGGGTCAGCTGTGACCGGGAAATGCTGAAGCCGAATCGGGAAGAATAAGCGAATTTCGCGTATTTTTCCATCGTGTGGCTGTGCCCGTCTGAATGCAGGCGCCCAGGCACCAGCGCAACCACGTTGCTGCCGCTGCGGTCTCGCTGCAGGAGCATCCCGGCGTGTTCCAGATAATGTAAAGTCTCAAGCTCCGGCATCGGCGCGCATTCGCATGTCCAGTAAGAATGATCATCCGGCAGGGCGAGAAAGGCAAACGCCAGCAGCGCCCAGTAGGGGGATCCCGGCGCATTGTAGCTTTCGGACATCTGCAGGTTCGGATACGCGTAGCCGATGGTCAGGATACCGGCATTGTCATAGATCGGCTGGTTCATCCACCAGGCAAGGTGCCTAGAGAGAATCCCTTTGATCACCGGCATCGGCAGCACCTGTGTACCACTCAAAAGGGCAAACGCCCAGAATCCGCCCTGCGCGAAACGATAGGTCATTGACCGGCCGTAGGCAATCGAAGCCCCGTCATCCGCGAACCAGTACTGATAGTCCTGTGCGAAATCAATCGCTCTCTGGCGAAAGCGCGCACAGCGCTCCGGCTCTTCCTTTTCCATAAACATAGCGTAGAGCAGGCCGTAGGAAACCATGACGAACGGATTATAATAATCCTTGTCCCCGCCATTGCCGTCGCGGTACCAGCCTCCCGCGTCATAATAATCCTCCAGCATCGCCAGACCGGATTCCATACGCTCCCGGCTGTAGGGCATGCCCCGCACCTTCAGCGCAAGGTTCGTCACAATCGCGAACCACTGCCAGTTGCATGCGCAGCATTCGTGGCGGTTGATCTCCCAGAGCCACTCGCACAGGTCGCTCTTTGCTTTGTCTGAGAGCGGCTCCCATACAATCTCCGGGGAAAGCAGCATCGCATAGGCGATCGCCGCCATCTCGCAGAATTTCTGGTCAAAGTCCCGGCAGGTATGCCAGTATTCCGGATTTTCCGGATCCGTTCCGGCAGCCAGACCGGCGGGGTAAATTGATTCGAAGCTGTCCTTTGCATATTCCGTCTCAGAGTTCGAGGAACTGCCTCCAGAAAGGTCAGTCACAGAACTCAGGGCATTGCCGCTGCCAGAATTTACTTCTGTCTTTTTGGAAATCCTCCCGCTATCCTGCGACCGTCCGCCGCCGGCCCAGAACGGAGCCAGCCCCCACAGAGGACGGGCAAACGCCTCCATCGGAACGGAGTCGTCCTCATAATGTGCACTTGTCACACCGATTTCAAGCCTCGCACAGCCTTCTGTATAAAAAGGCAGCAGCGGCTTCAGCAGACGAAGAAGCGACTCTTGCGCGGCCTTTTTCGTTGCGAAATCGTTTTCGGTGTAATGATAGCGTTTCATATTACATTTTCCTCTTATACATTTTTCTCTTACATTATCTTTCTGAAATCCAGCCAGGCACGTCTGAAAAGCCTGATATCACACATACGTTCCTTCCCTGTCATACACAACGATCCCTTTTTCGGCGATCTTCTTAAACATTATACCCTCTCACGCCCGGAAAGGAAAGAGCAAATCCCGATTTTTACCAGTAACTTTTCCAGTCTCTCGTCAGCCGGGTCAGGGCTTCCATATAGAAATAATCGCCCCAGCTGGTATACTCGTCCACGCCTTCCTCGGTGCAGGTATTATAGGGACTCTTCTTGCTGTAGGTCCCATGAAGCAAAAGTCCCGCGCCCGGAATCATATCCTTGTTTTGAATTTTCACGGTCTTTACGGTGTCTTCATCGTCAAACGTACCAGCCAGCTTCTCGTCAGATTTCCCGCCAGGCTCTTTATCAAATCTCTCATCTGATGCATCCCCGCCAGCTTTGCCATCTGTTTCCGGTAAACACCGCCCGCCCCAGACCGTATAGTTTTCCGTCAGTGAATAAAGCATCTGTCTCGCAAGTGCTTCGCATTTTTTGGCCTCTTTCTGCGGCAGGTACCGCCGCGCTTCCAACAGGCCGCAGGCCACTATTGCGGCTGATGAAGAATCCCGGGGCTCGCCGCTGCCATCTGAAAAAACCATGTCCCAGTACGGCACCAGATCCTCCGGCAGTCGGGACAGGTAGAAATCCAGCGCCCGATGAAAGATCTCCAGGTATTCCGGCTTCGGATCGTAACGATAGCTCAGCACACTTCCATAGACGCCCCAGGCCTGGCCTCTGGCCCAGAAGCTGTCATCCTTATAGCCCTGACAGGTTTCGCCGTGCGAGGGAGTCCCGTCCTGGTTCATAAAAAAGGTATGGTAGGTGGAGCCGTCCGCCCGGAAGGAATAGCGCATGCAGGTCGTGATGTGTCTGCGGGCCGCTTCCTGATAGCGGAGATCGCCGGTCGTCTCACTTGCCCAATAAAGGAGGGGCAGATTCATCAGACAGTCAATGATATACCGATAGGTCCCCGGCTCGCCCAGCTTTCCCCAGGCCTGGAAAAATTCGCCCTTCTCCTGAAAACGGGTCATCAGCTGGTCTGCTGCCAGAATGGCGGCTTTTCTCGCTTTTTCGTCGCCCGTCAGCTTCCACGCCGCCACACAGGAGGGCGTGTACAAAAAGCCCATATCGTGATGATCAACCTCGATCTTATTCTCAATCCGGTATTCAAAGCTCTCTGAGAGCTTCATGGCCGCCGCGCGGAATTCCTCAGCATATTCGGATGCGCATGCGGACAGGCTGTCGGCAGAAGATTCTTCCTGCCCTGCAATACACTCATCCAAATCTTTCTTCATGCCTGCGCCCGCCTGCCTCAGATTTTTTGTATCTGAACTGTCCGCACCGCACACATGCTCCCAGGCCAGCCAGATCTCTCCCGGCCAGAAGCCGCAGGTCCACTGCACATTGTCACAGGCTGGGTAAATCCCGTTGACGCTGGAGTGGTTCTGGCAATGGTCCATGTAGAGCGGGAGGTTTCTTCTCACCTGCTCCACTGCCAGATTCAGGGCAAGATGCGCCTCTTTATCTGTAATCTGCCGTCTGTTCTGAAAAGCAGGGTCATTCATAGTTCTATCGTTCAGGCTTCGGCTGCTAAAATCTGTCATACTCGCTGCCACCTCCCCAAATATTGTTTTTTCGTGACTTCACAGTTATGGGGGTTATCCCGCATGCAGTGTGGGATGCCACCCGGCGAGGGGCTTAACCCGGCAAGGGCTTTTCCCCATATGCTATATATTTTCTACGCACCTCGCAGCAAATGCGGGGTGCAATCCAGAATAGTTTCGTTTTTCAGATTAAACGCTGTTTTTTACGCATAAATACTGCTTTCTTCTTGCAGAAGCGCAATTTTTTCTCTTGCTAAAACACTTTCGTCTTTATTCCCGCGAAGCAACGAGCCAAGTAGTCGGAGTCATAAGGAATCCGTCGACATAGCTGACACCTTATGACATAGCTTGCACGGATATTTGGCGGTGCTGAACGGTCCTGTGTGCCAGTGGCACACGTTCAGGACCGACCGGAGCGAAGCGTAGACCCAGTGGACGTTCGCTTAGCGCCGACCGAAACGAAGTGTAGATGCCGCGAGGGTCAAATACCCTGATGCTTGCATCGGAGTATTTGACTTACCGCCCAAATTTCCCCAGAAACTCCCGGATGCGCACATGATCGGCATCGAAAACCTCGTCCGGACGGCCTTCGAGCGCCACAACACCCTTATCCATGAAAATCACCCGGTCAGAAATATCGCGGGCAAAGGACATCTCATGGGTTACAATCACCATCGTGATCTGCAGATCTGCCAGAGATTTGATGACCTTCAGCACCTCGCCGGTCAGCTCCGGATCCAGCGCCGAGGTCGGTTCATCAAAAAACAGGATCTTCGGATTCAGCGCGAGGGCACGCGCGATCGCGACTCTCTGGCACTGCCCGCCGGAGAGCTGGCAGGGATAGGCTTTTTCTTTGTCTGCCAGTCCCATCTTCTGCAAAAGTGCCCGCGCCTCTGCGTAAACCTCGTCCTTCGGACGTTTCTGCAAAGTAATCGGTGCATCCGTAATATTTTTCAGCACCGAAAAATGCGGAAACAGGTTGAAATTTTGAAAGACCAGGCCGAAATAGGAATGTACCTTTTTTGCGGCGGCGCCTTTCGGATAAACCCGCTTTCCGTCCGGCTCCACCCAGGCGGATTTTTCCCCCATATACAGGATTTCCCCTCCGTCAATCTGCTCCAGCATCGTCGCGCAGCGCAGAAGCGTCGATTTGCCCGAACCGGATGGGCCGATGATCGACAGAATCTCGCCCTCGCTCACTGAAAGAGAAATATCATGAATCACCTCCAGGCCATCGAATTGCTTTTGAATATGGTTCATTTCCAGGATTTTCATTTTACACCGCCCCTATCTTATAATTCAATTTCCCAAAAGACTGCCGCTGCGGATTTTTCCCTGCTTCGTCTCTTCCCAGCGGTCGCTGCGAAACAGACATCCACGAATCCAGACTCCGCTTCCTTCTATGGCAAAACACCTGTCCCTGACGCGCAGTGCCCTTATATGGTCCTGATTACTGGTAGTAATTCAGCCGCTTCTCAATCTGCTCCATCACTACTGCCACGAGCAGGTTGAAGACATAATAAAAGACTGCCGCCACCACAAACGGCATAAAGGTCGTCTGGGAGGCCGCGATCTGTTTCGCAATCGTAAACATCTCCGCATAGGCCAGAGAAAAGCTCAGCGAAGTATCCTTCACCAGCGTGATGACCTCATTCGTCACGGACGGAAGGATCCGCTTGATCACCTGCGGAAAAATAATCCGGAAAAAGCAGGACAGCCTTCCGTAGCCGAGCACCTGCGCGGCCTCATACTGGCCGGCGGGCATGGACTCGATGCCCGCGCGGTAAATCTCGGCGAAATAAGCCGCGTAGTTCAAAGAAAATCCGATGATAATAGCCGTAAACCGGTAGGTGCCCCCTATTTTCATGCCGAACAGATAATAAGGGCCGAAATAGACGACCAGCAGCTGCAGCATCAGGGGCGTCCCCCGCATGATGGATATGTATAATTTCATAATCGTGCGCAGCACCGTATTTTTTGACATCCTGCCGAAGGAAATCAAAAGACCCAGCGGCAGGGAAAAAATCAGAGTCAGCGCAAAAATCCCCATGGACCGAAGCATGCCGCTGCTCAGCTGACTCAGCATTACTGAAAATTTCATAATCTCACCTCTGTACGCACTACAACTTATTTCTCATTTTTGTTTTTCATCAAGAGCGATGCCCCTTTAGCTGCCTTGCGGTCAGATATTCTGAAGACATCTGGCACTCACGGCATCTTCCTTTCATGCTTCGCAGGGAAATTGAGCAGGGAGACCTCTCCCCTGCTCGCCCGCGCGGGCTGCGTCCGGCAGCAGCCGGAAAAACTCCTCTCGCAGCCCCGCGCATAAAGAAGGGCATCCTGTAATTACGAGATGCCCTTATCTTATCACACTTACTCCTCTACGGCCAGCCTTTATATTTTTACTCTGCGGCTGTCTCAGTTTCAGTCTCTGCTGCCTCTGTCCCGATCTCAGTCCCGGCCTCGTCAAGGATGCCCTCACCCAGGCAGACCATGTCGCTCAGCTCGTACTTCTCAGCCAGCTCCGCCACAGTGCCGTCCTCTACCAGCGCAAGCAATGCTTCGTTTACCGTGTCGCGCAGCTCCTCATCATCCAGGCGGAAGCCAACACCGTACTGCTCAGAATTCAGTTCCTCATCCAGAATAATATAGCCTTCCTTTTCCTTGATCTGGTACTGCGCTACGCCGACATCCATCGCAACTGCGTCGATGCTGCCCGCCTGCAGCTCTACAAATGCCGTATTGTAATCTGCGAATTCCTGCAGAGTGCCGAAGGTTGCCGCCAGATCCGCCTGGTCGCCGCCCTCGCTCAGGAGTTCAAGTGCCGCCGAAGCTGCCTGTACGCCGACGATCTTGCCCGCCAGGTCGTCCAGACTGGCAATTCCGGAATCCTCAGCCACTACGATCACCTGGCTGTTGTCCACGTACGGATAAGACCATGCGTAATTGTCCTCGCGTCCATTGATCGTAAACCCGCTCCAGATGCAGTCAATCGAGCCGGACTCCAGTTCCAGATCCTTGGAATCCCAGTCAATCGGAGTCTTGATCAGCTCCCAGCCTAACAGGTCGCAGACGGCCTGCGCCAGCTCCAGATCGAATCCGGTATACTCGCCGTCGTCGTCCATGTAGCCGTACGGCGGATATTCCGCATCAAATCCTACAGTAAAGGTCGTCCTCTCGTCTGCCATGCTGACACTGCCCAGTGTCATAGACGCTGCCAGTGCTGCAGCAATCGCTCCTGCCATAAATCGTTTTTTCATAGTAATCTCCTCCATCCATTTGCTTTCGTGTGCTATCACTGTAGTACGCTAAACCACGCTTATACTAACAAATAAAGGGGATACTGTCAATTTGTTTTTTAACACAATCACGCATTCTGTTTCAATTCTGGTTGTGTGAACCATATCAGGGCCAAGAAGTCAAAACACCCGAAAGCTTATAATTGGCTTTCGGGTGTTTTTGTATACGCAGTGAAAATTAATCTGCATAAAATATTCGTGCCGAAAAATTATCCCTTGATACCGGTGGACGCCACGCCCTGAACGAAGTATTTCTGCAGGGAGAGGAAGATGATCAGCACCGGAATCAGCGCTATGATGGATGCTGCCATGATCAGGCCGTACTCGGCAGAGTACTGGCTGATGAACATACGCAGGCCGATCTGGATCGTCTTCAGCTCGGTCTTGGTCAGATAGATCAATGGTCCGAGGAAGTCGTTCCACGTGTTGACGAAGGTGAAGATCGTCAGCGTAGAGAGAGCCGGCTTGGAGAGCGGCAGCATGATCCGCATCCAGATACCGTACTCGGAGAGGCCGTCGATCCGGGCCGCCTCGCATAGTTCATCAGGTACGCCCTCATAGAACTGCTTCATCAGGAACACGCCGAAGGCGGAAAATGCCTGCAGGCAGATGATCGCCAGGTGCGTATTGTTGAGATGCCAGGAGCGCATCATCATAAACTGCGGCACCATGTACGCCTGCCACGGCACGGCGATGGTCGCTATGTAGCCGAGGAACAGCACGTTTTTGCCCTTGAAATTCAGCTTGGCGAACGCATACGCCGCAAAGCTTGAGGTGAACAGCTGCAGTAAGGTAACGATGATGGTCAGCTTCGCGCTGTTTTTGATGAAGGTGAGCAGCGGAATCTTAGTCCAGATATCCACATAGTTTCTCCAGCGCGGATTCGACGGGATCCACTCAATCGGGAACGCGAACACGTCCTTGTTCAGCTTCAGGGACGCGGAAAGCATCCATACGAAGGGGATCAGCATTAAGAACGCCAGCAGAATCAGCACTACATAGATGATCGTCATCATGATGCGGTTTGAAGTTGTTTTTGAATGAAGCTTTTCTTCTTTTGCCATGCTCTCCCCTCCTTTCAGTCATTGCTGGATGAGCCACGGAACTGGATGATCGTCACGATCAGCACCAGCGCGAACAGCACCATGGCGATGGCGCTTGCGTAGCCGTATTTCGGAGTATTCACAAATGCCACATTATAGATATAGTAAACGAGGGTGATGGTCGCGTTGCCCGGGCCGCCCTGGGTGATCATGTACATCTGGTCGTACACCTTGAAGGAGGCAATCGTCAGCGTGATTGTCACGAAGAAGGTGGTCGGCCGCAGCTGCGGCAGCACCACATGCCAGAACACCTGCCAGCGGGTCGCGCCGTCAAGTGTGGCAGCCTCCTCCAGCTGCGGGCTGGTGCCCTGCAGGCCGGCGAGGAAAATCACCATATAGTAGCCCATGTTTTTCCAGACAGAAAACAGGACGACCGTCAACATAGCCGTCTCTTTGCCCGCCGCCCAGCGCGGAAGGTTTTTCACGCCCAGGCTGGAGAGAATCATGTTGACCGGACCCATGCTCGGGCTGAAAATCATGTTCCAGACAGCGGCCACCGCCACGAGGGACGCCACGTATGGGAAAAAGGCTACCGTACGGAAAAAGTTGCGGAAGTGGATCTTCTGGTTCAGCAAAACTGCCAGCGCCAGCGCGCATACCATCGTCAGCGGAACCACCGCTACCGTATATACGATCGTATTTTTAAACGCTGCGATAAAAACACGGTCGCTCGTCAGGCTGGCAAAATTGTCCAGTCCGGCAAAGGTAACCGCGTGTACGCCGTCCCAGTTACAAAAAGCCAGAATAATGGAAGCCGCCATCGGAATCAGCGTAAAGACCGCGAACCCGATAAAGTTCGGCGCAATGAAGGAATAAGCGATCAGGTTTGTCCGCGTCTGCTTTTTCATCACGCGCTTCTGCCCGGTCGTCTGCACCGCCTGACCTGCCATAAAAGAGGCCCCCTTTCATAGAAAAGCGGGCCGGGCATTGGCCCGGCCCGCTGCATTCATTATGTGTCACAGGTTCCTGTTCTGAATCATTACAGTCACAATCGTAAAATCACAGCTCATAAAGTAACACTGTGTCAGGATCTGTATCCTGCTATGTTCTGTCACAGATTAATTGTCAATTGTTATTACTCCGCCAGAAGTGCCTGTACCTGCTCATTCATATTAGCGATACCTTCTTCGATCGTCTCTGCGCCGGTCATGATAGCGTCATGCTCGGTGTTGAGGATGGTCTCGATCTCGGAAGCCTGATCCGAAAGCGGCATCTCCAGATATACAGCTACCGTGTTCAGCGCCTCTACAGAAGCCTCGTCATCCGGGAAACCGTCTGTAGCCGCGATGATCTCGTTGATATTGTCATTGCTGACTGCCGGGAATGTACCAGTATTCGCGATGATTTCAGCGCCCTCGTCAGATACGCACCAGTTGATGAAGTCGATCGCCGCGTCTTTGTTCTCAGAATAAGCATTTACTGCCAGAGAGGTAACGGTGCCGAGTGTCGTACCAGCCTCAACGCCTTCCGGATGCGGATACTTCACGATGCCCCAGTTGATCTCTTCTACGCCGTTTGCCTCAGCCTCAGCATTGTAGGTCTGCAGGGTCGCGATGAACCAGCTGCCCATGTTGCACATCGCCGCCTGGCCGTTCTCAAACGCTGCGGAATAGTGCAGGCCGGAGGTCTTCAGCTCGCCGTAATCCATAACCACGCCGTCTTCCTGCTCTGCGAGAACCATCTCATAGATCGGCTCCAGGAAATCGTATTCGCCGTCGATGATGGTGTGCTCGCCATCCAGGATGCCAAACAGAGTCACGTCTGAACGCCAGGTGTGATAATGATTGCCATATACCTTCTCGGAACCCTCGCCGCTGGTCATCTCACGCATCAGGGCATCAAACTCTTCGAGTGTCATGTCATTTGTCGGATAGTCAACGCCAGCCGCGTCAAACAGATCCTTGTTGTAGAATACTACCCAGAAATCAGAACGGAACGGTACTGCGTAGAAATTGCCGTCGCTCGCGGTCAGCTGCTCGATCACGCCGTTGAAATCAGCAGTATCGCGGTCGAGGTTGTCATTCATCGGTTCCAGCATCTCCAGGTTGATCAGGTTGGAATAGCCCGGGATATCCTTAATGGAAAGGACGTCCAGCTCGCCATTGCCGCCCGCAATCTGAGTCGCCAGCTGGGTCATGTAATCGGTAGAGCCAAGGTCTACCATGTTGATCGTCACGTTCTCATGGCTCGCCATGTAGCCGTCTGCCATTGCCGACCAGTATGCCGTGCTCTCCACATCCCATACTGCCCAGTTCAGGGTGACTTCCTCATCACTCGCGCCGGCGGTGACCCCGCCGCACAGGGACAGGCACATCGCTGCCGCCAGTGCTGCTGCTAAAAGTTTTCTTTTCATATTGTATTTCCTCCTTTTAATATTTTCGTGAAACAGGATCCTGCGCCGCAGGATAAAATTCACAACGATTTTCGGGTCTAACCCCGAACGTCTTTGGTATTGTAGCACAATTTTCCGGAGAAAGGAAGAGGGTTTTTATGAATTTCTGAAAATTTTGTGAATTACTTTTGGAAACTTTACATCATTCTCGTAAAATATGTTCATTGTTCTGTCCACAATCACCAGATATCCGGATGTCCAGGCAGGCTATGTCATAAATTGCAGGCCATGCCGGCGGGCGGATCCCTTAATTTTCTCTACTATAAAATTGACAGTTTGGAAGCACCTCGCTATAATTCAGGCAGGATAGACTCCCGGCGTATCCCCATAAGCAATCCATATGCGAAAGCACTGCGCCAGAGACACGCTTCTTCTTTCATGAAGAAAAGCGGCGGGCAATTTCTTCTTTGATAAATTCTTGCCGGTATCCCGCACAGAGTGCGGGATAAGCCTCGTAACTGTGAAGATACTGAACAATTACGAGGAATCAAAATCAGATTTAGAAAGAGATCGGATGATATTATGAATCTATTTGGAAACAGCTTTTTCAATTCAGCTCCGGAGCATGACCGTCCCCCAAAGACAGGGGCCGCACTCTATTTCCAGGTTCTCTGGGACCATCTTGGCAAGAACCTGCTCATGAATGTGGTCTGTTTTGCCGCGTTTCTGCCCATGATGCTGGGTGTCAGCCTCGGACTAATCTATGAAAATTTCTGGCTGAGCATTCTTTTCGGACTCACAGGCGGCGCCATCGCCGCGCCCGTCTGGTGTGCCTTTCTGCGGCAGAGCTTTCATTATTTCAGTCCCACCCATAATGCCTGGTTCTGGGAATGGAGGCAGACACTTGCCGCCATCTGGAAACGCGCTGCCATACAAGGCTCCCTCTGGGGACTTCTCCTCTCCGTCTTGCTTTTTGTGGGGCAGTTTTTTCTGAATGTCATTGAGGAAGGTATGCTGCCCGCGCCGATGGTGTGGATGATCCTTGTCGTGGATTTTTTCCTGTTTTCCCTGGCCACCGTGGCTTTTGGCACCCCTCTGTGCTTTGCAGTGCAGCCATTTTCCGCGCAGCTTGAGAGTGCGCTCACGTTCCTGAAAATGCATCCCGGGCGGATTATTTGCTCTGCGCTGGTGTTTCTTGTCTGGTATACCTTCTGGCTTTCCATGTTCCCGGTCAGCGTACCTTTCGCGGTATTGCTGGCGTTCTGGCCGATGCTCTTGTTGATCGCGCAGCTGCAAAGACCGATCCTCACTGAGCAGGACGCATACGCGACACAGGAATCAACCGAACGGAACACTTGCGCAGCACAGGAATCCACTCAGCGGAACACATATGCGACACAGGAATCCACTAAGCGGAAATCTTCTGATTTTTCCGAAAGCGGGACAAACGCGGCAGCCCACAGGTCCAAATCTGCCGCCGAATCCCTGGCAGGCAGTGTTCCCGATTCGGATATCGCCTACTCCGAAGGTGCCTGGCACCGCCGTGAGCCTGACGGCAAAGAACCGCTCACCTTAAGTGAACGCTTTGAGATCCTGATGCGCCGTTTCTGGCCTCTTGTGGTCGGAATTCTGGTGGTCCTAAGTCTCGGACTCGGTGCGCTGCGGACCATCCTCTCCCTGCGGGAAGCGGATCTTTCCATCGCCTTTGTCCACAGCGACTCACTCCCGGATAACGTCAAAAGCGCCTTGGAAAAATCTCTGGAAGAGCTGGTCGGCGATCTGAATGGTGACGGCGTTTCCTATGTTGAAATCAATGACTATGAAGTGGTTTTTGACGGCAGCGCGACGGATTCCGACATGCAGACTGCCGGCATGACCCTTCTGGTTACCGACCTTTCGCAGGCCATCAGCAGCATTTATATCGTAGAGGACGCGGACGGATTCCTCGCGCTCTATGAGGACCAGGTCGATGCCTCTGATAGACTTTCCTGGGCAGACGTACCGACTCTCGCCGCGCTCGAAGCAGGTGCCTACTCCCTGGTCGAAGATATTTCGGTAGATCACACCGGTCAGGAGCTGCTCGCCGGATACGCCGTTTTTCCCGCTGATGACTGTGCGGACGAGATTCTGGAGCTGCTGCTGCGATAACGCCTGAGTTCCAGTGCTTTCCGATAAATTATCATGCAGCAGTTTTTGCAGCGCACAAAAAGTCTGATAGCCGGATTCTTATGGCATGAATCCGGTTATCGGCATTATTTTTAACCGGACAGGAGGAGTTCGCGCTCCTGCGCATCATAATAAATCCGCTATACAGATACGCAATCCCGGAAATACCGACATCTGAATATGATCATCAAAGCTGTACTGACCGGAGTGTTCGTCCTTCTCAAAACCATATACCGTTACAGTTTTCGTGGCTGGATTCACAATCCAGTATTCCCGCACTCCCGCAGTGCGGTACCTAAACAGTTTTATCTGATAGTCCATGCGCTGGCTGCCCGGAGAAACCACCTCTATGATAACATCCGGAGCTCCCTTGCAGCCTTTTTCTGTAATCTTGTCCCACGAACAGATGACACTGATGTCCGGCTCTACATAAGTCCTGTCATCCGCATTCAGATTTACCGCGAATGGCGCGGGCAGAACTTCACAGGATCCGGCATTCTTACGGATATGGTCTCTGATGGTGGCAGACAGCTCCATAACAAGCTTCTGGTGGATATATCCTGGCGGAACCATATCACAGATCTGCCCATCGATCAGTTCCGCGCGCTGTCCATCTGGTAAATTCCAGTAATCTTCCGAAGTATACAGGCGTTCTTTTGCTAATGGCATAATACTCCCTCCAAGCTGATCATTTTAAATCTCATCCTGCAACTGCTCAATGATTTCGCAGCAGGTGCGAAAACCTGTTCCGAACAATCACCTCATCTTTTCTACTATAATTTATTTATTGTTTAAGAATAGCACATATCTGCCAACAATACCAATCAGATTTTTTTGTAAGGTACCTTGAGATTTTTCGTTAGGTACCTTGACATCTATACCCGTCTCTGTTAGAATGCTCACGGTACAATTGATCGAATTTCCCGGACGGAGGTTTTTATGAATAGAGAATCCCAAAACTTTCCGACAGATATCTCCCGCATTTCTGCCAAGCGCACTCCTTGTGCAAACATTTCCGATGAAAAAGCATCCGGCGAAAGCCTTTCCGCCGAAGAGCAGGCCCGGCTGGACACGCTCTCGGATCTGATGAATTACACCTGCCATTTTGTCCATCATTATTCCGGACGCCGCGGGCAGGGGAAAATCCTCGGCATGCTCTCCCGCCAGGGACCGACGACGCAGCACGATCTGCAAAACCAGCTCTGCATCCAGTCTGGCAGTGTGAGCGAGATTCTCACCAAGCTGGAAAACGCAGGCTTTATTACCCGCACGAGGGATGAATCAGACCGGCGCAGGTGCATTATCGCCATCACGGACGCCGGGCGGAAGGATTTAGAAGAGCACGACCGGATGCGCCTCCGGAAGCAGGGACAGCTTTACCGTGGTCTGGAGATGACAGAGCAGGAAGAGCTGATCCGGATTCTGCGCAAGCTGCATCAGAGCTGGGAGGATATATCACCTGCACAGGGCCACTGCCGAAAACCCTTAAAAACAGATCAATGTCCGGAGCATTCGGATAAAATGGTATTGTCAGCCGACTCGATACAAAGCAAAGGTGAAAAGGAGAAGCAGATGTCATGAACCTGATTATACGCTATATGAAGCCTCACGCGAAGCGGATTGCCGGCAGTATGACGCTGAAGCTGTTCGGCACGCTCTCGGAATTACTGATCCCTTATATTCTGGAATACATGATCGACCAGATCGTCCCGCTCGGCGATGTATCGCGGGTGCTGCTCTGGGGCGTACTGATGGTGGCTGTCGCGGTCATCTGCCGCTCCCTGAACGTAGCTGCCAACCGGCACGCGGTCGCGGTCGCGGCGGACTCCATCAGCACACTGCGCCATGATATGTTCCAAAAGACCATGAACCTCTCCGGTTCCCAGTTTGACGCGTTCGGACTGCCGACTCTGACCTCCAGAATGACCTCAGACTCCTACAATGTCCAGGATTTCATGGTTTCTGTGCAGGCCATGGGCATCCGCTCCCCGATCACACTGATCGGAGGCATCGTGATCACCATGATCATGGATCCGGTACTCTCCGGCATCCTCTGCGTACTGGTGCCGATCCTGGGCGTGGTGATCTATCTTGTCACCCGGCACGGAATTCCGCTTTACGATAAGGTCCAGACCAGTCTGGACCGGGTGATCCGCGTGATGCGCGAGAACATCACCGGCATCCGTGTGGTCAAGGCACTTTCTAAGGAATCCTACGAAAGGAATCGGTTTGGCGAAGCCAACAGTCAGCTCACGAACGACGATATCCGCGCGAGCATCACAATGGCCACGCCCGGTCCGCTGATGCAGCTGACGCTCAACATCGGCCTGACACTGGTCGTCATCGTCGGCGCACGCCGTGTCAACAACGGCCTGATCCAGCCCGGCGTCATTCTGGCGTTTCTGACCTATTTCAACATGATTCTGCAAAGTGTCATGGGACTCAACCGTATTTTCATGATGGCCTCCAAGGCCATCGCGTCCGCGGACCGTATCGATCTCATTTTGCAAGTGCAGGATGATCAGCCGGTTCTGTCGGTGGAAGGACACGAGATCCAGACGAACGCGCACATTGTATTTGATCACGTATCCTTCAGCTACCACAAGACCGGCGAGCAGTGTCTCTCTGACATCGACCTGTCGCTGAAGCAGGGCGAGTCTCTGGGCATCATCGGCGCGACCGGCAGCGGAAAGACCTCGATCATCAACCTGCTCATGCGTTTTTACGACTGTGACAGGGGCGGCATCTACATCCACGGAAAGGATGTGCGCACCTACGGCAAGGACGAGCTGCGGGAAATGTTCGGCGTGGTCTTCCAGAATGATACCATTTTCAATGACACGCTGTTTGAAAACATTTCCTTCGGCCGACATTTAAGCGACTTCCAGGTGCGCCGCGCGGCGCGGGCGGCGAATATTTCAGACTTCATTGACGGGCTGGACGAGGCTTACCAGTACAAGGCAGACATCAAGGGCGCAAACTTAAGCGGCGGTCAGAAGCAGCGGACGCTGATCGCGCGCGCGATCGCCGACCACCCGCAGATCCTGATTCTGGACGATTCCTCGAGTGCGCTGGATTACAAAACGGACGCCGCCCTGCGCAAGGCCATCCAGTCCGATTACAGTGAGTCAACTATGATCATGATCGCGCAGAGGGTCAGCTCCATCATGGCTCTGGATCATATCCTGGTGCTGGAAAATGGCGAAATGATCGGCTACGGCACACATGAAGAACTGTTAAAAAGCTGCCCCGTCTATCTGGATATTTACCAGTCGCAGATGGGCGAAATCGCGTGAGGGGGTGAGCAGATTATGAGTAAATCACAGGTAAAAGACAACGTTTCCGGCATACAAAATCCTGAAACCCGGGCAAACAAAGAGCATAATACCGGGGTCAGTCAGGCAAAACATAATACCGGCAGCAATCCTGCGCCGCATAAAACCGGAAGGAATTCCGAAAAGCCCGAAAAGCATGGCGCCGGCAGTGAGACAGGTGATAAAAACGTCATCTCCGGGCAGACGCGCAGCACGAAGCCAAAGGACCGCAAGGGCACGCTTCTGCGGCTGGTCCGCTATACGGCAAACTATAAATATATCATGATCCTCGCGCTCTTTCTCTGCCTGGTGAGCAACGTGATGGCGCTGACCGGCCCGATTCTCGCCGGAAAAGCGATCGCTGAAGCCGAAGCCGGTGTGGGACAGGTCAATTTTGAGCGTGTCCTTTATTACGCGAAGCTGATGCTAATTTTTTATGTGGCTTCCTCCCTGATCACGCTGCTCATCAACTTTATCATGATGAATGTCGGGCGGAAAATCGGGCAGCAGATGCGCACCGACGTCTTCAATAAGCTGATGAAGCTTCCCGTCCGCTACTTTGACCAGAACGCGGCCGGCGACATTATCAGCCATGTTTCCTATGATATCGACGTCACCTGCGTCTGTATTTCGACGGATCTGACGCAGATCATGACGAGCGTGGTCACGGTTGTCGGCTCTCTGGTGATGATGATCTACATCAGCCCGCCTCTGACACTGACCATGGCCGTCACAATCCCGCTGGCCACCTGGTATACAAAGCACATGAGCGGCATCACCCGTCCGCTTTTCTCCCGCCGCTCCGCCGCCTACGGCGCCATGAATGGTTATGTAGAGGAAATTTTTTCCGGGCAGAAGACCGTCCTCGCCTATGCGCAGGAGGACACCTTCCTGAACCATTTTGAGGAATATAACCAGGAAGCCACCGAATCCTTTTACAAGGCAAACTATTACGGCATGACCATGGGGCCGACCGTCGGCAGCATCAACAACCTCGGCCTGGCACTGATCGGCATCCTGGGTTCTCTGCTCTATATGGGCGGTACTGTGACGCTGGAGCACATCTCCTCCTTCGTCCTGTATTCGCGGAAATTTTCCGGGCCGATCAATGAAATTGCGAACGTGATCACGCAGATTTTCTCCGCACTTTCTGCGGCAGAGCGTGTATTTCACATTCTCGATGAGACGGAGGAAATCCCGGACAGGGAAGACGCGGCGGTGCTGACCGATGTGCGCGGGGATGTGAAGATTCAGGATGTCTCCTTCGGCTATGATCCGCAGAAAACCATCATTCATCACTTCAGCCTGGATGCGGACGCCGGAAAGCTGATCGCGATCGTAGGCCCGACCGGCGCAGGCAAGACCACGATCATCAATCTCCTGATGCGTTTCTACGATGTGGACGAAGGGCAGATTTTTGTGGATGAGAAAGATATCCGCGACGTGACCCGCGACAGCCTGCGCCGCGCCTACGCGATGGTGCTGCAGGATACCTGGCTGTTCAACGGGACAATCTACGAAAATATTGCTTACGGAAAAGAAGGAGCCACAAAGGAAGAGGTCATCGCCGTCGCGAAGGCTGCGAAAATCCATCACTACATCATGCTGCTGCCTGACGGCTATGATACCGTCATCGGCGAGGACGGAGGCAACATTTCCAAAGGTCAGAAGCAGCTTCTGACCATCGCCCGCGCCATGCTTTATGACGCGCGGATGCTGATCCTCGACGAGGCCACCTCCAACGTCGACACCGGCACTGAGCGCCAGATCCAGGCCGCCATGCGCGAGCTGATGGCAGACAAGACCTGCTTCGTCATCGCGCACCGCCTCTCCACGATCCAGAACGCCGACCGCATCCTCGTCGTCGACCAGGGCAACATCGTCGAGCAGGGCACCCACTCCGAGCTGATCGCGCAGAAAGGGTTCTACTACAAATTATACGCATCACAATTTGAGTAACCAGTTCGAAACAGCAGCAAAATGAAAAAACAGCCTGTGCGGATTTATCCGCTAAAGGCTGTATTTTCATTTTGGGATGGGGTGCTGAGCGCCAGTGGCGCTCGTCCAGCACCGACCGAAGCGAAGCGTAGAGAACGCCCCATCAGCCACAGGCATATGACGCGCAAACGGCATATAGCCTGCGAAGCAGGCGGCCTGCGGCCTGTTGTTTCGAACGTCCGAAAGCAAAACAACAGCAAAACGAAAAAACAGCCTGTGCGGATTTATCCGCTAAAGGCTGTTTTTTCACAAAACAATCATTCTGATTTATTACTATCCTCGTCCGTTTTTATTCCTGCCGAATGCCTGCGGATCTCTTCGTTCATGGCTCTGACTTCATCCATGTCTTTGCATTTATCCGTCGCTGTAGTAATCAGCCAAGCTATAAATTGCATCTGTTTGTCAGTCATAGTTGTCACCATATCCTTTCCCCCATTCTGACTTCACCGTTCATTTTTAAGCAATTCTCTGGCTTTCCTCTTCGCCTCTTCCATATCTGAACATTCATTCAGAATTTCGAGAATCTTTCTGGTCTGGTTCTCTTCAGCTAAATCCCTGATAACTTCGCCATACTCCTCTTCCATAAGTCCCCCATAGCTCATGTACTATTGCGGGGAGCAAACCCCGCAGATTTCAGCCCTGTAAATCTTCTTTCAAGTCTTTCAGCAGCTCATTAATTCTCTTATCTGTTTCTTCTTTCGTCTGCTCTTCTTTTGCACCTTCAAGGCCCCGGATGATCTGTTTTAACCAACTCTTAAACTGTAAATCTGTCATTCCCATGCTTTCAATTACCTCCATCCGTTTTATTCTCCTTTCCGACCTGTCAGCCCCTGCACGCATTTTTTACACTCAAATGCCGAAAAACCCAGTGTTTCAGCCACTAATACTCCTGCGTCTCCATATAGCTCATATACTTGACGACCATCAGGGCAATCTTGAACGTGATCGCGTCCTCAAACACGCGCAGGTCAAGTCCGGTCTGCTTCTGGAGCTTGTCGAGACGGTAGACGAGCGTATTCCTGTGGATGTAAAGCTGCCGGGAGGTCTCCGAGACATTCAGGCTGTTTTCGAAGAATTTGTTAATCGTGGTCAGGGTTTCTTCGTCAAAGTCCTCCGGCGACTTGCCGTCGAAAATCTCCTTGATAAACATCTTGCACAGCGGAATCGGGAGCTGATAGATCAGCCGTCCGATCCCGAGCGAGCTGTAGGCGATTACCTTGCGCTCCTCGAAGAAAATCTTGCCGACATTGAGCGCCATACGTGCTTCCTTATAGGATCTCGAGACCTCCTTGATCTCGCTGACGATCGTGCCGTAAGCAATCAGAGCTTCCTTTTTCTTTTCCTCGCCGAGCGCGTCGAGAATCATCTCCGCGGTCCGGTCCATATCCTCATAGGTATCCTGCTCGCTAAGCTCCTTTACCACGATGATGCTCTTTTCATCGACCGCCGTAATAAAATCGCCGGAACGCGTACCAAAAAGAGCCCTGATATTTTCCAGAAGTCCCATCTCCTTTTCATGGTCAATCTCCACGATGAAAACGACACGGCGGGCCTCTGTATCTATATGAAGCTTTTTCGCGCGGTTATAAATATCAACCAGCAGCAGATTGTCCAGCAGCAGGTTCTTAATAAAATTATCCTTGTCGAAACGTTCCTTGTAAGCTACCAGGAGGTTCTGCAGCTGGAAGGCAGCCATCCTCCCCACCATGTGGACGTCATTATTATTTCCATTCGCTAAAAGAACATATTCCAGCTGATGGTCATCAAAAACCTTAAAAAACTGACAGCCTGACACGACCTGACTGTCGGCGGGCGAGCCGGCAAAGGCCAGCACGGAATCGCGGAATTCCTCCGCCTCAGAAAATGTCGTCGCCAACATCACGCCCTCTGTATCCAGCACGCAAAGATCCACTCTGCTGATCGCCTTCAACCCATCCAATGTCGTCTGTAAAACCTGATTTGAAATCACTCGTAAAACCCTCCTTATCATACACGCCCGTGCCTGAAAACAGCCCTTTATTATCTTTTGTAAAGCTTTCGTAAAGCAATCCTGCATTCATGGACTACTATAATATATTTTCACAAATAAATCAATAAAAATTGTGAAAAATGCACGAAAAAAATATGATGTAAAAAATGAGTAAAAAAGAATCCTGCCGGGCAGGATTCCTGTAATGAGAAAATATAATATGACTTATCGGAAGGAGAGGACGCTTGCGTACTCGGAACCGATAAGTCAACGACAGAATCGTCAGATTCTGGAGATTATGAGAAGCGGTTTTCTTCTCATAATATATGCTTGTATTCGGTCTTCGCAGCAGATGAGAAGTCCATTTTCATACGTACCTCGCAGTGAATGCGAGGTACTGTCTTGAATGGTTATTGCAAAATCTTCTATTTTTCGTACAGCAGCTTTATGGGGCGGATCCCAGTAAGCTCGATGCTGCGCTCATCCGGCTGGCTGCAGCCTACATAAATCTCATAGACGCCGCCCTGCTCTTTTCGCATTCCTTCCGCATCCACCACGGTAAACGCCTCCAGAGGAAGAACCAGCTTTACGTGTCCGCTTTCGCCTGCTTTGAGGAATATGCGTGCAAATGCCTGCAGCTGCGGGTTCGGCACCGCGTCCGGGCTGTCTGTTTTTTTTACATAGACCTGCACAACCTCCTGTGTATCGAAGCTGCCGCGGTTTATAACATCTGCCAGAATGGTAACGCCGCCGGAATCCGGCATTTCTCTATCTTGATTCTTCGCCAGGCAGTCCTCACTCAACAGTTCCTTCTCCGGCAGGATTTCCGCTCCCGTCATCTCGACCTTGCCATAGGTGAGTCCGTATCCGAACGGGAACTGCGCTTTCTGGGACATATAGCGGTAGGTCCGCCCCCGCATTGAATAATCAGTGAATGCCGGCATCTCCTCCAGGGATTCGTAAAAGGTCACCGGCAGCTTACCTGACGGGGAAACGTCCCCGAACAGCACCTTTGCGGCCGCGCTTCCTCCCTGGCAGCCCGGATACCACAATACCATGACTGCGTCAAAATGCTCCGCCGCATAACTGAGGTCAATATCGCTTCCCGCCGCCAGCAAAAGTACGGTCGGCTTGCCGCATGCGGCGACAGTCTCCATCAGCTCGCGCTGCGCCTGAGGAAGCTGCAGATCCATCTTATCTCCGGAAGCGTCGCGGTTGCCGGTATCGCCTTCCTCGCCTTCCAAAGTCTCGTCAAGTCCCACGCAGAGGATCACAACATCGCTGCAGTCCGCCACTGTGCGCGCCTCACTTAAGCGATCCCGCCCCACGGAGAGCATCTCTGAGCGGTCGCGGGAGAGATCACAGCCCACACTCGTCAGAACGCGCACATCTTCTCCGAGGTAGTCCTGGATGCCTTCCTGGATCGTGACATAGCGGGAAGCAGTGCCATGATAATTTCCGATCAGCGCCGCGCGGCTGTTCATATTCGGGCCGATCAGCCCGATGGTCGTCAGCTTTTCCTTTTGCAAAGGAAGGATTCCATTGTTTTTCAGCAATACAAAGCTCTCTTCGGCGGCTTTTTCCGCCAGTGCCAGATGCTCCGGAGACTCTACCTCCAGATAAGAAATCTGATCGTACTCACTGCCGTCAAACAATCCGAGCATATATCGTGTCGTAAAGAGACGGACGGCCGCCTCCGTGATGGTCTCCTCCGTCACAAGACCTTCCTGATATGCCTTCATAATATAAAGATAGGTATTTCCGCAGTTCAGGTCACAGCCGGTGTTGACCGCGAGTGCCGCGGATTCCGTCGCGTTTTTAGTTACGAGATGATTTTCATGAAAATCGCGGATCGCCCAGCAGTCGGAGACAAAATGTCCTTCGAATCCCCACTCGCCGCGAAGCTTTTCCTGCAGTACCCGGCTTGCGCAGGCCGGCTCCCCATTCACACGGTTGTACGCACCCATCACGGCCTCCACATTTGCCTCTTTCACAAGCCTCTGAAAAGCGACCAGGTAGGTCTCCTCCATATCCTTTGCGGACGCCTCCGCGTCGAACTCATGGCGGATCGCCTCCGGTCCGGAATGCACTGCGAAATGCTTCGCGCAGGCCGCCGCCTTCATCGTCTCTCCATCCCCCTGCAGTCCCTTTACATAAGCCACACCCAGCGTGCCGGTCAGGCAGGGATCCTCTCCATATGTCTCATGTCCGCGTCCCCAGCGCGGGTCACGGAAAATATTCACGTTCGGCGACCAGAAGGTCAAACCCTTATAAATATCCCTGTCTCCTCTTGCTGAATATGCATTGTATTTTGCGCGGCCCTCTGTCGCGATCACATCCGCAATCTCACCAACCAGGGCGGCGTCAAAGGTCGCCCCCAGGCCGATCGCCTGCGGAAACACCGTCGCCTGTCCGGCCCTCGCCACGCCGTGGAGCGCCTCGTTCCACCAGTTATAAGCCGGTACCCCCAGCCGCTCAACAGCGGGAGCATCATACCTTAACTGACTGGCCTTTTCTTCGATTGTCATCCTGGAAACAAGCTCCTTAGCCCTTCTTCTAGCCTCTTCACGTCTCATAGCGCCGTTTCCCTCCCTGTAAAATATTGCAACATAAAACACCCTTGTGTCATCTCTATTAAAAGATAACAAAAAGTGCTCTTTTGTTCTCTGTATTTATTGCTTTGCGCATGCCAGTTTTTGCTAAACTTGGTACAACAGTCCAGAACAGCAGCGAAATAAAAATACAGACTTTGCAGGTTTACCTGCTAAAGGCTGTATTTTTATTTCGGGATGGGCGGGACGCCCATCAAGCCTCAGACATATGACGCGTAAGCGGCATATAGCCTTCGAAGAAGGCGGTCTGTGGCCTGCTGTTCTGAACTGTTCCAAACAGCAGCGGTCTGTGGCCTGCTGTTCTGAACTGTTCCAGACAATAGCGCTACAGAAGCCCGCTCCACCCCAGAAGCATTCCCGCCAGGACTCCGCTGATATACAACACGCCGGTGAGCGCCAGATTTTCCTTCGGCCGGTCGTTTTCGCGATACAATACGAGCAGACCCGTGCCTGCTCCGCAAAGCAGTCCGGAAAAAAGCGCTCCGCTGCCTAAGACCCCTTCCAGATAAAGCTGGGTGATGAGTACGGATGCAGCACAGTTCGGAATCATGCCAATCAGCGCTGAGAGCGCCGCCTGGATCTGCGGGACGGAAAAAATCCCTCTGGAAAATGCCGTACCCTGAAACCACTCCATCCCAAAGCCCAGAGCCAGAGAAATCAGCCAGATAAAAATCCATGTCTGCAGCGTGTGGCGAAGAGCGGCCAGAAAAATCCCGTCCTCATTGCAGTGGCAATGCCCCTGCTCACACATGTGCATCCGGGTTCTGTGTTCCGCTTCTCCCGGTGTCAGATAGTACTCCGACTTTTTCTCTTTATGAGCCGCAGACGCCCTTTCGCGCCGCTCGCCCACAGAGTCTTTCGTCTGGGAATCTGTTCTCTGAGCCGGAGCCGCCGACTGCTCCCCATAAGATGCCGCCGTCTGGTGTTCCACGTAAGACGCTGTCGTCTGATGTTCCCCGTAAGACGCTGCCTTCCGCTTTTCCCCATAAGATGCTGCTGTCTGCTGTTCCCCATAAGATGCTGCCTTCCGCTTCTCCCCATAAGATGAAGGACGGGCCGCGTCCCCTCTCTTTTTGTAGGGAGAAATTCTTGGCTTTTCCAGACAGGCAGGGTTCCACAGATGCAATCTCACTGCGACTAAATCGACGAGCAGACCGATCACGGTGCCTGCGGCTACTTTGCCGGCCAGTACCCGGCAGATGAGTCCCGGACCGACGCCTGCCGATAGCATCAACGGGAGCATTTCGTCCGAGGTGGAGAGAAAAATCGCAATCAGAGTCCCGGGCGACACTACGCGGCCGGCATAGAGACCGGCCGCGGCAGCAGAAAATCCGCACTGCGGGATCACGCCCAGAAGGCTTCCTAGCAGCGGACCTGCCTTTCCGGCGCGATATATCATCTCTTTTGAACGTTCGTCCATCCGGTGTTCAATATATTCCACCGCCAGATAAGACAGGAAAAGAAAGGGCAGCAGCCTGACGCAGTCCGTCAGAGCGTCTGATATCACTTCGAGCATAATATTCCTCTGTATTTAACAATTACACGCAAATCATTTCAAAATATAACTATTCAGAAAGCGGCTGCAGGTCTACGCTTCGGTCGATGAGGGGCGAATGTCCACCGGATGTTCAACGCCTGCTTTTTTGAAAGCTGTATAGCAAGATCAGCCGACTCTTTCGTATCCGGTTTTACATCCTCTCCGGCGCGGAAAATCCCAGCAGATCAATGCCCGTCTCCAGCACGCGCCTGGTCAGATCCAGCAGCGCGATCCAGCCTGCCCTCTGCGTCTCGTCCTCGTGCGCGAGGATCTTTGTCTCATGGTAGAAGCGGTTGAGCGCGTTGGAGATGTCATAAATAAAGGAGCAGATCCGGTGCGGGGCAAGCTCCTCAAATGCCTGCTCCATCACACTGTTGAACTTCGTCAGCTCCAGCATCAGCGCTTTTTCACTCTCATTCGCAGGCGCAAGAACCTTTGTCGGAAGGGTGCCTTCTCCGATACCGGAAAGTGCGCGGTACTTTGTCAGGATTGATTTAATCCGGACGATGGTATACAAAATATAAGGCCCGGTGTTGCCCTCAAAGGAGGTAAACTTGTCCACGTCGAAGACGTAATCCTTGGAGGCCTGGTTGGAAAGGTCGCCGTATTTGATCGCAGAAAGACCGACCATCGCGGCGGTCTGCCGGGCCTCGTCGGGATCCGCCTCATGATTGTCCATGATTTTTTTGTACATCTCGTCATTGATCTCGCCAATGAGCCGTTCCAGGCGCATCACGCCGCCCTCGCGGGTCTTGAACGGCTTGCCGTCCTTGCCGTTCATTGTGCCGAATCCTAAGAACTTCAGCTCCATGTCATCCTTTACAAGCTTCGTCTTACGCGCACAGCGGAAAACCTGTGTAAAGTGCATCTCCTGCCGCTTGTCCACGACATAGATAATCTCATCCGGATCGTAATTTCTCACGCGGTCAATGATCGTCGCCAGGTCCGTGGTCGTGTAGAGAGCCGCGCCGTCCGATTTCAGAATCATGCAGGGCGGCACCTCCTTCGTATCGCTCTCCTCTTTGATATCCACAATCAGCGCCCCCTGATCCTCATATGCGTACCCTTCACGCTTCATATATTCCGCCATATCTGCGATGTACGGCTGCGCGTCTGATTCCTTTTTCCAGAGATCAAACTCCACATTCAGGCTTCCATAATTCTTCTTCAGATCCGCGACAGACACATTCAGGATGTGCTGCCACAGTGCCCGGTAGCCGCGCACACCATCCTGCAGACGGGCCGTCGCCTCCAGGGCCTCGGCTTTGTACGCTTCGTCCTTCTTGGACTTTTCGCTGGCAGTCGGATAGATTTCCTCCAGCTCCGAGATCGTAAACGGCGCCTCTGCCGGATATTCTCCTGCAAAGGTCTCATCAAAATAAGGCAGATCCGGCATCCTGTGCTTCACCTCCGTGATAATCAGCCCCATCTGCAGGCCCCAGTCGCCCAGATGCACGTCGCCGATCACCTGATGTCCCGCCGCGCGGCAGATCCTTTTCACGCTCTCTCCGATGATCGCCGAGCGCAGATGACCCACATGGAGCGGCTTCGCGACATTCGCCCCGCCATAATCAATGATAATCGTTTTCGGGCGGTCAGTCTTTTCCACCGACAGGTTCTGATCCGCCGCCATTTTATCCAGGTAACCGGCGAGATAGCTGCCCGATACCCGCAGGTTAATAAAGCCGGGGTTTACCGCCTCGACACCGGAAAACACCGGGTTACCTGCCAGCTTTTCCACAACCTCTTTTGCAATCTGTATCGGCGCCTTCTGATATTTCTTTTTCGCGGCCATCGCGCCGTTACACTGATATTCACAAAGATCCGGGCGGTTTGAGATGCCCGTTTTTCCATAGGAGGCCTCGTATCCGCACGCCGCAAACGCGCCCGATACCTCCCGGCTGATTAAATCCAGAAATTTTTCCATAATCTGTACTCTCCATTTATAAGTATAATGGTAACTGTGAAGGTACTGAACAGTTACATATAATAGATCGATAACGAAGGCGCTAACGCTCTCGTTATCGGGGTTGTCTAATTTTTGATGTTTTTCGCTTTCTTCCCGCTCAGCTCCGCAATAATATGCTCCTTCTGCCGGTCGATATGGCAGCTGATCGCCGCAAGCGCTTTCTGTTCGTCTTGCTCCTGCAGAGCCTGAAGGATCTCCTCATGCTCTTTTACCAGAATCTGATGGGAGCTTTTATCTTTCAAATATTCCATGCGGTAGCGGTACATCTGCTCTCTTAAGTTGTTCAGGATCTGGATCAGGCGTCGGTTCCCGGTCGCGTTGTATATAGCGTCATGAAATTTCATGTCCGCTTCCGCACATGCCACCACGTCGTCACCCTTTAATGTCTCACGAAACCGGGCCGCAAGTCCCTTCATTTCGGCAAGCTGCTCTTTCGTAATCTTTTTGCAGACAATCCTGACCGCCAGCTCTTCGAGTGCCTGGCGCACTTCCAGCACATCCTCCAGATCCGAGACAGTAATCTCTGCCACTACCGTACCTTTGCGCGGAACCGTCGTCACCAGACCCTCCAGCTCCAGCATCCGGATCGCTTCCCGCACAGGAGTCCGGCTGACGCCAAGCTTCTGCGCCAGATGAATCTCCATCAGACGCTCTCCCGGGCTGATTTCCCCCCTGAGAATCGCCTGCCGCAGTGTCTGAAACACCACGTCGCGCAGGGGCAGGTATTCGTTCATTTCCATATGCAAGGTATCTATCATCTGTTCCTCCCCTCTCGTACAAGACAACTGTTTTCCCGGCAGTCCGCAAATATCCGTCCAGGAGACAAGGACGTGCGTTCCTGACAATCAGAGTTTCCGATCTGCCGCCCTCGCTTCTACGGCCAGAAGGTCGTCAGAAATACTTCGTTCAGACTTTCCTCCCCGGAAAAATCCGCGTATGCCCGTTCCGCCTTCCCTCGGTCGTCAAACAGGCCGAACACTGTCGGTCCGCTTCCGCTCATCATCGCATTTACCGCGCCGCGGATAAGCATCCTTTCTTTGATCTCGCCAACCACCGGGAACGCAGGAATCGTCACGGATTCGAGTACATTTCCCATAAGCGCCGCCATGCGGGAAAAATCCCCGCCGCGGATCGCCTGTACCTCTCCGTCAATATCAGGATGGAAAACTATCTGACCGTCACGAAAACGCCCTCTCCCTGCGGTCGGCGGATATCCCGCACGAAGTGTGGGATGCCGCCCGGCGAGGGGCAGAACGCTTCGACCATCTGAATTCGCTTCGCGAAGGTCGAAGCTGTCGAGACTGTCGAGGCTGGAATATACGTATTTTGTAGAGACGCAGATGGGCGGCTTTACCAGCAGGACGTATGCCTGCGGGGCGTCCGGCAGGCGGGTCAGACGCTCTCCGATGCCTTCTGCAAGGGCGGTGCCTCCCATGATGCAGTAGGGGACATCCGCCCCGATCTTTACCCCTCGTTCTCTCAGCTCCTGCTCACCCAGCCCCAGGGCAAACAGCTCATTCACTCCCTTAAATACTGCCGCGGCGTCCGCACTGCCCCCGGCCAGTCCGGCAGCCGCGGGAATCTGTTTCTTTAAAACAATTTCCAGATCCTTGCGGACGCCAAACTCATCCATCAGCATCCGCGCGGCACGGCAGGCCAGATTGCTCTCATCGGCAGGAATAAGCTCCTCCCCTGAGGAAACCGAAGTATCCTGTTTTAAAAGAAGGCGAATGCTTCCATCCCCTCCCTCGTCCGAGGCGCGAAGGATCAATTCATCGCACAAATCCACCGTCTGCATGACCATGCGCAGATCATGGTACCCATTCGGAAAACGTCCGATCACGTCCAGACCGAGATTGATTTTCGCCCGTGCTTTTCTCGTCATCTCTCTCATAGAATCACGCTCCATGCTTTTCGCCGCTGCCCTGTGGATCGGTTACGACATAATTTACGCACGTTATTTTGTAACAGATCCTTAGCTTTCGCAATGGGGAAAGCATAGCATAAAAATTGACTTTTGTCTACCTCAACACTTTTATGAATCGCGCCTGCAGAATTTCTCTTGCCGCAGGTCAAACCCCGACCAGTTTTACAATTCTTCTTCCCTACTGATGTGACCTGTAACTTTCTCTTACATTTTTCATCAGTATCAGACAGTCTCCTTTTTTGACCTGCTCCGAGGAAAGACCGTTTGATTCCATAATCTGCCGCGGAGTTAATAAATATTCCTTCGCGATCTCCCAGAGAGTATCCCCTTCCTGCACAAGATAAGCGGTGATTCCAGGCACTGCCTCGATGCGCTCAGGGGCAATGTCTTTTTCGCGGATCTCGTGAATACACCTCTTCTGGCCGATCCGTGTCGCAAAAAGATCCAGTCCGACGGTCGCGCGCACTTCAATCTGTTCCCCGTCAGACATCGTAGCGGAAAGCTGTTCCAGAGTCGGCGTCAGGGTGTACTGAACGCTTCGCGTTGGGACGGCCTGGGCTTCGGCGGTGTGAGAGAAGGGAATCGTCCCTTCGAGAACAGCGAATGGCATGGCATCATCGGAGGAGATGTATAAAATGGATACTGGCATTGCGCCTTCTATCCGGATCCCGTCCTCCACCATCTCGGTCTTATCGACCTGCACACTTCCGCTGCAATGACAGATCTGCATGATGCGCGGGTTCGCGCCCTGAATTTTCAGTTTCCCCTGTGCTCTGCATTTTGATTCATTGCGTACGACCAGGGACTCATACGTTTCATCAGCTGTTACCAGCTCCAGATCCTTTTCCGGGGAAAATACATCGGCAAGAATCTCGGCGGTGCCGGTATTATACAGACCGATATTCAGGTCGAGAATGCCCTCCAGGTGGAAGGTTCTAAGCTCGCCGTCCAGATCCTCTTTCACCGTCAGATCTGTTTCAGAAAGAGTCAGACCAATGTCCTGAATCAGTCCAGGGGAGCATCCATCGCAGACAAGTGTTCCTTCCAGCGGAACGCTCTGTTCCATCCACTGCAGGCTTTCTTTTTCATCCTCCGCACGGTACAGCACAAAGAGAAACAGGCTGCCTCTCACCTGCAGGCTCCCTTCTTCCAGCTGTGTCCGGCAGCCGCGCATCTGAATATCCTCCCACAGAACCTCGCGGATGTTCGGCTTGCCCGATTGCAGCGGTATATCCTCCTTGAGGCGCAGGATGTCTTTTTTCTGCACCTCCAGCTGCAGAAATTCAAAGGTTTCCTTTTTTTCGCAAAAAGCCGGCGAAGCTTTCGAGGTGGATCCATCCGGATCATCTACACGCACTCCTGCCGCCGCCGACAGGTCATAAGTTTCTTCTGACGACACCTCAAATCGGACCAGGGCGCGGATCGAGAGCTTTCTGGAATTGATCAGTGAGACGTTCAAGTCCTCCGTCTCATGGCGCAGCCGCACACTCTCTCCAGGTTCAAGTCCCTCTGCCGATATTATCTCTTCAAACGGCAGCTTTACATCCAGCCGGTGGATCTGGCGCTCCTTTGTATCATCCATGTACAAAATGCCCGTCTCCATGAAGCCATCTACAAAGAGCTTCCCGCTCTCAGCTCTTGTATGCTCCAGCGTCAGATGTCCCCGGCTCTGAATGATCATTCCCACATCCGGCTTTACATCCGGCACATTCAGATCTTCATCCAGCGTTATCTGCGACACGGCAGCCTTCGCCCGATGGCACATATGAATATTTTTCATTAACAATTCCATTTTCTGCCTCCTTGCATACGGTGATTCCCTCTACTCAATGATCACTTCTTTTTCTGTCGCTTCAATTTTCACCACCAGATATGGATAGGAAGCTGCCCCGGAGGCATCCCCCTCGTCTGGTCCGATCAGCCTGGTATCAAACCACAGGGTCGTTTCGTCTTCGGTGCACCCTGCCACCGCGACGCTGTAACCGCCCGTCAGCTGCTCACCATAGCCCCGGATCAGATACATTTCATCCTGGTCCATCCACGTCAGGCGCATCTCCTGCTCTTTGTTTTCCTCAATAATCGCAAGCAGCTCCTCCGGCAGCTCTCTGGCTGTCATGATGGTATATTCCACCTCCGTCTGTTCACTTTCCGTGCGCTTCTGACAGCCCGGAATCATGCTTACGCACATGCACAGAACACATGAGATAAGCACGTTTCGGAAGAGTCCGGCCATTTCCCCACGCTTTCCCAATCTGACACGCTCCCCTATCTTCATTTTTCAAACCGCCCAGAACCATGGCTGCCTGGCATGGAGCTTCCCTGCCTTTTGCCGTTCTGACTCGTCTTTTTCATTTTTATTGTCCGGGCGGAAAAAGTATTCCATATTTTTGCATGTGCTATGAGATAATTCTTCCCTTTCTGCACAAAAAAGCAATCGCAGAAAAAGTATTCTTTTTTATGTTGTTTCGGTTTCTGTTCTGTGCTAAAATAAGGCAATCATTACACGACTAAAGAATATTCGTGGCGAATGAGCCTGCTGCCCATCCGTGACGAACGAAAAAGGAGATTTTTATGAGCACACAGACCGTATCCATTCCGTCCGAGCTGGCAGAAAAGCCGAAAAAGGTCCGGACATCCGGCATTCTGGTTCACCCGACCTCCTTCCCATCCCCTTACGGGATCGGAGATCTGGGGCCAGGAGCCTATGATTTTATTGATTTTCTTGAAAAATCCGGCCAGCACCTGTGGCAGGTGCTTCCGCTCGGGCCCACCGGCTTCGGCGACTCGCCCTACCAGGGGCCGTCCGCCTTTGCCGGACAGCCGCTTTTGATCAGCCCGGACATCCTGATCCGGCAGAAGCTGCTGACCAAAGAGGATCTCGCAGATATGCCAAAATGGGATCCGGACAAGGTAGACTACGGACCGGCGATCAATTTTAAGAATTCTCTTCTGAAAAAAGCCTGGGCCGCATTTTTACATACGCCGGATAAGACCATGATTGAAAATTTCGAGACCTTCTGCGAGGAAGAAAAGAGCTGGATGGATGATTACGCGCTCTTTATGGCGTGCAAGGATAAGCAGGGCGGTATTTCCTGGCTGGAATGGGAGCCGGAATTCCGCGATCCGACCGAAAAGCAGAAGAAAGAGCTTCGCGCCGGGCTTTCCGAGCAGATCCGATACTATTGCTTCCTGCAGTTTCTGTTTCAGGAGCAATGGCTGGCCCTGCGCGATTACGCGCATGAAAAAGGAATCCGGATCATCGGGGATATGCCGATCTTTGTCTCTACGGACAGTGCGGATGTCTGGAGCAACAAACGGCTGTTCCAGCTGGACACAAAGGGATACCCCAGCCACGTGGCGGGAGTTCCGCCTGATTATTTCAGCGAGACCGGGCAGCTCTGGGGAAATCCTCTTTATGACTGGGATTATCACGAAGAAACCGGCTATCTGTGGTGGATCAGCCGCATACACCGCCAGCTCTCCCTGACCGACTTTCTCCGCATCGACCATTTCCGCGGCTTCGAGGCCTACTGGTCCGTCCCGGCGGATGAAGAGACCGCGGTCAACGGCCAGTGGATCAAGGGGCCCTGCGAGAAGCTTTTCCAGGCTATCGAAAAGGAGCTTGGCGAAAGCCTGCCGATCTGGGCGGAGGATCTGGGCGTGATCACGCCGGAGGTCGAGCATCTTCGGGACTTCTTCGGGTTCCCCGGCATGAAGGTATTGCAATTTGGCTTCGGCGATATGAACGATACCACCTACATCCCGTTTTACTACACGACGCCGAACTGTATCTGCTACACCGGCACACACGACAACGACACTACCATGGGCTGGTACAGGGTACAGCCTGACATTGTCCAGGACCGCATCCGGCGCATGGTGAACGCGGACGGCAGCAATGTGGGACATGATTTCATCTGTATCGCCATGAACAGCATCGCTAAATATGTCGTATTCCCGCTGCAGGATCTTCTGCAGCTCGGAAGTGAGGCGCGCATGAACACGCCAGGCGTCGCGGCTGCGAACTGGGCGTTCCGTTTTAAAAAGGGCGACCTGCACGACGGACTGGCAAAATGGCTGCTGGAAACGACGAAATTATACGGAAGATCAGGAGCTTAAGATTGTTTTTTGCGCAAAACTGCAATTTTTGCTTCCGGTTTATCTGGCTTAGGCACTTACAAACGATTTTTTGCGCAAGATGACAAAATTTTGCTTCCGGTTTATCCGGGTTAGGGTGATTATTCAGATGATTCGCTTTTTTCTGATCATTATTTTTTTAATCTGCTTTCTGACCGCGTCCATTCCGATTTTTCTGGCGGAATGGCTGATCGGCAAGCGCCATCCTGATGTGCGCGACAAAAGCTCGCTGCGGATTGTCCAGTGGGCACTGCGGGTGATCTCGCGCCTGGCCGGGATTACCCTCACCGTGATCGGTGAGGAAAACGTACCCAAAGATACGCCGGTGCTCTATATCGGCAACCACCGCAGCTATTTTGACATCGTGATATCCTACGCGCGCTGCCCGCGGCCGACCGGCTATGTGGCCAAAAAGGAGATGCTTAAAATTCCTCTGCTCTCCCGCTGGATGAAATTTTTGCACTGCCAGTTCCTCGACCGCAAAGACATCCGGGCAGGGATGCAGACCATTCTTGAATGCATCAGTCTCATCAAAAGCGGGGTCTCCATCACCATCTTCCCGGAAGGGACGCGCGGCCGGGGAAAGAGTGAGCTTGACATGCTTCCTTTCCATGAAGGCTCCTTCAAAATCGCGACCAAAACCGGCTGCCCCATTATCCCGATGGCGATCAGCGGCTCCTCCGCGATCTTCGAGGACCATACGCCCCACGTGCGAAAAGGCCCTATCATTCTTGAATACGGCAAGCCCATCTATCCGTCGGAACTCTCAAAGGAGGATCAGAAGGCTCTCGGCAAATATGTGAGCGCGGAAATCGCGAAAATGCTGGAAAAGCATGCCTGCTGATCGTCTTCCATATGGGCGGCGGCAATATTTCAGGTTTCGCCAAATACGAACACAGCAGTGCGGCGGTCACCGAATTATCCGCATAAGCCGCAAAACTACTTGCCCGGCTCAGTGGATAAAAAATGTCGGTATATCGGCGGTTTCCTTACAGCTCCGGGTATCTGTCCCGTTGATTCTGGAAATAAAAAAGGGCAGGGGATTAACGGATCCCCCTGTCCTTTTTCAATTACACACAAATGTCCGACAAATTTTCCGCAAACGGAACCTGGCGACC
The DNA here is from genome assembly GCA_021201665.1 of Lachnospiraceae bacterium. GTDB lineage: Bacteria > Bacillota > Clostridia > Lachnospirales > Lachnospiraceae > Choladousia. Next base: position 98,584 of record JAJQEO010000038.1, on the reverse strand, counting down.
AGGCCACTCGTCCTGCTCTTCCTCCGTCTTTGCAGCCATCGCTTTTTCTTATACATGAATATGCAAAAGCACTGTATTACACCCTGCTACTCTTCTTCCGGCTCCGTGACCATCGCTTTTTCATATTCGTCCAGAATGATCTGCTGTATTTTTTCACGCGTCTGGGAATTGATCGGATGAGCGATATCCCGGTATTCGCCGTCCGCGGCCTTCCGGCTGGGCATCGCGATAAACAGTCCTTTCTCTCCTTCGATCACTTTAATATCGTGTACGACAAATTCTCCGTCGAGCGTAATCGACACGATCGCTTTCATTTTGCCTTCTTTTGCAACTTTTCGTACTCTTACGTCAGTTATCGTCATTGACCTTACCTCCTGACCCGGATCACCCGGAATAATTAACCAAAATGAGTATCTCTGTCCTATGCGAAAAAACTCTCAGTTACTGTCCACACCTGTAGAAGCAAAAGCATCGTAAATTTGGTCAGGGTGTGACCTGTAACGCCTCTCACGCATATCTCTCATCTGATTCGATCACAATCCTCACGCCGTCCTCTCCCACGATCCGGGAATCCGCCTGGATCGTTCCCCGGCTCTCTACGATGCAGTTCTCCAGATAAACATTGTCGCCCAGATAAACATCGTTTAACACGATCGAATTTCTGATCACGCAATTGTTTCCGACAAACACTTTTTTGAAGATGATGGAATTTTCCACCGTGCCGTTGAGAATGCAGCCGTTGGCAACCAGGCTGTTTCTCACATGGCTGCCCGGGTTGTATTTGGCAGGAGGGTTGTCGTCCACCTTTGAGTGCACGTCCGGATGCTCCCGGAAAAAGTAGTCCCGCACATTCTTTTTCAGGAAATCCATATTTGTCCGGTAATAGGAATCAACGGAAGCGATGTTGCTCCAGTAGCCGTCCATCACATACCCATAGATCCTTTTGACATCCTTGTAGCGGATCAGAATGTCTCTCACAAAATCATGCCTTCCTTCGTAAATCGCCTGCTCGATCAGCTCAATCAGCATCCTGCGCCGGATCACATAAATGCCGCAGGATACCGTATGGGACACGGCTGTCACCGGCTTCTCGTCAAGCTGGACAATCCTCCGGTCCTCATCCATCTGGACGAGGCCGAACCTGGTGACGTCCTCCTCCGGCGGAAACTCCTTGCATATGACCGTAATATCCGCTTTTTTCGCGATATGATATTCCAGCACCTTCGTATAATCAAGCTTGTAAATGCCGTCGCCCGAGGCAATCACCACATAGGGCTCATGGCACTCCTTTAAGAAATCAAGATTCTGGTGGATGGCGTCGGCTGTTCCCCGGTACCAGTGGCTGTTGTCCGTCGTCAGCATGGGCGGAAAGATAAACAATCCTCCCTGTTTTCTGCCGAAGTCCCACCACTTCGAAGAACTTAAGTGCTGATTCAGAGACCTGGAGTTGAACTGTGTCAGCACCGCCACCTTCTGTATGCCCGAGTTGGACATGCTGCTTAAGGAAAAGTCAATCGCGCGGAAGCTCCCGGCTATCGGCATGGCTGCGACCGCGCGCCGATTGGAAAGCTCCTTCATCCGGTAGCTGTTGCCGCCGGCCAGAATCATCCCTACCGCTCTCATAGCGCATCACCTGCCTTTCTCTGAACATCCAGCGTCTCACCGGAGGCAAGCCACCCTCCCGGATAATCCTCCCAAATGGTATAACCCGTGATGGCCGTATTCCTGCCAATGCAGACGTCAGGCGGGATCACAGAGTTTTCTCCGACCACCGTCAAACCATACGCATACACGGAGGGCTTTTCCCGGTTCGGTACCTCCTCGCCGACCCCCATTTTTACCCGCTCACCGATTGTCACATTTTCCGCGACAATCGCCTTATAAAGGTTCGCCCCCGCACCGATGACAGCATTCTGCATGATGATCGAGTCGCGCACCTCGGCTCCTTCTCCGATCACTACGCCGCAGCCGATAATGGAATTATAGACCTTACCGTAGATCTCGGAACCGTCTCCGACCAGGCAGCGCTCAATCACCGAATCTGCGGAGGCATACTGTGGGGGCAGGAAGTCGTTTTTCGTATAGATTTTCCAGAATTCCTCGTAAAGATTGAATTCCGGAATAATATCGATCAGCTCCATGTTGGCCTCCCAGTAGGAACCAAGAGTACCCACATCCTTCCAGTAGTCGTTGAACTCATATGCCACAAGGGTCTCTCCCTTTTCGTGGCAATAGGGAATCACATGCTTCCCGAAATCACAGCCGCTCTGCTCAGAAAGGGCTAAAAGTGCCTCCTTCAAAGCCTTCCATGTGAAAATATAGATGCCCATGGACGCGAGATTGCTCTTCGGATGCTCCGGCTTTTCCTGAAACTCCAGGATCCGGCCGTCCTCATTCGTCACTACGATGCCAAAACGGCCCGCCTCCGATTCCGGCACGGGCATCACGGCGATGCTGACGTCCGCGCCGTGCGCCTTGTGAAAATTAAGCATCACCTCATAATCCATTTTATAGATATGGTCGCCCGACAGAATCAGCACATAATCCGGATGGAACGACTCCATATAAGCAAGGTTCTGATAAATAGCATTCGCGGTACCGGTATACCATTCTGTCTTCTCCACCTTTTCATAAGGCGGAAGGACGGTCACGCCGCCCTCGTTCCTGTCAAGATCCCACGGAATGCCAATGCCGATGTGCGAATTCAGCCGGAGGGGCTGGTACTGCGTAAGCACCCCCACCGTATCCACGCCGGAATTAATGCAATTGCTGAGCGGAAAATCGATAATCCGGTATTTCCCGCCAAACGCGACTGCCGGCTTCGCTACCTTCGATGTCAGCACGCCCAACCGGCTGCCCTGGCCTCCCGCCAGCAGCATCGCTATCATTTCTTTTTTAATCACGTTATCACCTCTGCAAGTCAGAATGGGGAATGGCAGGAGCCACAAGGGATCCACCGGCTCCGCCGGTCCCCCTTGTGGCAGATTATACCACACCTTTTTCAAATAGTGAACATTTTTTACAATTAATTTTATATTTTTTCTCTGTTTTTTATCTTAAATAACAGGCTAATTGAATATAGCTGTTTATTATAGAAAAAGATATTTGCCATTTTGGCGTTTTTTTTGATTTCTTTTGTTCACAATTCCTGTTTGTTGGCTGGCGGGCCGTCCCCTCGTATTTTTTCATGGACAATCTGAAAAATATGAGTATAATCATAGAAGGGTTCGATTCCAGGTGGTCGATTTCAGGAACTCATTTCAAGGACATGATTCCAGGGACTCAATTAAGCACTTACAAACGATTTTTTGCGCAAAATGGCAAAATTTCTATTCCGGTTTATCCGGGTTAGAAATTTAATTCCAGGGACTCGGTTCTCACCTGAATTCGGGACATTGCAGACAGGAACAGTTAAAGGAGAATTTTGGAATATGTATCAGATAAATTTTAGCCGCCCTGCCCACATTCATTTTATTGGCATTGGCGGCATCAGTATGAGCGGCCTGGCGGCCATTCTTCTGGACAGGGGCTTTACTGTCAGCGGCTCAGATTCAAAGAAAAGTGAACTGACCGCTCACCTTGGCGATCTGGGAGCCAGGATCTCCATTCCGCAGAGTGCGGCGAATGTGACGGACAACATCGACCTGGTCGTCTACACGGCAGCCATTCATCCGGACAACCCGGAATATGCTGCGGCGGAAGCAGCGGGGATTCCCATGATGTCCCGCGCGGAGCTGCTCGGCCAGTTGATGAGGAATTACCCGGTCTCGGTCGCCGTGGCCGGTACGCACGGCAAGACCACCACGACCTCCATGATTGCCCATATTATGATGGCGCAGGAGCTGGACCCGACCATATCTGTCGGCGGCATCCTGCCTTCGATCGGCGGAAATATCCGCATAGGCGGTTCTGATTACTTTCTGACAGAAGCCTGTGAATACACAAACAGCTTCCTGCATCTGGAGCCGATGATCGGCGTGGTTCTGAATATAGATGCAGACCACCTGGATTTCTTTCACGATCTGGACGATATCCGCCATTCCTTTCGTCTCTTCGCGGAGAAGATCCCTGCCGGAGGGACACTCCTCATTCACGCACAGATCCCAGACCTGGATACATTCTGTGAAGGTCTCTCCTGCCGTGTTGTGACCTTCGGCTCCGGGTGCGGTGATTATCACGCGGAGCATATCACCTGGGACAAGCTTGGATGCGCCAGCTTTGATCTGTATGTAACGGGCGGTGAAAAAGACGAAGACCGGCTCCTCGGACATTTTTCACTGAATGTCCCCGGTGCACACAACATTGACAACGCGGCAGCCGCCATTGCCTGTGCGGATCTCCTCGGTGTCTCCGGGAAAACGATCGCGGAGGGACTCTCCGGCTTTTACGGTACAGACCGCCGTTTCCAGAAAAAAGGTGTGGTTGGAAATGTCACCATTATCGACGATTACGCGCACCATCCGACGGAAATCCGGGCCACGCTGCTGGCAGCAAAAAAATACCCGGCGAGGCGGATCTGGTGTGTGTTCCAGCCGCACACCTATTCCCGCACAAAAGCGCTGCTCGATGAATTTGCAGACGCGCTCACACTGGCAGACAAAGTGGTTCTGGCTGATATATACGCAGCCAGGGAGACCGATACGCTCGGCGTCAGCTCGGAGCTGCTGCGGCAGAAGGTAGCGGAAAAAGGAACCGACGCCTGGTATTTTCCGACCTTTGATGAGATTGAGACCTTTCTGCTTGAAATGTGCACCCCCGGCGATCTGATCATCACCATGGGCGCCGGCGATGTAGTAAAAATCGGTGAAAAGCTGCTTGGACAATAAAGACAGACAGACTTTTTAGAACGTGCGCCTGCCAGGCGCATTATCGGATAGGGGAACGAACTTCTCCCCTATCCGCCTGCGCGAGCCGGGTGCGGCTTTAGCCGCAAAACTCCCTCGCCGGGTTATGCCCCCAATCTTCGATTGTGGGGCGTGGGCATCCCACGCTTCGCATGGGATATGCCTCGCCGGGTGGCATCCCACGCTTCGCATGGGATATGCCTTGCCCGGCCTTGCGCAAAAAAGCAGGAGGCGGTTTTCCGTCTCCTGCCCTCTTGCGCGATATTTTCCATCAGGATGCATCATTCCCACAGGTCTCTACGCATCACATAATCGCGGCAGCCTGCAGCAGAGCTTTACTGCAGCCGCGCCAATCGCGAATTAATTTGGGGCTGCACAACAGTTCCCAATCTGTTCGCTTCGCGAAGGTCAGGGCTGCTTTTTATGTTCCGAAAGGAACTTATGAATCCTGCCGGTCGGTGTCAGGAGACTGCTGACCGAGCTGTCATGATTCAGCGTGTCAATCAGAAGCGCGATATATTTGCTCATATCACAGCCCGTATAATACGGCTTTGCCAGCAGCTCCGGCGGCTGGTACACCAGGTTGGTAGTCACCAGCGCGTCAAACACGCCTTCCTCATAAGCCTTGTCAAACTTCTCCAGACTCTTTGTAAACAGCCCAAACGTCGCGCAGATCAGCACGCGGTTTGCATGCCTCTTTTTCAGCTGTTTCGCTGCGGCCAGCATGCTTTTTCCGCTGACAATCATGTCGTCGATCAGGACTACGTCCTTCCCGCTTAAGTCTCTACCCAGAAATTCATGTGCGACCACCGGGTGCTTGCCGTTTACCACGCGGGCATAGTCGCGCCTCTTGTAGAACATCCCCATGTCGACCCCGAGCAGGTTCGCCATGTAGATCGCTCTCCCGGCGGCGCCTTCGTCCGGACTGATGACCATCAGGTGGTCCGGGTCAATCTGAAGATCCCCGGCTGCGCGAAACAGTCCTTTGATAAACTGATACACAGGAAGGATGTTTTCAAATCCATGAAGCGGAATCGCGTTCTGTACGCGCGGGTCATGGGCGTCAAAGGTGATAATATTTTCCACGCCCATCTTGACAAGCTCCTGAAGGGCAAGCCCACAGTCCAGAGATTCTCTGCCCATACGGGTGAACTGACGGCTTTCATAGAGAAACGGCATAATGACATTGAGTCTCCTCGCCTTTCCCCCGATCGCGGCGATAATGCGTTTCAGATCCTGGAAGTGATCGTCCGGAGACATACAATTCGTATAGCCGTTCAGAGGGTAGGTCACACTGTAATTACATACGTCAACCAAAATATAAATATCCTTGCCCCTCACAGAATCATTGATCTGTCCCTTGGCCTCGCCGGAGCCGAACCGCGGTACCTCGGTACTCACCAGATAGGACGGCCTGGCATATCCCGCGAGCAGCGGACTTCCCTGATGCTCGTGTATGCGCTCCGAGCGCCAGTTTACAATGTGGGCATCAATTTTGCGTCCCATCTCCTCGCAGCTTGACAGCGCAATAATTCCCAGGTCTCCGACCGGAATCGAGTCCAGATTGCGTTCATAACCCGTTTGAAACTCCATCTTTTTTGCCTCCTGAAATAAGTTGTGGTAAAAAGGATTATAGCTATTTGAAAAGCTCCGGATGAACAGATCATTCCGGCTCCCAACGAAAATTTCCTTACCCGGCCCTGTGCATTATAAACAAATGTAACGCAAAATGTGTTTTTATATATGCATGCTACGCAAAAATTCGTCTTTGTATACGAAGTTATGTATGAATGCGTTTTTGTATACGGATGTCATCCCCGATCAGGCGCAGCATCCGGTAATTGCTCGAAATCCTGGAAAGTACGCGCTCCGAATAGAGATCCGCAATCGAAGCCAGCGAAAGGTTCGTCGAGATCATCGTACTCTTTCTGCGCAGAATCCGTTCGTTCAACACCAGAAATAATTCTGACGCGACAAACGAATTGGTCATCTCTGTCCCCAGGTCGTCAATGATCAGCAGATCACAGTCATAAATATACCGGTCCATTTCCCCCGCCTCGTTCTCATCGGTCCGCCCGAAAGAAGCGTCCGCCAGCAGCTCAAACAGCCGGAACGCGGAAAAATAAACCACAGAATGTGTGCTCTCAAGAAGAGCGTTCGCGACGCAGTGCGACAAAAAGGTCTTGCCAAGCCCCGTATCCCCTGACAGGAAAAGATTGCCCGGTTCCCTGTCAAAATCCTTCACGAAATGTCTGCATTCCTGCAGTGCACGTCTGGCCATCTCTGCAGCCGTAAGTCCGGTGACTGGATCCGTCATGGTTTTCGGATAATAGTCCAGAGAAAATGCAGAGAATGTCTCTCCCTGCATGCTTCTGCGAAGATTCGACTGCGCGTACAGCAGATCAATGCTCGCCTGGCGGAAGCAATGGCATTTCTCCCGGCCGATATAGCCGGTATCCTGGCAGTCCGCGCAAAAATACTCCGGCTCCAGATACCCTTTCGGAAACCCGGCCATCTTTAGCAAACGCTCCTTTTGGGAGCTGATCTCTTCAATGCGCGCCTTTAAGGCAGAGATCCCGGGCGGCTGAGAGTGCGCTGCGCCGTGATTGCCTGCCCTGTCGTCCTTCGCCGGAAGGTCAGCCCTGCTGTGCCCATCATTCTGAAAACGTGCAGTATCCTCTGGCAGCCTGCTTTCGCTGTCCCGGGAAATTGCCGGACCACCAGCCTTGCCAGCCTCATCCGAAAGAGGTGCCATGCTGCTTTCACCGCCGCTCCTGGGAGCCGGCGAGCCTTCAGCTGTACCATCCTCCGCCAGCAGCACACGTGCGTACGCCGTGCTTTCAGACGCGATCCTCTCGTCCAGTCCGGCCAGCTCCGGGATGCGTTCATAAGCCTCCCTCTCCCTGGCCGAAAGTGCTTCCCGCACCTGATTCTGACGCCTTTGATACTCCCGCATAATCTCATCATACTGCGCATTCGTCAATGCCATAGCTGCCCCCGTCCATAACTATAGTAAACGACATAAGCCGTTTTGCTCCAGATTTCTAAAATCGTCTGATACGCGAACCGCAAGCCCAAAAAGCCTTGGCTAAGACTGCCCGAACAGTCTTCTCTCCAGCTTTTCATAGTTATAGCTTCTCTGGCTAAAATTGTTAAACCGGTTCGGCTGCCCGGTGCGAGGGCGGCCCTGGGAAACCTTCTTCGCAGCCTGCTCCTGCTCCCATTTCCGGTCTGCCTCCCCGACATCCTTCATGGACTGGATGCCCGTATCAAGCCACTGTGTCAGAATCTTGTCCGCGTACTGGAAATTCGGCTCATGAATCTGGTCAATCGTGCGGCGGCAGGCCTCCAGGATCAGATCCATGGAAAAACCGTATTCATGGAGCCAGCGCGCCATCGTCTCCTGCTCAGACGGAGCGGGAGCACGGTTTTTGATCCCGAATGCCTTCATAATGGTGTAATAATCTTTATTATAACGGCCGGATTCTTTCTTTGCCTCCTGCACGGTCTTAATCCCGGAACGGGCCCAGCCCTGCGCGACCTTCCTCATATAATGGCGGCTCGTCGCGTTCTTCGTGATACAATATTCCAGCAGATACTCAATCAGATCCGCTGAAAACCCGAGTGTATGATAATAATAGACAAAATCATTCTGCTCCGTAGCGGAAAGAGGCCTGCCAAGATACTGCTCTGCCACAAAAAAGAGTTCCTTCAAATCAGTCTGAGCCTTCTCAGAAAGGGAACCTGGCAGAGGAATCTCCTCTCCTGATTCCGTCAGCTCTTTGTCCATGTCCTGCTCTTCCCTTTTTTCACCGGATGTATTTCTCCCTGAAGCATTCTTTCTGCCATCTCCCGATACACCAGTGCCAATAGCAGTGCCGACGCCGGATGCCGCCTCAGGACGTGTCGCCTCTGCGTCATTAGGGTCAGGCTTTTGCTCCCTGTGGGTGCGAATATTCTGAAGGGGACGCTCCTGGTAGGAGGAAATCCCATCGCTGTAAAGACCGGTCGCACCTTCCATCTCCCCTTCCTGATCTGTGTGCGTCGAATAATATCCAGGATCCGTAAAGGTTACAGACACCAGCTCTCCGTCAGGTCCGTTCCCGATCCGCAAAAGCCGCTGCCGCTCCCAGTAGGTCAGCGCGCGCCGGACATCCTTCTCCGTATGTTCAAAAACATCAGCAATAGAAGAAAGTGAAAGCTCCCGCCCGCTGTCCGCGCAGCGGAGCAGATACAGATACACCTTGACAAACTCCCCATTTGCATGGGGCATGTACTGGTCAATAAACGAATTCTGCACCACTGTAGAGCCTTCCGAAGTATCCGTGTATATCTTCATTGCCATGCCTTCCTTTTCTATATCCGGCACCGGTTACGCTGCCGGACAAAGGTCATGCCCATCGTGCGTGAACACGATTCCAATGGCATGACACTCCTTAAACACCTCAACGTCTTCACCAGTATGTAAAGCCCGAATCTGCATCATCCTGCGCAGGAATTTTTCTGTGTTTCATCATAACACACTTTTCTCAAAAAGAGAACAGGAACTTTTCCACACTTCCGGTCAACAATGAGCCGCCCATTTTCCTGTGGACAGTGTGGATAATGTGGATAACTGGTTGACAATAATTGTCTGTTTGCCAATTAAGGTCGAATTTTCACGAAATCTGTCGTAATATAATCCGCAGCAAAAGCCAGCTGCCCATTAACTTGCGAAGTTCGCTGTTTCAGGCACGTTTTCCTTCCGATAAGTTACTCGCAGCAAAACCAGCTGCCCATTAACTTGCGAAGTTCACTGCCGCAAGCGCCGCAAACCTCTTGCAAATTATATTATGTAAATCAGTTGTCCACCAAAAACAGGGGAGTTTTCCCCTGAAAAAATGTGAATAAGTCTGTGGATAATGTGGAAAACCCGGGAAAAACCAGCAAAATACCAGTCTCCCGGGTGTGGAAAAATTGTTCGTATCTTTTTTACGGTCAGAGGGCGCAGACCGTCATCTGCCTTCACGCTCTTACCGTAATACATCATAAGGATTGCACACTCAGCACACCTTTATCACGCCTTTTACGATTTCCGCCTTGTTGTCCACGCAGGAATCCAGCGCGTTCTGAATATCGTCCAGCTCAAAATAATTGGTCACGATGTCCTTGATATGGATCTTGCCGGTCGATACTGCGTCAATCGCCATCGGATAGATGTTCCGGTAACGGAAGACCGTCTTGAAGGTCAGCTCCTTATCAAGGGCCGTGCCGATCGGAAGTGTCATATCGCCGGACGGGCTGTAGCCTACAAACACGATTGTCGCGCCCTTTTTGGCGGCTTTGATCTGCTGCTGCGCCGTGATCTGAGAGCCGGCCGTCTCAATGCCCAGATCAAAGCCCGCGCCTCCGGTAATTTCCATAATTCGCGCGACCGTGTCTTCCTTCGCGCCATTGATCACCTCGTCCGCACCAAGCTCCTTCGCTTTTTCCAGACGTTTGTCCATCACGTCCACAACGATCACCTTCGAAACGCCCCTGGCCTTCAGAGAAAGCAACGACACCAGGCCGATGCACCCTGCGCCGGTCACAACGCAGGTCTGACCAAGATGCGCGTCGCCCTGGCACGCCGCATGCATACCCACGGCCAGCGGCTCGATCAGTGCGCCCTCCATCGTACTCACATTATCCGGAAGCTTAAAGCACAGCCCGGCCTCGTGAGCTACGTACTCCTGGAACACGCCGTCCACAGGCGGTGTCGCGAAGAAGATGACGTCCTTGCACAGATTGTATTTGCCCTGCTTGCAAAACTCGCAGTGTCCGCAGGTTTTGCCCGGCTCCAGAGCCACCCGGTCCCCGACCTTCAGGTTCTTCACATTCTCGCCGACCTCCACGACCGTGCCTCCGGCCTCATGGCCAAGCACAAAGGGTGTCTCTACGATAAAATCACCGATTCTCCCGGCCTCATAATAATGCAGGTCGGAACCGCAGATCCCCACGTACTCGACCTTTACCAGGACCTCGTCCTCCATCGGCACCGGGATCGGCCTTCTCTGAATCTCGACCTTGCGCAGGTCTGTCATCACCGCAGTTTTCATTGTTCCGTTCATAAAAATTCCTCCTTTATCTGTCCTGCATCGGGTTTTGATGCAGGACCTTATTTACTCTTCCATCTGCCGTACCCGGTAGCTTTTAGGCGCTCCCAGGTAGGACGGCAGAATGCTGACGCCTTCCCGTTCCAAGGTCAGCCGCTCCAGGACGATCCCGGCGTCTCCCGCGTAAACTGTGATTCGGTTTAAGCCTTTACTCAGACTCACCTGAATTTCTGCCACATGCTCCTGATTCAGCACCGCTTCACACCAGGCGGCACACCCCGGATCGCCTCCGCGATAGCCATCCGATGTGACATACAGCGTCCGGATTGCTTCTCCATTCACGGAAATGCCGTATCGAAGCGTCCCTCCATAGACAAGCGGGTTGGCAGGCGAGGTGTGCAGCGTCAGACGGTACATGCCTTCCTCCGGCGTCCATATTTCGTATGACAGCCCCGGCGCCCGGTCTTGCTTCCAGTCGGATTCATCAAAGGAGGCCGTTGCAGGGAAGACTTTCATCCCGGAGCCATATTTGCCATACTCCCGCAGCATCCGAAATGCAGGTGTAAGTGCATCCCCGGACGCTGTCTTTTCTACATCCGATGATTCGCACCTGGTCTTCTCTATGCATGCGTCTTCCATCGTGCATGTTCCTTCCGCAACGCACTTTTCTTCTGCCGCACTAGTTTTTGCTGATGATCTGTATGAAACATCCGTTCCGCAACATCCGACTGCATCCGAATGCATGTTCCTGCCTGGGGTACTTGCCGCAAAATCCGCCGCGTCCCAGACGCAGACACCCTCCTGGACGAGGATGGCTCCATCCGGGATCCCGCGTAGATCCGGATTGCGTGCCGTGATTAACAGCGGCACACTTTCTCTTCCGGCTCTGACGCGGCAGCGAAGCTCAACCGTCTCATGCGCCGGAATGCGCTCTCTGATCACACGTACCGTCACCTCCGTCTGCAATGCCGTACTGCCGGAGGATGGAGTGATCTCAAAGTATTCGCTCTCTCCGTCAATCTGCCAGTCCACCGTCCCGCAGCCGCCGTTCGCCACCTGCAGCGTCACCTGGTCGGTCCCGGCATTTTCAAAATCCCGGATCGTAAGCGGCACCGGAAAATACTGGTTGGTAAAGGTCTTCGTGCGGTCCGCGCGGGAGACCACCAGCCTCGGATGATCCGGGAGCGTTACCAGGTGTCTGACGGGATAGCGGAAATCCTCATCATTCCAGTTCACAAAGCCAATATGCTCCTCGCGCTCCATGCCGCTCCACTTTCCGCCGCCAAATGCCGCCAGCTCCTTTGCGAGTGCCCTGTCACGAAGAATACACGCCTCCAGCATTTCCCCATATTGATTTGCCACTGCTTTCCCCTGTGCGCTGTAAAGATGGTTCAGCCCTGAGCAGAGGTGCATTTTCAGCAGATTCGCAATCCCCGCTGCCGGAAAATAAATCATACTGTAGTAGCCGTCCGCGCAGGGAGAGTCCCGCAGCGAAAGATACAGCTCCTCATTTTTCTTTTCCAGCTTCTCGACGCGAAGCAGCATCCCGGCAGCCTCTCCATAATGCGCCGGATGGTAAATAGTATCGTTCAGTGCCTCTGCCCTGCGCAGACTGTGCAAAGCGACCGATTCCTTCAGCACCCATGTTATCTCAGAAACCGTCTCTTCGTCAACATGTTTTCCAAATAAAGAGCGGATCCACTCCTTTGTATAGGCAAGCGTATTTTCCTGGCCGCCCAGTCCGTAGGTGTCAAAATCATATGCCAGCGAAAGAAAATATCCCAGTGGGTACTCGTTGAACTTGACGTCGCCGACATTAAGAATCCACACCTCGCGAATGCCATACTCCCAGGCCTCGGTCATCTGCTCCCAGATCTTTGTGACCGGCGTGGAATTCACCCATTCGTAGGAAATCGGCGAGCCATGATAGTCAACATGATAGTACATGCCGTAACCGCCCGGGTGCGCGGGCAGTGCGCCATTGTTCTCTGATGTGCAGGGAGGATCCTGCATAAGGCTTTCTCCTGAATGCGCCGTCTGCGGATCTTGATTTTTCCCGGCATCTGCAGCAGAAGCATCCTCCCTGCGCTGTTTTTCGCGATCTGCCATCTCCTGCGGAAGGGCACGCATGTTGTTGAAGTTGTCCTCACAGAACATCAGCGTCACATCATCCAGCTCTTCAAAATCGCTCAGTCCAGACGCTTCTTCGTTTCCAAAAAAGTAATCCTCGACCTCTTTGTAAATCGCTAAAAGCTGCGGCACCTTTTTCAGGTCAGGATTGATATGCTTCGCGATCAGTTTTCTCTGCTCCGTGATAATTTCCTTCAGCAGGCGGACATTCTCCTCAATCGTGGAATCATCACCCAGCATCTTGCTGTCATTTTCCCCGCGCATACCAATGGTGGGAAAAACATTCTGTCCGCGCACACGCGCCAGGCCATCCTCCCAGAATTTCAGCAACCCTTCCTTGTTAGTCACATAGCTCCAGTCGTTTCCGTAAGGAGAATGCTCCCCTTTAAATATAGAAAACTCAGCGCCTGAGCGCATACAGGGCTCGTGGTGCGACATTCCGATGTAGATGCCATACTCCGTCGCCAGCTCCATCGAGGCCAGTCCCGGACCATCCAGCAAAAAGGAGGACGACCACATCGCGGGCCACAGGTAATTTCCCTTCATGCGGAGCAGATACTCAAAAATCTTGTCGTACATCTCTGCCGTAAACCCCTGGTAATGGGAAAATGTCCAGTTTCCAAAGCAGGGCCATTCATCATTGATAAAAAATCCCCGGTAGCGGACTGACGGCTCCCTTGAAATCCCATTTTTCACCCGGATCGTCTCTGTCGGCAGAATCGATCGCTGACGTTTTTCTTCCCAGGAATACACGTCTCTCGGGTAAATGTGTTCAAAGGGAGAGGAACTCCATGCCGTATCACGCACGCCCTTTTGGTCCGCACAGTCTGTCACATCCGCCAGGCTCTGCCCTTTGGGGGAACTCGTCTTTTGTGCGGTCTTTTCTGCTTCGGCAGCCTCGTTCAGATCCGTATCTGTCAGGATCACGCTTCTGGCTGCCGGCGGCGCGGTGTCTCCCCAGAATCCCCAGGCAGTCACCCCCAAAAGCTCTGACAAATGGAACATGCCATAGATCGTGCCGATCCGGTCGCTGCCCACAATCACGAGACCCTCTTCCACTCCCGGCAAAGGCTGTTCGGTCAGGAAAAAGCCATAGCTCTCCCATCTCCCCCGCAGCTTTTCAAGCTCCGGCAGCCTCTCCATCAGTCTTTCTGCCAGAGCGTCGTGTCCCAGCTCCGCGACAATAATCGCCTGCGGCAGTCTGGGAACCATCTGAGGCAAAATCACCTGGCTTTTCGTCCCCGTCGTCGCCTCTACATCCGTCGCGACCTTCGCCCCAATTTTGCGGATTCCCTGCGCGGCCGCCGGATCCAGAATCACGTTGATGTAATCATTCAGTCTCAGTCTTGCCATTAATTTCGTGCGTCCCCTTTCTGTTCAATCATCTCACTGCCCGGTATTTGTCTGTACTTGCGCAAGCCATACTCCAGGAACCTGCTTCGCAGAACCCTGTCGTTGACAAGTATTATAAAAAACAAGTGAGCTGATTTCTTCCAGATTGTTGCTGTCAAGTACTCATTTATTGCTCCCATCTTCGCTCTGTATAGATTGTGTGGGGCGTGATTTCAATTGGCATGGCTCTCCAGAATATGTCCGTACTCGCGCAGCGAGTATGGACGAAGGCCATGCCCATCACGCGTAAGCGTGATTTCAATTGGCATGGCTCTCTACAAACGGGGACACGCACAGTCCCTCCTCTCCATAGAGCAGCGTTTCGCCCGGCGCGTTGCTCCACGCGTAACGGATCGCACGCACAGATGCGGCATCAACAGCAGAATCGGACATTTTATTCCCGCCTGATCCGTCCCTGCCCCCGGCGGATTTTTCTGCAGAGCAGCTATCACTCACTGCAGGAATCAATTGGAGCCAGACCTCATTTTGGCAGACACTCGCTCTTGCCGGAATCCAGCCGGTATCCTCGCAGAAAAGTTCAAACAGACCATCCGGAATTTCCCCTTTACCGGGCACACTTACTATTCGGTCAAAGTACACAACCAGTCCGTCTGCATGTGTTTCCCATCCGCACAGCTTTGGTCCGGAGCACACTACATCCTCCTGGTACACCATCTTCCGCAGTGCCAGCGCCGCCCGCCGCGCAGCCTCCTTTTTATTCAGAGGATGGAGATCATTGTCCTCTCCGATGTCAAGATTTACAGTCACAGCCACAGCCGGAAGCTCACCGGCACGGCGCTGCGCCTCACGGATCATCGGCCAGGGCAGCCGCCCATCCGTGGTCTCTTTTGCAATATCAATGTCGCAGTTTGGCAGCTGTACAATCACAAATGGCAGATGTTCCTGCCCCCACCGCTTTCGCCAGTCGGAAATCATGTCCGGCAGAAGCTTTTCGTACTCTTCCGGCTTTCCATCATTCGATTCGCCCTGATACCAGACAACGCCTTTAACGGTATATGCCAGAGCTGGAGCCACCATCGCGTTGAACAGGCCGGTCGCCCCCCTGTTCAGAAAAATCTGCTCCGGCGCCGGATCATCCGTTTCGGCCAGCACCAGATACTCCCATTCTCCTTCCAGAGAGATGGGGGCGTTCAATGTGGTATCCGGAATCCATGCATCGTCACAAACATCCTCCCAGGCCAGCTCCACCGTCTTTCCTTTTGTCATGCGTCCATCGCCATTTCGGCATACCAGATGGATCAAAAGCTCATTTTCTCCGGCCTGCAGTACTCCCTCAGGCACTGTATATCGTCTGGGCGGGTAGCGGTATCCCGTCTCGCCTACGAAAACGCCGTTCACATATGCCCGATCCGCGTCCGCCAGAGTTCCCAGCCGCAGCAAAGCCTTTCTGCCGGCCAGTTCATCAGGCACTGAGAATTTTTTCCGCAGCAACACACTTCCGCAGAAATCTGTCAGACCGCCATCTGAAAGGAATCCGGGGAGCAGGATCGGGTGCCAGCTTTTTTCATTGATACCTATGACCGCCTGCGTATCAGGAGTATTTTTTTCTGTGTTTTTTATTTCCGCACCCTTTACTTCCGCAGCCTTCTTATCCGTAATTTCCCTCTCTGTCGTTCCTTCCTTTACGCTTTCCTTTTCTTCAGTTTCCCTTTCTTTAGTTTTCTTTACCTCAGTTTGCTCTCCAATAGCTTCATGATGAGGCCAGACGATCCTTTCCTTTTCATATAGCGCTTTCTGCCATGCGGCCTCCTCTGCCTCATTTCGTTCTGTCAAAGCATGGCACCAGGCATCATCCGACAGCGCTGCTTTCTCCTTCAGGTAGTCCGGCCAGTCTCTGAGAGCGTCCGCGCTCATCCAGGCCTGGATCGGCGTGCCGCCAAGGCTCAGATTCAAAATCCCGATGGGAACTCTCTCTGCCTGTGAAAGCTCCTTTCCGAGAAAATAAGAAAAAGCGGGTGTCTCTGCGAAATCAGGATTCCAGCAGGCATTTTCATGCTCTGAAGCTTCCTGCTTAAAGTCATATGCCTCCTTTACTTTGTACACGTGTACGTGATCACTGCCTCCATTTATAAATTCCTCCGGGTACTTCTCTCTCACCCGGCGCATCGGCAACTCCATATTGGACTGTCCGGCGCAGACAAAGACATCGCCCACCCAGACATCCTCGCTTCTGACGCACTCCTCTCGGCATGAAAAGACAAGAGTATATGGGCCGCCCGCTTTCAGTCCCTCAAAATAAGAGGAAAATATCCCACCCGCATCCGCTTTCGCGGTGCAGCGAGCCACTACATCCCTAGCTTTTCTCTCATCCTGTTCGTGAGAGCCCTTGTCAGCTTCGCTGTTCTTTAAATCTTGCGCACAACATAACCAACCAGTTTCGCTGCCCTTTCCCTGCTCAAGCAACACAATCTCCACAGACGCATCCGGCGGTGCCCATCCCCAGACTCTTGTTTTTTCTCCGCGCTGCAAAACGCAGCCGCGTCCAAGCAGCTTTGGAACCCTGAAGTCTTTATCAGCAACCATGGCGTTCTCTTTTCCTCCCGCTAATTTCCTTTCGCAGCCGTGTGCCTGAAAAGGGGACCGGCCTGCGGCCGATCCCCTCCTATGATCCCACAGCAGCGCAGAATCAAATTTGCAAATCTTCTGTCAATCTATAACGTCAATTACTTGCTAGCCTGATAATAGTCATTGTACAGGTTTACAAGGCTGGAAGCATTCTGAGCCTCTACCTCAGCTACGTAGGTATCCCAGTCAGCCTCGATGTCCGCCTGACCCATCGCGAACTTCAGTGTCCAGGTATTGATCGTATCCTGCAGAGGAGTCGCCCAGAGATTTGCCATCTCGGAGTCGTCCTCAGTCATCGCAATAGCCGGGTCAATATCCTTCAGTTCTCTGTATTCTGCCATTCGGTTGTAGTAATCCTGCAGTTCCTCAGAGAAGTTGCTGGTAAGAAGCTCAAGGCTGCCGCTGTACATAAAGTTGCCGCATGCGAAACCCTTCTCCATACGAAGGTCAACCTGATCGTCAGACGTCTGCGCGATCGAAAGGCCGCCGCAGTAGTATCCGTCTGTCAGAGAGTAAACGCCGTCCTCTACAGTGTAGGTCTCGCCCTCAACGCCCCACTTGGTCAGGGTCAGTCCAGCCTCAGAGTACCACAGCCAGTCAACGAAACGCATCATCTTGATGAACTCATCCTCGCCCAGCTCGCTCAGTGCCAGGGAGGAAATGCAGACGCCGCACTCCAGGCGGGTCTTCTCTGCCTGATAGTTGTTGTTGCCGACCGGGATTACGATCTCATATACGGAGAAGTTGCCCTCGCCGAGCTGAGAGGTCAGACCGTCAACCTGTGTCGTATAAGAAGAACGGTTTGTGGAAATAAGTGCGGTCTCGCCGCGGTAGAACTTGCCGTCAGCGGTGTCGTCTTCCTGGCTCCAGGTCTCCGGATCAAGGATGCCCTCGCTTACCAGACGCTGTACGACGGTCATATACTCTTTGTACTGATCGCTCGTAGCACTGAGCGCGAACTCATCGTTCTCCTCGTCAAAGTACAGACCTGCGGAGTTAGAAGTAATTCCCCATCCACTGTAGATACCGTAGGAAGCAGCGATCAGGTTCAGCAGGCAGCCGCCCTGTCCGTAGCCGGACGTAGCGCCGCACCAGCGGTCAGACCAGATATAGTCGGACTCGCTGATCATGCCCTGCTCTACCATGTAAGCCTTGACATCAATCAGGATATCTGTGAACTCATCCCAGGTCCAGTCATCCTCAAGCTCTGTCACATCGTAGCCGGCTGCTTCAAAGATGTCGGAGCGGATCAGCAGAGAGTAATCCTGAAGAGCCGTCTCCTTCAGACCCGGCAGACGATAATAGCTGCCATCATCCTGGAGCAGGGTGTCGACCTCATTCTGCAGATCATATTCCTCGATCATGCCGGAGTAGTTCGGCATATATTCAATATAATCAGAAACTGCCACAATGCCGCCGCCGGTTACATAAGAAGTCTCACTGTAGATCTTCGGAATGATATACGGAGCGGTGCCGCCCGCGATCGCCAGTGTTACCTTATCTGTGTAGCTCGCGTTGTTCACAATCGTTACATCCAGCGTTACGTTTGTCGCCTGCGTGATCTCATAGAAAATGCCGCCCTCTTCAAACCAGCTGTCGTTGATCGGATATGCGTCATTGTCATTGAAGAACATCGTGTAGGTCACCGGCTCATCTGAATAGAAGGTGGTGCCGTAGGTATAGCCCAGCTCGGAGTTGTAATAGCTGCCGTCGCCGTTGTCAGTGTCTTCGCTTGCAGAAGCGGTGAAGGATGTCGCCAGGGACGCCACCATCGTTGCCGCAAGGAGAATGCTCATTATCCTTTTCCTTTTCATTGATAAACCTCCTTAAAATTTGTGTAAATTTATCATAAGCCTCCTGCAGGCGTTCCCATTCAGTTCCCGCATAGTGAAACGACTTACGTCGATTACAATATTAAGGAAAATCCGGAACGGAACCCTGTGTCGCTCGTCCGCTGCAGAAGGCAAACGATCTGTTTTAGCTGCAGCATCATCCAGTCAGAATGACCGGCCGCTTTTCTTTTATAGCCCTGTCCGATCAGAACAGCCTGTTTTGCTATAACTCTGTCCGATCGGGACAGCCTGTTCTGCTATAGTACTGTCCAGGCAGAATCGCCTGTTTTCATTTTCGAATGCACTACAAAATCTGTAAACAATCAACCCTTTACTCCGCCGAGCATCATGCCCTGTACAAAGTACTTCTGGATGAACGGGTACACGCAGATGATCGGCGCAGCCGTCAACACCATCGCGCAGGACTTGATATTCGCTGCGATCGCGATCGTCTCACCCGCATCCTGAGATGTCGTGGACGAAGTAGAAATCAGGTTCCGCAGATAATAAGCTACAGGCCATTTGCTCTGGGTATCCAGATACAGGAACGCATTGAACCAGTCGTTCCAGTACATAACCAGGTAAAACAGCACCATGGTCGCGATGATCGGTTTGGAGAGCGGAAGTGCAATCCGGAAAAACACACCGTATTTATTCAGCCCGTCCATCTCGCCGGCCTCTTCGAGCTCCTTCGGAACGGTCTCAAAGAAGGAGCGCATCAGGATCACATAGTATGTAGAGATCAGGGACGGGAGGAGGAATGCTGCCACGGTATCCTGCAGTCCCAGGTTGATCATCAGCAGGTAGTTCGGGATCATGCCGCCTGCGAAATACATCGTAAAGATGATGAACGGTCCGACAAATTTGTTGCCCCACAGCTCAGACTTCGACATCGGATATGCCAGCAGCGCCGAGAAGAACAGTGCCAGGCAGGTACCGGTCACGGAATAAACAATCGTATTGATGTAGTCCGGGATAAAGACTCCGTTTGTCACTACGTACACATATGTGCTGATGCTGAAGTCTACTGGAATCAGGCCTACCTTGCCGGCAACAATCGCATCATAAGAAGAGAACGACTGCGCAATCAGGTACAAAAACGGATAAAGCATCACCACGCAGATCAGTATCATAAGGATCGTATTGAATACGGTGAATCTGCGGTAGCCGGCCGAAACCTTAATCGCGCTGCCATTATGTGTTTTTGCTTTTGCCATCGTATTTTCCTCCTTCCTTAATACAGGCCCGTGCCGGCGACCTTCTTGGACACCTTATTAGCCACAGTCAGGAGTGTCAGGTTAATTAAGCCCTGGAAAAGACCAACCGCTGTCGCGTAGCTGTAATTACCGGACCCGAGACCCATACGGTATACATAGGTAGCGATGATGTCGGCCGTCTCATAGGTCGTAGGCTGGTACAGAAGGAAAACCTTTTCAAACGCGCCGGAGCCGCACAGCGATCCGATGTTCAGAATCAGCAGCGTCGAGATCGTCGGGAGGATCGACGGCAGTGTGATATAAATGCACTGCTGGAACTTGGTCGCGCCGTCCAGATCCGCCGCCTCATACATATCCGGACTGATACCGGCCATTGCCGCCAGATAGAGGATCGTATTCCAGCCAAGCCCCTGCCATACACCGGTCACCACAAAGATCGTCGGGAACCACTGCGGCAGACTGATAAAGGTGATCGCCTCTCCGCCAAGGGAGGTGATGAGGTTGTTGATCGGGCCGCTGGTGGAGACAATCTCACGCACCATACCGGCTACGATAACCATGGAGATAAAGTGCGGCAGATAAGAAATCGTCTGCACGACTTTCTTAAATCTCGTATTCTTCACCTCATTCAGAAGCAGAGCAAAGATAATCGTGACCGGAAAGCTGATGATCAGGTACTCAAAGTTCAGAAGCAGGGTATTCCGGAAAGCTCTCCAGAAGCTGGAATCCCGGACGAACTGCTGGAAATACTTCAGCCCGCTCCATTCATCTCCGAAAATACTGCTGCCTGCGCGGTAGCGGCGGAACGCGATGATATTGCCCGCCATCGGTACGTAGCGGAAAATGATGTAATACGCAAGAGGTATCAGCATCATCGAATACCACTGCCAGTACTTGCGTATGTGCCTGCCCAGAGTCTCCTTCGGAGGCTTCTTCGCAGAGACGGCACTACTGCTTTTGGTTTTCGTTGTTTCAGCCATTTTAGCTTCTCCCTTCTTATAAATTTCAACCAAATATGATGACATTATTGCACAAAAACTTTTTCGTTGCTTACCAGTTTTTGCGCATTATGACGCCAGTTATTGCTTTTTTATTTTTCCCTCCGTCAACTTTTCCAAAACCAGTCGTTTTCTTCTATTTCCGTCGAAATTTAGTTCTCAGTTATTGCTATATTTTGAGCCATGTGCTATACTTTCGGCATCTATAGCGTTATTTTTTTAGAGACGGCGGAGGCAGTTTTTGTTCTGTCCGTCACTGTTGCTTTTTCAAAGTAACGCAGCTTATGTCATTTACAATAGTTTTTATAAGAAGATAACACGTGCTTGCAGAGTGTACTTATCATTCATGCATTTTTTAATGAGCGCTCACTCTGCCGCATTCGTTTCTCCGGATTTAGGCAGTATTTTTTGCGCAATATTTGCTTATCAAAGCTGAGAATCAGATTCCAGATAATATCTTTGGAAAGGAAGTGCCAACTGATATGACAAAATCTTCTCTGGCGCTGGATCCCGAGCTTCTGCAGATCGGGATGCAGGACTCTTACGGCTATCACCGGAAAATAGACAGCAACCAGGAAAGGGTCAATTATCACCCGGATACTACCCTGCGTTTTTTCATCAATACCCAGACCGAATCCTACGCGATGCACTGGCACCAGGCCACGGAGATGATCATGCCTCTCGAAAACAGCTACACTGTAATCGTCGGACAGAAGAACTATCTGCTGAATCCCGGCGACATTCTCCTGATCCCGGGAGGAGCGCTTCACCACCTGATCGCCCCGCCGTCCGGCCTGCGGCTGATCTATATTTTTGACATGGAGGCTCTCTCCCGCATCCGGGGATACGCCTATCTGACAGCCTTTTTATCTCACGAGGTGCTGATTACGAAGGAGAATTCTCCCTCTATTTATGAGGAAGAAACCTCCCTTTT
Source organism: Lachnospiraceae bacterium (assembly GCA_021201665.1). GTDB lineage: Bacteria > Bacillota > Clostridia > Lachnospirales > Lachnospiraceae > Choladousia. The sequence goes on along the minus strand of JAJQEO010000038.1, from coordinate 76,577 downwards.
GCTGTACCTGATCCGGGAATATTTCCTCGGCGGTCATCTGCGTGAGCTGAACTGCTACGCAGGCCTGCTGCATTTTTTTGCCAATTTCGGCGAATACCGCATGAAACAGGAGGATCCCGTCAGTACTTCGGAAAAGGCAGACCAGAAACAGATACGCCTGCATGAAAAGCTGAACACCGTTTTTGATTACATGGACCAGCATTACAGCGAGGATCTCTCCCTGGAAACTGTCGCCTCGGTGGCCGGCTTTTCCAAATACCATTTTTCCAGGCTGTTTAAGCAATGCTCCGGCTACAATTTTTATGACTATCTGTGCGTGCTGCGCATCCGGGCCGCAGAAACTCTGCTGATGTCGCCGGATCTGTCCATCACAGAGGTCGCGCTGCAGTCCGGCTTTTCCAGCCTGTCCACCTTTAACCGGACTTTTAAAAAGAAAAAAGGCTGCACGCCATCCGAATACCGGGCGCTGTGCAGCAGGAAAATTTATGATGAGTGACGAAGTCCGGGTTATGCCCCCAATCTTCGATTGCGGGGCGCGGGCATCCCGCACTTTGTGCGGGATATGCCTCGTAACTGCGAAGGTACTGAACAGTTGTAACTACTCAGCACAGTACCTCGCACTTGCTGCGAGGTACGTATGAAAGTATATAGCATACGAGGAAAAGCCCCATCGCGAAGCGATTTTCAATGGGCTTTTCCTTCGTAACTGTGAAGGTACTGAACAGTTACGACCAGTTACAAATCCGGATCACAATCTCTTGAGGATCTCTCGTTCGCGACTCTGGCAGGTGAAGAGAATGACCTGGCGGCCGCTGTTTTTCAGCCAGCGCAGGGTGGCTTCGAGACGGCGGTCGTCATACATCGCGAAGGTCTCGTCGAGGATAACCGGCAGCGTGGTCTTTTCCATGAACAGCTCACCCGCCGCCATGCGCAGGGCGAAATAAATCTGCTGCAGGGTGCCGCCGCTGACCTGATTTAACCCCAGCACCCGCTCGGGTGTGTGGATCCGGACCTCCGCCGTGTCGTCCAGCACGATGCGGTTGTATCTTCCCATCGTAATCTGTTCCAGAATTCCAGAGGCAATCTCGTTGATACGCCCCCCATTTGTCCTGAAAATACCGTCCGATATCTCGCAGATGCGGTCGATCGCCAGTGTCAGCGCCGCGATTTCCGTATCCGCGCCAGCATAGACATGCTGCTGATACAGGATCTCCAGATCATCCTGCAGGCTCTTGTATTCCTCTTCCCGCTTCTGGATCTCTTTCAACAATTCCGGCGGGCATTTTGCCGTACCCTCCCCGGCGCCATCTTCTGACTCGTTTCCTTTTCTGCGCGGTCCAAACAGGGCATAAACGCCCAGTGCCATCGCCCAGAAAATGACGGTGAAAACGCCCAGGAAAATCTGCAAGGCCTCCTGTGCCGTGAAAAAAATCCCGGCCATCGTCAGCGCTCCGGCGATAAAAAGCATGGCGGTAAGCAGTCTCCGCATGGCCGGGGAAATGCCTGCTTCCTCTTTTTCAGAGTTCCCGGTTTCCTCATTTAAATCTGTCTCCGCGGGAAACGCATATTTTCCGGATGCACCGTCCCCTGATTCCTCATATTCTCCATATCTGCCCTGGCCTGGCGTCCTGGCTGCTTCGTTTCTTTCCCTGCCCGCGCTGCGCGAAGAGCCATTTCCGCCCTGGTAATCCGCAGCCTGTGCGCGCAGCAGCTCCATTTCCGTCCTCAATGCGTCCGCCCGGCTCTGCTTCTGGGAAATTTTTTCTTCCAGAGCGGCCTCCTCCTTCTTTTTCTGCTGCTCGCACTGACGTTTCTTTTTGCGCAGAATCTGCAAGGCCCTGGAGACGTCGATCCCGCCGTCCATAGACTGATCATTGTTGACCATACGGCGGCGCAGCTCCTCGGCAAGTGCCTCGTCCGTCTCACATCTAGCCTGCGGAATAAATACGGAATTTACAAATGCAGCTTCGCTGATACCACCGAGCAGCCGGTCCAGATCCTCCTGCGGATGTTCGGACTCGAGGATCCGCGTCTCACAGACAAGACCAAGCGGCTTCGTACTCCGGTCAAAGCAGCGGTCAATGCGGTAGACTTCCCCGTTTTCCACCACTCGCATGCTTCCCAGGAAAGCCCCCGGCGAATCCCAGGGCTGCCGGATCTGGTATTCATCCATTTTCGCTGCCCTGCCGCGGGCACGGTTCAGGCCAAAAAACATCGCCTTTATAAAAGAATGGATCGTCGTCTTCCCTGTCTCGTTGCCTCCGTAAATGATATTGATTCCGGAACGAAATGTGATGTGATGATCCGAAAATCTCCCATACTTCTTTAAAATCAGCTCCTGTATCTCCATACTTCCACTCTCCCTCAGTCTGTGCTGCGCCAAAATTATCCGCGTTCCCCGATCATCCCGGCAATTCTCTGAATGCAGCAATACGCTTCCACGCGCAGCAGTGTTCCCAAAGCATATTTGATGCATTCAACGGAATTTCAGAAGCAGCAGTACGCTTCCACGCGCAGCGAAGTTCCCACCATCCCGGCAGTCAGCAGAATGCTGCGGCATATATGTTCAACACTGCTATTCCCATCGTCTCAGCAGTTTTCCGGATATAGCAGTGCCTCCAGGCCGAGGGTGAGCGCTTTCTGCTCCACCAGGCTTTTCGGCTCATTCCCGAAGCTTTCAATATAATTGCCGATCAGGCTTCCTCTATACCTCTGCCGCAATTCCTCCAGATGAAACGCCGGGGCAGTGCGGTCCTCGATTTCCAGGATCCGCCCGCACTTTAAATACTCCCCGATATCCGGACGAAATCCCGGATGGCGGAGTCCTGTAAGAGTGATCTGCCAGGTGTCCTGGCTGCCCTTTTCACGTATCATGGCGGCAATCTTCTCGCGCACGGAAAATGTCGTATCCTCTTCCGTCACAGACACCTCTTCTTTGCGGTACTGCCGCCGCGCCTTCTCCACAAAGATCAGCTTTACCTTTTTACGCTGTACCTCCCCGAGCATATAACCATGCGGTCCGATATCCTCGCGGTCAATCGGCTCCAGAGCCCCCGCATACATAGCGAGGTTGCGGATAAATACCTGCGGGCGGTGGATATGCCCGAGCGCGATGTAGTCAAATCCCGCCGCCGAGAGCTTCTCCCGGTTGATCGGGACATGGCGCGCGTCGCCTCCATGTGCGAGAAGAATCTTAAAATAATCACTTTTTTCCACCGCAATATTGTCATAGAGAGGCAACGGAATTTCCTGCTCATAGTAGCTGAAGCCATAGATCTCTGTTTTCAGATCCGGAAGCCGCACGCGTTCACATTCCTTTGAAAACAGGCAGACTACATTCTCATTCCACGGATAATCCCTGTAGGGCGACCCGGGTGCCAGATAGTCATGGTTGCCAGCGATCAGTACCACAGCCGTGTTTTCCAGAGTTGAAAACAGATAGTTGACCTCCTTCAGTTCCCGCGGATCCGGCTGACGGTGAAACAAATCTCCCGCGATCAGCAGTAAATCCACTTTCTTTTCCTTTGCATCCGCGATACACTGCCGGAAGGTTTCCCACAGCTCCCGCCCCCGGTCCTTCGACCAGACATAGCCGTGATCCGGGGCTGCCCCCAGATGCACATCTGCGATATGCATAAAACGCATACGATACTCCCCCTTTTATACGGCCGGAAAATGGTGCCCGCGCAGCTAAAGTACTGGCACCTGATATTTCTCTAAATTTTTTATAGTATACCATAGTTTTTTTCTCCAGGCTATGCTATAATTCTCGTAACTTTTTACAAATCATATCACAGGAGGAACAAAGAAATGAGCAAAATGGTAGACGAGTTTAAGGCCTTCATTATGCGGGGCAATGTCATCGACATGGCTGTCGGCGTAATCATAGGCGCGGCATTCAGCAACATTGTCAATTCCCTGGTCAATGACATCGTGATGCCGGTAGTCACCCTGGTAACCGGGCGCATCAGCTTCACCGACATGATGATTTCCCTCGATGGAAACAGCTACGCCTCACTGGCCGCTGCGCAGGAAGCGGGAGCCTCCGTTATCGCTTACGGTAATTTCATCCAGATGGTCGTAGAATTTCTGCTGACCGCGCTGGTGATCTTTTTCGCAATCAAGGGGATCAATAAGCTCCACAAGCCTGCCCCCGAACCCGAAGTCACAACAAAGATCTGTCCCTTCTGCAAGTCAGAAGTACATAAGGATGCTACCAAATGCCCGAACTGCACATCTGCACTGTAATGTAAGGAACTGCCGTGAAATAACTTTCCCATCCTGCAGCCGCCTGACGCGCGAATCGCAGACCACAAAAGCCCAGGCGCGACCCGCTTTGAATGAAAACACCGCTTTTACAGATTCATATTTGATAAATTCATATTGACAGACTTGCCCGGCGAAGCGCACATAAGATGCACCGCCGGGCGTTTTTTCTCCAAAATATCTTATCACAAACTGCATGTTCATTTTGCTGCCATTTTTCCGGACAGCGGACTTCAGACCGCCTGCTGCGCAGGCTATCGTCCACTGTCCGCGTCCAATATCTGCGACTGATTGGGCGTCCCGCCCATCCCAAAATGAGCATACAGCTTTCTGCGGATAAATCCGCGAAGGCTGCCTGTTCATTTTGCAGCTGCCCGGGACTTTAGCAACACATGATCGGGACTCCCATGCGCATACCGCCTCCTCCTCCGCAGCAGCAGCTGCATACCAGCCAGGCCATGCACAGTCTCGTACAATAACTGCCGCCGTATGACATCGGACTCCCATACTCTTCGCCCATCGACTGGTACCACCGTCCGCCGCCCTCCATCTCGGAGAGAAGCTGGCGGTACTGCAGATTGTTCGGCTCCATCTGTACCGCCTTCTGCGCGTGGTCGAGAGCCAGGACATTGTTGCCGCGCCCGGAATTGGCCAGCGCGCTTAAGTAATACCAGCGCGCGGTGCGGTTGGAAATCCCGTTCAGCACATTGATCGCCTCATCGTAATGATTGCTGCGGATATAGTTCTCCGCCGCCCTCAGATGCGGGTCATCATTCGCAGAGGAGGAAGACCCATAGCTGCCGGAAGAGCTGCCGCCACGATTCCCATAGCCGCCGTTATAATTGCCATAGCCGCCGAACCCGCCGTAGCCGCCATAGCCCCGGCCATAGCTGCCGGAAGAAGACGATGAAGACGACCGTCCGCCGCTCTGTTTTGCCTCGTAGCTGCCCTCGCCATGCTCTTTATCATACATGATCTGCTGGTAGGCCTGCTGCACTTCCTTGAATTTTTCCTCAGCCTGTGCTTTGTTTGGATTGTTAATATTCGCGTCCGGATGATACTGTCGGCTCAATTTACGGTAGGCCTTTTTGATTTCTTCCTCAGAAGCCCCCCTCGGTACACCCAAAACCTCATATGGATCTTTCATATTCTCCTCCAACGCCGTGTTTCTCTTTCGAAACCGCCGTATATCCTGTCATGACCAGCGGCCGCCGCTTTTTGGGGACCCGGTCTTTTCCTGCAGTGCTGAATATTTGCACCAGACGCCGGAATACAGGATGTTGCGGATAATCGGCGCGTATTCCAGAACCGGCAGACGCTCAAACGCGCGCGAGGCCTCCGTCATCATGCCAGTCAGAACCTTCTGAATCTCACTCTTTAAAGGCTCCTGCCAGATCACTTCGGCCAGATTCGAATCCGCAGAAACCGGGGCTGCATCGCCGGCAGCAGTACTATCTGGCGTGGCAGTCCCGGAGACAGTGCCGCCGGAAGCATTGCCATCCGAAGCGATGCCATCTGGTGCAGCATTTGCAGATGCGGCAACGCTTGACGCGGCGCCGCCGGAAGAAGCATTTCCGGAAGAAGCATTTCCAGATGCTGTGCAGCCGGAAGCATCAGCAGAGGTTAATACAGCCGAAAACAGATTATAATTCCCTTTTTTGCGGTCTTTTTCAATATCTTCAAGGGCATCCATCAGATAAATAAATTTCCCCAGATAAAAGCCTATTTGTCTCAGATCGTCCTGCCAGATGTCATCCTTCCAGACAAACAGCTCCGCCAGAAAATTCCCCGTCAGGCCTGCCACGTAGTCCAGATCTGTTGGTCGGCCGGATGCTTCCTTTTGATCGAGCCACTCTTTTTCCACCTCGTGAAGCAGACGTATATTCTCCTCAACTGCCTTTGACTGCCTCGGATATTTGGCCGCGATTTTCTCATAGGAAGATTTCAATAATGCCGAAAGGGTTTTTCCTGACAGCCTGCGTTCATCCTCCCAGTCATCCTGAGCCTTCTGGTATGCCAGCAGCACGCACATATCCGCCGCGTAGCTGACCGCATCATTTTGAGCCATCGAATGCTTATGCACCGGATGCAGCAGACATCGCTTTTCTTCAAAGAGGGTCTCCGGCTCATAAAGGCCTGTCAGCAGGATTGCGAGAAAGGTCGTGTCATAGTTCAGCACCAACTGCGCTCTCCTGCCATAGCGGTGGTGCAGCTCCTGACACAGCCCGCAGTAAAAGCTGCGGTAGGTCGTATACTCCCTCAGCTTCAGTTCCTGCTCATTGATATAAATATACCCAAACATCTGCTCTTAGCTTCTCTTCTGAAACTCTTTGCGGCACTTCGGGCAGGTGATGCAGATTTTTCCCTTTCCACGCGGGACGCGGATCTTCTGTCCGCAGGAAGGACATTTATAAATATGGAAATCCTTCGACTGCTTTGCGCGCCGTTCCGCTTTTCCAAAGCGTCCCCGGATGCTTTGGACGATATCCATATATTTCTCATTCTCCGCACTGCGCTGCACATAGTTTCTCGAAAACATACGGAAGTAACTCCATACCAGCAGAACAAGTGCCAGGATGTAGACAATCGGCTGGCTGGTAAAAATATTAATGATCAGCAGTACCAGGCAGACGGCCAGCATAAACTTGGACAGGTCATCCGTGCCATACCGCCCGGACATAAAGTTTGAAAAAAAATCTGATATTTTCCTTCTCATAAAAAATACGCCTCGCATTCCTTCGTTAATATATGTTTTGGTACAATATTGTTTAATTTGAAGAAACTTTACGCCTAATTCAAAGGAATGTCAACGGATAGCCTTTTAATTTCACAGAAATTTTATACATCTTTTGAGCGATGCTGCAGTCCTGAATACCCTCGTAATCGCCTGTGGCATAAAACAGCCTGACCCGGTATCCTCAAAGTGATCAAAGCTGCGGCGGTTCAGAAGATTCAGAATCAGGAGCAACTGAAAAATACATACGTGCGGCGAAGAATCCGTCATCCAGCGAAAGCTCAAAACGACCGTCAAGCAGCTCCGTCAGGTTCTGCGCGATAGAAAGCCCCAGCCCGCTTCCCTCCGTGCTGCGGCTTGCGTCGCCCCGGACAAAGCGCCCGGTCAGCTCGTCTACCTCCACGTTGATCTGATCGCGGGAGACGTTTCGTATCTCGATCATGATTTCCTGCTCCGACAAGGAAAATCCGCGACCGGAAGCGGCATTCCCGGAGTAATTCAGCTTTCGGGCAATGGCTGACTTGCTCCGGGGCAAATCCTGAGCATGAACGTCTGAGGCGCCTCCGGACCGATCAGCCACAGGGATGTCTGCCACGCTTCCGGGCCAATCAGGCGCAGAGACGTCTGCCACGCTTCCGAACCGATCAGCCACAGAGGCATCTGCTACGTTTCCGGATCGATCAGGTACAGAGACGTCTGAGGCACTTCCCCGTCTCAAGGTAACCCGGACCTCGGTATGCTCCTTCGCGTATTTGCAGACATTTCCCAGCAGATTTTCCAGGATGCGCCAGAGCTGCCGTCCGTCCGCCATGATAAAGACCGGCTCTTTTTCCAGCTGCCACATGGTCGTCAGTCCATGCTCTTCCAGGCGTTCCTCAAACTCACCGCAGGCCTGCATCAGCATACTCTGTACCTGCAGCCGCACAATATCCAGCTCGATATTGCCGGAGCTGATTTTGCTTGCCTCTACCAGATCCTCGGTCAGCTGCTTCAGCCGCTGGGATTTCTGGTCAAGCACCTCGATATAGCCCCTCGCCCGCTCTGTCAGGAGCGTCTCCCTTTTCAGCAGATCGACATAATTGACAATCGAAGTGAGCGGCGTCTTCAGATCATGCGAAACGTTCGTAATCAGTTCTGCCTTCAGCCGTTCATTTTTCACTATGGCTTCCAGTGCTCCGCAGAGACTCTCTCCCATCTCATTGACCGCTTCCGCCATTTTCCGGGAGTCTCCCTGCAAAGCCCCGGTGTCAATCCGGTAGTTCAGATCTCCCTGGGAAATCTGATGTATGCCCTCATAGATGCTCTGCTTTCCGGCCATGTCACGCATCAGATACAGCAGCACAGCAATGTCCAGCAGAACCACAAGCACCAGTCCGACACGCCCGAACAGCAGAAGGAACAGAAAATTCAGGACAAAGAAGGCAATGTAAAGTACGATCAGCTGGCCGGAAGCGGCCCGCGAGGAATTCACCTGCCTCCAGGTGACGAGCAGCGTGCGCGTGACGGAATTCGACCAGAGAGTTTTCGCCCGAAACCGCCGGATAAACGCCAGTACTGCTGAAAGAAACACCAGATACGCGGAGGCCGCCACAACTGCCGCTTTCAGTTTTTCCTCCCCCGGCAGCACCCCAGCCACACGCTGCCACCCGGTCACAATCAGCGCATAAATAATCAGGGCAATCAGATATACCCCTGCGGCCAGCTCGGTCGGAACAGAATCAATCCGCAGAAGCATCGGCCAGGAGTCTTCCTCTTTTTGGCCCGCCGCTGCTGCTGAGCAAAGAAAGCAGAACAACAGAAGCACGAGGCTGAAAGCTGCCCCGGCACTCGCCCTCCAGACGATAGTTTCCCGCTGCGCGTAGTAGTCTGACCAGGTCTGCAGCTCATCGCTCACCGGATAAGAGGTATCCACTGCCAGATAAATCTTTTCATTCGTGCCGACAAAACGTTCCTGCAAAAACCATTCCGACGCCTCGGCATTCAGCACCCGGTCTGGATTCGTCACCATAATATTGAAGCTGCGCTCGCCCTCATAAAGGCTGGTAAACGCTTCCTCCGCCTCTGCCGCGGCAACTGCCTCTTCATAAGAGTCCGCAGAGATATTTGTATAAACCTCGCCATTTGAAGTATTTTCAATATAATAAAGCAGGTTGGACGGCGCCTTGGCCGACCAGCTCTCATCCTGTACGGTGGTATATTCCACATAGTGCGCGTAAATATCCTCACAGGCCTCGCAAAGCAGCGTATACATCTCCTCGACATAACCTGCCGGATCTGAGTACCAGCGGGAGCACTCCGCAAGCGTAATCCCGGTCACCGGCGTGATGGTCTCCAGCGTATCGGACTGCTCGTCGAGTATCTCACCTGTATCACGCGTACTGTCGCCTGCCGCCGCCGTGATCGCATCATGAAGCGCCTGCCATCCTCCATTTTCATAAAAATTCAGCAAATCTCCCAGCAGATAGGTGGTATTCATATCCTGAACCGTATTGCCCACTGTGTCATAGGACTGAATATCAATCTGTTTTTCCAGATCCAGCTCTCCATCCGTCTCCAGCAGGCGCGCGTTGTCCTGCCCCTTTATTTTATTGGAAAGCACCGTATCCACCTGGCGGAAAAACAGCTCCGACTGCTCATAGCTCCTGGAAAATTCACTCAGGCTGAACGAATCCTCCATCCAGAAGCTGACCGTCGCCAGGCAGTAAAAAAGGATGCCGGCCGCGGCTGCCCCGAGAAGAATCAGAAGCACCCGGACCGGCTTTTTGCAAATCAGTTTTTTCACTGGATATTCTCCACCTTGTAGCCGATTCCCCAGATTACCTTGAGGTACTTGGGGTTTTTCGGATCAATCTCAATCTTCTCGCGGATATGGCGGATATGCACAGTAACCGTGTTGTCCGCGCCAAACGCCTCCTCCTTCCAGATCTCCTCATAGATCTGGTCAATGGAAAAGACCTTGCCCTTGTTTTTCACCAGGAACAGAAGAATATTGTACTCGATCCTGGTCAGCTTCACCATCTCGCCGTCCACCGTGACTTCCTTGCGGTCGTCATTAATCACCAGAGTCCCGGTGGTATAGACATGCTCGGAAACAGCCGCCTCAGAAGCCGCTCCGAAATTGGTATAACGCCGGATCTGAGATTTCACCCGCGCGGTCAGCTCCAGAGGATTAAACGGCTTCGCGATGTAATCGTCTGCCCCCAGATTCAGACCGAGGACCTTGTCCGTGTCCTGCGTTTTTGCTGAAAGAATGATGATCGGGATGCTGTACTCTTCGCGGATCTTCATGATCGCGTGGATGCCGTCCATCTTCGGCATCATCAGGTCGAGGAGCAGCAGGTGGATCTCCTGCTGCCGCAGGATCGCAAGCGCCTGCTCGCCGTCATAAGCCTTAATCACACGGAAGCCCTCCTGAGTCAGGTAAATTTCAATCGCGTCCACGATCTCTTTTTCGTCGTCACATACCAGTATATTGTACATATCTGCCCTCTTTTCTCCTGGCCGCGCCAATACTTCTGCAATATCCTGCCTTACCTGTGCCATCCTGCCGAAAATCCTGTATTCCTGTCAGAATGCAGGAAGAACAGCAGGAACAATTTTTTCTTTCAGATTAACAAACAGCTGTTAAATAAAGGGCAAGAAAATATTAATGTTTTCTTAGCTTTATCAGCCGGCCGCCTCCCGCACATCTGTTTCGATTACATCTCCTGCAGGTCACTTCGCCTGAATGACATGCATCATGTTCGTCATCGCACCCTTCCCTTTTACCTCATTGGTCGCGGGATCGCCCGCGGTGAACACGACCATATCGCCCGGTTTTACATAGCCGTCTCTTTTCACTATATACATCGCGTGGGAAATAATATGCTCGGTCGTATCCTCCGCATAGCCCTGCAGCGGAGTCACGCCCCAGTAAATCTGCATTCTTCTGAGTGCCCAGTCGTTCGGCGAAATCGCGTAAATCGGAATCGGTGCCCGGAAATTCGACATCAGGCGCGCCGTCTGTCCGGTCATGGTCGGCGTCACGATACAGTCCGCCTGAATATTGATGGCCGTCGAGATTGCCGCCATACCCACCGCGTTCGATACATTCACATCTCCGCGCAGCCCGCGGTACTCCTTTGTCTGGAATTTGTCCTGATTATAGCCCTCCGTCGTCTCCGCGATCTGGGTCATCATTTTCAGCGCCTCCAACGGATATTTGCCCGCCGCAGTCTCCCCGGAAAGCATGATCGCGTCAGCGCCCTCGCGGATCGCGTTCGCCACGTCCGTCACCTCCGCGCGGGTCGGACGCGGGTTGCGGATCATGGAATCGAGCATCTGCGTCGCGATGATGACCGGCTTATATCTCTTATTGCACTTCTCAACAATCGTCCGCTGCACATGCGGCACCTCATAGGCCGGGATTTCCACGCCCATGTCGCCGCGCGCCACCATGACGCCGTCCGACGCCTGAATGATTTTGTCTATATTCTGAATGCCTTCCGCATTCTCGATCTTCGCGATTACGCCGACATGGTCCGCGCCATGCTCCTTTAAAATCGCTTTGATCTCTTTGATCGCATCCGCGTCGCGCACAAAGGAAGCCGCGATAAAGTCAATGCCTTCTTCTATGCCGAAAATAATATCCTCCCGGTCTTTTTCGGTAATTCCCGGAAGATTTACCTTTACGTTCGGCACATTCACGCCCTTCCTCTGTCCGAGGCTGCCGCCGTTCTCAATGGTACAGACAATATCCGTACCCCTGATTTCCTTTACCTTGAGTCCGATCAGCCCGTCGTCAATCAGGATCCGGTCTCCCGGCTTCACATCCTCTGAAAGCTGCGGATAGGTCTGGCTGACTTTTCTCTCATCTCCCTCGATCACCTCGGAGGTCAGAATAAACTCTTCCCCTGCCGTAAGGGTCACCGGACCTCCGTTTTTCAACAGTCCCGTGCGAATCTCCGGACCCTTTGTATCCAGCAGAATGGCAACCGGCTTTTTGATCTCCCTGCGCACACTTTTGATCCGGTCAAAGCGCACCTTCTGTTCCTCGTGCGTGCCATGCGAAAAATTAAAGCGCGCAATGTCCATTCCACTAAGTGCCAGCGCCTTTACTACCTCCCGGTCATCCGACGCAGGACCCATGGTACAGATAATTTTGGTTTTCTTCATTTTCTTTCCCTCCAATGTGTAATACTCCAGGAACCTGCTTCGCAGAACCCTGTCGTTAACTTGCGAAGCTCATCTACGCTTCGCTTCGGTCGGTGAACTTCTTGTAAGTTATATTGCGCATAATAGTTTCTGGCTCGCTGTTCCTTCACGCGGCAATCCATCCGGTGCCTCTGCGATTCCTTCGCGCAGCCGTCGATGCTCCCACCTTACTGCGTCGGGGCCTTTTGAATTTGCGGTTCGCGTATCAGGCAGTGCAAGATGGGCATATGATTCCGCGACAGCTCCTTATCCGGCCTCTATCTGGTCTCCCGCCACGCGCAGCAGATCCTCGATCTCCTCCAGCGGCATCTCCAGATACGCGGACACCTCCTCCGCAGACACCTTGCGGCCGAGATCGCGCTCCAGATTGTGTACTGCCTCATTCAGATGATTGATCCGGCTAAGCAGGCCGGCGTCCATTTTCTGTCCGTCCTGGCCGCTTTTAATGGCATCCTCCATCGCCTTGCGCGCCATGTTGATCATCCAGGCGCGGCAGGCCGCCGCACTCTCAAACTCGCCCAGCGAGTCCACGGCCAGAAGCAGCCCCAGATTTCCCTCCTGAATCAAATCCTCGCCCGACATGGTCTCCTCGCCGTATTCCTCCGCCATCGAGCAGATTAGCGGGAGATAAATCCCTATCAGGCGTTCCTTCGCCTCGCCGTCCCCGGCTCTGGCGCGGTCAATCAGGCGCATCTCCTCCGCGTCATCCACAGGGGCGAGCCGTTCCAGCTCTTCCAGGTAAAAGGTCAGGCTTTGACGAACGCCGGTTTCCGTTTCCTGGCCCTCCTCTCTGGATTCTACCACACGGATATTCTGCTCCGCAAGGTATTCATAAATTAACTGAAAATGCTCCTCTTCCAGCGGCATACTCTTAAGGATTTCCCGGACTTCTGCCTGAGTCAGAATTCCGTCCCTTTCGTCTGCCGCCGTCTTCAGCTCAGTCAACATTCCGCGAAAAATGATTCTGTTATCCATTGCTTCTCAGCTCCTCCAGTGCCCGATCAAGCACGACATCCGTTTCTGTATCATCCACAGTGCTGTCATCGCCGTCTTCCGCTGACTCATCCTCTGTGGAAACATTTTCCACAGCAGTCTCTGTGTTTTCTTCATCCTCCTCATCCACGATGATGTCCGGCGTGATGCCGTTTCCGTCAATCTCCTGCCCATTCGGCGTGTAATAATTCTCCACCGTCATCTTAAACGCGGAGCCGTCCGAGAGCGAATAGGTCTTCTGCACAACGCCCTTTCCGTAGGTCTGTGTGCCGATGACCGGTCCGATTCCATAGTCCTGGATCGCTCCCGCGAAAATTTCCGAAGCGCTCGCACTGCCATCATTCACCAGCACTGCCACCGTGCAGGTCACGCTCTGCTCATCATCCGCCCTGTATTCCTCCCGATTACCATTTTTATCCTCCGTATAGACCATCAGGGCGTCTTCCGGCAAAATCTCATCCAGGATATCGCAGACCGCCGTCAGCAGACCGCCCGGATTGTCGCGCAGATCTACGATCAGGCTCTCCATGCCCTGGCTGTTCAGATCCGCTACGGCAGTCTGGAACTGCTCCACCGCGCTCGAGGTGAACTCTGTCAGTTCCAGATATGCGATCCCGTCCTCCAGCATCTCCCAGGTCACATAAGTCGGTATCACATCCGCACAGGTAATCGTCAGCTCCAGCTCCGCCTCCTCGGAAGGGCGGTACACGGTCATCGTAAAGGTTTCCTTCGACTTGATCAGCGTCACCAGCTCATTTAAAGTCATCTCAGAGGCTGCCTCGCCGTCCACCGCCCGCACCAGGTCATCCGGCTGCAGGCCGCCCTCTTCGGCCGGACCGCCCTCATAAACCTCGCCGACATAAAACTCGCCGGTCTCCGTGTCCGTGCCGATCGTCGCACCGATCCCATAATACTCGCCCTTCGTCGAATCTATCACAGACGACAGCTCCTCTGCTGTGTAATAATTTGCGTACGCATCATCCAGCCCGGCAGCGATCCCTTTAAAAAGATACGACTCCAGATACTCGCCGTCCACCTCGTTCAGATAATAAGCCTCAATCAGCTCCTGTACCTCGGAAAGCTTTGAAATCGTGCTGCTCTGGGTCAGCACCTCCGCGCCGGGATTGCCCCGCCCGGTCAGCCTGCGGATCACGCCCGGCGCATACGCCGCCACAACCATGGCCGCAATTCCCAGCACAAGGCCGAGTATCATACCATTGAAGAAGCGCCTGTCGGCGCGCCTTTCGAGAGCCTCTATGAGCTGCTGGTCCTGATGAGCTTCTTCATCCGGATTCGGTTCATGCTCCTGTATGGTTTCCTCAGTCTTCTCTTTTTCTCTATTCTCCTCTTCCGGAAAAAAATCCATATTACATTTCCCCTTAAGCGCTCTATTTTAACCAGAAACATTGCTTTGCCAGATCCTTTACGCTGCGTTCCATAAGACAACCCCTTCCTGTTTTACGTTCTGATAATAGGGAAGGATATTTTCCCACTCGATGAAGTTATCATAATCAATCAGCAAGACGGAAAGAACTCTTCCACAGTCCAATTCAACATCAACTGTCAGATCAATCATCCTCTCATGCATTTCTTCCGTATGATCACGTACAATCAGAGCAATATCCACATCCGAATCAGGTGTCGCAGTTCCTCTGGCCACTGAACCGTATAGAATAATGCGCATTAACGACTCTCCAAAAATCGCGCAAAATCCAGAAAGTATTTCATCGAATACCTCCTGTAAGCTCATCATATCCTGCATACACCATCACCAGACCTTCCCGGCTATAGAATAACAGACAGCCATAAACACTTTTTCTTCTCATAAGATAACACAATTACAGGGTTCTTGCAAGACAGCCGCAGGTTTCAGGGTGAAAAAACCGGCATGTTCAGGGCAGTGTACCTGCCGCAAATTTGTATACTTACGAGTAATATACTCACGATTCGCCAAATTTGCAAATACTATTTATTTCTTGCGGTAAAAAGCCGCCAGCAATGCGCTGGCGGCTTTTCCCATTTCATTCTGTATCCACTGTTTACTGTTTCACGCTCAATCTCACCAGCGCGCGCTGCAGCTTTGCGGTGGCGTTGGCATACTCCTGATCGGTCAGCCCCTGTCTTGAGAGGCGCTCTTCGGCTCGTTTTTTCGCGGCCTCGGCACGGTTTTTGTCGATGTCTTCCTTCCACTCCCAGGTGGTGGCGAGAACCCGGCAGGTACCGTTCATGACGGAGAGCATCCCGCCGATGCAGGCCGCATACCGCGTGGTGCCGTCCCCAAATACAACATGTGCTTCACCCATGCCGATCGCCGTGCAATAGTTGCAGTGACCTGCAAGGATCGCAAGATCGCCGGTAATCGTCCGGCAGACAATACGCTCGGCGTCACCCTCAAAGAGCAGGCCGTCCGGCGTTCCGATTCTTAAGGGAAAACTACTCATAAGACGCCGCCCTCCTTCTACAGGTTCTTCGCCTTCTCAAATACGTCGTCGATGGTGCCTGCGAAAAGGAAGCAGCTCTCGGGGATCTCATCGCACTCGCCGTTCAGGATCATGCGGAATCCGCGCAGAGTCTCTTTGAGCGGCACATACTGGCCGGGCATGCCTGTAAACTGCTCCGCCACAGAGAAGCTCTGGGAGAGGAAACGCTGCACCTTGCGGGCGCGGTTGACCGTCATCTTATCTTCCTCGGACAGCTCGTCCATACCCATGATAGCGATGATATCCTGAAGCTCTTTATAGCGCTGTAGCACCATCTGTACGTCCTTCGCAATCTGATAATGCTCAGTGCCTAAGACCTCCGGGGAAAGGATACGGCTCGTGGAGTCCAGCGGATCCACTGCCGGATAAATACCCTGGCTGGCGATGTCACGGGAAAGCACGGTGGTCGCGTCCAGGTGGGTGAAGGTCGTCGCGGGAGCCGGGTCGGTCAGGTCATCCGCCGGTACGTAGACCGCCTGCACGGAGGTGATGGAACCCTTTCTCGTCGATGTGATACGCTCCTGCAGCTCGCCCATCTCGGTCGCCAGCGTCGGCTGGTAGCCTACTGCGGACGGCATACGGCCAAGCAGCGCGGACACCTCTGAGCCTGCCTGTGTAAAACGGAAAATATTGTCAATAAAAAGCAGCACGTCCTGGTTCTTGACATCACGGAAATATTCCGCGATGGTCAGGCCGGAAAGGCCGACACGCATACGCGCTCCGGGCGGCTCGTTCATCTGCCCGTAAATCAGAGCTGTCTTATCAATAACGCCGCTCTCCTTCATTTCATTATAAAGGTCGTTGCCTTCACGGGTACGCTCGCCCACGCCGGTAAACACAGACAGTCCGCCGTGCGCCGTCGCCACATTGTGGATCAGCTCCATGATCAGAACCGTCTTGCCCACGCCCGCGCCGCCGAACAGGCCGATCTTGCCGCCCTTCGCGTACGGGCAGATCAGGTCTACGACCTTGATGCCGGTCTCCAGAATCTCGGTCGCCGGGGTCTGCTCCTCATAGGACGGAGCCGGGCGGTGGATCGACCAGCGCTCCTTCGTCTCAACCGGCGGTTTCTCATCCACCGGCTCGCCCAGAAGGTTCAGCACACGTCCCAGGCACTCTTCACCCACCGGCACGGAAATCGGTGCGCCGGTGTCAACCGCTTTCGTCCCGCGCACCAGTCCGTCCGTCGAGCTCATCGCGATGCAGCGCACGGTATTGTCTCCCGTCTCCTGCGCCACCTCGGCAATCAGCTTTTTGCCATTATTATCAATCTCAATCGCGTTCAGCAGTGCGGGCAGTTCGCCCTGTGCAAACCGGATGTCCAGGACAGGACCGATTACCTGCACCACCTCGCCAATGTGTTTGTCACTCATTTCATTCCTCCTAACCTGTCATCCGACGCCCTCCGCGCCCGCGACAATCTCCGTGAGCTCCGTGGTGATGCTGCTCTGACGCGCACGGTTGTAGCTCAGATTCAGCTTCTCGATCATTTCCTCCGCGTTGCTCGTCGCGGCCTCCATCGCGTTGCGCCGCGCCGCCAGCTCGCTCGCCACCGCGTCACACACGCCACCGTAGATAAAGCCGCCCAGATATTCCGGCACGATCGCATCGAAAACCTCCGAGCTGTCCGGCTCGTACAGGATCAGGTCGCGCACCGGTGTCTTTTTCGCACCGTCGGAAGACGTCTCCTGCCCCGCCGGAGCCTGCGAATCGGAATACTCGCCGCTTTTAAAATCCTCCAGATCCGTAAGCGGAAGCATCGGGTAGATCTCCGGGCGCTGTGACAGCATGGAGACAAACTCCGTATAGCACAATTCGATATGCCCGAACCGTCCTTCCCGGTATTCCTTACAGAGAAGCCTCGCGATCTCAAAACAATCGGCTACCGAGATATCCGCGACCGTCGCGAAATCCTCGGTCAGGATCTCTACCTTCCTGCGCTTGAAATATTCCACCGCCTTTTTCCCGATAGGAAGCACCACATAACCGGCAGCTTCGCCGGACGCGTTCTGTCCCGCCTCAGCTTCCAGTTTTTTGAAAATATTGGAATTGTATCCGCCCGCAAGTCCGCGGTCGCCGGCAATCACGACATAACACCACCGTTCATTGGACGACGATTTCGCGTACACGGAAGAAAAATCCGTATTTCCCTCCGCGATATCCACCAGAGTCTGGTGAAGCTCCCGGAAGTAGGGACGGCACTCATCGGAGCGTTCCTTTGCCCTGCGCAGCTTGGAGGAAGCCACAAGCTCCATCGCCTTGGTAATCTGCATCGTGCTCTGGACACTTTTGATCCGCAGCTTTACCGCTTTCATGTTTGCAGCCATTCTTTTCCTCCCTCTCTATCTGTTATTTCCCAGGCTTCGCGGCAAGAAACTGATCCGTATAATCCTGCAGAGCCTGCTTCAGGTTTTCTTCCGTCTCCGCTTCCATCTTGCCCGTCTCACGGATCGCCTGCATGGCAGCGGCTCCCTGCGCATTCCCATCAAGGAACGGATACAGCCCCGTCTCGTACGAGCGCACGTCGCCCGTCTCAACATTAGCGAGGTATCCCTTTGTGACCGCGTAAATAATGGCTACCTGCTTCTCGACCGGAATCGGAGAATTCTGGTTCTGCTTCAGGATCTCCACGATACGCGCGCCCTGATCCAGACGGGATTTGGTATCCGCGTCCAGGTCGGAGCCAAACTGCGCGAAGCTCTGCAGCTCACGGTACTGAGAATAAATCAGCTTCAGCGTACCGGCAACCTTTTTCATGGCCTTGATCTGCGCGTTGCCGCCGACTCGGGATACCGAAATACCCGGATTCACCGCCGGCATAACGCCGGAGTGGAACAGCTCTGTCTCCAGGAATATCTGGCCGTCGGTGATGGAAATAACGTTCGTCGGAATGTAAGCGGAAACATCGCCCGCCTGTGTCTCGATAATCGGCAGTGCAGTCAGAGAGCCGCCGCCATGCGCGTCATCCATCTTTGCCGCGCGCTCCAGCAGTCTGGAATGCAGATAGAACACATCGCCCGGAAACGCCTCGCGGCCGGGCGGTCTGCGGATCAGCAGAGAAAGTGCACGGTAAGCCACCGCGTGCTTGCTCAGATCATCGTAAATGATCAGCACGTGCCTTCCCTGCTGCATAAAATATTCACCCATCGCGCACCCCGAATAAGGCGCGATATACTGCAGCGGGCTCGCCTCGGAAGCTGTCGCTGCCACGATAATGGTATAGTCCATCGCTCCATTTCTGGAGAGTGTCTCGGACAATGAGGCTACGGTCGAACGCTTCTGGCCGATCGCCACATAGATGCAGATGACATCCTTGCCCTTCTGATTGATAATCGTATCGGTCGCGACCGTCGTCTTCCCGGTCTGGCGGTCGCCGATGATCAGCTCACGCTGCCCGCGGCCGATCGGAATCATCGAGTCAATCGCCTTGATCCCGGTCTGCAGCGGCTCGAATACCGGCTGCCTGTCACAGATACCGGGAGCCTGGTTCTCAATTGCCCGGTACTCATTCGCCGTGATCGGACCCGCACCATCGATCGGCTGTCCGAGCGCATTGACGACTCTGCCGACCATCGCCTCTCCCACCGGCACGGATACCACCTTGCCGGTACGTTTTACGGTCTGTCCCTCCTGGATCTTCTCACCGGAACCAAACAGAACGATCGAGACACTGTTTTCCTCGAGGTTCTGTGCCATGCCGAAGCTGCCGTCCTCAAACTCCAGCAATTCTCCGGCCATACACTTCGCGAGGCCGCTGGCCCGGGCAATCCCGTCGCCTACCAGCAGAACCGTACCTGTCTCGTCCTGATGGATCGCGTTCTCGTAATACTTGATCTGGCTTCGGATGACCTTTGTAATTTCTTCAGGTTTTAATTGCATGGTCTTATCCATCCTTATTATTAAACTTCAATAATGATAATACACATTTTGATCCCTTGTATTATCACATCACAACATCTGCCAGCTTTCTGGAAATGCCCAAAATGCGTCCCTGCACGGTGCCGTCCAGCTGGGTGCCTTCCATCTCCACGCGCAGCCCGGCCATCACGGAGGGATCTACCTTCTGTGTCAGCACGACCGTCTTCCCGCTCTGCTTTTCCAGCTTTTCCTTCAAAGCCGATACCTGCGCGTCAGTGAGCGCCACCGCGCTGGTGGCCACAGCCTCGGCAATGTTATGATCTACATTGTATCTCCGTGTAAATTCCTCGCAGCACCCCGCGTATTCGCGCAGAATCCCTTTTTCACATAACAGCTTTAAAAAGCTTACCAGATACCGCTCGGCCTGCTCTCCAAAAGCAGTCTCTATCAGGCCGATACGCTCGTCCTTCGCAATGGATGGCTCGCAGAGCAGTGCCAGATAATCCGGGTTCTCCCGGAATAAATCCTGCACCGCCATCATCTGAGCGCGGATCGTATCAGTAAGCGTCTCTTCAGCGGCAAGCTCATACAGGCTGCCGCCATATACTCTGGCAGTCTGTGTCATGCGCTCTCACCTACATTCGCTATAAATTCATCAATCAGCTTCGCGTGGTCATCCTCGCTGATCTCGCGCTCAATCACCTTGCCGGCGATCTCCACGGCCATACTTCCGATCTCATCCTTGATTTCATTGACCGCCTTCCGCTTCTCCTGGGCGATATCACTCTCCGCTTTCGCCTTGATCGAAGCAGCCTGCTGCGAAGCCTCCCGGAGCATCTCTTCACTCTGCACGGCCGCGGTCTTCTGCGCGGTGGTCAGAATGTCATTCGCCTTAGTCTTCGCCTCCAGCATATTCTGCTCATAATCCGCCTTCATGGCCAGTGCCTCTTCCTTCGCCTTTGTGGCTTCCTGGATTTCGGCGTCCGCAGCCGCCTTGCGTTTCTCAAGAATCGCATTGATCGGCTTAAACAGAAAACGTTTGATCAGATACATCTGGATAAAAAGGTTGCAAATCTGCGCTACGAAGGTCCACGGTATGAGGCTGACCAAATTTTGTACTTCCATGTCAGTTACCTCCTGTTCTCTTTGTCTTATTCACTGAATTGTCCTGCCCGTTACTGTCAAAAGCAGCCATCTTCTGCTTTCGCCCGGCAGTCCACAATCCGCATCGGTTGCATCAGCTATCTGATCCAGACCAAAAGATATGGATTTTATCTCAGGACAATTTCAGCTGTCACACGCGCCGGTGATAATCAGACAAGGAGATTCATGAACATATTCGGCGCAACGAAAATCAGCAGCAGACCGGTAACGAAACCGTAAATACCAGTCGTCTCAGCAATTGCGCAGCCCATCAGCATGGTCGATGTCACGTCGCCCTTGCACTCAGGCTGACGGCCGATCGCCTCAAGAGCCTTCGCCACCGCGTTACCTTCACCAATACCAGGTCCGATACCGGCGATCAGAGCCAGGCCAGCACCGATTGCGCAGCCTGCCAGTGCGATACCTTTTGCTAAAATTGTGAAATCCATCATGTAGTCCTCCTTTTTTAGTGGACAGCAGTCCATATTTTTCTTACTTGTTTGTTTTTATTTGTCTGTTCTAATTGGTCTGTTTTTATTTGTTTTGGCAATGTTTTTGTTTTCTTCTGCTTTGTTTTAAATTCTGAAATTCGTGGCTTTTATTACCGGCTTTTAATTCGCTGTCAGCCGCGGTCAGCTAATGCATTCCTGCCTCCGGCAGTCGGTTATCCGGATCGGCCATCAATCACCAGCCACGAATCACTAATCACTAATCACTAACCACTGATCGCTGCCCGCTAGCCCTCCGCCGCGTTCGCGATGTAGAGGGTCGTCAGCATGCAGAAAATGTAAGCCTGCATGACGCCGGTAAACCAGTCAAAGTAAACCGAAAGAATGGCCGGTATTCCAACATCCAGTATCGGGATCTGAGAGAGTATATCACCCACCAGACCCGGTATCAGTCCGAGCAGCGCGCTGCTCGCCACCGCCAGTGCTGCGTAAATCAAAGAATTGATCACGATGCCCGACAAAATATTGCCAAAGTGACGGCAGGCCATACTGATCGGAGTCGCAATCTCCGACAGGATATTAAACGGAGTCAGCACCGGGATCGGCTGCGTAAATCCTTTGAGATACCCGCCAATGCCGCCCGCCTTGATCTTCTGCCAGGTGATCATGACAAATACCACCACCGCCCATGCAGCTTCTGTAGAAAGATCCGCTGTCGGGCTCCGAAGCCCCACCAGGCTGATCAGGTTGGATACCAGACTGGTCGAAAACAGTGCCGCCACAAATGGGATCAGGTAGCGGAAGGCCTCTCCCATATTGCCTATCACGAATTTGTTCGCCGTCTCCACGAGCATCTCCGCAAAAGCCTGCCGCTTTGAAATATTCTCCACCTTCAGGTCATGGGTCAGCCAGATGCATAATCCCGTGATCAGGATCATGACCAGCCAGCTCACCACAAGTGTCTCACTGATCTGCAGATCTCCCAGAATGGGAATATTCGTGTGGATGGTAAAAAAGACTCTGGCTCCTGAAATATCAACTTCCATAACGCTCTCCACCTCCTTACCGGCTGAAATTCTTTTAACAGTTCCGAACAGCTTCCTCATATGTCACCGGAAAAGCTATCACGGCTGTTTTTACATATTTAAGATATGAAAATCCGTGACTCAGCCGCGTTCACTGTGATTTTCTGAAAATCCCAGTCAGCTTGATACCAAAACTGGGAAGAAACAGAGGTACAATCCCCGCCACAAGCTGAAAGCAGGGGGCGACAATCGCCGCAATCACCCAGAGCATCTGCAGCAGAAGTCTCTGCGAATAGCTAGCGCGGACCTTTGTTCTGGCTGCGTCCTCATCTGCGGCCGACGCCGCGCTCTGAACCATCAGACCCATCAAAAAGAAATTAAGGACGGCGATCAGTCCGCCCACAAATCCGCCTAAAAAAACCGTATAGTCAAAAGGCACTGACTCCGGCACCGCCACATGAAGAACCGCGAACACAATCCACATGATCACAATCCCGACGGTCGTCATAATCGCCACCCGGCGTGTCTCTTTTTTTACAGCCGGCTGAACCTCGCCGATGAATTTGCCCATATACGTCCTCCTCGTATTTCATTCCAGACATGACATGATTCTCGTTCCACCCAAAGCAGACGCCGTTTTGTTTTCCAGGCGGCATGTTCTAATCCGCTGCAGTTCATCTCGCCACTCCTTTTATTCCTGACAAGATACACAATGCAAAGCTGCGGAATTATTGCCGATAACTCTTCATGAATGTTTGTTGAAAGACACTTTTCCTTTACCAGTTTTGTCCGTTTTATCCTTTTTTATCACGGACAGGTAAAACTTGTACGCAAACATCCCGCTGCCTCCGAGGCCGAAAAAGAACCCGGGGATATAAATCCATGTCCCCAGCCCCGCACGCGCTGTCAGCCACCAGCAGAGTCCTAAGCAAAGCAGCAGCGGCGTGATCAGGGACAGGCTGAACTGGCCGAGAAGCGTGATATTTTTTAAGAAATCATTGTATTTTTTCATATCATCCGCTCCCTGTGCAACCATTTTTAAGTGCTGCGCTGATGACCGAAATCTGTCTTATTTTAACAACATTTTCCTCCGTCCGCAAGTACCTTTCTGATAAAAATAAAGTGATCCTGCCAGGAAGTTAAAAGGACAGCAAAAATCCTTTTCTGAATTTTTGCTGCCTTGCGTAAAACGTTATGAATCCTGTCAGAAATCGCCCCGCCCTTTCAGCTGGCAAAGGTGCCACCTTTTATGGTAACCTTCCCACTGCCCGATACGGCCGAGGCAGCGCTTTTCTTCACGGCAAAATACCTCCTGAGACTGTTATTTTCCCCTTTGTAGAGGCATAAAGCGTCGTTGGCAGGTATGGACATGTTATACAACAGCCTCCACCAGCAGTCTGTCTCCGATTTTCACCTTGTGCAGGCCAATTTTCTTTTTTTTGTTAAAACAAAAGCTAAGCATATACCCTTTGTCCAGATGATAATAGTCCAGGTATTCACTTAACTGCTTTTCGCCCCTCTCATTGTATTCATTTCCGTGCCAAATTTTAAGTTCTACAATATGTTGCGTACCTCTGTAATCCACAATCAAATCCGTCTGCTTCCGATTTCTTGTTCTGGCTTCCACGTAATAATTTCCGGTTCCATTGATAATTGGCTTCAGGAAAAGCATGAAATAGCGTCTGCCCTCGTCCTCAACGAATTTCTCGTCCCGATCACCATAGATGTCGTCAAAATATTCAACAAACTTCGCGAGAAGATGATCCATATCTAATTTTCCGTAACGGATGAACTGGCTCTTCTCCTGCACACCAAGCTGGAATATCTCAACACCAGCCGCTTCTTCCGTCATCAGAAAATAATTGTACAGCCTGGTCTCAAAAACCCGGTTGGCGATCTGCATACTTCCGTCCGCATTTTTTACGTAGCCGAACATATACAGCAGATTTGTAACGGGATCATCTATATTAAACGGGATCCGCTGTCCCTGGAACAGCAGGGCATAGACGCGCTGTCTCATTTCCGGATATCGGTTCAGTTTTTCCCACATAGAACCGAACAGTGGATTCTGTTCTTCCAGAGTTCTCTTAACCGCCTCGTCTACTCCGGCCTTGGTCCAGACAGAGAGTTTGTCAGGAAAGCTTTCATTGCCGGAAATTTCCTCGTCCATAATCTTACATAAATTTGAGACAAGAACCGGATATCCAGAAGTGTATTCCCATATCTGCTTCGCGATTTCATCAATACACATACCCGTATGATAATCATCCTCATACATCTGCAGCATGCCGGCGATCTCGTCAACTGAAAAATTCATATCCAGTGTAAATTTAGCGGCTATATTCCATGGAGAGTTTTCGTTATGTTCCGCCTCGGGGCGGATTTTTCTCTTTATATTCCTGATGTCGTAAACGCCGGCAAGAATCACTGACTGAAAAGCTCCGGCCTTCGGTCGTTTCAAATAATATGCCCTCAGCTGCGCCAGAAAATCTAAAAACACCTGGTTATTCGAGGCAGAATCGACCTCATCAATCATCAGGACAGGTGCTTTATCTGCTTTCATGCACCATACTTTTATGACTCTGAAAAGAGCATTGAGTGAACAAATCTTCGCTGTTCCATCCGCGAACGCCATGAGCCGTTCCCCGATTTCTTCCGGTAGGTCATCCGTGCAGTCCAGCAGCTCTCCGGCGAAAGCGATGACAAAAGATTCTTCTTTTTCGAACGATAACGAGCCAAATGTCTGAAAATCCATACTTAACACCGTATAGTCTTTTTCAAGGAAATCAGCAAGTGCTTTTAAAATCGTCGTCTTTCCGTATTGCCTTCCCCGGTTAATGACAAAATACTCTCCAGAATCAACCATCTCTTTTATTGACTCAAGTCTGGATTCCAGATCCACCATGTAATGCACATCCGGTCTGCATGCACCATTCACGTTAAAAACCTTTGCCATGGCAATATTCCTCCGTACAACTGTAATCTCGCTCCTGCTCCGGCTGCTAAGGAAAGTGACCATGCCTGTTTCGCAGGCGCCATCACAATTTATATGCAGTGCAGGTCTGTCTATAATAATAGCATACTGCGGAGAGTTTTCCAAGAACAACCTCAAAAATGACGTTTTTATCTTCCGGCAAAAATCAATGCCTCAGTGTAACAAAACGGCCAGGGGAAGCTTTCTCCCCCAGGCCGTTGTTTTCTCACATGCGTTCTCTTTGCAAATCCTCCAGAATGTCACCTTCCAGCCCCCGGCAGGCATCCAGAATCTCCCGGATCTGCTCCGGCGTGATGCCGTCCAGGTGGATGCCGCAGGTACAGACCACCGCGCAGTCCATGTGCGCCGCTACAGTCTCCGCCAGGTGCCGGGCCACCTCCTCATCCTTATGCCCCGGGCGGTTCAGAACAGAGGTCGTGGTGCTGATCCCTTCCCCGGTAAGACTCGGGCGGGCGACTGAGAGTACCGCGCTCCCGACATGGCCGCATCGGTCATCCCATACACAGACCGTAAAGTCTTTTCCCATCGGAATCACCTCGCAGAGGATCGTGATTCCACATACGTTTTTCCGGTATTCATATTTTTTCGGATTCATTCTCCTCACTCCGTTTCCCTTGCCGGTCAGGCTTTGTTGGGCGCACGTACTCTTTCTTCCCCAGTCAGCCGGTCTCCCGCCTTCCCGGTTAGCCGGCCTTCCTGTCAACCGCATCGCACTCACTTCCACCTCCGGAAGCCTTCCATCTCAATCCCGAACGGCTGCAGCATTTTGCCCACGATGTGGCGCTCCATATCTTTGACGCTCAACACTGTTTCGCTGTAATCAGATTCTGTTCCCGCACTTAGATCACGGCTCATCGAACCGCCTGATGAAAAGCAATCTCCCGGTGCATCGAATGTGCCGCTCCTGCTGACAGATTTTTGTGTTCCGGTTTTTCCAGCGTCGTTTTTTTCTGCTTCGGTTTTTCCTGCGCCGGTTTTCCCCACGCCAGTTTTTTCTAAGCCTGTTTTTTCTGCGCTGGCAAAAGGCACGGCTGCCCGCTCTTCCTGATTAATATAGTATGTCACCACCGGCGGCATGATAAACACGTTGTGCAGTCTGGACAGGGTGAGCATGTTTTCCAGGTGAATCGGACTCAATGGTGTCTCGCGCACGGCGAGAATCAGCTTCCGCTGCTCCTTGATTGTTACATCCGCCGCCCGCAGCAGCAGATTCTCGCTGTACCCGTGGGCGATGCCGCTCAGGGTTTTCATCGAGCAGGGCATCACGATCATGCCCTCCGTCAGAAACGTACCGCTCGCGATCGCCGCGCCGATGTCATAATTTTCATAGCAAACGTCCGCGAGGGCGCGGATCTGTTCCGGCGCAAACCCGCTCTCCTGCCTGGCGGTAAGCTCCGCGCCATAGCTGTATACCAGATGCGTCTCTACATCCGGCACTTTATTTAATTCGTTTAAAAGGCAGACAGCCAGCGGAAAACCGCTCGCTCCGCTGATTCCAACGACAATTCGCTTCATCATCTTTTCTCCCATATTCAGACAACCGCCTCAGCCGGCAGGTTTTCATTACCCGATGCTTTTTCTCCACCGGAACCACACCTTCATTCGGCCATCTCCCCCAGTTCATCCGCAAGCTGCGTAAACTGAGCAAGCGTCAGGGTCTCGCCCCGCACGGTCCCGCTTAAGCCCGCCTTTCTTAATGCCGCTTCGATCTGCTCTTTCGTAAAGGAGAGGCCGGGCGCGTTTCTCAGGCCGTTTACGAGGGTCTTCCTGCGCTGGCCGAAGGATGCGTGTATGACAGAAAATAAGAGCTTTTCGTCCTTTACTTCGACCGCAGGTGTTTCCCGGCATGTCAGGCGGATGACCGCACTGCCGACCCCGGGACGAGGGATGAAGCAGTTCGGCGGCACGTTCGCGGCCAGGTAGGGTTCCGCATAATACTGAACGGCGAGGGAGAGAGCCCCATAGTCCTTCGTGCCGGGGGAGGCCTGCATCCGCAGCGCCACCTCTTTTTGCACCATCACGGTAATGCTCTCGAGCGGCACCCGGCTTTCCAGAAGTCCCATGACAATCGGGGTCGTAATATAATAGGGAAGATTCCCGATCACCTTGATCGGGCGGCCGCCGTTTTTCTCCCGCGCGAGGGCGGCGACATCTACCTTCAAAATATCCTGGTTGAGTACTGTCACATTTTCATATTCGCCCATGGTCTCCTCCAGAATCGGGATCAGATCCCGGTCGATCTCCACCGCGACCACCTCGCGCGCTGCCTCCGCCAGATACTGAGTCAGCGTCCCGATGCCCGGGCCGACCTCCAGGACAAAATCATCCGGCGTAATCTGAGCCGCCGTGACGATTTTTTCCAGTACATGCGCGTCGATCAGAAAATTCTGACCGTATCGCTTCTGGAAATGAAAATTATTTTTCTGAATGATTTCAATCGTTTTCTGCGGGTTCGCAAGCTTCTCCATGTAGGCTCCTCTTCTGTTTCGTTGATTATCGCCGGTATGATAGTTCAACGAGCCACATTAGCACTCTGTATAGAATTCCAGCGAAAGGTTTTCCCATTGCGCAGCGGTACTTACAAATAATCTCATCCGGAAATGCGGTATACTCTCCGCGCGTTCTCCCAGGTGCTTTCTTCCACCTCCTGCGTTGTCATCCCTTTGATCCCGGCGATCGCCTCAATCACCAGCGGAAGATACAGGGAGGAATTTCGTTTGCCCCGGTGCGGTGCGGGCGCCAGGTAGGGGCAGTCAGTCTCGATCACGATGTGATCCACCGGCACCTCGGCGACGACTTCCTTCATCACTCGCGCATTTTTAAACGTGACCACGCCGCCGACACCGATATAGTAGCCCAGCTTCACGTATTCCCGCGCCATCTGCGCGGACGCGGAAAAGCAGTGGATAATGCCGCCTGTCGTCCCGGCATGCTCTTCTTTCATAACATCAAAGGTGTCCTGTGCCGCGTCCCGGCTGTGGATGTTGACCGGAAGGCCGACGTCCTTTGCCATCTGCAGCTGGCGCCGGAACCACTGCTTCTGAATCTCATGACTTTCCCGGTCCCAGTAGTAATCCAGCCCGATCTCGCCGATCGCCACCGTCTTGCGGTTACGACAAAGCTCGTAGAAGCCATGCAGCTTTTCCTCGTCAAGAGAGCCGACCTCGTCCGGATGTACGCCCACGGCCGCATAGATAAACGGATACCGCGCGGCAAGCCGTTGGCTCGCCTCCACTCCCTCCAGGGAAGCTCCCATGTTTACGATTGCGCCAACTCCAGCCGCAGCCATCTGCGAGAGCAGCTCCTCCCGGTCATCGTCAAAAGCCTCATCATCATAATGCGCGTGCGTGTCAAAAATCATGTCAAAAATCCCCTGTGCCCCATATTTTATATAGCCCTTTGTTGAAAGAATGTGGCCTCAATCCCATTCGTGTCAGATAATGGACAGTTTTCACAGTCTGCTGTTTTTCGTCCACATAAATCGGGTGTACGTAAGCTGGAAGCTTTCTGGTTAAAAAACATGCTGCCGGCATATAGCACCCCGATTCCATCATCATACCGTTCCCTCGCCGACTTTGCAAGTCCCAGATGTAAAATCATAAAAATTCTTTCTATACCTTTGCCAGATTCTATGGTAGAATACCCGTAACATCACGCTCCATTTTGAGATAGGCCGACCGTGATCCCATTTGCTTCTGGCAAGGGGCAGTTCACCATTTGTGATTATTCAGGACAGTACCTCGCACTCGCTGCGAAGTACGTATGAAAACATATATTTAACAGATTGCACAACAGGGGGCAGAGCCATGACCGGCAAAAAAGAAAATCTGACCATCGGCATTCTTGTCAGCGGAATTCTCGATGATTTCACCATCCACATCTGCAACGGCATCATGGCCGAAGCACGCGTGCAGGGTGTCAATACGCTGATTTTCCCGGGCAAGTACATTGACCGTGATCTCACAGATAACCATGAGCTAATGTACGAATATCAGTATGGTACCGTTTTTTCCTATGTAAAAAAAGGCTGTCTGGACGCCCTGATCATTGCCGCGGACTGTATCGGCTGTTTTACCACGCCGGAGCGGATCCGTCAGCTGCTGCAGCAATTTGACGGTATTCCGAGCGTACTGATCGCTTCCAGGCTGGACGGCTACATCAATGTTACCTATGACAATGAGACCGGCATCCGCGAGGGGCTGGAATATCTGATCAGGGTCTGTAAGTGTACCCGCATCGGCATGGTCGGAGGCCACTCCAATAATACGGACGCCATGGAGCGGCTCGCGATTTTTCGCAAGGTACTCGCGGAAAATCAGATTGATTTTCCAGACTGCCGATACACGGAGGGCGATCTTTCACAGAACAGCCACGAGGTCTACCGTACCTTTCTTGATGCAAACCCAGATCTGGATGCCATTTTCTGTGTCAATGACGACACTGCGCTTGGACTGTACGAGGAGCTTTATGCGTGCGGCAAAATTCCCGGAAAGGATATCTCCGTGCTGGGCTTTGACGACTGTGCAGCAGCTGCAAAAGCTACGCCGGCTCTTTCCTCTGTGCGGGCGGACCCGAACCAGCTCGGCGAAGCCGCGCTGCGGTCTGTGCTGGAGCTGTATTATGCGGGCGCAGCTGAGGGCGGTACTTATTTCGAAGATATTCATGAGGATCCAGTGCCGATGAAAAATGTCTGCGAGGATTCTGCGCTGGCGGACGGCTTCCACGAGAATTCGGCCGCAGAAGGTTCTTGTTCCGATGAAATTCTCAAGAGTTCAGCGCTGATGGAAAATGTATGCGAGGGTTCCGTCGTGCCGGAAAATTCTCTTAAAGATTCAGCGCTGCGGGATAATGTCTGCGATGGTTCACTTCTGACGGAAGGCAGCCGCGCAGATCAGGCCTCATCCAGGAGCCTTCAGCCCCTCAAGGCCGCTGCCGATATCGTCATCCCCACGCATTTTGTTCTGCGGGATTCCTTTGTTCGCACTGACAGAGGAGGCAAAAGCCTCGGGCAGATTATGGATGCTCTGCCGGTCAGCTTCCATGATATTTTTTACCGTAATTATCACGCCGAGGAACAGGTGCGGCGTGCGGAAATCAAAGAGTCCTACATGCGCCTGTTTAACACCATCACAGAACATTTCACGCCTGCAGACGCACCTGCCGGGCGTTTCTTCTCAGCGGAAACCGAGACCGCTTCCCGGGGAAAGACATCTCAGATCGTCTTCTGCCTTGATTCCGGCACGGAAACCGGGCAATATTCTCCTGAAAGTCATGAGGCTTCTGACTGTTACGGAGCTTTTGACACTCATGAGGTTTCTGAATGTCATGGAGTTTTTGCCAGTCATAAGATTTCCGGACGCTGCGAAGCTTCCGACCGCCATGATACAGACGAAATCGCGTCCATCCTGGATAAATTTTTCGATGGGGACGTAGTGAATATCATAGACATCGATGGGCTGATGACCGTATTCGATGAATTTTATCACGCTCTTTACGACCTGCAGACGGATGCAGAATCGCGCCTGCAGCTGCAGGATGTCTTTTCCATGATTTACCAGAGAATCATTACGGCCATGAACCGCCATTCAGCCGCCGTCATGAAGCAGGAGCAGCAGGCCAACTATGATATGAAGCTTTTCGTACAGAATATTCTGCAGTTTGAGCAGGGGACAGATGAAAGCTACTGCTCCGTTCTGAGTAATCTCGACTGGCTGCAGATCGAAAATGCCTGGCTCTACCTGCTGCCCGCTCCGGCAGAGCATTCCTTCCGGGAACCCTTTGAGACTCCCGGAGAGCTCATACTGAAAACAGAGCGGACGAATGGTATTACCCGCTCTATTCCGCTGCTGCGGCAGCCGCAGAGTCTGGATGAAATGTACGAGTATACAAAACCAGATGCCCAGGAAAGACGCGCGCAGCTTCTGCTGCCACTGTTTTCCGGGAAAATGGTATACGGCGTCCTGATCTGCGATATGACGCAGGCACTGTTTGTCAACGGCGAGTTTCTGGTCAACCAGCTGAGCTCCGCAATCAAAATGATCCTTCTTTTGCAGGCTAACGAAAAAAACCAGGCCCAGCTGGAACGCAATCTGGAAACACTAAAGGATCACAACATCGAGTTGGATGTGATCTCCAAATCCGACCCTCTCACCGGCCTTCTGAATGTCCGCGGCTTCTATGCACAGGCAGAGGAGCAGATAGCCGCCCTGCAAAAAGCCGGACGGCACCAGGTACTCCTCTACATTGACATGGACGACCTGAAGCTCATCAACGACAGGTTTGGTCACAGGGAGGGCGATATTTCCCTGCACCAGATCGGAAAAATACTGCAGGAACTCGTGCGGGGGCGCGGGATCGCGGGGCGCATCGGGGGAGACGAATTTACCTGCCTGATGGAGGTGGACGCAGGGGACGCTCTTGAAGCCGATGACTCAGAAAGCAGCACGGAGGCAGGCGGCACAGAGCCGGAGCTGAATGCAGATAATGCAGGTGACACAGCAGCCACCCAGAGGATCGTCTCGACCCTCTACAGACAATTCGACCAGTACAACCAGACCAGCGGCAAGCCTTATTTTCTGACTGTCTCCGCTGGTGTCTGTCTGGTCCGGCCGGGCGACATCATCACGCTGAAAGAGGCTCTGATGCTGGCAGATCAGAAGCTGTATAAGGAGAAAAAGCAGCGGAAAAAGACTACATGTTGAACTTCTGTTTCAATAATAAGAAATCGAGTAGGGAGACTTGTCCCCTACTCGCCCGCGCCGGCCGCGTCCGGCTTTAGCCGGAATAATTCCTTACGCGGCCGTGTGCATAAAAAACCGGCCTCCACAAGGTTCGCTTAAAAGACAAACTGCTCATGGAGGCGATCGTATAGATACAAGAGAGGATGCCTCCTCACGATTTATGTTTTACCACCACAGGATATACACCAGCGTCAGTGTAAATCCGATGATCACGAGCAGCAGCCCGTAGGAGAGGCTCCTGCTGATGACGGTGCTGCTCTCTCTCCAGACGTCATAGCGAAGCGCCACCTCGCGCCGGTAATCGACTGTGCCGGGATTTTTCCGTCTCCAGGTCCGGTTTGCCAGCGCCTGCACTGCGTTCAGCGCGGTACCGATGGCGGCGGTCAGGGCATTGCCCCAGGCGCGTTCATGAGGCTTCGGCGAATCTTTGTAGATGGTTTTCCGCAGTCCGACTACGGAAAGGTCGGTCAGGCTGTCCAGCAAGCGGGCCAGCACATGCCCCACCGGAATCAGGATGGCGGTCAGCGTATCCGTCATCACGTCCAGTACATGGCAGACCGCGCCGCATATGAAAGGCAATACCTGTAAAAGAAGCGGCCGGTAGAGCTTTTCCTCCAGATCCAGCCAGGTCGGCCAGGCGTTGATGTAAGCATGATCCTTCATCAACAGCTTTCGGATCACAAACAAATACACGATCACGCCGATGCCGATGGAAATCAGTCCGCCGGAGAGGTTTTTCCAACTGAAATAGCTGACCGTCTCGCCGAATTCCTCCAGCCCCATAAAGGCCTGGCCAATGCGGGCGGCCTTATCCATGATGGTGTGAGGGAACAGACCCCAAATCAGCAGAATCAAAGCACTGCCTGAAAGGGCAAAGGTGCTTGCAGGGTTCATGTAGGTTTCCTGAGCGTCATATTGCTTCTGCAGACTGTCGTCTGCGTTCTTTTCCACAAAGATCGACACAAACAGCTTGGTCATATATGCCACGGTCATACCGCCGGAGAACAGGAAC
The DNA here is from genome assembly GCA_021201665.1 of Lachnospiraceae bacterium. GTDB lineage: Bacteria > Bacillota > Clostridia > Lachnospirales > Lachnospiraceae > Choladousia. The sequence goes on along the minus strand of JAJQEO010000038.1, from coordinate 43,689 downwards.
AGGTACTCGAGCGCCCGGAAAATCCAGCCGCCGCCGTACTCCAGGATGCTTTCGTGCAGCAGGGTTTTGCTGATGTATCCGCCAAAGCATGGAATACCGCCGATCGCCAGGGCACCGACCAGGAAAATGACCTTCAGCAGAGGCTTTTTCCTGCCGTAGCCACGGATCACGTTCAGGTCGAGGGCGTGCGCGTTCATGTAAATCACACCGGCAGCCATAAACAGCACCAGCTTGATCATCGAATGGTTCATCATGTGGAGCAGCGTCCCGTGCACGGCCAGCGCGTTTTCCTCGCCGAGCATACATTGCATGCCGACGCCGATCAGGATAAACCCGATCTGCGACATGGACGAGCAGGCGAGAGTGCGCTTCAGATTGATGGAAAACACTGCGAGCAGCGCTCCGCCGAACATCGTGGCCGCGCCGATCACCAGAATCAGCGTCCCCCACTGTTTATCGTACAAAAACAGACCGCTGGTGACAGCAAGCACGCCGAAGATACCGGTCTTGGTCAGAATGCCGGAGAGCAGCGCGGACGCCGGAGCAGGAGCCACCGGGTGTGCCTTCGGCAGCCAGATATGCAGCGGAAACGCGCCCGCCTTGGCTCCGAATCCAAAAAGCATGCAGCCGCCCAGCGTGTAGAGCAGAGGCTTATTTCCATATGCGGCAGCCGCCGCGGGAAGCTCCGAGATGGTCAGCGTCCCCAACTCGTGCCAGACGCCGAAAATGCCCATCAGCATCACAAGTCCGCCGGTCACAGCCACGGCCAGATAGGTGTCCGCCGCACGCAGCGCCGCGTTATTTTCCTCATGCGCCACCCAGACATAGGAGGTAAAGGACATCATCTCAAAGAAAATAAAGGTCGTATACAGATCCTCTGACAAAAACACTCCCATCGTCGCGCCGAGGGTCAGCAGAAAAAACACGTAGAAACGATCCGGGGACGGCTCGGATTCTTCTGCGGATTCCTCCGATGGATGCGAATGACCGGAAAAATATTCCGGGCAAAGCAGAGCCGTCATCATCCACATTAAAGCGGCGATCAGTCCATAGAGCAGACGGAACCCATCCATTGTAAAGTGCAGGCCAAAGCCGCAGATACCCGGGATAGCCAGCGTAAGCAGAGTACCTGATGGCGCACTCTCCGCCTTCGAAGCGTGTCCGATAAACAGGACCAGCATCAGCAAAAATTCTGTAACCGCCACAAAATCAGCCGCCAGCGCACTGCCTGAAAGTGCCTTAAAAGGGAATCTGCCCTTTTCTTTTGAAAGCCATCCGTGCAGCGCCCATGCCGCAATTCCTCCGAGGAACGGATAAAACACCAGCACGCCCAGCATCACATTTGACATTTTCGCTATCCCCTTTCCAAATCAAATCCAAACCGCCAGGACACAGAGTATCACTCCAGTCAGTCTCAGCTCATAGCAGACGCAATCTTCGCAAAAGCATCTATCAGCGGCTGCGGGTGCAGGCCGATCACGAACATCGCTGCTATAAAAATCGCCAGAGGCAGCAGCATCATCCAGCCCGGGTCGCGGACGGCACCGTGAACATCATGTCCGCCGGAAGATGCATTCTTCCCTTCGCCCTGACCATCGGAAGGTGTACACTCTGCTCCGCTCTGTCCATCGGCAGACACACACTTCACCACGTTTTGAGCATCAGCAGAAATATTGCTAAGGTAACGCCCCCTCCCTTCGGTCGGCGGATATCCCGCCCGAAGGGCGGAGATGCCACCCGGCGAGGGCAGGTCGCCCCGCCCATTTAGAGACGCTTCGCGTGGGGAATATCCCGCACGAAGTGTGGGATGCCACCCGGCGAGGGCGGGGCTGCAAAACGCACGTACACTAATGGTGAGCATATAAATCGCGGTCAACAGCGCGGAAATCAATAACGCCGCCACGCCGACCACCGCGAGCGGATGCGTACTGTCAATCGCCGCTTTTACCAGCGTCCACTTACTGATAAAGCCGGGCAGCCCCGGTACGCCCATCAGCGCCATCCCGGAGATGGTGAAAATCACGAATACCTTAGGCATTTTTTTGCCGAGGCCGTCCAGCTGATAGACGTATTCATTGCCGCTCTGCGTAATCACCGCGCCGGCGCAGAAAAACGAGCAGATCTTGATCACCGCGTGGCAGACCATATGCGTCAGCGCTCCGGTCAGGCCGAGCGGACTCATCAGCGTGACGCCAAACAGGATATAGGACAGATTGCTCACGGTGGACCAGGCCAGGCGGCGTTTCAGGTGCGTCTCCTTCAGGGCACGGCTGCAGCCGTAAACAATCGTAAAAATCACCGGAATCATCACCACTGTCTGCGCCCAGGTGCCGCGCAGGAATTCGGTGCCGAAGCTATAGTAGGTAATGCGCATTGTCGCAAACGCTCCTGCCTTGACGACCGCCACCGCATGCAGCAGTGCTGTGACCGGCGTAGGCGCCACACCCGCCTTCGGAAGCCAGCCGGAAAACGGAAACATCGCCGCTTTCACGCTGAAACCTAAAAAGCAAAAGACGTAAATCAACAGCAGCAGATTGGTGCGGCTTCCGATTTTCTCCAGATCCAGCACACCTCCGGCCACAAAATTCGGGGTCGTGCCATAGACCAGGATGAAAATCACGCCGATAAAGGCAAATGCGGCGCCGCCGAGCGAATAGTAAAGATAAGTACGCCCCGCCAGGACCGCCTCCCGCGTCAGGGTATGCAAAACAAGCGGTACCGTCACGAGGGTCAGCATCTCATAGAAGCAGTACATGGTCACCATGTCTTCCGCCAGCGCAATTCCCATCGTAATGCCAAAGGTAATGGTGTAAAACATAAAGAAAAATTTCTCATGCTCCTCATGCTCCATATATTCAAACGCGTACAGCGTCGCAAGCGGCCATAAGGCAGAGATCAGCCCCGCGAATACCGTCCCGAGTCCATCCAGCTTAAAGCTCAGAGTCAGGTTGCTCGTGAAGCGGAATAGCACGAACTCATCTTCGGGGCGATTCAGCAGGACGGCAAGAGCCATCAGAGAATTCAGAAGCACAATACTCTCTATATAGATCATCATCTGCCGCCTGTTTTTAAACGGAAGCACCGGTATCAGCACACCGCCGAAAATCGGAAACAGCACGACGACAGGCAGAAATATGGGACTCATCTTTATCTATCCCTCCTTCTTAAATGTGAGCGAAATTACGGAATTTTCTAATCGAATAGAGGAGTTCTCTCGCGCCCCTGCGCATTATAAAACCGCCGCCGCGATCTTGCTCACAAACTGAATCAGCGGATTCGGGAATATGCCAAGCAGAACCGTCAGTGCCGACAAAATTGCCAGCGGAATCAGCATCCCGGCAGGAGCTTCCGTGATGCCGTCGAGCGGATCTGCCTCCTGTGCGTCCGCCGTGCCAGCCTCCCTGCTGTCAGCAGCACCTGCCTCAGCCGCCGCAGCCCGCACGGTCAGATGCCCACCTGCTTCCTTCTTTTTCGGGAAAAATCCATTTGTCACCACCGACAGCAGATAACCGGCCGTCAACAACGCGGAAACCAGCAGCACCGCCGGGCCGACCCAGCCAAAGACGCCGATATTGGCTTCAAGCGCACCCTGCGCGAGGTACCATTTGCTGATAAAGCCGCTCATCGGCGGGATTCCGACCAGAGCCAGCGACGCAAACGTAAAGCACCAGAGCGTCTTCGGCATCTTTTTGCCGATCCCCTCGAGCTGGTCGACTCTCGAAAGATTCCCGCGGAAGATAAAAATACCGGCTGTCAGGAATAATACACTTTTGATAATCGCGTGAAAAACCACGTGCAGCAGTGCGCCTTCCATCGCGGTCGGAGCGAGCGTGGAAAGGCCAAACAAAATATAGGAAACCTGGCTGACCGTGGAGTAAGCCAGACGTTTTTTGAACACCTTCTCGCGGAACGCGAGCATGGAGCCCATAAACACGGTAAGCAAGGAGAGCGTCATCCACGCGGTCTGCACCCAGGTACCCCGGATAAAATCAGCCCCCACGATATAAAACACGACGCGGATGATCGCCAGGACGCCGGCCTTCGCGATGATGCCGGAGAGCACTGCCGACGCGGGCGCGGGCGCCACCGGATGCGCGGTGGGAAGCCATGCGTGCAGCGGAAACATACCTGCCTTTGCGCCAAACCCGATCAGCGACGCCATAATAGCTGCCAGTAAAATCCCCGTATGTCCTTCAGCCAGAGCCAGATTCAGAGTCCCTCCTGCTGTGAAGGTGATTGAATCGCAATATTGATATAAGAAGAAAATAGCAAACAGTCCCAGATATGCGCCGCACATCGAATAAAACAGATATTTCAGCGCGGCCATGATCGACTCACGGCTGCCCGAATGCAGCACCATCGGCATGGAGGTCAGTGTCATCAGCTCATAACACAGATACATCGTCACCAGATTGCCTGAGAAGGAAAGCGCCACCAGCACCCCGTACACAATCAGGTAAAAACCGAAAAACCGCCGTTCTTTCCCCTCGTGTCCCATGTAAACAAAGGAATAAAAACACACCAGCACCCACACAAGGCTGATCACCGTGACAAACAGTCGTCCCACATCGTCGATCTGAAAATAAACCGGGATCCCTTCCATCAGTTCAAACCACGTAAAACTGACATCTCCGCTCCAGGCCGCGGCCAGAGCCAGCAGAGCCGACACGATCAGCGCCGTCGCCGTCAGTGTATGAAGCCTGGAGAGGCTTTCCGGACTCTCATCGAGCGTCCCTGTCATCCGCGCAAACCGGATGCGCCGGGATTCCTCTCCTCCGTTGGAAGGATGCGCCTGAAAGCCAGAATCTCCCTGAAAATTCTGTCCTTCCAGATCCCCCTGGGGGCTCTGATCCTTCTCTGCGGCTGCTCCGGCTCCAGTTGGAAGCAGAAGCAGTATGCCAACGATCACCGGCAAAAAAATCGGCAGCAAAATCCAAATTCCCATATTCTCCTCCTCATTCCGTACAACCCGTTCCAGATCCTTACCGAAACTTTCTTACCTTAATCTCTCTAAGTGAACTACCCATTGTCTGAAACCAACGGATTTCGGTCGACCTGTTTAAGCCGCTCATCCCGTGCAATTTCTACAACCGTCCTTCCCGAAATTTATTCCATAAATTTATTCCAGATATCTATTTCAGATATCTATTCCGTAAATCCATTTCAGATATCTGATCCGGACTTCATATGGAAGTATCTGCTCAGAGAGCAAAATTCATCTATTTTAATCGTTTACCCGAACATAGCCAGCCCCTGCGTGAGCATGTTCACGATCGGCTGCGAGCCAAGCCCCAGCAAGAGATTCAGTGCTATAAACAGCATCAGCACCACCGCCTTCTGCGGCTGCTCGCTCATCGCAATCACCCGGGTATCCGTCGTCAGGTTTGCCCGGCGCGGCGGCGTGTAAATCCGGATCACCGTCTTCATAAAGTAAATCGCGTTCAGGAGCGTGCTGAGCGCCAGCGCGATCATCGCCGGAATCACCTTGCCCGAAGTATCATAGGCCGCCGAAGCAAACAGCACCTTGGAAATAAAGCCGGAAAACAGCGGAATGCCGACCATCGACAGCGATCCGACAGTAAAGGCCACGCCTGCGACGCGGTTGCGGTATCCGGCGCCGGTAAGTCCAAAGAAATCCGTGTCATCATGAGAGACATCCGTCAGTCCGGACGCCGATACAAACAACAGCGATTTCGTCGACGCGTGGCTCAGGATGTGGAACAGGCTGGCCGTGATTCCCGCCGTTGTCCCCAACCCGAAGCCCATGTAAATATATCCGATCTGCGCAACGGAAGACCAGGCGATCATCCGGCGGATGTTGTTCTCCCGGATCGCGTTGACTGAGCCAAAAATCATTCCCAGGACGCCAAAGACAAACAGCACATTGATCACCTTGCTCTCCCGGATCACGTCAAAACCAATCACGCGGTAGAAAAGCTTGACCACCAGGAAAATATATCCCTTGGAAACCAGGGAGGATAAAATCGCGGCGGACGACAGGGTCGAATAGCCATACGCGTCCGGCACCCAGGAGTGGAACGGAAACAGTGCGCTTTTGATCGCGAGTCCGACCGACATCAGGGTGATCGAAATCAGCAGCGGGATATGGTACTCTCCTGAGGCCTGCAGCAGCGCTACCTGCTCCTTGATGTTGCTCATCAGCAGATGACCAGTCAGGTCGTAAAGATAACAGATGCCCATCAGAAACAGGCCCGAACCCAGCAGGCTCATGATCATATAGCGTGTCGCGGCCTCGATCGCGCGCCCGTTCTGGCGGATCATGATCAGACCGCAGGCGGAAATGGTATTGATTTCCACAAACACGTAAGCGGTGAAAAGGTCATTGGTATAGATCAGCGCGAGCAGCGAGGACAGCAGCAGCCCCACCATCACATAGTACAGGTTCTGCTTCGTCTCCTCGACCTCTTCGGCAAGCTCCCGGCGGCCGCCGAGCATACAGAGCAGCATGATCACGCTGAAAAACACCGCCATGAAGGCTTCCAGCACGCCGACGCGGATCTCATTTCCCCAGGGCGCGGAAAAATGCCCCATCTGATAGACATAGGCCTCCCCCGTCCGCAGGGTGAAAAGAAGTGTCGCGACCGACATCCCCAGAACCAGACAGATCATAACGGTATTCACCCATTTGGCCGCCCTTCGTTTGAGTATCGAGCAGAGCGGGCCGGAAAACAGCGCCAGGATGATTGTTATAAAAGGAAAATTCTGAACGAACTCCATCACAGATCCTCCTTCTTCAGACGCGTGGAGATCTCGTCAAGATTCAGCGTATGATAACGGCGGTACAGGCGGATCGTCAGCGAAAGCATCAGCGCCGAGACAGACACGGACACCACGATGCCGGTCAGCACCAGGCCGCTCGGAATCGGGTTGACATACGCGTCCACGCTCTGTACCCCATCCACGACAATCGGCGCCTTATGGCCTTCTATGTAGCCTTTCAGAGCGAGAAACAGGTAGATCGCCGTATCCATGATATTCATACCGATGATTTTTTTGATCAGGTTCGGCTGCAGAAGAAGGTTGGAAAATCCGATCACAAACAGGATCATCGCCACCGCTTCCTCATAATTATCCAGCAGGTTTGCAAAATTCATCGCTCATCTCCTCCTTTCCGGAACAACACCGCGTCCGCCGTGCGAATCATTACACACCCGGAATTCGGCAGAAACAGGCATACAAAATACAGACAATGTCAGTATCCTCCCTTCCGGAACATGGCATAAAAGGTGTACATCGTACCGGCTACCACGATACCGACGCAGATGTTCAGCACAAAAATCAGTCCGCTGCTCAAGATCGCACCCGGCGTTCCCAGCGGGATCACGCTCTCAATCTCATTCGCCCCGGTATAGAAGGAATAGCATTTTGACAGAGAGTAGCAGGCAAGCGCGCTGAAGCTGGTAACCATATACGTCTTTGCCGTGAAAAACCTCTCCGTTTTCGCAAAGCCGAATGCGTTCACATACAAAATCAGTCCCGCGCCGATCACGGCTCCTCCGGAAAAGCCGCCGCCCGGCCCCAGGTGACCGCAGAGAATCACATAGATACCAAAGATCAGAATCAGCGGTACCAGAATTTTCGCGACCGTCTGTAAAATCAGGTCATTTTTGGGTTCATAAATGCGGTCGTCGGCATGCTGCTTTTTTTTGTCCTCATCGCGGTCCAGGCGCAGCAGAATCAGCACCGTCATCGTCGCGGCGAAAAGCACATGTGACTCACCAAGTGTATCAAACGCACGGTAATCCAGAATCATGCCCGTCACGATATTGACCGCTCCCGTCTCCTGCAGACCACTTTCTATGTATCGCGCGGAAACCTCGTTATTCACCGGACGGTCCTCCAGTCCTTCCGTCGGCAGCCAGGAAACCGCTGTCAGAAGCATCAGCAAAAGGAATACGCAAAACAGTGCCGCACAGGCACGGTAAACCCCCTGAAACACGCGGGTATCACGGTTGCGGCGGACATCGTACACCCATCTGGACACCCGGGTCTGTTTCTCCTCCTGGTACGTCTGCGCCCTCTGCCGCTCTTCCCTCTCAATTCTGGCCTTTTCCCCTTCTTGGAGCTCCTTCGCCTTCATCTCCAGCGTCCCGAGAAATGGATCCTTCGACCCTGTCAGCCATTGCTTCAGCCGGAAGGAAAGCGTTTTCTGATATTCTGATTCAGACCGTTTTGTGCTCATTTGGCTTCCCTCCCTTTCCTGCTTTTTTCCCAGTCTTTTTCACGCCATTCGAAGCGCCTGTTCCGGCAATCTTGCTTTTCGTGTTCTTCTGCTCCCCGCGCGAAACCTCCGCTCTATTTCCAGCCTCCGGCCTTACCGGCTCCTTAAGCGTCTCCGATTCCTCCGATGTTCCCGATTTTTCCGGTGTTCCAGGTCCTTCTGGCGCCTCCGGCGCATCCTCCATATCAAACGTGCCGTCCAGATCACTCTCTTCATCCATAATCGCATGAATCTTTTTCAGCGTCACGAAAAACAGAATACTCGTCACGCCCGCGCCGACCGCGGCCTCCGTGATCGCCAGATCCGGCGATTCCAGCACAATCCAGATGATCGACATCACCAGACTGTAAGACATAAAAATCAGGATTGAATTCAGAAGATTCTTCGACAGGCTGACAGAAATCGCGCAGACCAGGAGGAATCCCAGTAAAATACATGTGAAAATCTGCATCGTCTACGCCTCCGCTCCCTGAGTATCCGTTATGCCGCCATTTGCAAAGTCCCTGCGGCTCTCCGCCGCAGCATTCTCTTTTTTCCCGGCATTCGGGATGGATCCTGTTTTCTCAGAAAAATCCTCTGTTCCCGCTTTGGACAAATCTGAGTCTGTCGTGTCAGAACAAACCGCCCTCTCTCTTTGCACTGCCTCCGACCGGCCATCCGTTCTTTCCTTCAGCTCTGCTTCCAGTTTGACAAGCGGCACCTCCCGGTAGTGCTTCTCCGGCTCCGGATCTGTCGTCACCTCCAGCCGCGCAATCAGATGCGAAGAGGTCGGCGAAGAAAACCACAGGAAGCATACCACCAGAAACAGCTTCAGAGAGGTAAGATTCGCCCCGTTCATCACAATCAGCCCGACCAGGCAGAACCCGATGCCCAGCGTGTCGCCCATCGCGGCCGCATGCATCCGGTTCAGCACATATTGAAAACGATAAACGCCGATCATCTCCACAGCGAAAATACCAAGTCCAAGAAGCAGGAGAACCGCGCCGATCAGAAACTGCAGCCATTCAATTACTGCCATTGTTTTCATCCTCCCCCTCTTGATTTTTCCTTTCCAGATAAACCCCCATATAGACCTTTGTGAGTACAATCACCGCCAGAAAGCTGATCATCGCGTAGATCAGGCAGATATCCGCCAGATATCCTTCCTGCAGCATCAGCGTCAGGATCGCGATAATGACCATGACGATCGTGCCCATCATATTCACCGCGACCAGCCGGTCCGCCACCCTCGGTCCGATGATCGCCCGAATCAGGCACAGCACCAGCAGAACCGCCAGAAAAATCAGCGCCGCTGTAAACAATCCCGTGTAAGCCCCTGAAAGTCCCGGTACTCCTTCTCCCATCTTTTGACTGTCGCTCCTCTCTCAAAGTAAAAAATCAGTTCTCCAGCTCTGAAAGCATCTCCGCGCACACGGAGGTTTCCATTCCATCCGCCAGCTCATCATCCAGACAGTGAACTACATAATCTCCATCCTCCAGTGACACTGTGATAGTCCCCGGAGTCAGTGTAATCGCGTTTGCCAGAAATGCCCGGCCGGTCGGCGTCTGTAAGTCTGAGTGAAAGCTCACAAGCACCGGCTGCAGCTCCTCCTCCTCAGACAAAATCATATGGATAACAGCCAGGTTTGCCTTCACAATTTCGCATACCAGTACATACACGTAGCGCACCATCCCGGGGAGACGCCTGTAAATAGAAAGTTCTTTTTTAATGCTGTGATCCAGAAAGGCACAGGTAAACGCAAAAACTGCGGCCGCAATCCCCAGGCCAAACAGCACGCTCTCCAACGTAACAGAGCCAAAGTAAATAATCCACAGTACAAAATACAGCAAAAACATCTGCCAAAACCTCCCTTGTATTGATCGAGCCTTACCCGGATGAACTCCATTTCGCAGATCAGAACACCTTCCCGCGCCAGAGAGCAAATCACCTCACATCTGTCTCTATACACAAAAACGAAGCAGCCGGTGTCAGCAGCTGCAATGTTTTTAAATTTTTCATTTTATTTTAACTCTTTTTTTATTTCCAGTCCAGTGAAATAATAAACTACATCCTTTTTTATTTTTCAGATTTTATTGTAAAATATTCAGGTAATTGTCCATACCATTCCTCACGAATACACGGCAGTTCCCGGGTTCATCTTTATTCTTTCATCTTTGGTTTGAAAATCCAGCTGGCGATATAGGAAAAGATCAATGCAGCACTGATCCCGACCGCGCTCGCTTTCAGGCCGCCTGCAAACAGGCCCAGCAGTCCCTTGTCGTCGACCGCCTCCTTCACTCCCTTCCAGAGCGTATTTCCAAATCCGAGCAGCGGCACGGAAGCGCCCGCCCCAGCGAAATCAATCAGCTTATCATACCACCCGAACGAACCAAATACCGCGCCCAGGCACACCAATATTACCATGACCCGGCCCGGCATCAGCTTTGTCTTTTCTAATAAAATCTGGACGAGCGCGCAGATCAGACCGCCCACCCAGAATGCGTTAAAATAATCCATGATGCTCCTTTCGCATATATATCTGCAAATCTCTGAATCATTCCGGTCAGCCTGCGTCCTCGATTTTCTGCGAATACCGGGACATGTAACAGTTCTGCTGCTCCAGGCGGCTCTGCGCGCCAACAGCACGCGTTTAGAATCGGCCGCAGTATAGATAAAACCCGGCGGCATGCTGCGGACGCTGCTGTTCGGAACGATTTACACACTCTCCAGAATCACCGCATGCGCAATACCAGGTACAGTCTGCCCTTCATTGAAGCTGACCTTCGAAAGCAGTGCTCCGGTCGGCACAAACAGCACCCGTTTCCAGATACCTGCCTCGATTTTAGGAAGGATCATCGCCGCGAGCACGACCGCCGAGCATCCGCAGCCGCTCCCGCCCGCGTGCGTATCCTGCTTTTCCTTATCGTAAATCTCCAGCCCGCAGTCCATATGCTGTCCGGAAATATCGTATCCCCTCTCCTTCATCAGATCAAGCAGGATATGCCGCCCGATCTCCCCCAGATCGCCGGTGATAATTTGATCATAATCCTCCGGCCGGAAATGAAAATCCTTCAGATTCTGGCAGATCGTGTCCTGCGCCGCCGGCGCCATGCACGCGCCCATGTTCATATTGTCCCGGACGCCCATGTCCACAATTTTCCCCGGCGTTGCTCCCCGCACCCTCACATGCCCGCCCTTGGCGGACAATATAAAGGCTCCGCTCCCTGTGACCGTCCAGGTAGCTGAAAGGGGACGCTGATTTCCATACCCCAGGGGAAACCGGAACTCCTTCTCGGCGCTGCCGAAATGGCTGGATGTGATCGCGGCCGCATAGTCCGCGTAGCCTCCAGCCACCGTCATCGCCGCAAGCATCAGAGACTCTCCGCAGGTCGAGCACGCGCCGTACAATCCAAAAAGAGGAATTTCCGTCTCTCCGTTTCCAAAAGAAGTCGCAATCAGCTGCGCCAGCAGATCCCCGCCGAACAGATAGCGGATCTGACAGCTCTTAAGATGCGCCTTTCCGATCGCCGTCTGCAGAGCCTCCTTCTGCATCGTGCTCTCCGCCTTCTCCCAGGTGTCTTCGCCAAACTCCGCCTCATCACACACCAGGTCGAACGCCTCTCCGAGAGGGCCTTCCCCCTCCTTCGGGCCAACCACCGAAGCGCTGCTGATAATCCGCGGCGCATTTTCAAATTCCACACTCTGCTCCCCCACCATCTGATTAATCATTTCATCCTCCTCGTCACCCAAATCCTGTCATTTACGTTTGAAAAAATATCCGCTTCCCGCGTGATACCGATGGCCAGATGATTTCATGTCATCTGCATCGGGCTACGCAGTTTATTTTCCCCCGTTTACTACTTAATTATCATACCTTTTTTTATTTCCCCTCAGATAATTTTTCGCCTGATAATTGCTCCCAGAATGTCTCCGCCTTTTCCCGCACGGTCCGCAGGGTGCATTTTTCGGGATGCTCCCACTCACGGGGAAACATGTCGCGGTAGCGAGCCTGGGCAAAGCGCTCGTCCAGAAGCAGAATGAGGCCTGCGTCCTGTTCTGTGCGGATCACGCGTCCGGCAGACTGCAGGACGCGGTTCATGCCCGGACAGAGGTACGCGTAGAAAAAGCCGTCCTCCCCGCGCCGGTCGTAAAAGCGTTTGAGCAGCTCGCGCTCAGAGCAGACCTGAGGAAGGCCGGCCCCTACGATCACCGCGCCGATCAGGCGGTCCTCCCGCAGGTCAATTCCCTCACCGAAGATTCCTCCCATCACGCAGAAGCCGGCCAGTCCCTGCGGATGCGGATGTTCGAATTTTTCCAGAAATGCTTCCCGCTCTTCCTCACTCATATGACTGATCTGACGCGCCACCTCAACCGTTTCTCCCTGTTCGCTGCAGAGCCATTCCAGCTGGTCGGCCACATCGTCCATCATCTGGTAGGAGGAAAAAAAGACCATATAATTTCCCCTCCTGGCACGCAGAACCTCCAGGATATATTCCGCCATTTTACGATATTCACGCTCATTTCGGTTCCTGTAGCGGCTGCTGGTGTCCGTGCCGATCAGGACCAGCCGCCGGGCGGGGTCAAAAATCGGGTTGGCATAGATCGCGTAATTGTCTTTTTCCGTGCTCAGAAGGCTTTTGTAATAATTGATCGGCAAAAAGGTGGCTGAAAAAAAGATGGTGCCGATTCCTTTATCCAGACATTCCTGCAGGTTTTCAGAAATATCCATACAATACGCCCGCAGCAAAAAACGATCTTTCGTGAGCCGTTCCGTGTAGACGACATAATTATCATTCAGATGCTCGCATGCGTCCAGAAAGCTGCGGATCTGAAAGTATAAATTGAGTGTTTTCTCATTCAGCTCCGCATCCAGAGAATCCTCCATAAAATCCTCCATCAGACCCACTAAATTCAGCAGATAAACGGGGAATACGCCGATCCCGCCCTGCCTGCTTTCCGGGATCTGGTTTGTTTTCGGGATCCGGTTTGGCAGAGCAGCCATTTCGCTCTTAGAGGACTCCCCTGCTTCACCATCCCACACACCCAGAGTCATCACTCGGGCATCATTTTCTTCCATCTCCTGCTGCCTTTTTTCCAGCCAGTCGATGCAATGCTTTGCTGCTCTTGAAAGGTCGCGGGCGATGCGGAGGAGCTCCCCGGGACGGTGATGTCTGGAGAGAATCTGCGGATCATGTCCCACATCTTCTTCCTCAGATCCAGATCGTGCATCGAATTCCATCTGTGTGTCAGATCCGATCTGCGCGTTGAAATCCTTCTGTGCATTTGATCTGTTCTGCGCGTTGGAATCCTTCTGTTCGTTGGAGCCATCCTGCGCATCGGATCGCGTCTGTATATCGTATCTGTATCCAGTCCGAACTTCCGATTCGGTCTGCACATAAAATTCAATCTGCATATCAGTGCCGGAGCGTGCAGACTCTTTCTGTCTTTTGACTCTGCCAAAAGCCTGAAATTCTTTTCTCAGCGCAAGAAATTCTTCCAAATATAAAGAAGCTGAGAACATCTCGCGTCCGCGCTCGACCAGATTGTGTGCCTCGTCGATTAAAAATAGGTAATCGCCCTTTACACCCTCCCCGAAAAACCGTTTCAGGCGGGCACGCGGGTCGAAAATGTAATTGTAATCACAGATCACAGCGTCTGCCCAGAGCGCGGTATCCAGCCCCATCTCAAAGGGGCAGACCTGCCATTTTCTGGCCTGCGCCTCCAGGGTCTGCCGATCCAGTGCTTCGTTTTCAGAAATCAGTTCAAAGACCGCGTCATTGACCCGGTCATAATGTCCCTTTGCGTAGGGACAGGCGTCCGGGTTGCACTCGGTCTCTTCCAGAAAGCAGATTTTTTCTTTCGCGGTCAGCGTCACGGTCTTCATACGCAGGCCTTTTTCCCGAAGGATGGCAAAGCTCTCCTCCGCAACTGTTCGCGTAATGGTTTTGGCAGTCGCGTAAAACAGCCGGTCCGCCTTGCCCTCGCCGATGGCCTTTACGGCGGGATAGATAGTAGAGAGCGTCTTTCCTGTCCCGGTCGGCGCCTGTATGAACAATTTTTTGCCGCGCACGATCGTGCGGTAAACGGAGGACGCCACATCCTTCTGTCCGGGTCTCCATGGAAAAGGAAACGGCAGATCGCGGATCGACTCCTGCCGGAGTGCCTTCCACTCGATCTGCAGCTTCGCCCATTTCCGATACTGTCCGACCAGCTTCATAAACCAGTCCTTGAGCTCCTCTATCCTATATATATGCCGGAAACGCCGGATCTGTCCGATACCGGCCTGATATGCGGCTTTTTTCTCTGTCCGGCGGCCTCCTCCTCTCTGCCGGACATTCCTCGTTTCTGAGTCGGAAAGAGCGGCTGCCTGAACGGTCTCCTCAGAGGACTGTTCGTCTCCTTTCCCATCTTCACGCTCCACTGCGCCCAGATTGCAGTAAGTCATCTGGACGCCGACTTGGGAAAGTCCCTTTTGGCTGCCATAAATATAGGCATAGCATTTGGCCTGCGCCAGATGCAGCATGAGGGGGTACTCCAGACTCCTGACATCCCGGTAAATGCCCTTGATTTCATCGATATAGGCGATGTCAGTTCCTGCGCGCCCCCGCTTTTCCGGGCCTTTTTCTGATGCCTTCTCTGAATCTGTATCTATGCCTGCGCCGATAATTTTTCCGGACTCTTCATCCTGGTCTTTTCCCTGATCTTTTCCCTGAGATTTTCCTGAATTTTGATCGGCTGCTATCTTCTTCAGTCCGGCATCCAACAGAGAAAAGCCTGCAGGGGATTCCAGCGTAAATTCACAGGGATCATAGACCGGAGGCCGCTTCCGGCCATTTTTCGTCCTGCCTTTTTCTTCTTTAAAATTTTCTTTAAAAATCCCGTCCGCACGGCCTTCCACCGTGAGCACGAGCTTTTTCGCAGGGGATTTTTCTGCTTCTTCCATTCTTTCTTTATCGCAGCAAAATAAGGCCTCCGGCCAGGTAATTTCCATGGACAGCGGCACCTCCGCCTGGTAGCCGCTGCCCATCTGTCCCTGGATTTTCCTGTGGATGCGGCTGCCTTCCTGCATGGCGTCCTTTTCACCAAACGCTCCTCTTCGATTGTCAATATCACCCGCGCGCAGAATAAATTCTACAAGATTCCGCACAGAAATCCTGATTCTCCAATATTCTTCCATAAATCTTTCTTTTCAGTGCCTGATCCTTCCGCCCGGCGTCTGCTTCGCTGCGATCCTGATCCATCCCGTCAATCGACAGCAAACCTTTCCAGCGTCTGCTCCAGCACAGGATCTGCTTCCCCATAGCTGACAACCAGTGCACGGGAGAGGTCCAGACTCATCACCCCCATAATTGATTTCGCGTCAATCAGAGTCTCTCCTGCTAAAATATTGACGTCAAAGCTGCATTTGTCCGCCGCCTTGACAAACTCCGTCACATCATCGACTGTCCTTAATTGAATCCTCCTTTTAAGCATACACCCATTCCCCCTTCTTCCGTCCCAACATGATGTCACATGTCATCAATTCGCGTCAGCGGATTGGTGACGCAGGCCATGCCCATTGCGCGAAGCGCAATTTTTAATGGCATGGCTCTCCTTGCAGGCCGCGCCTATTTCGCGAAGCGAAATTTTTATTGCGCGGCTCTCCTTAAAAGTAAAAGGCCACGACAGAGCCGATCCTGAAAATCTGCTCTGTCACGGCCTGCCTGCGTGTCTTCCACGCTTTCGCGTCTTCGCGTTTTTTGTATCCTTCGAAATCTATCCCCCAGGTTTTCATCTTCGGGTTCTGTCCTTCAGGTTTTATCCTTCTGACTTTGTCTTTTACTGTTTATGCACCTTTCGTGTCAGCGTTGCCGTTGTCTCTGCCCTTTGCGACTCTTAATTTTAGTAATTCAGGAAATCCTTGAGCCGCTTGCTCCTGGACGGGTGGCGCAGCTTGCGCAGAGCCTTTGCTTCAATCTGCCGGATGCGCTCCCGGGTCACGTTGAACTCCTTGCCGACCTCCTCCAGTGTCCTCGCGCGGCCGTCCTCGAGGCCAAAGCGCAGCTTGATCACCTGGCGCTCCCGCTCGGTCAGAGACTCCAGAGCTGTGGCGAGCTCCTCGCGCAGCATGGAAAACGCTGCGGAATCCGCAGGGGAGAGTGCCGTGTCGTCCTCGATAAAATCGCCGAGATGGGAATCATCCTCCTCCCCGATCGGAGTGTCCAGCGATACCGGGTCTCTGGATATTTTCAATACCTCGCGCACGCGGCTGACCGGTACGCCGAGACGATCCGCCACCTCCTCCGGAGTCGGCTCGCGCCCGAGCTCCTGCAGAAGTGTCCTCGTCATGCGCAGTGTTTTATTGATGGTCTCCACCATATGTACCGGCACACGAATCGTCCGTCCGGTATCCGCGATACCGCGCGTGATCGCCTGCCGGATCCACCAGGTCGCGTATGTACTGAATTTATAGCCCTTTGTATAATCAAATTTGTCTACAGCCTTCATCAGACCCATATTGCCCTCCTGGATCAGATCCAGGAACGGCATGCCTCTGCCTACATACTTCTTGGCAATGCTTACTACAAGTCGGAGATTCGCTTCGGTCAGCTTTTTCTTGGCTTCTTCATCGCCCTGCTCTACTCTTTTGGCCAGCTCAATCTCCTCTTCCCCTGAAAGCAGGGGAACATTGCCGATTTCTTTCAAATACATGCGGACCGGATCCTCTGTACTGACGCCCTCCAGTACGTCAGCGTCGCTGATCAGCTCAATCTCCTCATGCTCGGACATCAGGATGTCGTCCTCCGGTTCGAGCAGGAGCTCCTCTCCGGCGTCCGGGGTATCCTCGGGAACTTCATCAGGCATCTTGCCCTGTACAACATCGATATGATTCTTTTCCAGATACTCAAGGATCATATCCATTTGGGCTTCTGTGAGCTCTATCCCCGGGAACGCGCCCATGATCTCATCGTACTGAAGCGTGTTTTTTTTGGATGCCGCAAGTGTTTTCAGACCTTCAAGTGCTTTCAGAAACTGTTCCTGTACTTCGTTCATAAACAATCTCCTTTCGCCTTTTACAATACCATTTTTGTCAATCCGTGTCAACGCAAAGCGGAAAATTGTAAAAAATTGTCGCGGCGCAAAGTAAAACGACTTACGTCGTTTACTATAAATTTACAACTCGCGTATCAGAAATATAACGGCAGATACTTACGTTGTCCCGGCATTCCGCAGGCTGATCACGGGGCCTCCGGTATGTTCAATGTATTCTCTGGTAATCCGGACGCTGCCGATGCTGTCGTCCTTCGGTATTTCATACATGATGTCGAGCATAAATTCCTCAATAATCGCTCTCAGGGCGCGGGCGCCGGTCTTTCTTTTGAGCGCCTTCTCCGCGATCGCCTCCAGCGCACCGTCATCCAGGGTCAGCTCTACCTCGTCCATGGTCAGCAGCTTCTGGTACTGGCGGATAATCGCGTTGCGCGGCTCCTTCAGGATGCGCACGAGCATTTCCTTTGTGAGAGACTGCAGCGGACAGATGACCGGCAGACGGCCAAGGAATTCCGGAATCATGCCAAAGGTCCGCAAATCCTCCACCTCGACCCTTGTAAGCAGATCCGGATCCTCGTCATATTTATCCTTCAGATCCGAGAAAAATCCGATTGAAGCCTGCTTGTTCAGACGTTCTTTGATGATTTCCTCCAGGCCTGGAAAAGCGCCGCCGCAGATAAACAGGATGTTGCTCGTGTCCACGGTCGCCATCGGAACCATCGCGTTCTTGCTTGCGGAGCCGACCGGCACTTCCACTTCACTGCCCTCCAGCAGCTTCAGCATGCCCTGCTGCACGGCCTCGCCGCTGACATCACGCTGGTTTGTATTCTTCTTGCGCGCGATCTTGTCGATTTCGTCAATAAAAATAATCCCCTGCTCTGCCCTGGCCACATCATTATCAGCCGCGGAAAGCAGACGTGTCACCACGCTCTCAATATCATCACCAATGTAGCCGGCCTCCGTCAGCGAGGTCGCGTCCGCAATCGCGAGCGGAACGTCCAGCAGCCGCGCAAGAGTCTTCACCAGATAGGTTTTGCCGCAGCCGGTCGGACCTAATAGGAGCATATTCGACTTTTCAATCTCTACATCATCAAAGGAGACCATGGAGCGTTCCGATAAATCGGTTCCGGTCAGAATATTGCCTTCCTCCTCCTGTGCTTTCGTTGCCTTCTCTTTTTTCTCAAAATCCGCGATCCGCTTGTAATGGTTATAGACAGCTACGGAAATCACCTTTTTTGCGTGCTCCTGCCCGACCACATATTCATCCAGGCTCGCCTTGATCTTGTGGGGAGCCGGAATATGCGCGATATCAAGCTCCTTTGCCGGCTTTTTCTCCTTCGGCTTTTTCTTGATCTGCTGCTGTTGCTGGCGAGGCATACCAAGATTCCCGAAAATATCTCCCAGGTTAATCATGCTGATAGTCGGAATACGGAAATTCCTGTGGCCGGAGCCTTCCTGAGCCTCTCCAGACTCCGAAGGGGTTCCTGAAGCATTGCCTGAATCCGGAATTTCCTCTACAACACTCCCGGCAAGCTCCTCATGAGATCGGTCATCGGCATCAGGAGTGCCGTCAGTTTTCCCATCGGCTTTTTGACCGTTTTGGCCGTTTTTTTTGCCGTCAGCCTCTGCTGAAGCCTCCAGATCCGTTTTCTGCGAGGTTTCCCGCAAACCCGGCGAATGGCCGCCAGCCTCACCTGCCGGCGTATGGTCTTCATTTTTGCCCATGGTCGGTGCCGGCGTCTTTCCCCCACTCTCACTCGTGGGCGACGTCGGCGTCTTTCCCCCACTCTCACCCGTGGGCGGTGTCGGCGTATTTGAATCCATAAACTGCCCTGCCAGCTTTCTCATGTCTTCCTGCGAAAGTCCGGTCGACTGCATGGCGTCAAACGCTTTCTGAATGCAGTCCGGACACACGCAGATCCCGCCGGGCATCTCAATCACTTTCCCCGCAATGCTCTCCGGCCTGCCGCAGAGCATGCAGAATTTTTCATATCCATTTCGATCATCTTTTTTGTCGGTACTCATCCTTCTCTGTCATCTCCTCTGTGCCGCCGTACGCTGACCGCCGTGTTCCGCAGTCAGGGCGGGGTTCCGAACTGTTGCATGTAAACTTCCCATCGTCTAAACCCAATGGGATTGTGGCCGACTTATTTCAAATTTTCGATAAATATAGTAAACGACGTAAGTCGTTTTACCAGGAAGGCGTCATCCCCCCAAAGGGAGGGGTCATTCTCTGGCTTCCGCTTTCCTCCTCGGGCTGCTCTGAAAAGGTCGCGCTCAGCGTCATCGCCGTATAACTGCCCTTGTTTGCCCGGTAAATCTCTATATCAACGGTTTCCCCCGCGCTGTAATACTCCAGAAGGTTCAAAAAACCATCCTCAGTCAGCACTGAAATACCGTCAAGTGCACTGATAATATCGCCCTGCTTCATTCCTGCGTCTTCCGCCGGAGAACCACTCTCGACCCGGCTCACATATACGCCGTTCGGAATATCATAAAGCTCTCTGGTTTCTGCTGAAATATCCTGCGTGTCAATGCCTAAATATCCTCGTTCTTCCTCATCCGCCCTTTTCCTCGTCTCGCGGTCCATCAGCTCGTCAAGAACCGGCCGGGCATCGTCAATCGGAATTGCGTAACCCATGCCCTCGACCCCGGAAGCGGCTACCTTGGCGGAATTGATGCCGATCACTTCCCCCGACGCGTTCAGCAGCGCCCCGCCGCTGTTTCCGGCATTGATTGCCGCGTCAGTCTGGATATAGTTTCCGGTCACGCCGTCCACTTCAATCGACCGATTCAGAGCGCTGATAATCCCATAGGTAACACTCTGACCGTATCCAAGCGCGTTGCCGATCGCAATCGCCGGCTCCCCGATGGTCAATGCAGCGGAGGAGCCAAGAGTCGCCGCGTATACCTGCTCAAGCACTTCGTCCGAAATCTCGTCAAGGCTCACCGCGATTACAGCCAGATCCGCGCTCTCACTGATCCCCTTGAGTGAAGCTTCTGCCAGGAGATCCTCCTCATCTGAGGACTCCGCCCAGAAGCAGACGGTCAGCGTATCCGCGCCTTCGACCACATGGTAGTTTGTCGCAATCAGCAGCTCCGTATCGTTTTTATCAATGATAATTCCGGTGCCACTGCTCTCACTCTCAATTTCCGCCGTGCCACGATACATATAGGATACTTCCTGCACAGACAGATTCGTAATCGCAACCACAGAGGGCATCGTTTTTTTCACCACGCCGACGATGTCCAGTGTCTCGTCCTGGCCAAATGACCCGCCCTGTGTTGTTTCTGTACCAGATGGGGTGTCCGTGTCTGCGCTCACGTCCATATCCGCACTTATGTCCGTGTCTGCGCTCATACCCGTCATATCCGTGCCTGTGCCCGCACTCTCCATATCAGTGTCTGTATCCGCATTGTTTTCCCCGGCACCAGCCGTATCCGTCACACCCTCTGTATCTGATGTCTCCTGTAAAAAAACGGTCTGTATTTCATTCAGGTGTCCGGTCAGTTCAGACACGAAATAAATCCCTCCGGCAATAATGCCCAGGGTCAGAAAAAATACCAGCACGAGCAGCGGCGTATTCTTATCATTTTTCTGATTTCTGTCATCCTTCACGTCCGTTCCTCCGAAAAAAATCGTAAAATAACTTTGAAGATACCGAACAATTACAATTAAGCAATAATAATAGGATGTAGTTTATCAGAAAATTGTGTCGAATCTGTGTAAACTGTTCTGAACACCGTCACAAAGAAAAGACAGACTGTGCAGATTTATCTGCAGCAGGCTGTATTTTCTTTGTGAGGATGGGCGGTCTGCGGCATGGGTGTTCTGCACACCTGAGCAGATCCTGCTCAGCCCCAGTAAGCCTTATTCATCGAGCAGGCTCGCACCAGGTTATCCGGCAGCCGCTTATAATTCTTTCCAAGCAGATAGCCAACATATTTGCAACCGCTCTGCCAGATCAGCGGGCAGATCAGCCACGGTTTCCCCTTCCGTGCCAGATGGGAAGCGGTCTTCTTAATCAGGCGGATTCCTTCTCCCTCCGAGCGTATGCCGGAAAATACCTCCGGGTGCTCCGCCTGCGACACGCCGAGGTCGAAATTCCGGTGAAACTGGCAGACGCCGCTGTAATTGTGAGAATGAACCACTCTGGCGTCCGCACAGTACGCCACCTTTTTCCCCGCATGAATCAGCTTTGCCGCGAAAATCATATCCTCATTAAAGATCGTATGGCGCTCGAAGCCGCCATTTTCCTCATACGCGCTCCTGCGGTACATGGCGCAGACATTCGAGCAGAAAAAGGTCTTGATCCCGAGCGTCTCCAGATCCTTTTCCGATTTCACCCGGCTCTGGGATGGATAATTGAAATTCCGCGTATACTGCTCCGCTAAAGTCGCGTCCTTTCCGGGCAGCTGCCTCGCGTAGGCCGCGCAGACTTCCGGATCTTCAAAGGAGGCAAGCAGCGCCTCCGTCAGATCAGTATCCTCCGGCACGGCATCCTGTGTCATAAATAAAATCAGTTCTCCGTCAAGCATGCCCGCCGCCATATGGCGGGTGCCGCCATGGTCAAACTCCAGCTTGCGGATATGCTCTACAAGGATCACAGGCTTTCCGGAAGATGTTTCAAAAGACTTTTCAGAAGGCTTTCCGGAAGACTTTTCAGAAAGCATTCCGAAAGACTCCGCCGTCGGCAGTCCGTCCAGCAGATGCGCATCAAACAGCTCTTTTTCTGTATTAATCAGCAGAATGTACCTCGGGCGGATTCTCTGGGCGCACAGCTTTAATATCAGATCCCGCAGGCGCTGATCCGGCTTGTAGACCGGAATAATCACATCAATTGTCTGTTCCACTAATAAACTCCCGTTGCCGCAGAAATATTGTCACTGATCTCCTGTACGGTAGAAGATACCGTATAGCTCGTGCCATAGAGCAGCTCATGCAGCTCGGCGACATTTGTGGCCAGAGTCTGCGGAATCACGCAGTCCGCCGAGGAGACGGTCGCGGTCGTGCTCTCAAATGGGAAGCCCTGTGAATCCACGATGTTATATTTCGATATGCCTGTCGCCAGGGTGATCAGCTCCGTATTGCTAAGGCTCGTGGAAATATAGGGTATCATATTGTTGACGACTGAAAGCAGGCCGGTCACGCCCTGCTCCTGCGCCTTTTTCAAAATCTCCGTCAAAACCGTTCTCTGGCGTTCTGTCCGCTTGTAATCCCAGCCGGTCGTATAGCGGATCCGGCAATAAGCCATCGCCTGAATACCGGTCAGCGTCTGTGTGCCGGACGAGGCAACCTCAGTGTAAGACCGGCCCGTCACCTCAGAGGTTTCCACAAGATAAGCATTCAGCCAGTACACTTCCTCGTCATCCAGGGTCACTTCGACGCCGCCCAGTTCATCCACAACCTCGATCACAGCCTCAAAATCCACTGTGACATAGTCCTCAATGTCCAGATCCAGGTTTTTATTGAGCATGTTGACGGAAAGTGCCGCTCCCCCATGGGCGTACGCTTCCGTCGCCTTGCGGTAGGAACCATCCGTGTTATCCAGATAGGTATCCCGGTAGACAGATACCAGCTTGATGTCACCGCTGCTATTGTTGATGCTTGCGATAATGATCGTATCACTTCTGGTGCCGCTCTCCAGCTCACCCTCGCGCGAATCCACGCCGAAAATCGCGATATTGCGGTAACCGGAGGAGGTCACGCCGCTGTTGATCAGAATGTCGCTGAGATTCTCACGATCCAGCCCTCCGAGCAGGGCAGTCCCTGCAATACCAACCGCCGCAACCAGCAGAACCAGGATTCCCAGCACCCAGAAAATTTTTCTCTTTTTCTTCTTTTTCTTTTTCATCTTCCCTCTCCGATCCAGATCATCCGCGCCGCCCTGGTACATGGGCGGAGGTGTTTCCCCATAACCTCCCCGGCCGTAATCTGCGCGGAAATTCGCCTGCTGATCATAATAATTTCCCTGGCCGTAGTAGCTCGGACCATTCTGACCCTGATCATCATATGACTGACCACCCTGACCGCCATAGGTCTGACCGCTGTAGTACTGGCCGTCCTGGCCACCATAGCTCTGACTGCTGTAGTACTGGCCGCCCTGGCCGTCATAGCCCTGACCGCCGTAGTACTGGCCGCCCTGGCCGCCATAGCCCTGACCGCCGTAGTACTGGCCGCCCTCTCTTCCGTCATAATATTCCACACCTTCTGTCCAGCCCTCCCGGCCGTCATAACCGCTCCCCTGTTCGTCTTTACTCATGATATTGCTCCCCTTTCTCTAAGCATCATGCGGTGCTTCGTGCTTCCCTCATAATTGTTTAATACCTTCACTATTACGAGGCATTGATAAAGCACAATCTGGCAGGCCGCTCATAACAGGCTGCCGGCTGCCATTACAGGCTGCTCACAGCAATCCGTCCGCGCCAGAGTACTAATATGCGTTTTTATTGACAAAGCCCTTAAAGACCGTCATCAGTAAGATTTTGAAGTCCAGGCTCAATGTCCAGTTCTCAATATAATACAGATCGTAGTCAATCCTTTTCCGGATTGAAGTGTTTCCACGGTAGCCATGTACCTGCGCCCACCCGGTCATGCCGGGGCGCACCTGGTGCTTGACCATATAGCGGGGAATTTCCTCGCGGAATTTTTCCACATACTGCGGCCGTTCCGGCCGGGGTCCCACCAGGGACATATCCCCCTTCAGGACGTTAAAAAACTGCGGCATTTCATCTATGCTGGTACGCCGGATGAATTTCCCGACGCCCGTCACCCGCGGGTCGTTTCTCGTCGTCCATCCCTTTTTCTCATCCTCTTCCGTCTGCTGCTCCATGGAGCGGAACTTATACATCCGGAACGGTTTGTTGTGCAGTCCGACGCGTTCCTGTGAGAAAATCAGTGGTCCCTTCGAGGTCGCCTTGATCGCGGCCGCCGTGAGCAGCATGACCGGCGAAAACAGGATCAGGCAGAATACGGAGCCGACAATATCCACGAATCGTTTCATCGTGGCGTTGAAAGCATTGGAAAGCGGGACATGGCGGATATTGATCACGGGAAGTCCCAGAATGTCCTCCGTATAGGGCTTTGTCGGTATAATATTGCTGTAGTCAGGGATGAATTTCGTGTGGACGCCGGATTTTTCGCACATCGAGACAATGCGCTCCAGCTTATAATATTCATTCAGGCCGACTGTGATCGCAATCTCATCCGGCGTGTGATAGGTAAGGAGCGAGTTCAGGCTGCCGATCGGCCCTAACACCTCCACTCCTTTGTAGAGCGTGCCGGCCAGCGTGTCATCGCTTAAAATGCCGAGTACACGGTATCCCCACTGCGGATTCGCGACAATGCGGTCGATGTATTGCTCCGCCGCATGGCTGTAGCCCACCAGAAGAATATAGTGCTGATTCCGCCCCATGGTACGCGCCCGCATCAGAATCAGCCGGACTACGTTGCGTTCCACCACCGTCAATGTCACATTAAGTGCCAGAAACACCGTCAGCAGCATTCGGGAAACATCCATCAGGCGCAGCATGAAAAGCACGGCCATGAGTGCGAGTCCGCCCACCGCATTGGCTTTTATGATATTTCCGCCCTCCCTGCGCCTTCCTTCCAGACGGTTCGGCTCGTAAAGATTAAACGCATAATAGAGCAGCAGAAAAAAGGGCACAATCGCAACCAGTGCCATGACATATATTTCCGGCGGCAGGACGCCGATCCCGCTCTGCCTGGTACTCATGATCATGACGTACCATCCAAACAGATACGAGACAATCATCACGACCGCGTCCAGCACAACCTGAAGGCGGTTAAAAATTTTCTCGTTCTCCTTCAAAATCCAATAGCCTCTCTTCTTCTGTTCCCGAGATGTCCACAATTCTCAGACTTCTATATTCCCGATAGTCCGGGATTCACACAGAACCACGGTTTCCTCAGATATTGGAAATTCTGCGCACCATATTTCCCCACAGCTCCAGCTGGATCCGTCCATAAGAAGGCAGATTTTTCCATTGAAACCGTACCTTTTTATCCCGGCTGCAAAGAGCAGCGCCTGTCCCCAGGCCCACAACGTACTCCCTCAGATAGCCCTTCCTGGCAAAGAAAAACATTTTTATCAAAAACCCGGCCGCCAGAAACGGCAGGTTCAGGATGATCTGCGCCAGAGGCATATTTTTATAAATCAGATAAATATTATTCCGCGAGGAATAACGAATCTTAAACTCATTATAAAGAGAACCGCTCGTCGCGCTCCCGACATGCCGGACGACCGCCCGCGGCTCATACCAATTGCGATAGCCGGCGATCCGGGCACGGTAAGCGACATCCGTATCCTCCAGATACGCGAAATGTGTCTCGTCAAAAAGCCCGATTTCATCAAAAATCTCCCTGCGGTAAATCGCGGCGGCCGCGCAGGCAGAAAATATCTCCCTCCCGCAGTCGTACCTGTCGGCCGGCTTCCCTTTGCCCAGCGCATAGGCCCAGCCGAGCGCGCAGTAATAATCTCCGGCATTGTCCATCCGGGCCGGATCCCGCATCTGCACCATTTTCGCCGCGCAGGAAAAAAGATTCCAGCTGCGCTCCATCGCGCGTACCAGCTCTTCTACAAAAGTATCCTCACATACGGTGTCATTATTCAGGAGAATCACATACGGCGTATCCGACATGCGAATGCCTTCATTAACCGCGCGGCAGAAGCCCTCATTGCGTCCAAACCGACGGATCCGTACCTCAGGGTAATGCGCGCTTACAAAATCCGCGCTCCCGTCCTCCGAACCATTGTCGATCAGAATTACCGAAAAATCCCTCCGGGTCTGTCTCATCAGAGAGTCAAGGCATGGCCCGAGGTATTTTTTCCCATTCAGATTCGGTATCACAATTGTTGCTGTCTGCATATTTCAGAAACTCCTGTCAACGCGTTTCGCGGCTTCTTTCGGCCATTCGAATCTGCCTTCGTGCCGGGCGGGCTGCCTTCTTCCTTACAGAAAGCACCCCTTCAATTCAAGGGCAGCTTCCCGGACAAAACCAGATTCCCCGGGCTGATCCGTTTTTCTCATCCAGGAATACTTCTCAGGCAGGATAAGCTCCATTTCCGTCAGGATCAGGCACGCAGCGAGTAATTCCACTTACTTAAGGACAGGTTCGGATTATAGTAAGGATCGCCCTCTTTTAAAATCCGGATCCACCTTGTCCGCATGTACTCAATCTCACTCTGGAACCGTCTGGCCTTCTCCTCGGTATCCTCCGGGCCACGCGTCTTCGATTCATAGTGATATAGCTCCGCATAAGGATCATAAACCACCAGATATCCCGCCTCGCGCACCTTCAGGCAGAAATCCACATCATTAAACGCTACGCCCAGGCGTTCTTCAAAGCCGCCCGCCGCGTCATAAGCCTCTCTTTTGATCATCATGCAGGCCGCCGTCACCGCGCTCAGATCCTGCTGCAGGGCTTCCCGGTGCATATAGCCGGTATGTCCGCTCTTCATCCCGACAAAGACGCTCCCGGCGATGCCGCCGATCCCGATAATGATCCCGGCGTGCTGGATGGAGCCGTCCGGATAATACAGCCTCGCGCCGACCACTCCAGTATCCTTTCTCTGGCAATGCCCCAGCATCCGGGTCATCCAGTCCGGCGAAATGACTTCCATGTCATTGTTTAAGCAGAGAATATAATCCCCCTTCGCGTGGCGGATACCAAAATTATTAATCGCGGAGTAATTAAATTCCCTGTCCCAATATACAACATGAACTCCGTTTCGTCCATCTATTTCTTGATAATAATCGAAAATTTCCTGTGATTTACTGTTATTTTCGACAATGATAATTTCATAATTCTTCCAGATCGTCTTCTCAAAAATGGAGGTCAGACATTTCTTGAGCGTTTCCCTCTCGTCCTTGTTGGGAATCACGACCGAAACCAGCGGCTCGCCTGATACCTGATAATTAATCCGATAACAGCCAAAATCCTTTTTACGGGCAACCACTCCGGAGAGCCCGCAGCGTTTCAAATGCGCCTCGATGGCCCGCACGCCAGACTCATAAGCGTATTCCTTGCTTAAGGGGTTGTCCGCCGTAGACGCCGACGAAACCCGCCAGTGATAAAGAATGCGCGGAATGTGGCAGATCCCGTCCGCTTCTTCCGAACAGCGCAAAATAAAATCATGATCCTGCGCACCCTCATAACTATCATCAAACCCGCCGACCCGATCATAAAGTATCCGGGAAAATACCAGAAAATGGCAGATGTAATTATTCGAACGCAGTAAATCCGGGTTAAAATCCGGCTTCAGGTTCGGCTGAAAGTGGCGGCTTAAGTCCGCCTCGACCTTGTCCTCATCTGTATACAAAAGTTCGGGACGTGAGTCATTGCTCTGGCAGGAGCCAGTGCCTTGCTCCCATGGGTTTTCCCTGCCGGTTTTTGCCTTACTGGCATCTTCCTCCCACGTCTCCCCCTCCTGCAGTACGTTTTTGGGGGAGGGTTCCTGCCCTCCGGTTGTCAGCTTTACAGAAGGGAATATCTCAGCTCTTTTCTCCCAGTTCCTGATCGCCGACGCCACCTCATAGAGCGCGTCCGGCGCAAGCAGGTCGTCATGGTCCAGAAGGCCGACGTACTCGCCCGTCGCCATCTCCACCGCTGCATTCGTATTGCCGGCAATGCCGCGGTTTTCCGGCAAATTAAGGATCCGGATGCGCTCATCCTGCGCTGCGTAAGCGGCAACCGCCTCCCGAAGAGCCTCATCCTCCGGACTTCCGTTTGCCAGGCAGAGCTCCCAGTAAGGGTAAGTCTGCTGCTTTACAGAATCCACCATCTGCTCCAGATAAGGCAGCGGCGTCCGGTACAATGGAACCGCGATGCTGATCCGCACCGGATGCGCCCACTTCTGACTTCTCTGACGTGTAAGCTCCTGCTCACCTGCCTTATGCTGCTCATACCATGGGCCATAGGGTACCTCCTCCGGCTCGATCCGGTCGCTTAAACGGATGAAAAATTCCTTCACGCCAAAATGGCGGAGGTATTTGATCCCTTTACTGATCATATAGGGGCTCAGTTTTTTGAAAAATCTTACAATTTGGCTGTCAGAAATTTTACTCACCACCTTCGACACCATCCTGCACAGAAGACTGTTCTCGCAGCAGTATTGGCTTTGATTACATATCCTAACCCGGATAAACCGGAATAGAAATTTTGCCATCTTGCGCAAAAAATCGTTTGTAAGCACCTAATCTATGCTCGTATTGAAAAATCTGCCTTATCCAATGTCAGATTCGGATTGTAATACGGATCGCCCGCTTTCACCTGGGCGCCCCAGCGATTCAGAAAAAGCGCGGTTTCCTGATTAAAGCGTTCAATCTTTTCCTGCGTATTTTCCAGACCGCGCGATTTTGATTCATAATGATAAAGCTGAGCCAGCGGAGTATACACGATCAGCTTTCCAGTCTGACGGATCTTCATGCAAAAATCAATATCGTTGAACGCAACCCGAAGCTCTTCGGACATGCCGCCCACCTCACGGTAAACAGAAGCCTTTACCATCATGCAGGCCGCCGTGACCGCGCTGTAGTTCTGCTGACAGATAATACGTGAGAAATAACCGTTATCGCCGCGGCTGCTCCCGATAAATGCATGTCCCGCAATGCCGCCGAATCCAAGCACAACCCCTGCGTGCTGGATCGTGTTATCTTCATAAAAAAGCAATGCGCCAACCGCCCCGACCTCTTCCCGCTGGCAGCATCCCAGCATCTGTCTCAGGCAATCAGGATTGATGATTTCCGTGTCATTGTTCAGAAGCAGGTAATAATCGCCCTTTGCAAACTGCACGCCAAAATTATTAATTGCAGAAAAATTAAATCCGGCTCCGCTCTCCGGTCTGTAATAGACCACCCTTAAATTAGGAATTTTCTGTTCCAGCTCACGGTATGCTTCAAATGTCTCCGGCTCAACACTGTTATTTTCGATGATAATGTACTCATATCTGCGATAATCCGATTTTTCTTCGATGGAATCAATACATTTCCGCAGATCCGCAATATGGTCTTTATTCGGAATCAGAATCGAGATCAGCGGAAGACTGCCGTCGTCCAGTTCTTTTATCGCAAATTCCGTATGATACAGTCCCGGATATTCTCCTTCCGTCACCACTGCATTGATCCCCAGCCGGCTGTAGTGTGCCGCGATGGCGCGACGTCCCGCCTCAAACGCGTATTTTTTGCTTTCCGGATCTTCCGCCGTGGATCCTCCATGAGAGCGCCAGTGATAAAGAATTCTCGGAATATGAACAATCCGGGAAGGATCCGCCTGCTCCGTGCAGCGAAGGACATAATCATAATCCTGCGCCCCGTCAAAGGCAGGATCAAGAAGCCCCGTCCTCTCCCTCAAATTTCGACTTACCATTACCAGATGGCAGAAATAATTCATGCTGCACAGCAGATCCGGACTGTAATCCGGCTTGAAATGTGGTTCAAAATACCGTTTCCCGCCTGTATCCACCTTGTCTTCGTCAGAATAAATGATATCCGCATCCGGATGCTCGTTTATCGTCTTCACGCACCACCAGAGCGCATCCGGTGAAAACAGGTCATCATGATCCCCAAACAGAACATAGTCGCCGGCTGTCGCTTTCAGCGCCTCATTCGTATTCTCTGCAATGCGAAGCGGCTCTCCCCCATCTGGAAGAACGCAAATGCGGGAATCCTGCGTCTTAAGGCTTGCCAGTATTTTCGTAAGACTGCCGTCACCGCTTCCGTCGGAAAGCACAAGCTCCCAGTTCCCATAGGTCTGCTTCTGCACAGAAGCAATCATCTCACGCAAAAACTTTTCCGGCGTCCGGTAAAGCGGCACAACAATGCTGATTTTCGGCTCATACGCAAAATGAGTCTTCTTCTGCTGCTCCAGCTCGCTTTTCTTTACTCCATATTTCCCGCGCCAACGCTCATAGCTGACGCTTTCGCTGCCAAGCATAACATCGGAAACCCGTTTTGTAAACTGCCGAAACCCTTTGCGTTTCAGGTAACGCCAGCTCTTACGGCAGATATTGACAAGTCCCTCCCTGCCGGAAAGCATTTTCTCACAGTTAACCGTATAGAGGGCTTTTTTCCCGCTTCCTTTCAGAGCCAGCCTCAGATAATTCTCCGAGGGTCTGTCAAATACCAGCTCAAAGCCATGGGTTTCCTCCAGAGCTGCCTCCGGAAATTCGCCAAGGATATCCGTGCGGTTCCCAGTCGTACATTTGGAGGGGAGTACTTTCCCGGCTCCATCAAGAACGGCAATTGCCGCATCTGGGCATCCCATGTACCAGCCCCGCAGCTGATATCTGCCGTCCGGCAGCTCACGCAGGGTCTCCATCCACGACTCCAGATGTCTGGAAAGATGTTCTACCTGGACTGCGCTTATCCGCAGAATCAAATGCGGCTTCTGAGGCTCACAATGGTAAATGCAGAGTGTTTTTCCGCCCAGCTCCCGCGCGGTATGTCCCGGCAGTTCAATCATGATGAAGTATTCCGCCATCACGTTTGTCTTGTAGCGAAGATATTTCTTCGTCACCTCCACACCGCGCTGCACAGTCAGGGCAACCGGCAGCGGATGGTTTCCGAGCCGGGCTTCAAACTGCTCCTGCCCCAGCTCATCGCCCTCAAACCAGCCCTGAATCACCAGAGTATTCGGTTTTTTCGTGTGAAACCGAATCCGTTCCCGTGTAAACCTGCCCTCCATGTCTCCATTCCTTTCCGCCAGTAAACCTTCTTCCAACCCGCACGTACCATTGCCGGCGAGCCTTCTTCCGCCTTGCACTTATCATCGCCAGCGAGCCTTCTTCCGCCCTGCACATACCATTGCCAGCGAGCCTTCTTCCGCCCCGCACATACGCTCGCACCATTACCGGCGAACCTTCCCACGGTACCGCACATACCATTGCCATCCATACGTACCATTGCCGGCGAACCTTCCCGCACTCCACACATATCGCATGCTTCCCGACGGATTCCGTAGTGAAAGAAATCCACATTATGGTTTTCTATCCTTTTTCAGCCGCTTTGCCCATGTATACAGATTCCACAGAGGAGTTTTCGCCAGCCAATGCAAATGGCCGTACTGGTTCAGGAGCAGTTCCCGGGTCAGTCCACTGATCGGCTCTGCCAGAAACCGGACGGTCACAGGCGCAGCCGAATGAATCTGCATATAGATCTGGGGATCCTCTGTGTCAAAAATAAGATCTCCGTTTACCGCCCGAAGGCCATTCGATGTCCAGGACAGCGGGTTCTCTCCCTGTCTCAGTTCGAACACCCGCACCACACTTTTTCCGCTGCACGGATCCACGCGGACCGCACGCGTCCCCTCCGGCGGTGTGATCTCAACAGTTACCGGGCCGTCATGAGAAACCGAACGTTTTTCACAGTCCGCGGCGCTGTATCCGTTCCCCTTATCAAAATAAATCTCAACAGTACGGTGATCCTTTTTCTCTTTTTCAGAGGTGACCATCTGTGAAAGCTCCATTACCCCTTCAGAGATGCCGTCATACAGCTTCCAGAGCGGTGTATAATCGCCGAGTATATATTGCTGAAAATGGCGTTCCATTTTTTCAAATTCTTCCTGCTCTTTGGGGCTGATTCCAAACCGGCCGTACAAATCCAGCTCCTTCAGGCTTTCTCTCCGGGAGGTACCCAAAATATAATAATGCAGGCAGCGATATTGTATGAACTTTACCGGTACAGGAAACAAAAATGTCCATTCATAATCAATCAGCTCCGGGCCGGTTTCCGTTTCGATCACATTGGCAAATACCATGTCAATGTCAGAAACCTCGCGGCAGTAGAGCGGTTCCGGCAGATCCAGATGGCCAAACACCTCCGAAAAATCAGATGTTTCCTGAAAAAGACGATCACACCCTGGCTCTGCCGTTTTCGCAAAAACTGCAAAAAAATCCTCAATCTCCCGCACCAGTGTTTCGGTATCGCCCTTCTCCAGCAAGCCATCAAGGCGTGCCTCCAGCGTTGCCCCCTCGCAGAAGGGAAAGCGAACGCCGTCCCCGCATACCGTACAGGGATTTACCCGAAGCGGCGAATGCTCCAGATCCAGCCTGAGTGCTTCATACCGGTGATAGATATCAGCAACATGCGCCTTTGCCCCGTCGGTTAATGGAATTTTCCGGATCTGGCGGCTTCCGTTTTCTTCCAGAATATCCGTTCGGATGGAAAACCGGGGATCCCGCTCGTCTGAGTATTTTGTAAAAATGACCTTATCCATACTCTTCCTTTCTGAATCAGGAGGCAATCACCAAAAAAGAGTTTGAAAACTGCGGAAACTGTCCGCATTCGACCAGAGAATCATAGACCAGCTCCTCGCTGAAGATACGCATCCGCTCCCGGTCAAAATTCTGCGTATTACGGTTCAGCTCACCCCTGCGCGGAAGATATTCGTCCGAATAAATTTTTTCCGGAAGCTTGTAGTCCGGGTAAGGGTAGTAAAAGGTCAGATTTTCAAATCCGGCCTCCCGGATTACCGCCTCAAGCTCCGGCTTAGAAAACGTGCGCACATAGTCCGTTGTCGGATAGCCTTCCAGCCCTTCAAAATAAATCCCGGTGTGGTCCTCCGTCGCCCCCGCCCAGTATTTGAGGCCAAGACGGTTTTCAATCGCAATCACGACCCTGCCTTCAGGCGCAAGGCGGCGGCGGATGCGCTCGAGATATTCCACAAAAGGCCGTTCAGACTGGATCGAATACTGCGCGTATTCAAACACGCCGATCAGTGTGATCAGATCAAAGTCCTCATTCAGGTGCTCCTCTATATCCTGAAAATTGCCCACCAATATCCGAAGGTTTTCACAGTTCTGATGCCGGTACGCATTGATCAGGCTGCGCCTGCGCGACAAATCAATGCAGGTTACCTGTGCAGCCTTCCTTAAAAGCGCACCCGTGACTGCCCCCGGCCCCGCGCCGATTTCCAGCACACGCTCCCGGCCGGTCATCGGCAGCCAGTCTATAATATTTTCTCTGATATGTGAAAAATGATAGAGGATCGGCCAGCTTTTGCGTTCAGCAATCACCCTGTCCATCGGCGCATCCCCATATTCCTTCGCAAGAGCAAGCATTTCCTCTTCGATATTGCCATCCGTGTACTGATCCTCGCCCGGATAGAACTGATAATCCAGAACTGCCTTCCCGACCTGCTCTTCCATCTCACCGTTCCATTTATCCTGCATTTGTCGCTGCTCCCTCATTCGCCGTTTCATTTATTGGATACTTATCGTCATTCACGCACCTCGCCGTCTCCATTTGTCCGGCACTCTTATCCGCGCTCCCGCTCCACGGTGATGCTGGAATTCATGTCGTAAAATCCCACCGTGTTTTTCGACGACACCACGACCAGGCTGCACACGTCATACAGCCGGTGATGCACGACAAATTCTCCGCCCTGATATCCGGTCAGCCCCAGGGAAATCAGATACTCTCCCCCCTGCAGATCCACCCGCTGGGTAAAAGAGACAACATCCACATCGCCTTTTTTGCGCGGCTGTATCGTCACCTTCTCATACATCGTATTTGTCCCGGTAATCTCCGTCCCGCGCATGTCTTTAATGGTATACGCGAAAATCGGATCCTCCAAGTCGTCCTGATAGCGGACACGCATTTTGATTGTAAAGGAAGTGCCCTTTTCAATGGTCGTGGAAGGAGTTCCCGCTGCGTCCTGGATCTGGAAACCGATGATTTCGGCTCTGCGGTCGCCGTATTCCAGTACATCCGGGTTCATATCCCGCAGGCCCCTCCAGTCGGAGACCTGCGTCCGTGAGTCCGCGTTTCGCGCTTCACGCTCCGCCACCGGCGTGCCCATTTTCGCCGGATCCTGATGCACCAGAAGCTGCTTATACAGATCCACGATTTCCTTAGGGGAACCGTCCCCCGCGATTTTTCCATGATCCAGCAAAATCACCCTGTCACAGTACTTGCTGATGCTGCTCAGGTCATGGCTGACAAATAAAATCGTCTTCCCCTCTCTTTTAAAATCCTCGAACTTTCGATAGCATTTCGCCTGAAAAAACACGTCGCCGACAGAGAGGGCTTCGTCCACAATCAGAATCTCTGGATCGATGTTGATGGCGACCGCAAATGCCAGCCGCACAAACATGCCGCTCGAATAAGTCCGGACCGGCTGGTACACAAACTCCCCGATATCGGCGAATCTGAGTATCTCCGGCAGACGCGCCTCTATCTCTTCATCGGAAAAGCCCATCATGGTGCCATTCAGATGGACATTCTCAATGCCGCTGTATTCCATATTAAAGCCGGCTCCCAGCTCGAGAAGCGCGGAAATGCGTCCGTCGACCGTTACCGTTCCGCCGGTCGGGTTCAGAACGCCGGTGATAATTTTCAGAATGGTGGACTTCCCCGCCCCGTTCGTGCCGATAATGCCGATCGTCTCACCCTTTTTTACCGAAAAGCTGATATCCGTCAGCGCATAATGCTCCTGATAGCATTTTTTTCTCGAAAGCCCCAGGCTGTCCTTCAGGCGGTCCGACGGGCGGTCATACAGCTTATACATTTTTGTCAGATGATCCACCCGGATCGCAGTCTGATTCTCCAAAATTTCTTATCTCCTCCCGCGCCTGTGCGCATCTAGAGCACATCCGCAAAATGTACGCGCAGCTTTTCAAAAATCCAGGTTCCAAACACCAGCATTCCCGCTGTAAAGCACCAGAAATAGAGTGTCCACAGGGGGCGCTCCCAGAACCAGTTCTTATAGATAAACGCATCACGGTATCCGGTCACGACATAGTAGATCGGATTCAGCTTCAGTACCTTCGCCAGAATCGGATAATTGACAAGCCGGTTTTCCGCGACCCACATGATCGGCGTAAACCAGATGCCCACCTGCAGCACAATCCCGACTACCTGCGACAAATCCCGGAACAGCACAGTAACCGCGCTCGTCGCGTAGCTCAGTCCCAATGTCAGAAGAATGAGTCCTCCCGAATAATAAATCAGCTGCAGATAATAGCCATCCGGAAAATGTCCGTAAAAGCAATAGAGTACAATAATAAAGCATACAAAAAACAGATGCACAAACAATGCCGAAATCATCTTTACGGCAGGCAGCACCCGGATCTGAAAGACCACCTTTTTTACAAGATAGCTATACTCTGTGAGCACATTCGTCCCGCCAGTCCAGGCGTCCTGGAAGAAAAACCAGGGGACAATTCCAGCCACCAGATACAGCAGAAATGGAACCGGAATCGACGTATCGGCGGAACGAAATCCGACCTCAAATACAAACCAGTAGACGAGAACCGTCACGACCGGCTGCACAAATGCCCATAGTACGCCGAGGTAAGAGCCGGCAAATTTCTTGCGGAAATCATTACGCGCCAGTTTAAAAATCATATGCCGACCGCGAAAAATTTCAGCCGGCCATGACAACAGCTCCTTCATACAAAAATCCCCACTATTTTACAGCTGCCCGGTACTCTGCAAAGCTCCCCCAGTTACGGTCCTTCTCCGTCATGATCAGCTCCATGCCTTCCGGAATCGGCCAGGCCACACCGATCTCGGGGTCATCGTACCGAAGACCGCCCTCATCGTCCGGGTGATAGAAATCTGTACACTTATAGGCAAACTCTGCAAAATCCGACAGCACGACAAATCCGTGCGCAAAATTCTTCGGAATGAAAAACTGCTTTTTATTCTCCGCAGAAAGCTCCACTCCAAACCATTTCCCGAAGGTCGGCGAACCCTTGCGGAGATCGACCGCCACGTCAAATACCGCGCCGGACACCACACGCACCAGCTTATCCTGCGGATACTGCTTCTGGAAATGCAGTCCGCGCAGAACCCCTTTCTTAGAGGCAGACTGATTGTCCTGGACAAAAGTCTGGTCAATCCCTGCCGCCGCAAAGTCATTGTAATTGTACGTTTCCATAAAATAGCCTCTGGCGTCCCCGAAAACAGTCGGCGTGATCACCTTCAGACCCTCAATCTCACAGGTTTCTACTGTTATTTTTCCCATTCTCGTATCTCAACTTTCTGAATTAATCAATTATGTCCTGAATCAGACCGGCTCACTCAATGCGTCCAGTTTATCACAGGAAGCAATCTTCCACAAGAGTCAATTCTTTTCATCCCGTCTCTCTTCTGTATACAGCAAACGCCCCGATTTTTGTCGCAAGCGGGTAGCCGGCTTCTGTGTAATACGCGTCCATCTCATCATTCGGAATCATGATAATATAATTGACGCCATATTTGTCCATTGCCTTCTGAAAGCTTTCCGTGTCCACCTGCACCTGAAAGCGCGACACAAGTGCCAGAATTTTCAGCCAGGATTTTGAGTTTACTGTCTCCTGTATCGCCTCCTCATCCTCCAGATCCGGACTGTAGGTGAGCAGCTCGTCCCGCCGCAGGGCGCTCTCTATTGAGGGATCAAGTTCCCGTAATTCAAGGAGTAGTGTGTCGGAATAAAGCACTACCTTATCGAGGCCGGTTGCGGCAGTGTCCTTTTCCAGATAGTCAGAGATCGTGACAAGGGCACTGTCTACCTTGTAGCGATTCTGAGTCATATGAAGATTCGGGATCACCGAAGTCCCCAGCACAGCAATAATCAAAACCATGCAGACAACGATCCCATAACGGAATATCCGGCTGGACTGCTTTTTCGCGCAGAAGCGCGATAACAACCTGTTTTCTGACCATTTTTCCTGGCTTAACAGAGCATATTCCCCAGGAGCCGCCGTGCAGACAGAAGTAAGCACAAAAGCAAGCAGCAGATTGACCGGTATCAGCCAGAAAATACGCCGGATGCGGGTGGTCAGATTGATCAGCTCCGCGACAGGAACGATCAGGAAAGGGTTATATATGGTAACCGCCATAAACACGAGCGGCCTGGCGAATACGTCCTTCCATTCCTTCCGGCCAAGGATAAAAATCATGATGATACAGATAAAATAAACAAGTACAAACCATTCAACCCCTTTGATGGCAGTACGAAAGGCATTATAAAAAAACTGAACATTTGAAAGCTGGAAGATCTGTTTCACCTGCCGCACTCTCCTTCTTACCTGTGATTTATCAACAAAAGCATCCGCCCGCCAAAGTCCTCTGTCTTTACGTATACTAAGAGGTGTATATAAACACTTTATATTTGGTCAGTAAATACGCAGCCGCCATCAGCACGCACGGAAGCAACAGAATCAGCCATCGTATAAGTATCTCAGGCTTTTTTTCGCGCCAGAAAAACGGCAGGTAAAAAGCGCTGATTTCGAATGGTATGATATAGATAGAAGACATATTCAGCCCAAAGGAACCTAAAATCACCAGGAAGGAGCACACCCACCATAAAGCGGACTGGTATTCTTTAATCGTTTTCATAAAAAAGAGCAGCAGCGCGGGAATAATCAGCACCGCCAGGATGGTCTTCCCCTCGGAGGGCCTTATGATCAGGAATTCCGCAGCTGTGTAAAGGTTAAAGCTGCAGAAATTCAAAAGGGTCAGAAATCCTGTCAGATACAGACATTTTACCCGGTCTCCGCCAAAGAATAGTTTCCCAAACTCCCATGCAAGCAGATTATACAGAATCACTACCGCAGACGCCATGATGGTCAGATTCTCTATCAGAGGGTGCAGCCCAAAGATCTGGCTCATGACAGCGGTGTGATTCTGATAGGTTTCCAGCAGATATTCCGTATTCAGACGGCTTAAGAGACGCCCTGAATACGGATCATACTGGCTGATTGTGTTGGTATACAGGGAAGCGGAAGCGTCCCCGATATAATAGGACTGATCCCACATGGCATAGCTTTCATCATTCAGATTGATGATGATCAGCTGAACCAGAAGCAGCAGAAGGAACAGCAGAAATACATACTTATCCTTCGTCCCCAAGATTGCTCTGAGAGAAGATATTTTTTCCTGCAAAAGCTTTCGCTGGGTAAAGAAAAAAAGTACAACAATAAGCAGCATACACACTCGCCAGATCAGTGACAGAGTGGATAATGGCTGAAGCGTCAGCTTTAAGGGGTATGTGACCACGGTAAACAGAAAAAAATAGCAGAAAAAGCCCAATATGACAGTAACCGGTAAATCCTGCTGCTTCGAAAGGATATATTTCCCCACCAATACTCCTGTCATATAGTAGAGGCACAAATAGACAACTATCATAGCCAGATAATAGGCGTAATCAAACATATTTCAGCTCCCAGAGTAATACAGCCGCTGTTTTCACATCCTCTCAACCACGCAGCTGTGTTTCTTTCTTTTTTTCCCTTTTGCGTCCTTATCGTAGTTAATCCCTACTAAAAGGAGGCTGCCGGAATAATCCTTCAGCGCACCCGCATAACGATTGTCATGAATCTGCCGGATCGCGGTGTCAGCATCTTTGTCGTATTTTAACTCAATGACCATTGCAGGCTTGTCTGAGTCCGGACGAGGGATGAACGCATAGTCCGCAAAGCCTTTACCAGCTGGTAGTTCCCGGATTATCATATAATAATTCCTGGCCGTGTAATACGCGATATAGATTGCACAGGCAAGTGAATTCTCATCATTGTAGGTCAGTGCGGAGGAACATTCCTCGTGAACCAGTTCCAGCGATTCCGCTATCTTCTCACTATCCCCGCGAATTGTAACATCCAGCAGTCTTTCCGCCTGGCTGATTGCGCGCTCGACCGGCGCCCATTTTCCTCCTTTTACAGATGATCGAAATATTTCAGCTACTTCACGATTAGGGATATACACTTCCCCTTCGGCCTGATTGTAAGCCAGATATCCCAGATGAATCAACAACGTAAGCACATCATCTTTACTACTAAATGAAGTAACATCATTTTGGAAAGTGCCGGTATCAACTGCGACTCTTTGCCCGCCCAACATCAAAATCACAGCATCTCTCAATCCATCCTGATTCATGCTAATATATTTTTTCAGGCTCTCGAAAGACTCCGTCTTTGTCCAGTAATTGCGGAATTCCTCGTTCTGTATCGCACTCATCACAGAGTTCGGACTGTATACGTGTTTGATCTTACTGAAAGAATATCCATCATACCAGGTACGCATTCCGGCAAAATCCATATGGTATTCTCCGCAGAGCTTTCTGACCTCTGCCTCCGTAAAGCCCACATATTCCGCAAGCTTTGCCGGGTTTTCCATTGTAAATTCTTTAAAATCGGACACTGCGGATTCGGTTCCATATTTTTTTACAGGAAGTATGCCGGTCATATACGCGGCAGCAACCACTTTTGTTGTAACATCCTTGTTCTTAAACAGACTGCGCAAAAGCAGAATATAATCCCTTTGCAGATCTGTGTCATCCTTAAATTCGCGGAACAGCGCGTCCCATTCATCAATAACAAACACAAACTTCGCATTCCCCTTTGTCACGATCTTATAAAGTGCGTCCGCAAGGCTGTCTTCTTCTGATGGCTGACAGTCGGGGAAGGCCTGCCGAAGATCTTCCAAAAGGGCTTTTTGCATTTTCATCAATATGTTTGTCCCACATTCTCCGGATTTCGTAATAAATCCGGTCACATCAAATGAAAGAACATTGTACTGATTCAGGTGTGTCATGAAGCTGTCTGATTCGGCTACCTCCAGATCTCCAAAGAGAAACCTGGAGTCGCAACTCTTGTCATAATAGGCACACAGCATATCAGCAGCAAAGGTCTTTCCAAACCGTCTTGGTCTGCTGAAGCAGACCAGGGGCTTTGGCTTTCCGATCAGGCTGTTCATATAGGTGATCAGGCCGGATTTGTCGACATAGATGTCTCTTCGGATTTCTTCAAATCCATCATATCCCGGATTCAGATATTTTCCCATTTGCCATGACCTCCCTCACGCCATCTTCATCCCATCAGGTCTCAGGTCTGTTCATCGGAACACAGTGTTGCCTTTTTATGCTGTACAGGGGACAATGGAAATCGTTTTGCTTCCCGCCGCATTATTTCCCCTGATACATCTCGTCATAATATTTCTGGTAATCGCCGCTGGTGACGTTCGCCATCCAGTCTTCATGCTCGAAATACCAGCGGATGGTGAGACGGATGCCGTCCTCGAATTTTGTCTCGGGCTCCCAGCCGACCTCGGCGCGGATTTTGTCCGGCGCAATCGCGTAACGGCGGTCGTGGCCCTTGCGGTCTGTGACGTAGGTGATCAGGCTCTCATTGATGTGCGCCTTCCTCGGGTCATCGTCCGGCAGCATTTCGCACAGAGTGTCCAGAATAATATGGATAATCTGGATATTCTGCCGCTCGTTGTGGCCGCCGATATTGTAGGTCTCAAAGAGGCGGCCTTTTTCCTGCACCAGATCGATGCCCTTCGCGTGGTCTTCTACATAGAGCCAGTCGCGGACGTTTTTGCCGTCGCCGTACACCGGAAGGGACTTGCCCTGCAGGGCGTTGTTGATGATCAGCGGGATCAGCTTCTCCGGGAACTGGTAAGGGCCGTAGTTGTTGCTGCAGTTCGTGATGTTCGCCGGAAAATGATAGGTGTCCATATAGGCTTTCACAAGCATGTCTGAGGACGCCTTGCTCGCGGAGTAGGGACTGTGCGGCGCGTACGGGGTCGTCTCGTAAAAATATTCGCCCTCATTTTCCAGAGAGCCGTACACCTCGTCCGTTGAAACGTGCAGGAACTTTTTCCCTGGCTTAAAAGTGCCGTCCGGCAGCTCCCAGGCTGCTTTCGCCGCGTTCAGCATGACCAGAGTGCCAAGTACATTGGTCTTCACAAACACCTCCGGGTCACGGATGCTCCGGTCCACATGGCTTTCCGCCGCGAAATGTACGACCCGGTCGATGTCATTTTCCTCAAAAATCCGGTTGATCGCCTCTGAATCACAGATATCCGCGCGGATAAAGGTATAGTTTTCCCGGGTCTCCACATCGCGGAGGTTTTCCAGATTTCCCGCGTAGGTCAGCTTGTCTACGTTGATGATACGGATAGTGTCTCCGTATTTGCGAAACATGTAGTGAATGTAATTTGAACCGATGAATCCGGCTCCTCCGGTCACAAGATAAGTCCTCATAAGTCATTTTCCTCCGATGTTGTTTCTGAGTGATTGTCTTTGATTGCTGTTTTTGATTACTGCTTTTGATTGTTGTTTCTGGTTATTATTTCTGATTGTTTTTATATTTCATTGCATCTTCTATATCCATTTAATTCTGCCGACTCTTTTGCGTCGTTCCTTTGGCAGACAAATAAGCAATATGCTCTGGCTTATTCTCCTCCGCTCTCAGTAGGCTCTTCATCCGCTGATGACGAACCTTCATCTGTTGACGACGAACCTTCATCCGTCGATGATGAACCTTCATCCGTTGACGACGAACCTGCATCCGTTGATGATGAATCCCCTGTAGTCGATGACGAATACTCCGAGCTCATCGTGCCGGCCGCGTCGGAGAGTTCCGCTACGGTATCCGGACGCTGGCTGTCCCAGACGCTGCTCACATCAAAAAGGTCTGAGAGCATATCCGCATTGTAATACATGCGGTAGCCATCGATGTTGCGCCGCCCCATGCGCATGGATGTGCCGTTGAACTGCACCCAGTACTGTGTCGAGTCGACACAGCAGAAAATATTGTAGCCTTGCTCCTTCAGATAGATATAATATTCATTATCCTCCGAATATTCTGTCCAGTTGCTGATGTCCGCGCCAAATGCGAAGATAATAATATCCGTCTCCCCGACGATCGTCTCCACATTATTTTTCCAGCGCTCCGTATCCGTCATCGTGCCGTCCAGTCCCTTGACCATCGGGTCGATGTGCCCCCAGGTATGGCTGGCGAATTCCCAGCCGTCCGCTTTCAGCGCATCCGCGACAGCGGTGGCCATATCGACCTCATTCTGCCAGGCTTCCTCATCAAAATCCGGATTTTCCTCCAGGAAAATCTTCTGCCAGTAGGTCAGACGCTCTTCCTCCTTTGTCAGATAGACCTCATCCGTCCGGTAGCCCAGCACTCCTTCATATCCGGTCAGCGCGATCGTCCCCTTATGGCCGTGATAAGAAAAATCCGGATGTGCGTCCACAAACGTGTCAATCCAGGGTATCAGATCATAGTCCCCGACGGAGACAGATCCGTCATCCTCAATATATTCCGCCTTCACATCGCCATTTTCGTCCAGCACCAGCCTTGAGGCAAAACCGTCGCCGTCCATATAATGGTAATAATTTACATCATCCTGCGAAAGGACAAACGGTATTTTGCCCTCCGGCAGAAGGATCTCTTTCCGGGTCACGGTCCCATCCTCGTTTACCGTACACATGTCGTGCATGCTGACCATTACATATCCTTCTTCATACATGGTCTCCATGATTGCGGAAAACTCGTTCATTGTTACCATGTACTGATTATAGCCTTCGGCATACTGATCCCCGTCAAAGGCCTTTGACGCGTCCCAGATAATCAGATGGAAAAAGATGTGCGTCACCTCATCCGGCTGCCAGGAAACGCAGTTTGCCTTTGTCTTTTCGTAGCTGGACGCGGCCTGCTGCAGGAGCTCGCTCGTCTCATAATATTCGGAGGCCTGTACACACTCGATGGCTCCATCATAGTCATACATGGCGGCAAGCGTCTCCGCCTCCATGAGCACCGCGTCTATCTCCGCCTCCTCAGCGGTCGACAGACCGTCCTCATCAGAAGCTTCCTCTGAGCTTTCGGCCTCCGTGCCGTCTGCCGCTGCCGCATCCGAACTATCCGCGTCTGCATGGCCCGCAGCATCTGTACTGCCCGAAGCATCGGAATCCTCGTTTTCCCCGCCCGTGCCGTCCGCGCTTGTATCACCAGCGCCGCCTGTTTCTGCCAGGGTTGTTTCAATGCTGCCCGTCTCGCCCTGGCTGGTGTTCCCCTGCTCCAGCAGCTCCACACTCGTCAGCTTCACAACCTCCGGAATCACCACTTCCTTCGCCAGCAACGCAACCATCACCACGATCGCCAGTATCAGCACCGATATAATGCATTTCATAACCAGCTCATGCTTTCGGCGTTTCGCACGCCGTTCGTTTGGATTATAATCCTGATCTCCCATTGTCCCCTCCAATATTTCATCCGCCGGCACCGGCCAGGGTCGCGCCGCCGGAAGCGAAACCTTCCTCGTTTCCTTTCAACTGCCTGCTCCGGCCAGAGTCGCGCCGCCGGAGGCGGAATTCTGCGTACCCTCGTTGTCCGAAGAGTCGTCCGACATCCCGGATGTATCAGCTGCAGAACCGTCATCTGTTGAGCCGGATGCACCATCTGTCTGACTGCCATCTGCCGTTTCCCCGGAGGAGCTGTCATCTGCCGTACTGTCAGCATCTCCGACAGAATCATCCCCCGTCGTGCTGCTGGTATCTCCAGCAGTATCATCCCCCGTCGTACCGTCGGCATCTCCTGTGGAATCATCCCCCGTCGTACTGCCGACATCTACGGCGGCATCATCCCACGCCGTTCTCACGGTAGCCACTGGCGGGACATCCCCCGACGTACATCATCTAACA